>JAFWYD010000017.1 GCA_017517805.1 Akkermansia sp.
ATGGCGGGGTCATTCCAGGTGGTGATTTCGCCCAGGTAGATGCGGGAAAGCACGTCCTTGCTGAGCTTCAGCTGGCCATCCTTCACGCCGGGCAGGTTCACGATGACGACCACACCGCCTGTGAGCATAGGCACCTGCACCAGGCCGGCTTCCTTCTGCTGCTCCAGGGTGAGCGGGCTGTCCGAGCCAGCAAAATCCACCGTGCCGGCCTTGATCTGGTTGATTCCGGCGCCGGAGCCCATGCTCTGGTAGGTCACCTGGGTGCCGGGATTCTCCTGCGAGTAGGAATAGGTCCATTTCTGGTAGACCGGGGCGGGGAATGAAGCACCGGCACCGGTGAGGGTGGTTTCAGCCTGCACCATCGTGCACAGGCCCACAGCAGCGATAAACAGATTCTTCAACATAATCGTATCTTTCTCTATATGGGTTAGTGGTTCATCATCAGAAGTCGAAGCGCACGGCAGAGGATAACTGCCAGCCGGTGAAGCCCTTGTTGCCCTTGGCATCGCGGCCCTGGGAATTGAGGTATTCCGCGCCGAGCATGAGCTTGAGCATGTGCGGATTCTCTGGGCACACATAGTAGTTGGCACCCAGGTACACACCTTGCAGCAGGTCACTCGTGCCGGAGTAGGTCGAGTTCGTGCTGTAGTAGCGGCTGTCGGCCTTCACGGCATTGCTGCCACTGGCCAGCTGGTAGCGCAGCACACCTTCCCAATGCGGAGAGAAGCGGTAGCTGGGCATGATGATGAGCCCGTACACGTTTTCAGCTCCCTGTGTACCGCCGTACACATTAAATCCAGCCAGGGCTTCGGCCAGTAAGGAGAAGTTACCCTGTTTGCCCTCCCAACTGAGCGCCACCACATCCGCCGCGCCGGGGCCGGCATATTCCACGTCTCCCGTGTCACGGCCCTCATTGCGGAAGCTGTGCATAAAATCAAGCGTAAGGCGGCCATTGCAACCTGTTGCGCGGGAAATCCCCATACCCAGGGTCACATTGTCACCCCCATTGAGAGAGGGCTCCAGCCAGGTATTATCACGCTGACCGTCGACCCATACACCCGCGTTCCAGCCCCAGTCGGCTTTCTTATCGGCGTTTGCAACCGAGACACCATAGAGCTTCTCGGCCTTCAGCTGATTCACCAGCGCTGAGCGCTCCAGGGTAATCAGCTTACCGCTGGAAGTGCGGTACTCTGCCATGTAGGCGGGCTTGTGCTTACCCAGAGTCAGCGTTACCGAATCCAGTTTCGTGGAAATAGTCAGCTCATCCAGGCTTCCTTCAGAGCGGGAGCGATGCCAGGCACCGTCGCTGTACTTGCTGCGGCCATCGAGCCCGCCAATATTCCATACTCCCTTGATGGTAAATTGCTCCAGCACCTTTGCCTGAGCTCCCAGGCGGAAACGGCGCCACTCGTTGTTGTCCTTGCGGTCGCCCTTGACGCGGTCACTGCCGCCAGCGGGATCCACCCAGGCGCCCTGGTACTGACCGCGCAATTTGATACTGAATTCCTGCAGATAGGGGTTCTCCGCGTTGTCCCGCTTCGCATCAAAGAGCTTGAACGCATCCTTCATGTGCGCGGCAAGGTCAAAATCAGCGGCCTGTGTAATAGGAGCGGCCCCGATGGCCAGGGCCAGTGCCATGATGGTATTCTTTTTCATATCGTTTTTTCTTTCGTTATTGTGTCGCCGGTTCCGGTCGACGCTTTCAGTAAAACCTCTTTCTGCACATTTTGCAAGTTGTGCATAGTGAGTCAATTGTCACATGGAATGTGACTTTTCTGTCACGATTTACTGATTGAACATACAGCTGAAGAATGGTTTAATAATGCGGATGGCTACTCACATCATCATTGTAGAAGACGACGAAGACATAGCTGCCCTGGTAGCATTCAATCTCGAACGGCAGGGCTGGAAATGCACGCTGATTCACCACGGCTCCGAAGGATGGGATGAAATCCGGCGTTCGCTGCCTGATTGCGTGATTCTGGATATGATGCTACCCGGTATGGATGGTCTGGAAATCTTCCGCAACATGAAGGAAAACGAAATAACTCGGGATATTCCCACCTTGTTTCTCACCGCCCGCGCCGAACTGGAAGACCGCTTGGAAGGTCTGCGTCTCGGTGCAGATGACTACATCTCCAAACCGTTCAGCAGTAAGGAATTGGTGTTGCGCGTCCGCAATATCCTGCAACGCTCAAACCGCGGTGCCTCCCGGGTGCTGGTGCAGCAGGGGCCGCTCGTGCTGGATAAAGCCGCCATGCTCGCCACCCTGGATGGTGAGCCGCTGGAGCTTACCACTGCCGAATTCAAGCTCCTGGCCTACCTCATGGAGCGTCCCGGCAAGGTGCAGGACCGCTATGCACTGCAGCACGCCATCCTGGGCCACGCTGATACCACCCAGACCCGCGCCCTTGATACCCACATCAAACGCTTGCGACACAAACTGGGTGCCTTTGCCGCCTGCATTGGCACCGAACGCGGCTTCGGATACTATTTCAAGCCGCAGGAATGAAGCGCGAATACTATTGACAAAGCAATAGGGGCAACATACAATGTGGGCGCCTCATGATTCAGATTCCCACACATGCGCTCACGGTGGTGGAGCGGCTCGAACGCTATGGCTACGAGGCCTATGTGGTGGGGGGCTGCGTGCGCGATTCTCTGCTGGGCCGCACCCCGAAGGACTGGGATGTGTGCACCAATGCCCTGCCGGAGGAAGTGCTGCGTGTCTTCAAGCGCTTCCATGTGATTAAGACCGGGTTGCAGCACGGCACCGTCACGGTCATGGTGGATCGCCAGCCGGTGGAAGTGACCACCTTCCGCATCGATGGAAATTATTCAGACAACCGCCACCCGGACAGCGTGAACTTTGTGAGCCGGGTGGAGGAAGACCTGGCACGGCGCGATTTCACCATCAACGCCATGGCCTACAACCCCACCCGCGGACTGGTGGATGCCTTCGGCGGGCAGAATGATTTGCGCGCCGGTATCATCCGCTGCGTGGGCGAGCCCGATGCACGGTTCAATGAGGATGGGCTGCGCATCCTGCGGGCGCTGCGCTTTGCGGCGCGCTACAACTTCGGTATCGAAACCGAGACTTCCTTTTCCATCCACCGCAACCGGCACTTGCTGGAAAATGTGAGCGTGGAGCGCATCTTTGTTGAACTGAAAGGCATCCTCGTGGGAGACGGCGTGCTGGGCATGATGCAGGCCTTCCCGGATGTCTTTGCCGTCATCATCCCCGAGCTGGCCGCCAGCATCGGTTTCGACCAGCACAACCCGCACCATTGCTACGATGTATGGACCCACACCGCCCATGCGGTGCAGGCCGCCCCGGCCGATGAGTTGCTGCGCCTTGCCCTTCTTCTGCACGACATCGCCAAGCCGGCCACCTTCACCCGGGATGCTGGCGGCAAAGGCCACTTCTACGGCCACGGCGAGCAAGGTGCCGAAATGGCGCGCAGCATCATGCACCACCTCAAAAGCGACACCGCCACCCTGCAGGCCGTAGTCACCCTGGTGCGCGAGCACGACAGCACCCTGCCCACCACCGCGCCAGGCATGCGCCGCGCCATCGGCAGGCTCGGGCTCGAAACCCTGCAGCAGCTGCTCGCCGTCAAGCAGGCCGATATGGAGGCGCAATCCACCCACGAACGCCAGCAGAAACAAGCTACCCTGCGCGAAGCACGCCTGCTGCTCGAAGACGTACTGGAGGATATCCCCGTCTTCACCGTAGCCGATCTGGCGCTCGGCGGCCGGGAGCTCATGGCCATGGGGCTGAAACCCGGCCCCGCCATAGGCCGCGTCCTCAAAATACTGCTCGCCGAAGTGCAGGATGAACTCCTTCCCAACACACGCGAGGCCCTGGAGCCCCGCGCCCACCAACTCATCAACACCCCGGAATCATTATGAACCACTGCCCTCGCTGCGACTTCCGCTCCCGCCGTTCCCGCTTCGTCCTCCTGCTCCTCAGTCTGCTTATCTGCTTCGGCCTGGGTGGCATCCACCGCATCTATGCCGGTAAGGTCATCTCCGGCATCATCCAGCTCTGCACCGGCGGTGGTTTCCTCATCTGGCAGATTATCGATATCCTCATCATTGTCTTCGGTGGGTTTACCGATGATGAGGGTCGAGTCATCTGAGCCTACCCCGCCACAGGGGAGGGAGGATATCATCGCCTGTGCACCAGAGGAAAAGGAATCCCCCCTTGCATCTGGTCTTAAACGCACATAGAACCGCGGAGAGCTGCCACCTGCTCGTCCTTACCCAGGGCAACCCCCAGCGCAAAACCAAACTCCAGCGCCGCACCGGGGCCGCGCCCCGTCACCAGCAGTCCATCGGTCACGGCGGGTTCAGCCACCACCTCGGCGGCTGATTTCAAATCGCCCTCCACCCCCGGGTAGCAGGTGCAGCGGCGCTCAGCCAGCACACCAGCCGCCTCCAGCGCGATAGGTGCCGCACAAATGGCCGCCACCAGCTTGCCGGCCTTGTGCATAGCCCGCACCAGTGCCAGCACCGCAGGTGTATCGCGCAACAACCAGGAAGCAGGCCCGCCCGGCAGGATAATGCCGCTGTAGTCTGCCTCATCCACATCCACCAGCAGCATCTCAGCACTCATCACCATGCCGTGCGCACCCTCCACATAGCGACCCTTCACCCCGGCGGTCACCACCGGTATCTCCAGGCGGCGCAGAATATCAACAGGTGCCACCAGCTCAATCTCCTCAAAACCAGGAGCCATCAACACAAGTACGGGCTTCATGCTCGCATCATACACGCCCCACCTCCCCCGTGTCAAGCAGGAAGAAACAGAGCATTTCCCGCAACAGGGCAGCAGATTCTCCCCCACGGTATCGGAACATATCGCTTGCGCAAGTTATCTAACACAATATATTGTATAGCTTTCAAAAAAGTTATAGAAAATCTTGCGAATTTAAGAATTTGTGCTTGCATGATGTCTGGAGAATCTGTAAAATAGGCTCAACAAAGGAGGTTACCGATGAAATTCTCACTCGCAAAACAAGTTCTGCTCGATGGCATCAACAAGGTGGCCGGCGTGGTATCCACCCGTCCGAGCATGCCGATTCTCTCCAACGTGCTGCTGGAGGCTGCGGATGGTGAACTGAAGCTCACCACCACCAGCATGGAGCTGACCATCGTCACCAAGGTGCCCTGCATCGTGGACAAGCCCGGCTCCATCACCCTGCCGGCCAAGAAGCTGCAAAGCATCATCCGCGAGTTGCGCGATGGCGAAGTGAGCATCGATGTGAACGGCACCGTGGCCACCATCCGCTGCAACCGCGCCCAGTTCAAGCTCAACGGCCTGCCCGCCAATGAGTTCCCCGGCATGCCCGTGTTCAAGGAAGCCCGCGAATTCAAGGTGCAGCAAGGCGTGCTCAACAAGGGCTTTGCCTTCACCGAATTTGCCATTTCCAACGATGGAACGCGCTATGTGCTCAACGGCATCTACACCTGCTTCCAGGATGGCAAGCTCACCCTGGTCGCGACCGATGGCCGCCGCCTGGCCCTCTTTGAGAGCGAACTGGAGTTCCCTGAATCCCAGGAAGTCTGCATCGATATCCCCAGCCGCGCCGTGGCCGAAGTGCACCGCCTGCTCGGCGACAATGGCGAAGTAATGATTCGCATCACCAGCAACCAGGCCTCCTTCGATTTCGATGATACCCTGCTCATCACCAAGCTCATCGACGGCAACTACCCGAACTACCGCCAGGTGATTCCCAGCCGCTACAATGAGCGCGTGGTCATCCCCGCCGCAGAGCTGCAGAGCGCCGTGCGCCGCGTCTCTCTGCTCTCCTCCGAGAAGACCAACACCGTGAGCTTCCGCTTCACTCCGGGAGTCATGTCCGTGCAGTCCAGCGCCAACATGGGTGAAGCCAACGAAGAAGTACCCATCGATTACGATGGCCGCGAGATTTCCATCTCCTTCAACGCCGACTATGTGCTCGCCCCGCTCAAGTCCGTGGGCGACCAGGATGTGTGCATCGACCTCATCGATACCTCCAGCCCCGGTGTCATGCGCGTGGCCGATGAGTTCCTCTACGTGCTCATGCCCATCCGCGTGTAAACGCGCTACAGCAACAAGTTTTTTTCAAGGTGATACAGCTGAGGAGTGGCCGACGAAAGTCCGCCGCTCCTCTTTGTATACTCGTGCAGCGAGTATACACTCACCACCCGCAGGGTGGTTTTCACTCTGCCCACCGGGCAGTTTTCACACAGGGCATCGCCCTGTTTTCATACCGCAAAGCGGTTTTCATTACCCCCTTATACTCTCCTCCATCAGCTGATTTCCGGCTAATTAAAGCTAAATTAGCCGGAAAAGCAAGGGGCGCATCTCATCTATGCGCCCCTTGACCATTGAGTTGAAAACCCTTTTACTCACCAAGCGAGCTGGCGAGGGTCTGGGCCAGGCCTTCGAACGCCGCGGCCACCCGGCTGGAACCCGTATCATCGAGCGCTACCGGGCGGCCCTCATCGCCGCCCTGGCGGGTGCGGATATCCAGCGGAATCTTACCCAGCATCGGCACCCCGAGGCGCACCGCTTCCTTATCGCCGCCATGCTGGCCGAAGATGAAGTGGATGCTCTCATCTGTGGGGCAAATGAAATAGCTCATATTCTCCACAATGCCGAGGATGGGCGTATCCGTCCGCTGGTAGAGCCCCACGGCTTTCCGGGCATCAATCAGCGCCATTTCCTGCGGGGTAGTCACCACCACCACACCATCCATCCGCACCGTCTGCACGATGGTCAGCTGAATATCGCCCGTACCCGGAGGCATATCCAGAATCAGAAAATCCAGCTCACCCCAGTCCGTCTCCTTCAGGAACTGCTGGGTATAGCGCGTCGCCAGCGGGCCACGCACCGCCACGGGGGAAGCCTCATCCATCATCAACCCCATGGAAAGCAACTTCACCCCATGAGCCTGCACCGGTATAAAGCGCTCATCCTCACCGGCATCCGGCAATTCCTTCGTGCCAAACATCAACGCCATGGAAGGGCCGTAAATATCCAGGTCCAACAAGCCGGTGCGATAGCCCAGGCGCGCCAGCGCCACCGCCAGATTGGCCGAAACCGTGCTCTTGCCCACTCCACCCTTGCCGGAGGAAATGCCGATGATGTGCTTCACACCCGGCAGATCCGTTCTCCACTTCGCGGGGTCGTCCTGCACGCTGGCCTTCTTCTCCACATCCGGGTTGTGATACTCGATATCCACATTAAGGCTCTTCACGCCGGGCATCTCCTTCACCTCCGTCATAACACTCTGGTACACAAAGCGCGGCACATCCTCATTCTTGCTTTCGATGCGCAGCTCAATTTTCACCGCCCCCTCAGCACTCACCTCGATGTTCTTGACCAGGCCAAACGAAACAATATCGCGGCTGAACCCGGGATATTTCACCGTAGTCAGCGCCGCGCGAATCAACTCCGGCGTTACTTTTGCTTCACTCATATTCTCAAACTGCCCGCAGGCCTTGCTACTATGCGCCTTTCGCCCCCATTTGTCAAGGTGAAAGCCCGGGAAATAAAAGATTCCTGCGGCAAGCGAAAAGCTTGCAGATGGTGCCGAAATCTGTACACTTGGCGCGCATCGCGCCATGAACCGGACTGTCAGACAAGCCTTTTGGGAAACCGTCCCCGTGATGACGGGGCACCTGGCGCTGGGCTTCGGGTTCGGGATTCTGCTGCTGGTTCAGTTTGTATTCTGAGGCAACAAGCCGCCGGGGGATAAAAGAAAAGGCCCGCAGCGGTGTGCGGGCCAGATTCCTTATCAGAAGGGGATATCATCGTCCTCCTCAGCAGGCATGGGAGGAGGGGTCTGCTGCTGGGGGCGCTGCTGGTAACCACCGCCGCCATTGCCATAGTTGCCACCCTGGCTGTAGCCGCCCTGGCCACCGCCATAATTGCCACCGTTGGAATAGCCGCCCTGGTTGTACCCCCCGCCGTTGTTGTAACCGCCGGAGCGCTGCTGGTAGCCACCACCGCCCTGGGATTGACCACCCTCGCGGCCTCCAAGCAACTGCATATTCTCTGCCACAATGCGGATTTTGCTGCGGCGCTGGCCGGTCT
Organism: Akkermansia sp.; assembly: GCA_017517805.1. Classification (GTDB taxonomy): domain Bacteria; phylum Verrucomicrobiota; class Verrucomicrobiia; order Verrucomicrobiales; family Akkermansiaceae; genus Akkermansia. Next base: position 8,087 of record JAFWYD010000017.1, read on the forward strand.
GCTTATCTTCCCAGGTATCCTGCTGCAGGCGCCCCTCGATGAAGACGGGGCGACCCTTGGCCAGGTACTGCCCGGCGATTTCTGCCGTGCGGCCCCAGCAGGTCACATCCAGGAAGGTGGTTTCCTCGCGACGTTCGCCCTCGTTGGGGCCGCTGCTGATGCGGTTGACAGCCAGGCGGAGCTCGGCCACCGTATTGCCGCGCGGGGTGGTGCGCACATCGGGGTCAGCCGTCAGGTTGCCAATAATCATCACTTTGTTCAAATTAGCCATTTTACTCGTGTGTGGTGTTATGATGGGTAAAAGCCGGCTCGATAACCGGCGCTATCTACATGGTGTTATCCTACCCGCTGAGCCCTGGCTTGACAAGCAAAAATGTGGTACTGCGGCACTTTTATTCCATTGCTGACGTGAATATAGGCTTGCATCGCGGGGCGTTACGTTGTACAATGCCCGAGCCCGCAAGCGCGGGGTATCACCATTTTTTCTCCCATGAAAGTTGAACTTATCGAAAAAGCCGCTCAGATCGTAGGCGATAATCAGCTGCTGGTCAACATCGTTTCCAAGCGCGTGCAGCAGCTCAACCACGGTTCTGACCCCTACATTGTCACCACACCGGAGATGCAGTGTGGCGATATCGCTCTCACGGAGATTATCGAGGGCAAAATCACCTGGCACGAAATGACCCCCGAGGAACTTGCCGCCAGCAAGGGTGAGGAAGTCGAGAAGGACCCCTTTGCCGAGCTCGCCAGCGATGCCGCCAACATGGCCCCCTCTGAGCCTGTGACCCTCACCATCACCCCGGATCTGTAAAGAACCGCAGGACCACTTTACCGCGCGACCCGGCAGGCTCCCCAGAACGGCAGCGCCGGGTCGCCTTCTTTCCCCTCCCCCCCCTGAGACACCCTATGGCCAAGAAACCCGCCCCCCAGAGCAACCTGATTGCCAGCAATAAGAAAGCAGGCCGTGATTACGAAATCATGGGCCGGCACGAATGTGGTATCGAGCTGCGCGGTACCGAGGTCAAATCCATCCGCGCCGGCAAGGTGAATGTGGCCGATGCCTTCGCCCGCGTGGAAAAGGGGCAGCTCTTCCTCTACGGCTGCGATGTGCAGCCCTGGGAAACTGCTGGCAAGTGGTTCCAGCACGAGGCCAAACGCCCGCGCCGCCTGCTCATGCACAAGCGCGAAATCCTGAAGCTGGAAATCCAGCAGGCGCAGAAAGGCTTTGCCCTGCCCCTGCTGCGCCTTTACTGGAAAAACGGCAAGGTGAAGGCTGAAATCGGCATTGGCCGCGGCAAGACTCACCGCGACCAGCGCTACGACCTCAAGGCGCGCGCCGAAATGCGCGAAGTGCAGCGCGAAGTGGCGCGCTTTAATAAAGCCCGCTGGTAATTTCCGACTGTTCCGCCGGCGGCGGCGGCAGAGCCATTTCGCAGGCGAGAACACGCCCGATTCCCAGCCACCGCCAGCGGCCGGGAATTACTTTTCCTCCCTGCGGATGATTTTTTCCACGTCCGGGAGCATCGCGGGCACATCCTTGCTGTACTTCCCCCGGAGGCGGTCTATGAGCGAAGGGGTACCGCCGGCGGTTTCCTCGGTATCGGCCCCCAGCTCCACCAGCCGGCGCAGCGCCTGCAGCAGAGGCTCGCGGTGGGGCGGGCTGCTGGCGCAGCGCGAGGTCATGCAGGCCATGTAGAACAGCACGCTGTTGCCACGGGCATCGCGCGCGCTGATATCCAGCCCGGCCGGCACCAGCACCGCTGCAGACTGCATCAGCGCCTCAATCCTCTTCGGGTCGAGGTACGGAGCACTATCCACCATAGCATGCAGCAGGGTTCTGCCGCCCTCCAGGCGCATGTTGGCATCGGCACCAAGCTCTATGAGCAGCTTGAGCATTTCCGGATTTCCCAGCGCATGCTCAATGGGGTAGACCGGGCGGCCCAGGCGACTGCGGCTGGCCTTGTTGATTTTTGCACCATGCTGAACAAACAAGCGCGCAAGCTCCTCATTCCTGGAATCGATGCAGAAATAGAGAAGCGGCGTACCATCGGATGAGCAGGCATTGGCGCTGGCGCCATGCTCCAGCAGGACTTTGACCATCTCATTGCGCCGGCTGAGCAAAGCGGTGTGCAGCAGGTTGCCGGGGCTGAAATGAGAGCGCGATTTCACCAGTTCGGGGCGCTTTTTGAGTATCTGAGCCAGCTCCTCGACCTTGCCGCGGCGAATGATCTGCACAGCTTTCTTGTAATCCGGGTCCTGCAGGAGGTTGGGCGTGAACACGAAGGGTCGCACCGCCGGTAATTCATGCCGGTTGGGCGAAATGGTGACCCGGAAGCCCGACACCAGCGCCCGGTCCTCGGGGGCGGTATCGGGGGCATCCATGGCCTCAGGGCAGGCAGCGCGCAGCAGGTTCATGACCTCGCGACCCGGTGCCTCCCAGTTTCCATCGGCATCCTGGTAGCAGACCAGCATGGCACTGTCCTGGCTCCATCCGCCACTCTTATTCTCTATCATTTTCCGGAAGTTCTGCTCCTCCTCACCCCCGCGGCGACCCAGCATGAAAATCTCGACGGGCACCTTGCGGAACTCTGCCGCAGCCTGCGCTGCAGCCAATGTGGTGTGCAGCACCATGCTGCGCTCTTCCACCCGCGGGCAGTTCTCAGCCTGTTCCCGGTTCTCGCCCTCCAGAAGATTGACATAGCACTTGGCGTAGCTGCCATCTGTGCGGGTGAACTCGGCTATACGACCGTCGGATACATCGCGGCCATTGATTTTATGAGTGCCGGAGAATTTTTCGACTGCTATCTTATCCAGTCTGCCATCGAAGATTTCCACGGGGATTCCCCGGTGGACCGTCCAGGTGCAGATGCCGTTTGTCTCCTTCCATTCGATGATATTGGCGATATCATCTGCCGCCATCTCTTCCAGTTTCACGCGCAGTTTACGGCCTTTTTCGGTGAGCAGCTCCACCCAGGGGCTCTGCCCGGCCTTTTCATAACCCGCGGACAAAATGCGGGCACTGATGGTGGCACTGCTGCTCGTGCGTTCATCGGTTTCCTCATCTTCATCCGGCACCCGGTCCGTTTTCTGCAGGTGCCAGGTGTAAAGCGGGGAGGAGAACGGCCTGTGCACCGAAGCATCAGCAGCCAGAGATTCCAGAATCTTCTGCTCTGCACTTTCATCCACCGTGGGCAGGTCCTTGAGCTCCACCGCCTGAATCAGGGCATGCGCCGTGGGATTCCCGGCAGCACCGGCCAGCAGACGCTCACGATAGCTCCTGCGGGTCTCCTGCGGAATATCTGCGCATTGGAGCAAGGCATGCGCCAAGGTGGCAGCAGCTATGGGCATGCGCTCCAGCTGCTTCATGGCCGGGGTAAGCAGAGCCTCCGCCTGAGCGCCCTTCCCTTGCTGCAGGAGCGAAAGCGCATGGTACACATCCGCCTGCAGGCGCCACTTCACCAGGTCGTGCTGCGAGCCTTTGCCGGCCACATGAGCCGCGGAGCTGGCGTAGTAAGCCAGGTTGTATTCCGCCCAGAAAGCCGCACCACGGAAACGCCTCTGCTCCGCCATGATGCGCTGGAGCTCCGGGCGGATATAGGAGAGGTTGCGCTTGGGCTGCAGCAGCATCAACCGCTCAGATTCCCGGGAGAGTCCATGCTCCAGCAGCAGCTGGTGGGCATCGTTCCAGTAATATGAGTAGTACGAATTGAGCAGCATGGCCGCCTGGGTGACACCCAGCCGCTCCTGTTCCCGGGCGGTGGCTTCATCCCCCTTGGCCCGGGCTACCAGCGCCATGGCCATGCGCGTCGAGGGGTACTTGTAGTTGCGGGGCGCACTGGTCATGCGCTCCAGAATCTTTTCGGCAGTGGGCAGGTCGCCCTTGCGCAGGGCATGCATGACCATATAGTAACCACGGCGGCTGTTGGCACCGGTGATAAACTTGGCCTCCAGGTCCGGCTGGTAGAGATCATCACTCATGCGCCCCACGCGCAGCAGAGCTTCGGCACAGCCCTTACCCGGCAGTTTTGCCTCCAGGTCCATGTAGGTGCGCTGCATGGTCTTCCACTCCTCATCAGATGCGAGCATGCGTCTGTTATTAATCTGGTGGGCGAGCAGAATACTGGCCACCAGCCCGGGCTCCGGATCAGGGTCGCCATCCTCATCCTTGCGGGGCGTGACTCTCCTGGCCCAGAAGAGGTTGGGGGCTGTTGAGGCCCCGCTGAACAGGGAGTCCATGCTCTCGATGATACTGAGGTCGGCCCGGCAGTGGTGCATGAGGCGCACCTGGCAGCGCGGCGTAATCTGGTGGCTGATATGCAGGTTGAGCAGCAGCGGCCAGAGGTGCTCACGGTTCAACAGCCCGGCCAGCGCAGCGGCGCCTTTGTCCAGCGCCTCGGTCTTGCCATCGCGCTCCAGCATGGCCAGCTGCAGGGCGCAGCGCAGCAGGGCTGCATTCAACCGCAGACACCGGGCCCGCAAGGCCTCATCATTCCGGGCAAAGCGTGTGCCGTGCTCATCAATCAGCACATCCACGCCATTTTCCGACATCATGACATCATAGTTGGAAAAGAAGCGGAAATGCCCCTGCCGGGGAATCGACACATTGAAATTACTGTCGCGCCGCACGCGCGCACCCTCGGCCAGGGAGTAGAGCACCATAGACGAGAGCATATCCTGCGCTTTTTCCTCCTGCACCAGCTTGTCAAACAAGGCCACATCCTCCTCCACCATGCTGCCACCGGCGCCCAGCAGTTCATTGCTCCACTGCGCGGTGTACACAGCCGAGCAATCCGGCATCTCGCCCAGCCCGGCAGTGGGGTCATCCAGCTTCTTCCACGGCATGCAGGTGGGGTCTGCCGCCAGCATGCTGCGCACGGTAAAGCTCTTCATCTCGTGGCTCAGCCCGGCCGCGGCATCGCGAATCTTCTGCAAATCTGCCCCGGCGGGCAGCTTGCCGGTGGCGCGCCCCTGCATGAGCTGCATGCCCAGCACCAGGGGCTCGGGCAGGTCCTTGCCCCAGGTGTAATTCCAGCAGGTCAGGCCGGAAAGCTGGGCTTTATCATATAACACACTGGTATCGTGCAGCATGCAGCGAAGCGTCAATCGGGCAAAATCCGAACCACGCTGCATGATGTAGGGCGCATGCAGCACCGGGTCTGTCCACAGGCGGTTCACCTCCGAAGCGCGCTGCTCCTTACCATCGCTGAGCGTGAAGCGGCGCTGGGTCAGCATGGGCGGAATGCCACGCTGACCTTCTGTAATGCCCAGCAGGTAATCCCACTCACGGTCATCGCGGAAGGCGAGCATGCCCAGCCATTTCTGCTGGTGCTCCAGCTCGCGGGGCTCCTTCTCCTCATAGGGCTTGAGCATGTGTTCCTCCAGCGCCAGGGAATCGAACTTGCACGAGTGATCCATCCACACCGAATCCGCCCGCACCAGCATGTAGGTATTCATGTCGGTGGTAGTGTGTTTGCGGGTAATGTCATTGAGCAGGTAGTGCTGGCGGCCGTTGCGCTTGTAGTATGACTTCATGTTCCAGCTGCTGCGCAGCATCTTGTAAGTCGATTCCAGCACCGGCCCGGGCGGAGTACCCAGCGCCTGAACAGCCTGCTGGAAGCTCCATTCCTCGAACTCCTTCTCCGAAATCGTCGTAAAGGAGTTCTCATAGGTGTGCCCCATCTCCTCTGTGGCATTCACGATGAGGCTGCTAAGGATGAAGAAAGGAAGAAAACGAAGAAAACGCATGATAGTAAGTGATTTTGTTTATTGGGCTCCGTGTTGGATGAGAAGTTTCTCCACCTCCGGGTTCAGGGGTGGAGCCCAGCCATACTGGCCGCGGAGACGACTGAGCAGCGAGGGTGTGCCGGTACTGGTTTCCTGCACATCCGCCCCCAGCTCAATGAGGAGTTTCATGGTGTCCAGGGTCGTCCTGAGCTCCTGGGGGTTTCCCTTCACATCGTTCCGGCCGGCATGCAGAGCCAACTTCCAGAGCAGGCTCTCGCCCATGTTGGTGCGGGTGTTCACATTCAGCCCGAGGGGCACCAGCCGGCGTGCATGCAGGGCCAGCAGTGCGATATCCGCCTTCGGGCTCTGCTTCAGCAGTTCAAACAAGGCATTTTCGCCATTCGGCAGCAGCACATTCAGATTCGCACCGGCCTCCAGCAGAGGCTCCAGGAACTTCGGCTGGCGCATGGCGCTGATGAGCGGGTAAAGGGCATCTTTCTTGTTGATGGAAAGCGAGGGGAGATCCGGGTCTGCACCCAGTTTCAGGAGCTGGCGGAAGTGTTTCTCATCCTTGCGGTTGAGGCAGTCCTGCAGCAGGGTATTGCCGCACCAGTCGCGGGTATTCAGGCGAGCGCCGCGCTTCACCAGCAGCTCCACCATACTATCGCTGCTGTTGAACTTGATAGCCGTCTGCAGCGGGCAGCAGGCAAACTCATTCGTGCGCACGTGGAGAAGCTCCGGCGTGGCATCCAGCAAGCGGTTCACCTCCGCCTCGTTATTGGCCGGATGGCAGCGGTGAGCGCCTTGTATTCCGGGCTGTTCTGCAGCGGGCTGCGGAAGGAGTGGAACACAAAAGAAGGCACATGCCCCAGAGTAACCTGGAAGCCGGTATCAAGCACGCGCTCCTCAGGCAGAGTGGCGGCGGTATCGAAGATTGCGCCATAATCGCTCAGAATATGCATCACCTGGCGCCCGGGCGTCTCCCAGTTACCTTCATCGTCCTTGTAACAAACCAGCAGCACATAGTTGGTGGGCAAATCCCTGAGACTGCCGGCCAGCTGCTCATGAAGCAGGTTTTCCTCCGGGCCGCTGCGCTGCCCCAGCATGAAGGCGATGATGGGCTGCTGGCGCTGTGCCGCTTCGGTTTCGGCGGCGGCCAGCGTGGTATGCAGCTGCACCTTCGGCTTTTCTGCGCTGGCATGCTTTTGGATGTATTGGCGGGCCTCATCATCCAATTGGTTGAGATACCATGTCACCGAATGACCGTGGGTAGTGGTGAATTCGGCCGTGAGGCCATTGCTCACGTCTACGCCATCGCGAATGTGCAACCCCTGGGAGGGCGGGTTTTGCACCAATCGTTCGAAACGCGCTTCGAAAGGCCGCGTAACCAGGGTCTTTTTCGCGGTGAATGCCCAGGTGCGGATCTGGTTCTTCTCTTTCCAGTCAATAAGGTTCTGCAGGTCATCCGGTGCGAGTTCCTCGAGTTTTATGTAGCGCTTGCGCCCGGCATCTGTCTGGAGCAGAACCCAGGGGGCCTGGTTCGGGTTGTCATAGCAGGCGTTGACGATGCGTGCCTGAATTGTGCTGCGCGTGGCCGTGCGCTCATCGGTTCCGTTGTCGGCGGTTTCATCGGCGTCTGCTTTCTGCAGGTGCCAGGTGTAGAGTTCGGAGCGGAAGGGTGCCGGGGCTGTTGTGGGCGCAGCCAGATTCAGGGCGGCAATATCTGCACTTTCGTCTTCTGTGGCCAGGTTTTCCAGCTTCACAGATCGCAGTTTTGCCAGGGCTATGGCATCCCTGGCGCTTCCGGCCAGCAGGCGGCGCTGGTAGTCCTGGCGCGTGCTGGCAGGTATATCTGCGCAGGTCAGGATGAAGGGTGCAAGCTCGGCTGCCAGGGCGGGCATGCGCTCCAGTTGCTTCATGGTTTGTTCCAGCAGGGTTTTGGCGGGTTCGGAAGCCTGGTTCTGCTGCAGAAGCGCCAGGGCGTGGTACGCATCTGCCGCAATGCGCCAGCAGGCCAGCTCGGCATGTGTGCCCAGCCCGTGGGCCGGTGTGGCCTTGCTGCAGAAATCAGCCACGGCCAGTTCCTGCCAGAACGCGGCACTGCGGAAGCGTCGTTGCTCTGCCAGTCGGTGAATCAGTGCGCGGCGGAGGAACGGCATGCCGTGATTGGGCAGAATAGTGAGCAGTTTTTCCACCTCACGAGTCATGCCATGTTCCAGCAGCAGACGCACCGCGTCCTCCCAGTAATAAAAGTAGGAGGAATTGAGGGAGATGGCTGCCAGTGTCACAGCCAGCCTTTCTTGTTCGCGGGCATTTGCTTCATCTCCTTTTGCTCGTGCAACCAGTGCCATGGCCAGGCGCGTGCCGGGATAACTATACATTTGCGGTCTATGGCACATGATGGCCAGAATTTTCTCTGCTGTGGGAGTGTCGCCCTGTTGCAGGGCGTGGCGTACAAGATGGTACCCCCGGATACTTCGCTTGCCGGAGATGCGCTCGGTAGACAGGTCGGTGCGGTACATGCCGGCATTCATGCGTCCCACGCGCAGAAGCCGCACGGCTGTCATCTTGTCCGGGGCCATGTCGTCCAGCTGCAGCCAGCGGCGCTGCACCTCGGCCAGCTGTTCCGGGGTGTGGGGCAGCTCATTTGTGTTGATGAAATGGTCTCTGAGAAGCGGGGCAAGCAGTTCCTGCTCCGGGTCGGGGTTGCCGTCTTCATCGGTGCGTTTGGTGATAATGCCCGCCAGCTCATGGATAATGGAGATGGATGACCTGGTGAACAGTCGTCCCAGGTGGTAGAGGATGTTGCTGTCTGCCCGGCATGCATCCAGCAGCTGCACACAGGTTTCCGGTCCCAGGTGACGCATGCTGTACTCACTCATCAGCAGTGGCCAGAGCCGGTGCTGGTTCAGCACCTTAGCCAGGGCTGCGGCGGCTTTCTTATGTTCATGGAGCTGGCCATCGCGTTCTAATAGTGCCAGCTGCAAGGCGCAGCGGTGCAGGGCAACATTCAGGCTGCGGCACCGTGTGCGCAAAGCGGCATCGTCTTTTTCGAAGACTGGGCCGTCATCGTTGATGAGGATATCTATGCCGTCTTCCGTGACCTCGATATCAAAATCTGCAAAGGAGTTGAAATGTCCCTGGTGGGGAATCCCATCGCGGAAGATGCTGTCTTCGCGAGCGCGAGCATCCTGTGCCAGGGTGAAGAGCACCAGCGAGGAAAGTGCCCCGGCGTCCTGCTCCTGCTTCACCAGTTTTTCCAGCGCTGCAATATCTTGCGCTGCAGTGGTGGCCGGGCCCATGAGGGCGGCATCCCACTGCGGCAGGTTGACGGCGGTGCAGTCCGGCATTTCGGAGAGGTCTGCGGTGGGGTCGTTGAGCTTTTTCCAAGGTGTGAAATCAGGCGCTGCGGCCAGCAGGTTGCGCACGATGAATCCTTTCATTTCTGGTGGCAGAGTGGCAGAAGATGCCTGCATCTGCTGCAATGCTGCCACAGGTGGCAGTTGCCCCTGGCTTCGGCCTTTCATCAACTGCAGCCCTAGTGCCAGCGGCATGGGAAGGTCTTTGCCCCAGGGGTAGTGCCAGTTGGTAAGTCCCCTGCGGGCGGCATAGTCGTAGTGAACCGAGTGGTCGTGCAGCAGGTATCGCAGGCGTGCTTTGTTGAAAGAGTTGGCATGGGTCTTCAGGTAAGCTGCATTTTCGTGCGGCGATGTCCACAGTCTGTTGCTTTCGGCTGCTCGTTTCTGGTACATGTTGTGCAGTTGGTATTTCTGCTCGGTGTGCATGGCGGGTTCGCCACGCAGGGCTCCCAGAATGCCCAGCATGTGTTCGGCATAGAAATCTCCCACAAAGCAGAGCGAGCCCAGCCAGTTGAGCTGGTGCTGCAGCTCCCGGGGTTTTTCCTGCTCGTAGGCTTTGAGCATGTGGTTGACGTACAGATCGCGGTCGTGCTGGCTCAGGTAGCGCAGTAGCAGGCGGTTCGACAGGATGAGCAGGTAGGTGTTCATATCTGTCGTTTTGCCGTCTTTGATGAGTTGCTTCATCTGCTCATGCTGGAACTCGATACGCTTGAAGCCCGCCGGTTGTTTCCAGGTGGCTTTCAGCATATCGAATGTAGTCTGGGAGGGAGTGCCGGGCAGGTTGCCCAGGGCTTTGATTGCCTGCTCCGGGTTCCAGTTGCGCATTTCGCGCGTGCTGATGTTGCGGATGTAGGGCATGAGGCTCCGCTCCATCTCCTCTGCAGAGGGAGCCAGCAGGGTACCCAGCAGGAAACAGCCCAGAAATTGCCTGATTTTCATGGTAGAATCGGTTTCGGTGGTTAAATCATATCGCTCACGACATCGGGCAAAGTCTTCACGGGGGCGGCGGGGTCATCGCGCCACACCTTGATTTTCTGCATTATTACCTCATCTTCCTCTTCATCTTCAGTAGGTTCTGCTGCCACAGGCTTCTTGAGGGAAACGGCAGGTTTGCGGTTGCCCATGAGCTTTTTCATGAGCTCGGCGCGGCGGGCTTCCTCGCTCTGCGTGCGTTTCTGCTTGAACTCAGCCACCTTCTGCCCTGCCTCGGCGGGCACCCAGAAGGTCCAGCTGCGTGCGGGTGGCAACTTGTCTTCCTGGAGCCGTATGGCTTCCGGCAGGTCGTTCCACTCCATGCGGCGGGTGGTGCGGGTGTAGAATGCCACTCCGGTTTCCGTAGTGCCGCGGTTCAGCTTGCGGATATTGTCGGTACCGGGTTCCACCTCCATCTGCACTCCGAAATCCAGCTGCACCACGCTGCTGCGCCCAGCATTGGCTTTCAGAATTTCCTTTTCCTTAGCGTGTTCCCGGGCCCGGAGCACCGGGCGGTATTCCTTCTGGACCAGTTCGGATAACTTTTCAAAAGCTTCGCAGGCTTTCTTTTCAGCCTCCTCGGTCTGAGGGGCCGGGGTGGCCAGGTGGGTGTCCATGCGCTGCAGGATGCCGGCGGCATCATAATCCCGCGGGTCAAATTGCTTGAGGATGCGGTTTGCCAGGGCGGTGGCCATGGGGCAGTCGGTCGAGTCCTCATCTTCCACAGGGGTGCCTCCCATCAGGGTTTTGCGGAACTGCCCGCTATACACTTCCTCGTTGAAGGCTTTGCCCAGGGAGGAGGCGATATGGCGTTGACTGTTGGCGGCGCGTATGGAGATGAGCTCGCTGATATTGCCGCGCAGTTCAGCACTTACCTCCTGCGCCTGCAGGGGCAACTGGCTGGCGAGAAGAAGCGAAATAAATAATTTGTTCATTGTTTTTCGGTGATGTGTATGGAAAAGTAGCCGGCGAAATCCGGCAGGGTCTCCATCTGCCGGCGAATGCGTTTGCGCAGGTGCTCGGGGAGCTGCCTGACAGCTCCGCGCCCGCTGAGACGGTAGAGTTCTTCAGGACGCCCTTTTTCCAGGAAACTCTCAGCCGCCACCAGGGAATCCTCGTTGCCATAGATATGCAGCAGGCTCTTTTTGCCCCAGAAAAGCAGGTGGCAGTACTGCCGGCGCTCCTCGGGACTGCTGATGCGGCGCATTTCTGCAAAGGCGGCGCTAATCTGCGTCCAATCCGGGGCTTCGCTGGCCAGTTGGGCTGCGATGAGGTATTGCTGATGCTCCAGCGCGGCCCATTCTGCTTGATCCAGGTGGCGGTCGGAAGGCTCGAAAACCGCTTGTGGGGTCAGTCTGTCGGCAATGGTAATCTGGCGCTTGAGGGTCAAATGGCGGCGCTTCAGGGTAAAGGTAATCTGCTGTCCGGGTTTGGCCGTGGACAGGTAGGCGTAAAGTTCTTCTTTAGTGCAGATGGCTTTGCCATCCATGCTCAGCAGGGTATCACCTGCATTCACCCCGCCTCGGTCTGCCGGCCCGAAATGCGCTACTGCCGCTACCAGCACGCCCCCGCCTTCCTGATTGGCGGCAGCCAGTCCGGAGTAGGGAACCCCCTCTGCTCGTAATAGAGAGGCTAGACTCAGCAAGATGAGAAAATGTTTCATTTCACGCAGTCTATCACTTCCATGGAGTGAATATCAAGTAAATTCAAATCCACCATTACTGAACCGGGGGATGCCGGGGTTAAAACAGTCTTAAATCTTGACTTGGCAGCATAGTGTGTTACCATGCGGCGAATGAATCTCCGCGGGATAGTTCTGGATTACCTGCACACTCTGCAGATGCAGGGGGTGCAACGCCTGGCGGTGGATGATGAGGCGCGCGGTATTTTGCGCGAGTGGATGCTGGCGGCCAGGCGCGGTGGCGCCCGGCCGGTTTCTGCCCCACCTGTGGAGACGCAGATGGTGGCTGAGCTCCAGCCAGAGCCTGCCTTGCGCTTGAATGTGAACCTGGATGAACCCGCTCCGGCCGAGCAGGAACAGGTGGAGGAAATCCCCTTCTTCCGCCCCGGTGGAGCCAATGCCGCAGAAGCCTGGGCCAATATGCGCCGGCTGCTGCCCACCTGGGGACCGCTGCGCCAGCTGGGTACACTGCGCGAAAAAGCCGTGCTGCCGCAGGGCAACACGACGGCCGATATTGTCTTTGTGGGCGATGCTCCCGGCTACAACGATGAAAAGGCCGGGCTTCCCTTCCAGGGCGATGCCGGCGGCAAGCTGGACGGCATGCTCAAGGCCATGGGGCTTACGCGCGAGCAGGTGTATATTACGCACCTGGTCAAGTTCCGCCCGGCGCAGCCGCGCCAGACTCTCAACACCCGCCCTCCCAGCGATAAGGAACTTCTTTTCAGCCGCCCGGTGGTGGATTTTGAAATGCGCCTTGTGCAGCCGCGCGTGATTGTGGCGTTGGGCGTCATCGCCGCCCGAGGCCTGTTGCAGCAGGGAAATCTTCCCCTGGCTGCCTATCAGGAACGCACCTGGGATTTCAACGGCATTCCCGTGGTGGTGACCCACCACCCCAGCTACCTGCTGCGCACCAGTGACCTGGGTGAGCGCCGCCGCCTGTGGGAGGAAATGCTGCACGTCATGCAAATAGCCGGGCTTCCCATCAATGAAAAGCAGCGCGGTTACTTCCTGCCCAAACCCATTCAGGATTCCTGAGTGGGGGCTTCTGCTTGCGGTTTACGCGGCTTGTAGGTGGTAAGCTTGGTTTTCTTACGTTTTTTCGGGGCAAAATACTCGGGGTGAGCAGCGGCCCAGGCTTCGTACAAATCCGGGCGGTTGGCCTTGGTGCGTTCGATGGATTTCTCGAGCTTCCATTCTTCAATCGCTTTGTGGTTGCCGGAAAGGAACACCGGGGGTACCTCCATGCCTCGGAATACGTTGGGCTTGGTGTAGGCCGGGGCTTCCAGCAGACCGTTGGAGAAGGATTCCTCCACGCTGCTGCGGTCATCTCCCAGGGCGCCGGGCAGCAGGCGCGCTATGGCATCGATGACCACCACGGCGGCAATGGCGCCGTTGGTGAGGATGTAGTCGCCGATGGAGAGCTCCATATCCACCAGGGTATCAATCACGCGCTGGTCCACGCCCTCGTAATGCCCACAGAGGAAGATGTAGTGCGCATCGGCTCCGTTCATGCAGGGGGCGGCCAGTTCCTCGGCCACCGGTTGGGAGAACACGCGGCCCTGCGGGGTCATGAGGATGACCTTCGTATTCTCCTGCCGCAGTTCTTCGATAGCTTCGAAAATAGGCTCGCACTTCATGAGCATGCCCTGGCCGCCACCGCAGAGGTAATCATCAGTGCGGCGGTATTTATCGTGCGTCCAGTCGCGCAGCTGGTGTGCGCGCACTTCGATGAGCCCGGCTTCTGCCGCGCGGCCCATGATGCTTTGCGACAGCGGCACCGTGATGAGCTCCGGAAACAGGGTCAGGACATCAACCTTAAGCATGATGAAAATTACGAGTTACGAAGTACGAGTTACGAAGTAAGAAATTTCCTGCGCTCCTCGCAGCATTCTTCTACTTCGTACCTCGCACTTCGTACTTTGTACTTACGCATTGGCGTTATGGCGGAGCATGGCTTCCACGTAGCCATCGATGTTGCCGTCCATCACATCCTGGATATTGCCGCATTCGAAACCGGTGCGCAGGTCCTTCACCATCTGGTATGGCTGGAACACATAGGAACGAATCTGGTTGCCCCAGGCAATATCGCCCTTTTCGGAATACTGGCGGTCGGCCTCGGCGCGCTTGCGGTCTTCCTCCAGCTGGATGAGGCGGGCCTTGAGCATGCGCATGGCCTCTTCGCGGTTGCGGAGCTGGGAGCGCTGGGTCTGGCAGGCCACGATGATACCGGTGGGCAGGTGGGTGAGTCGCACAGCGGTTTCCACCTTGTTCACATTCTGACCACCCTTACCACCAGAGCGGTAGGTATCCATCTTCACATCGGCTTCCTTCACCTCGATTTCGATGTCGTCGGAAATATCCGGTGTGGCATCCAGCGAGCAGAAGGAAGTGTGGCGTTTGCCGGCTGAGTCGAAGGGACTCATGCGCACCAGGCGGTGGATACCGCGCTCGTTCTTCAAGTAGCCATAGGCATATTCGCCATCTATCTTGATGGTCACAGAGCGGATGCCGGCTTCATCGCCATCGGTGCTTTCCATGATTTCCGTGTTGAAACCATGGCGCTCGCAGTAGCGCAGGTACATGCGCAGCAGCATGCTGGCCCAGTCGCAGGCCTCGGTGCCGCCGGCTCCGGCGTGAATGGTCACATAGCAGCCAGCGTTGTCATGCGGACCATTGAGAAGGGTCAGCAGTTCAAATTCTTCCAGGCGCTTGAACCAGGCATCATACTCTGCCTTGGCTTCGGGTGCCATATCGGGGTCTTCAGCAGCCATTTCCACCGCCACCTCCACATCTTCCAGGCCACTTTCGAGACCGCGGAACTGCTCCAGGCGGCGCTTGAGCGGGTTCACCTCATTCATGAGGGCGCGGGCGGCCTCGGGGTTATCCCAGAAATCCGGGGCGCTCATGCGCTCATCCAGTTCTGCTACTTTTGATTCAAGGCTTCCGAGGTCAAAGATAGCTCCCGAGCTCGGAAAGACGGGAGCGCATGGCTTCCGTGTCGAGCGCCGAGAGATCGATATTGGTCGTCTGGTTCTCCATAACGCGCGGGAGTATACAGGCTTTCCTCTTCTCTGTCAACCTAAATAAACACAGCACAGCACGCCGCGGCGTGCTCTGAATATCAGAATCCGCGGCGGCCTTCAAGCGCGCGCATCACCGTGATAGCATCGGCATGCCCCAGGGCAGCACCCGCAGGCATTCCCTGCGCCAGCCGGGTGCAGCGGCAGGGGAGACTGCCCAGCATATCGGCCAGATACAGGGCGGTGGCTTCGCCCTCTACATCGCTACCCACAGCGAGTATCACCTCGCAACCGGGGTGCTCCTTGACCCGCTCCAGCAATTTATCAATGGCCAGGTCCTCGGGCATGATACCGTCCAGCGGTGAGATTTTGCCGCCCAGGCAGTGGTAGAGCCCGCGGAAGGAACCGCTGCGCTCAATAGGAAGCACATCGGTAGGCTGCTCTACTACGCAAAGCAGGGAGGAATCGCGAGTGGGATCATCGCAGGCAGTGCAGCGGCAGCCCTGCTCGGCAAAGAACCCGCATTCGGGGCAGTTACCGACGGTGTCGGCTGCGGTGGTGAGGGCAGTAGCGAGCTGCCGGGCTTCATTGCGACCCTGCTGCAGAAACCAGAGGGCGAGACGCTCGGCTCCGCGTGTGCCCACTCCGGGCATGCGTTTGAGCGCAGCTATCAATTCCAGTACGGGACGCGGGTAATCCTGGGCTTTCATGGGCGGCGGCGAAACAGATGCAGAATCTCGGCCCCGAACCAGCAGGACAGAACACAGATGACCGGGGCTGCCATATTCAGCACCCCGCCCCACAACACGCAGAGGATACCCGGCAGAGCCAGCGCTGTGACCGCCAGCAACCCTACCTGCACCCGGCCGGAAAAGCGGCGCTCGCGCAGCAGGACCAGCGCCAGATACAGCGTGATACCGATGCACAGGGCAAAGGTACCGGCTGGCCCCAGGAGGCTGATTTGAGCTTCTGCAGCGCCGATGTAGAAGGGGCTCCCGCCCAGGAAACGGATTTGCTCGAGCTCCAGGTACTCCATGGCTCCGGCGGCGGTCAGGATGAGGATGAACACCAGCACAGTAAAACTCAGCGCTGCCCAACGCAGCAGAAACTGGTCGGTCCGTGTGATATTCGGCAGACGAAACATGGCGATGAAGTGATGCGGGAACTTTCTTGTAGCAAGGGCGGCGGCTATGGGTACCCACAGCCGCCGCTCTCAATGCATTATCTGTTAAAAATCAGTCGACATAGCGCTTCACGATAAGGGAAGCGTTGTGACCGCCGAAGCCGAAGGAATTGCTCAGCGCAACATCCACCTGCATGCTGCGGCCCACGTTCGGGCACACATCCAGATCGCACTCGGGGTCCTGGTTGAACACATTCATGGTGGGCGGCACGAAGTTATCGCGGATAGCCATCACGCAAGCCAGCAGCTCGATGGCACCGGCTGCACCCAGCAGGTGACCGGTGGTAGACTTGGTGGAGCTCACTACCAGACCGTTTGTAGCGTACTCACCAAAGGAGGCCTTGATGGCCTTGGTTTCGCAGATATCACCCAGCGGGGTTGAGGTACCGTGTGTGTTGATGTACTGCACATCAGTCGGCTTGAGACCAGCATGCTTGAGCGCCATATTCATGCAGCGGGCAGCACCCTCGCCTTCGGGCATCGGGGAGGTAAGGTGGTAGGCATCTGCGCTCAGACCATAACCCACGAGTTCGGCCAGAATTCTGGCACCGCGGGCCTTGGCATGCTCCAGCGTTTCAAGAATGATGATACCGGCACCCTCTGCCATCACGAAACCATCGCGGTCCACATCGTACGGACGGGAAGCGGTGGTGGGATCATCGTTGCGGGTGGAAAGCGCCTTCATGTTGGCGAAACCAGCGATACCGACAGGCAGAATGGATGCTTCGGCACCACCGCAGATCATCACATCGGCATCACCGAACTTCATGATGCGCCAGGCTTCACCAATGCTGTGGTTGGCGGTGGCACAGGCGGTAGAGATGCTCATGTTCGGGCCGCCGAACCCGTATTCAATACTCACCATGCCGGAGGCCATGTTGGTGATCATGTACGGAATGCAGAAGGGGCTCACGCGGCGCGGACCGGACTTGATGAGAGCCTCACAGCCTTCACCGTGAATGCCCAGACCACCGATACCAGAACCAATCATCACACCCACGCGGGTCTTATCGACAGACTCGGGATCCAGCCCGGCATTCTCCAATGCCTCAGCCACGGCACCCATGGTCAACTGCTCGAAACGGTCGCAACGGCGCACGGCCTTCGGGTCCTTCTTGAAGAAAGGAGCGGGGTCATATCCACGCACTTCACCCGCAATGTGAATGCTCAGGTTGCTGTCGTCGATAAGCGAAATCTTACCGATGCCGGAGCGACCAGTTTTCATGCCCTCCCACGTCTCCTCCACACTATTGCCGAGGGGGGAAAGAGCGCCCATACCTGTGATAACGATGCGACGGTCTGTCATAATGTTTGACTACACGTTACCTCATAGGTGGAGTTAAGTCAAGCATAAAAGGTACTACTATTTGCTGAATTTTGTTAACTTTTGCAATTTGATTGACTTTGCACGCCGCAGCAGCCTATAATGGAGGATAGCTTATGGAGGACTGGTGCACATGTGGTCTGAGTTTCCACGCGTGGGTGACCCTGCTCACAGCGGCAGGGATATTTGCGCTGCTGCTCTGCACGCGGCTGCAGGCCGAACTGGTATTTCTCGGGGGCATGGCCGTGCTGCTGCTCAGCGGGGTTCTGGACGCGCGCGAAGCGCTGGCGGGATTCAGCTCGAGTTCGGTAATAGTAGTAGCGCTGCTCTTCGTCGTGGTGGCCGGCTTGGTGCACACCGGGGTGCTGCACTGGGTGGAAAAGCACCTGCTCGGGCGGCCCTCCACATACCGGCAGGCGCTGGTGCGGCTCATGCTGCCGGTAGCAGGCATGGCCTCCATCCTGGGCAACACCACCGTGACCACCCTCTTTATCCACGTGGTGAAGCTCTGGTCGCGGCGGCTGCGGGTGGCCCCCAGCCGGCTGCTCATTCCGCTGAGCTACGCGGCAGGTCTGGGCGGGGTCTGCACGCTGCTCGGCAGCGCCCCGAACCTGATAATCTCCGGGTTGTACACGCAGGAAACCGGGGTGTCTCTCAGCATCTTCACCCCCACCATTGCCGGGCTTTTCTGCCTGTTTACCGGTCTGGTAAGCATGCAGCTGCTCCAGCGCTGGCTACCCGAACGCCGCCCCTCTCACCGCGTCTTCGGCAGCGGAGGCGGCATGCAGTACCGCCACAAGGCCTACGTGCGCTTCGGCAGCCGCCTCATCGGTAAGCGCCTGGCGGATACCGGGCTGGAATCGAAGCTCGGCATCCACCTGCAAGGTGTGGTACGCCGGGGTGAGCAACTGGCGGCTGAGCCTGGACGAGTGCAGCTCCGCGTGGGCGATACCCTCCTGCTGGAGAGCGACAGCAGCCAACCACCCGATCTCGGCCCCGATGTGTACTATGTCACCAAACGCCAGAAAGCACCGGTAAGCTGGCGCACAGCAGCCTCGGGGCTCATCATGCTGGGCATGATGACACTCACCACGCTGGGTGTGCTCACCCTGCTGCAAGCCGCCTTTCTGGCAGCCGCTGCCACCCTGCTCTGCCGCTGCTGCACCGTGCAGCAGGCACACGAACATATCAACTGGAACGTGCTCATGATCTTTGCCGGTTCTATCTGCATGGGAACCGCCATGGATAAGACCGGCCTGGCTGCCGATGCCGCCACCCTCCTGCTGAGCTGCTGCGGCACCCACCCTCTGATTATGCTGGCAGCCGTCTGCGCGATTGCGCTCTTCATTACCGAATTCATCGGCAATGCAGCCGCGGCAGCCATCTTCTTCCCCATAGCCTACCGCAGCGCCCTGGCCGTGGGAGCCAACCCGCTGAGCTTCTGCGTAGCGCTCATGATTGCGGTATCCTGCTGCTTTGCCACCCCGATCGGTTCCCCGCGCCACATGCTCATCTACGGCCCTGGCGGCTACCACTTCTCCGATTTTCTGCGCGTGGGCCTGCCCATGGATATCATCATCCTGGCGGCAGATATCTTCATCGTTTCCATCCTTTTCCCCTTCAACTGATTCATGCAGGCATCCGCGCCAGTCGGGTGTCATGCTGTATGCTCCGGGGTATCCCGTGCCATCCCCGATACTCTCCGAATGAAAGGGGGACCTGCAGCCGATTCTTTACAACCAGACGGTAAAGGTTAAAGAAATTGGCAGCAAAATCCCCCGCTGTCCGGAGTGGAGCAGCGGGGGAATGAAAAAGAGCTCTACGCGGGGCTTAGAAATTGCAACGCAGGGCAGTGGTGAACTCCCAGCCGTTGTAGTAGTCCTTGCCGTCCTTGCGGGCGGTGGTGTATTCTGCACCGAACATGATCTTGGCAGCGTCCTTGTGCTTGGCAGAAGCATACACATTGGCACCGAAATAGAAAGCATGCAGACTATCTACCCAGGAAGCGCTGCTGGTCTGGGTGCAGATGTAGCGGTCGGCACCCAGCTTGCAGGCATCATGACCGGTCATACCCGTGTAGCGGAACACGAGATCCACGTGGGGGTGGATGGCGTAGACAGGTTGGAGTTGCAGGCCGATGTTGTTGGTACCGTTGCCGTCCTGCTGTTCAAAGGCCGCCACCAGGTTGGAGGTGAAGGTGAGCTTACCCTGCTTGATTTCATAGCCGATGGAGACGGCATCCTTGAAATCGAACCCGCAGTTATTCGCTCCGGGATTCTTGCCGTGGTAGGCGGTGCTGAAATCGTGCATGTATTCAGCAGAGATAGCGTGGTAACCGCTCTCCGAAACATTGAACTTATGGGTACCGCCGAAGATGACGAAGCATTCATCCTCCCAACCGAACTCGCCCTTGAACCCCTCTCCGCGGCCGTAGTCATCGCGGTGGTTGTGGTTGCAGGAATTGCTGGCGCGGTCATTGGCCATGAGCTGCATGTAGAGGATGTTCTTCTTATCCGGCGAGGTGTAGTTCACCTCCACACCCCAGTTGGTATCCAGCGCAAACTGGTTGGCCACGTAGGAGCGCTCCACGCAGGGTATACTGGCGTTGGACATGCGGAAATCCGAGGTGAAAGCCGGGGCAAATTTACCCACGCGCACGCTCAGACCCTTCACGGCAGAAATCTGCTACTTGAGCCAGATATCGTAGAAGCCGGTGTAGGAATAGTTCTTCTTCGTGCGGCCACCGGAGTAGGTATCGCGCACCGGCAGACCACCAAGGCGCACATAGGTGTGGAACTGGGTTCCGGTGCGCATGAAGACATTGGCACCAATCCAGTTGCGGCGGAATTCATCGTTGTACGAAGTAGCCCCCTTCTTGAGATGAGCACCGTTGCCACCATTGGGCTGCACGCTGGCCATCTGTCACTGCTGGCGGGTAATCAGGGCAACCTTCTGCACAAAGGAATCTTCGTTCTCATAGACCACCAGGGCCTGTTTCACGGCTTCCACCCAGTCGGTGGGGGTGGGCTTGGTATTCAAGGTGATAGCCTCGCCGGCGCAGGCAGCACCGGCAAGCATCAGGGAAAGAGTAGCAGCCTTCATGACGAATCAGCGCAGTTTGGTAAACAGGGTGGTCGGGTCAAGCACCGGCATATACTCGGTGTGATCCAGCCCGGCATCCAGCACATAGAGGGTGAGCAGGCGCTTCACCGTGGCCAGCAGCTTCTCGGGCTGCCAGGGCTTCTCGATGTAGTTGTCGATATGGCCGTCGTTGATGGCGTTGATGGTATCGGCATGCGTAGCCTGGCCGGTGAGCAGCACCTTGCGGGTCTTCGTGAAGCGGCGGTCGGCTGCCACCTTGCCAAGCAGCTCGGTGCCGGTTTCGCCAGGCATCACCTGGTCGGAGATAACGATGGCCACGTGGTCGCCGTCATCGTCAATCTGGTCAATGAGCTGCAGGCAGTCTGCCACGCTGGAGGCTTCCTCCAGGCGCACATGGCTGGTAAGGGGGCGCAGGTCGCGCATCACAGAATCCAGCACTTCCTGCTGGTCATCTACACAAATGATATTAAGCGTTTCCATGGATTTGAGAGGTTGGAATGTTGATGGTGAATGATGTTTCCTGGTCGTTGCTGCGCACTTCGATAGTGCCGTTGTAGCTGTCTACCACGCGGCGCACAATAGCCAGGCCGAGGCCCAGACCGAAGTCCAGACCCATTTTCTTGGTGGTGAAATTGGGGTTGAATATCTTATTGAGGTTTTCTTCATCAATGGCAGGGCCATTGTTGGCGATGGTCACGGAGACGTACTCTGTGGGCAGCAGCTGCACCCCCTGCACATGGCAGCACTCGCCGGTGATGCGGATGGCCGGGGATTCGGTGGCTCCCTGGTCCATGGCATCGCAGGCGTTTTTGATGATGTTGCTCCAGACCTGCACCAGCTCCGTGATATCGGCGTTGATGCCGGGCATGGGGGCGAACTGGGTGGTGACGCTCACGCGCTTGAGCCTGTTGTGCAGGAGGTTCAGGGCATCAGTCACGCTCTGTTCCACGCTGGTGTCGGGCTCGCGGGTGCTGTTGCCGCCGCCCAGCAGCTTCACCGCGCGCACAATGCCGGTGGCCAGTTTGGAGGCCATGCGCATGTCGCGCAGGTCGTGCCCGAGCTCCCAGAAACGGTAGTTCTTCTTCACATTGCGGATGAAGCGGCCGGATTGCTTCTCACCATCTTCCGTATTGGGGAAGATATGAGCCATTACCTTGGCGGCTTCCTGCGGCAGCTTAAGCTCGCGTTCGTAGTATCGGGCGGCGCTGCGCAGCTCCTGAGCGGAAACGAAGGAGTTATCCTCGAAGCCGTAGGAGAAAAGCTGGGCGTTGTTCTTATCATCATCCTCGAGGTATTCCTGGAGGCTGTCGGCCACAAACTCGGTGCGGCGGGAGAGCACGCCCACGGCGTTGTTCAGCTCGTGTGCGATACCGGCAGAAAGCTGGGCCAGCGAGCTGGCCATCTCCGCACGCTGCAAGACACGCAGCGCTTCCTCCTTCTCAGAGGTCTTGGTGAAGATGCGGGAGTTGCGCGCAGCCAGCTCATGCACCAGCACCGGGATGAACTGCCGCTCAAAGCAGCCGTATTTTTCCGGCTCTACCACCTCCGTGGTGTCATCCACATAGGTGACCACGGAGTCTTCCAGTGCCACAATGAGATTGGAGCTGCGGTAGGAGCGCGAGAAGAATGCCTGCACACAGACATAGGAACCTTCCTCGGCGCGGAATACTTCGTAGCCGCGGGTGCTGCTTTCCACCGGCAGGTCGACTCCGGCGTAGGAGTCGGCCCGGCGGAAAGCGGCAAAACTGCCCTTCTGCACGTAGTAGACGCGGCGGCATTCCTCACCCTGGTCCACCAGCTGCTCGCCTTCCGCGAGCTCGATGGTGCGGCCGGGGTCGCTGAAGTACACCGCATTGATGCGTTCGAGCGGTTCGATAATCTGTTCAGGCAGGGGGTGCATGGGTGTGTATCAGAGCGTTATCAGCCAAAGAAGCCGATGGCACCCAGCAGGGCCATGAGGCCGATGGAGAAGGCCAGGCCAATCAGGCACAGGATGGTGCCGGAGATAGCCATGCCTTTCTGCTCCACGTGGCCGGTGGCGTAGGCCATGGCGTTCGGGGGGGTGGAAATCGGCAGGGCCATACCCAGCGAGGAGGCGAAGGCGATGGTCACCAGCAGGCCGATGGCTCCGGGGGCATCCATGGCGCCGCCGGCCACCATGCCGGCAGCCACAGAGGCCATGATGGGCATGAGCAGCGCGGCGGTAGCCGTGTGGCTCATGAAGGTGGCCATGAAGAGGCAGATAAGGCTGGAGCCCACGATGAGGGCCATGCTGTTCCATTCAGCAAAGGGAATGGAGTTGATGAGGTCGCTGGCCAGCTTGGTTTCACCCAGGGCAACACCCAGGGCAAAGCCACCGGCTACCAGCCAGAGCACGTCCCAGCTCATGGCCTTGAGGTCCTTCTTGGTGATGACGCCGGTCACGGAGAACACGGCGATGGGGACAATAGCCACGCTGTTGGCATCCAGACCATGGTACTTCTTGGGAATCACCCACAGAAGGATGGTCACGATGAAGGTGATATACACCACCCAGGCCTTGGGCGTGGTCATGAATTTGCCCTTCATCTCCTTGGCCAGGTCGA
Source organism: Akkermansia sp. (assembly GCA_017517805.1). GTDB lineage: Bacteria > Verrucomicrobiota > Verrucomicrobiia > Verrucomicrobiales > Akkermansiaceae > Akkermansia. The sequence goes on from JAFWYD010000017.1 coordinate 31,037, forward strand.
GGGCCTTCTGGTCGATGGGGAACATCTTGAGAAGGATGAACCAGCCGATGAGCAGCATGATGATCACGAAGGGAACACCGAACATCATCCAGTCACCGAAGGTCACATTCCAGCCATTTTCCTGCATGAACTTCAGGGCAATGGCGTTGGGCGGCGTGCCGATGGGGGTACCGATACCACCCACGTTGGCACCCATCGGGATGCAGAGGGCAAAGGCGGCGCGGCCGCGGTCCTCGGGCTTGAAGAGGGCGAGCACCGGGGTGAGCAGGGCCAGCATCATGGCGGCGGTAGCCGTGTTGCTCATGAACATGGAGAACAGGGCGGTCACGCTCATGAGACCCAGCAGCACATACTTCGGGTTGGTGCCGAAGGGCTTGAGCAGCACGCGGGCCAGGTTGATGTCCAGGCGGAACTTGGTGGCGGCATCGGCCAGGAAGAAACCACCCAGGAACAGGATGATGATGGGGTCTGCAAAGGTGGCAAAAATGCTCTTCTGCTGGGTCAGGTTCACAAGGTCAAGCTTGTCGATGCTCTGGCTTACCTCGCCGTCATACAGGCGGCCGGCAGCTTCCTTGAGCGCGGTGGCCTTGGCGGCATCGGCCTGGCCGCTGACAACAGGCTGGAGGATGACGTTACTGATGGTGTTGCGCACGGCGGTGGGGGTCACGTCGGCGACTTTGGCCAGGTCGGTCACCACGGCTTCCTGCGCAGCCTTCACTTCGGCAGCATCGGCGCCGGGTCCGTATGCATCTGCCACAATGGCTGTGATGGCGGGCTTGTCAAACTTGGAGACCTTCAGGAAATTGAGCGAGGTATTGGAGGTACCCAGCAGGGCCAGCGTAATCACCAGCACCGAGGTGGTCCAGATCGGAATCACCTCCAGAATCCACATAAGGGCAGCAAACACGAAAAGAGCGATGACTCGTGTCTGAATCGGATTCACCGGCAGGCCCCATTCCTCGAAGGGCATAAACAACATGCTGCCGCTAATCAGCAGCACGACCAACAATTTGATGATTGTTTTTGTTACCTGAGACATAACTGTTCGATTTGTGTTCCCAGCACAGGTCGGGTGCGCACGGCACACTCTCCCGCGCGTGTTGCGTGCGGGGACAGGCTTGTGCTACCCCACACTTTACTACACATATTCAAGAATAGCAAGTTTTTGTTGGAGGAAAATGCCGCAAAGGTGCGCTTTTTCGGATGAAAGCACACCTTTGCTCCGCGTGACCTTATGGTGCAACCGCCGGCCAGCCGATGCACTGGTGCACGATGACGCTGTGATTCTCCGGCAGCCCCATTTCGCGTTTGAGACCCTCCTTGTCAATCATGGCGCGGATAACAGTTGAAAGGCCGCGCGAAGTGCAGTAGAGGTACACATTCTGGTAGGCCGAGCCCACGTGGTTCTCGCCACCGCGATCATTCTTGATAGTGAAGAGCAGGTGCAGCGGGGCATTCTTCACGAAATTCTGGCGTTCACAAAGCGGGATGAGGTTCTTATCATTCACCTTGACCAGCTGGTGAGCGGGGCCATCATACTCCCAGGTACCGGTGGGGGTGAGCACAAAGAGCTGCATGTTCTGCAAATTGCGCGAGGTGGGAATAGTGCGCTTACCCTGCGGATTCATCCCCCATGCCACCCAGAGGATATCGGCCAGCGTCTGGTCATCGATAGCCCGGGTAGTATCATACGCGCGGGCACTCTGGCGCTGCGCAATAGCCTCCATCAGCGGCATACCACCAGTCATCACCGGTGCAGGCAGAGCCTTGACCTCCCCGGCACCCCAGCTTGGCAGTAGAGCACCAGCCAACACACACACGTTGAGCAAGTTCTTGAACATGCTATGCATTGTAACAGCTTTCACCTTGCCTGAAAAGCAAAAAAACCGCCGGGAACAACACCCCGACAAGCATAGTCTGAATACCGTTGCTACCTCTCGGTCCTGGCGGGGTTTTCCAGCTATACCTCCAGGGGTGCTCCCGGCGGCAGGTGTGAGTATGCCAGCTAACTGCCGCGGCGTCAAGCATTTTACACTGCATACCAGGGCAAACGCATTTCGATGACTCTTTTTATTGTTGACTTTCCGCTTTTGCTTCTTCTGTGGCAAACGCAGTAAAGAGAATCTCCTCCAGTACCGCCGTATTCCACGCTGCTTGTTTTCTCATTCTTGCTAAAGAC
>JAFWYD010000018.1 GCA_017517805.1 Akkermansia sp.
GCTGGTCAGACGCTTGAGAGCCATCTGCTTCTCACGGCGCAGGTCACCCTCGATGAGGATGTTGTTGCTGGTGATAGCCTGGACAATCTTGGTCAGCTGAGCGTCAGAGAGCGTGCCAGTGCGAAGGTCCGGGGAGATACCGGCCTGCTCAAGCACCTTCTTAGCCGTGGAGGGCCCGATGCCGTAGATGTAGCACAGGGAGGCCTCAACGCGCTTCTCGTTGGGAATTTCGATACCGAAAAGACGAGCCATAGTGGTGTGTTTGATTAATCGTGTTTAGTGGTCACCGCCACGCGGCGGTAATTTGTCGGCGCAGATTCTACACGCTTTTTCCTTTTTTGCAAGCACAATTTCACAAAAATTACAACTTTGGGTAATTTTGGGATTTTGATACAAATTACCGCTCAGGAGTTGCCGGATAATAAGTGGCATCCCACCTGTGGTCACGCTTAATCTGGTCATCCGTCAGGCAGAAATATTTATGGGTAAGAGGCTTCGTATCATCCCATGTCACATCAACGTGATACCATTTACCCGGCTCCATTTCAATGAGGTTCCAGCAATGGGGGCCACCGCTCTTTTCCCTGCCCTGAATCACATAGCTGCGGATGTCATTCATGGCGAGCAGAAGCGAGAGCGTGCGAGCGTAGGCACCACAGGCCCCCTTTTTGAGGTTAAACACACTCACACAGCTTTGGTTGCAGATATTGCCACGGTCATACGAACAGATAGCAGCCACCTCATCATGCAGAGCCCTGACAATCTCCTCGCGGGACATACCAGGCTTCACCACGCGTTCTACACACTCTTCGGCGGCTCTCAGAGCGCGTTCCTGAGGTCTGCTTAATTTTCTGCGCAGACTGGAGTTGCGGTAAGCAGCGTACAGAATGGCGTTATCTGCCAGCGTCACCCTGAACTTGATATACGGAGAATCGCTTCTCCATTCATAGTAATAATGGGTGGCGAAGTCGTAGAATCCATAGTAATTCAGGTTCTTAAAGGAAGTCTTCCTGGATTTGAAGACACCTGTAGGGCGGATCCGGGTTTCCGTTTCCAGATTCATCGACATGCCTTCAAGCAGCTCGCGCAGGTCATCATATGAGCTGACCACCGGCACTCCAGAACTGCGAGATTCCCGGGAATGAACCAGGGGAGACGAGTACAGGCAGCACAGAAAAGCAAGGAACAGGGTAATTTTTTTCACAGGTGTTTAATATGGGAAAAGCATCTTAGTCCAGCTCAGGCATAGGGCGCAGGGCGGGTGGCTGGGGAAGGCTGGGAGTGGTCGCACCTTGACCGCCGGTATAGGCGGGCAATTCCATGGGGGTGTAATGCTCAGGCTTCTTGATTTCCTTAAGGGGAATAGTAACCGTATCATCTTTAATGTATTTAGCCTTGGGGTCATTTTTGGTCCAGACAAAGGCCAGGAACTTGCTGGTTTCCGGGGTAAGGGTTTCGGTGCCGATTTCGTAGCCGGCCTTGCGTGCAACAATACCGATGGATTTATCCTGCTTGATTTCGGTGACGACCGGCGATTTGCCCACATACTCACCGTTGACGGAGATATCAGCGCCTTCGGGAGCGGTAATGATGGTGATTTCCTTGGTTCCGATGCAGGATACAAGGAGAAGGGCCGCGGCAACAGTAGGAAGGAAGATTTTCATGCGGGGGGGAGTTTAGCGTAAAACCCGGTGTGTGTGCAAGCCTAAATTACGCACTTGCATTCATACACACTATATGGTAGAGTAGAGGGCAATATGATACGCAAACTGACGGTGGAGGGAATGACGGTGTTTCAGCACGCAGAGTCGTTCCATTTTGTCCCCGGTATCAACATCATCGTGGGTGGCAACGACTCCGGCAAAAGCCACCTCATGAAGCTCTGCTACGCTATCAGCAAGTGGGGGTGCGGCGGCAGCCGGCGCGATTTGCCGGAGGTCTGGGCCGAGGAGAAACGCCTGCGGCAGGATCTGCTGCGCGTTTTCGGCACACGCGACCTCACCAGCCTCACCTCGCGCAGCGCAGGAGCAGCAGCGCATGCGAAAGTCCGGGCCTCGCTGGAGGGGGCAAAGGCACCCCTGGGCAGCGCCGAGCTCGGCTTCAGCTTCCGCGCGCACTGCGAGGAGGAAGGCCTGCGCATCTCCACCATGCCGGAGCGCTACCTGAGCAGCAATGCCGTCTTTCTTTCTCCGCGCGAGGTGCTTTCCATCTACCCCTGCTACATGCAGGCAGGCAAGCGCTACCCGGAGCTGCTTGATTCGGCCAGCTGGGAGCTCTGCCGCGCGCTGGAGACAGAGCCAAGCGTCCCCCTGCCCCAGGCGCTCAAATATGTGGTGAAGCAGATTGAGCAACTGCTGGGAGGCAGGCTGCAGCGCAGCAACGGTCGTTTCTACCTGCAACGCCCCGCCCAGGAAGCGCTGGAGCTCAACCTCATCGCCGAGGGCTTCAAGCGCATCGGCACGCTGGGGCTGCTCATCAGCAACGGCACCGTGCGCCCCGGTACGGCGCTCTTCTGGGATGAACCCGAGATGAATCTGAATGCCGGTCACCTGCCCCTGCTGGTGAACCTGATGATGACCCTCTGCCGCGCGGGCATCCAGTTGCTCCTCACCACGCACAGCCTTTTCCTGCTGCGGGAGCTGGTCATCCAGCTTTCTGATACGCAGAACCGGCAGGTGAGCCGCCGCTTCTTCGGCCTGCAGGCCGGCAGGGTGGAGGGGCACCGCGTGAGCGAGGCCGATGAACTGGACCGCCTCGCGCACCTCGATAGTCTGGAAGCCGAACAGGAGCAGGCAGACCGCTACCTGAGCCTCATGCCGCAACTCAACGACGAAATCTGATGGCAGCATTCCAGGCAGGCACCAGTTGTGTAGAAGGTTTACACCGCTTCAATTTCGAAGCCGGGTACTATGTGTGCCGCTTTGAATGCTCGCCCTTCTACTCCCACCACGCCCAGAATTTCTGCAACAGTTGCAAGGAGATGGACTTCGTCCTCTACCACCCGGGCAAGAAGGAGCTCTGGCTCATCGAGGTGAAGGACTACCGGTTCAATGCCCGCCCGAAGGTGCGCGAACTGGTGGAAAAGCTCTGCCGCAAAGTGCGCGACTGCCTCTTCCTGCTGCGCACGGCCGCCCTCTGCGCGCCTGAAGAAGAACCGGAGGAAGGTATCTCTCTGCGCGAAATAGCCCGCATGAGCCTGCAGGCGCGCCACATCCGCCTCGCTTTCACCATCGAGCTGGGCAACACCGGGCTATTCCCCCCCAAGGCCCTGCTCTCCACCATCCGCGATTTGCTCTACCGCCAGATGCGATTCATCGACCCGCAGATGCTCTGCCTGCCCATCACGGAATCAGGCGGCGCGGGGCCCTGGACCATTACCCCGGCCGGGAATGAGCATTCATCGCGCATCCGCAAGCGCCTGGAAAACGCCCAGCGCGAGCGCGACCACGCCCGCAAGGTGGCCGAGGAGCAGGAACGCCACCGGGAGCGAGTGGCTGCCCGCCGCCGCCGCAAAGCCCGCAAGAGCCCGCTGCCCCTCTGGAAACAGCGCGCCCTGGAGCGCGAGGAAGGCAAGACCGGCACCCATGCCGACCGCCGCCTGCGCCCCTGAACAAGCAGAAACCTGCTTCCTCGCAAAAAGGAAGCAGGTTTCTTGTAAATGGCTTGAGCCTGGGCTCCGGAATCAGGGCTTGATCACGGAAGCAAGCACCACGGTACCATTGAAGGGGGTGCTCACGTTGGCCGGCATCTCCACCTGGGAGAGACGGAAGGATTCCTTCATGCCCACGCCGGAGATATCGGCGGTGATGCAGCAGGGGATGTCCTTCACGGCGCACTTCACAGGCATCTCGTGCACAATCTGGTGCACCACGCCACCCATGGCGGTACCCACGGGGGTACCCACGAGCTTCACCTGCACGCGGGTCTTCACCACGGTGTCGGGGGTCACGGCGCAGAAGTCGACGTGGTTGGTGGAATCGGTCAGCCAGTTGCGCTGCACGTCCTTCACCAGAGTCAGGATGGTCTGGCCGTCCACATCCAGGTTCACCAGGATGGAATCGGTATCAACGGTAGCGAACAGGGCGCGCACGTCGGAAGCCTTCAGCTGCACGTTGATGTTCTCAGCCACAGCAGAGCCGTACACCACGCCGGGGAGGTACCCCTGAGCGCGCAGGGCATTGAGCTTACCAGTACCAACGGCCTCACGCTTGGTGGCCTTGAGGGAATATGTCGTCATAGTCGTTATTCTTTCTATGTCTTGAAATTGCGGTTTGTTTGGAGTTCTTCCGACGTCGGTGCGCTTGCGTCACCCGCCGGGTGGTCTCACCTTGCCAGCGAAAGCAAGGCGGACACACAAGATACGCTTTATTTCAGAAAAGTCAAGCAAAATCCAGCGTTTTACCCGTTTTTCTACGAAGTGAGAACAGATTGCACAAAAAGCAAAGGGGGAAGGAGTCTTAGCGGGAGGGCTGAGTCTCGAAATTGATGATGACCGGGCCAGACGCACCGCGAGGCCCCGACCAGATGATGCGAGACGGCCCAGGAGATTTCTGCGAGGCGCGCTTCAAATTCTTCTGGAAGGTCTGCGAGTTGCCGTAGTTCTTCAGGTAGGCCTCAAAGCGGGGCTGCCCCGCGCGGCATGCCTGCATGGCAGCCTCCCAGAAGGAATCGAAGCTGGCATAACTGCGGCCATTCTGATGGAAGTAGAAGGAGGGAATGGCACCGCTGCGGGGATAAGCTGAGCGATTCCAGCTGTGAGTCTGGCTTATTTCGGCATCCGATACACCGCAGTATGCATGGGAAAGCTCCTGCTGGCTGCCACCCGCTACGATGGGGTCATCCCAGGTCACGTCGACATGGTACCACTCATGGCCGAGCTTCACCAGATTCCAGGCATGGGCACAACCAGCCTCACCCACCACCACCCGGGCAGGCACACCGGCTATCTCCAGCATCAGGCACATGGCGGCACTATAGGCCTCGCAACTTCCGCGGCCGCGCACGAGCACATCGGCAATATCACCGCCGCCGGTTGCATCGTACCTCGCGTGGTTCACCAGGAAATCGTGCAGGGCCACAACTTTCTCGAAGGGTGCCATGCCGGGGCGGGTGCAGGCAGCCGTGTATTTTTCTGCAAGCTTGAGCACCTGTTTGTGCTCAGCAGACAGCGCCGCCCTGGCCGCAGCATCGCGCCGAGCATGTTTCAGGCGCACATAGTCACGGTAGTCGAGAGTGAGGGTCACCTGCCCGCTCTCCAGATACCGGACGGAGCATTTGCGGGCATATTCCCCCCAGCAGCCAGACTCGACAAGCTCCTCCCATTTGCGCTGCAGAGCGGGCGAAAGACGGAAGACAACAGGCGAAGCCGCTGTTTCTACCCAGTCCTGGAGCGCAGCATGAAACTGAGCCGGGGAGGATATGAGCGGCTCGGTTGATTTCTGGACAATCGCACCGCGCGCCGGAGCTGCCGGCGCGCACTGCACCAGCGGTGCGCAGCAGAGCAGCAACGCGGTAATGAAGCGGCAGCAACCGGCAGGTTTACACATCGTCATCATCGCCCAGCAGTTCTGCCATCAGACCATTGGGAGACGCATGCATCGACTCACGCGTCTTCATGTTCTTCAGCTCGAGCTCGGGGTATTCTGCACCGATGATGACCGCATAACGGGCTCCAATCTTCTCGGCGCGTTTGAGCTGGTTGCCCATCTTGGCGGGAGCCAGGGGAAGGTCAACCCGCAGGCCGGCATCGCGCAGCGCAGAAGCAAGGGAAAGCATCTGCATGCGCTTCTCGGGGGCGGCCAGCACCATGCACACATCGCAGGTAGAAGCCTTGAGCGCAGCATCGCGGAGAGCCCTTGCAGCCGGGCATGCCTCAATCAGGTGAGCAATCACGGCATCGCCCATGGCAAAGCCTGTGGCGGGCATATCCACCGCTCCATTGGAAAGAGTGGCGACAAGGCCGTTGTAGCGGCCACCGCCAGCCACAGCACGCAGGGTGTGTCCCTTGTCAAAGATTTCGAACACCAGACCGGTGTAGTAGGCCAGGCCACGGACCACGGAGAGGTCGAGCTTCACATAGGCATCGAGTCCGCGGGCCCGCAACTCGGCCAGCACCGCGTCGTAACGCGGTGAGCACCCAGCCGGGGGATTGCTGATGAAGGCTACGAGATCCTCTCGCTTCATGCCGAAGGCATCGAGCTTTTCCTGGCAGTACTCGGGGCGGTCGCGCTCAAACTTATCAATGACCGCCAGGAAATCCGGCACGCGCTCCTCGCTCACACCATGGTCTGCTGCATACTGGAGCCACACCTCGCGGTCAGAGATACGCACCACGAAATCATCGGCAGTAAACCCGAATTCCCGCATGCAGTCTATGGCCAGGGAAATCAACTCAGCATCAGAGCCTTCACCGGCTTCACCCAGGATATCGGCATTGAACTGCACAAACTCACGCAAGCGACCCTTCTGCGGCTTCGCATAGCGGAAGCACGAGCCTATTTCAAACCATTTGAGCGGCTTGGTGTACTCGCGCTGGTAGGCTGCCGCGATACGCCCCAGGGAAGCAGTCAGTTCCGGGCGCACGGTGATGTCGCGCTCCCCCTGGTCCTTGAAGCGGAACAACTGCGTAGGCAGCTCGCCGCCGGATTTCTTCAGGTAAAGGTCGGTCGATTCGATTGTGGGAGCTTCCCACTCCACAAAGCCGTAGCGGTGTGCCACTCGCCGCCATGTATTAAACAGGTAGTTACGGAAGGCGCATTCCTGCGGTGCAAAATCGCGGAATCCGGGCAGCGGTTGGAAGCGTGCGTCAGGCATATAGGTTGAGATATGTTGGATAAAATGATGTTTCGCGGGTCATTATACCGCAATCTCCTTGCATGGCAAGCGCGGAGACAGGCAGCGGCCGATATTTTTCCGGGCAGGCCCCGGCTTCACCTGCACCGGTGATAGGGACAGCGGGCCGGATGGCGGTGCACACGGTGGGCACGATGCACGGGCCGGGGGCAATGGGGAACAACCCGGTGTACATGGTGGTGGTGACGATGGTAGTGCGGCACGTGGGGATGATAACACCGAGGCCGGACAGGATGCACGCAGACTGGAGGAGGCGGCGGACAAGGATGGCACACCGGCGGCGGGCAAATGTGGGGCGCGCAAGGAGGCGGCACACCTACAGACAAATTGAAATGAACACGAGCCTCTGCCCGCGGGGCTGCATAAAATGCAGCGCTCAGGCATGTCAGCATCAGGAACTTAATGAGCTTCTTCATAAGGTGAAAAACTGGTTGTTTCACCTTGTAAGCGCACCTGTAGGCAATTTTTATGCAACAAAAGGTAAAATTCTATAAATTTTACTCCGAATTAACGATGCAGAAGGCGGTTTGAGAGGGCGCGAATCTCGGGTACGCAGAAGAGGTAGCACGCAGCAGCATATAGAAGGCCCCCCGCCAGGCCACCCACCGCCAGAGCCCCGAAGCGGGCCAGGAAGTCCCAGCTGGTGAAACTGCCAAAGCAGAACTCAGCCACAGCCCAGCAGCCAAGAGCCAGCACGCAGCCGGCACCAGCAATGCGGAGCAACCCTGGCAGGAGCACCCCGCAGGCCATCCCCCCGAGCAGGTGACGCAGGTACAGGAAATAGAAGCAGAAGTTCAGCGTGGTCACCAGCGAGGTAGTCAGGGCCAGATACGTGGCGGGCATGCCCAGCACATGCACGAAGGTGTAGTTGCAACTCACCGAAATGCCGAATGCCACCAGGGCCAGCATAGCCGGAGCCCAAGGCTTTTCAAGGGCGAGGAATACAGGCTGCAGCACCTTCATGCCGGCATAGGCCAGCAACCCGAAGGAATAAGCCGCGAGCACGTTGCCCGTGAATGCAGAGGCCTCGGCATCGAACCGCCCGCGCTGGTAGAACACGCTCACAATCTCGGTACCCCATATACTCAGGAAAATCGCAGAAGGAACAGCAAACAAGGCCACAAAGCGCAAGGCTTTCGCCAGATGGGTTGCAATTTCCTGCCCTGCCTCGCCCCCCTGGGTAAGCGACATGCGCGAAACCGTGGGCAGCACCACCATGCCTACAGCCACGCCAAAGAGTGCAACCGGCAACTGCCAGAGGTGAAAAGCGCTGGAAAGAGCCGTCACGGACCCTGGTTTCAGGTACAGGGCAAAGGCGGTGTTGATAAAGATATTGGTCTGGGTGATACCGGCGGCAATGACACCGGGCAGCATGAGCAGCCATACGCGCCGCGCAGCGGGTGAGGTGAACTCAACCCAGCGACCGCTCCGGCGCAGTCCGATATCCCAATGGAATCGGAACCCCTTCTGCCGCATCTTCGGCAGCTGCACCAGTACCTGGGCCGCACCACCGCATACGACGGCCACAGCAAAGCCGTAGAGGGCATCGGGACCGAAGGCGGGATCGATGAACCATCCTAGCAGAGCGCCCACTCCCACGGTTGTGAGGTTGAAGGCAGCACTTGCCAGGTTTGGCAAACCGAACACACCAAAGACGTTTAACGCCCCCATACAAAGGGCTGAAACTGAAGCCAGCAGGATGAACGGCCAGATGATGCGGCACAAATCGGTGGCCATACCCATGAAGCTGCGCTCCTCAATACGGGTGACTCCGGCCGGCACGTCAGCTGAAGCGCAGGTCAAGGCCAGTTTCTGCCCGTGCTGGAGTTTTTGAATGACCGAGAGGCGCAGGCACGATTCCGGGGTGAGACCTGCTATCTTCTCCGTCGATTCAAAGAGAACCTCCTTCATCCCATCAGGGGTGGTGCGGGTACCGCGGTAGGCAGCATCGGCACAGACCATGGTGGGAGCACCCCAGGGAGTGTGCAGCACCACGCGGGCACGCTCAGGGTACAACTGCTGCATGAAAGAGCCGGCCAGCAGGATACCGATGGCCACGATGCAGAGCATAAGTGAAATCAGCTGCGAACCCACGCGACTCGCCAGCCCCCAGGCGGCCTCTGAGCCCTCCTGCTTCTCCACCTTGCTCATCACGCTGGTGAAGCTCTGGCTGAGCGCCCCCTCGGCAAACATATCGCGCAGCATGTTCGGCACGCGGAAGGCCGTCAGGAAAGCATCAAGCGCCCCCGTTGCACCAAAGAGCGAGGTATAGACAATCTCGCGGAGCAAACCGGTAAAGCGGCAGCAGAAAATGGCCGCCGTGGCAATCATGCTCTTTTTCTGCATTGAGGACATAGCTGCAGCTCAGCGGACTTTTTCGGGGAGGTCTTCGCGAATCTTGCGGGCAAAGGCCTTGGCGGTCGTCTTATCACCCAGCAGAAGACACGTGCGGGAAAGCTCGCGCATCGTGGTGCGGTAAATCCCCTGCTCTGCCTTCTCCAGGCGGGCCTTGTCCTCTTCGCTCATCTGGTCGATACTGCTCTGGATGGAGCGCAGCGTACGGAAGCAGACCACATCCTGATTTGCCTTGCGCTGGGCCAGGGCCAGGTTGAGCCGGGCGCGCAGCGTCTTGCCGGTGGTGAGGTCGGGGTTGACCTCCTCTACCATGCGGGTGCATTCCTGCACCCACTTCAGGGCATTGTTATACTCCTGCTTCCGGGTATAGTAGTCAGCCAGTTCGTGCGCAATACGCGAGCGGAAGTCGGATTCCCGGGTCACAAGAGCGGGATTCTGCAGCATCATCTCCCAGCTGCGGGTCAGAAGCTTGATTTTCTCCTCGCCTTCGGTATGCGATGCCAGATAAGTGAGCACGCGCATGATTTCTGCCGTATCCTTCTCGTGGTCGAGCAGATAGCGGTAATCACGCACCGCGTCCTGCACGTTGCCCCGGGCCTCATTGGCGCGGGAGCGAATCCTCGCAATGCGGGTCTGAAGCTCCGGGGTCATCTCGCCATAGCCCTCGGCAAAGGCTGCCGCGAGGGAAAGCGCCTGGGCGCAGCCCTCGTGATTACCCAGGCGGTGGCGCAACTCGCCCAGCAGCATGTAGCACTGAGGCAGGCGGTGCTCCTTATCCGGGTATTCGAGCATGGCATCCCGGCAGCGCAGCAACTTCTCCTCGATATCCTTGAGGGCATTCTGCGGGATATTGGGATTATCGCGCAGCGCGGTGGTCACCTCCTCGAGCATCAGCTGCGAGGTAGCAGGGCAAAGCGGCCACTTGGCTTGCTCCAGGATATTGCGGGTCATCTGCAGCACCGGCTCCTTTACTGCACACACACCGGCGCGCAGCATCTGCAGCGAGGCTGCCTCTGCCGCCAGAACCGGGTCAGTAAGCCGCACCAGCACTCCGGGCGAATCCAGGCGGGCAATCGCCTTTACGGCTTCATCATTCCGCTGCATGCGGATGCAGGTCTCTGCCGAGCGGCGGATGGAACGCAGCAGCAAGTCGGTATGCTCCGGTGCATTCATGAGACGGTCCTGCAGTTCACGGTCGAGGCGAAGCTGGAGCTCATAATCCTTGTGCTCAATGGCTGCAGCAGCCAGGCGGTCAAGGCCCTCCACCGGGGCCAGGGTCTCCACCTCAGGCAGGATGCGCACCGCCTCAGTCCACTGTCCCTTATCCACCAGGCGGGAAAGCAGGAACCAGCGGAAGTGCCGCTGAGTGTCGGCATTCTTAATCCAGCCCAGGCGGGAGCGTGAGTTCTCAGCCAGTTCCAGCAGGCGGGCCTTATCCCCCGCGAGGTCACCGAGCAGGCGCTCCAGGTTCTGGTTGGCCTCATCGTTACTGGGCACGACTATGGTCTGTCCTTTGAAGAAAGTGATGACATCATCACCCTTGGCAAAAATTCCCCAGAGCGCCAGAGCACCCACAGTAAGCCCGACCGCCACCAGCGGAAGGGTGTGATTGCTTTTCTTGCGGGGGGGACGATAACGGCGATTCATATATGGATAAAATTATTCAGTAGTTCTTGCTTCCTCATCCTCCTCATCGGTATCGGTGAGTTCTTCATCATTCGGTTCACCCGGAATATAGGACTTGATACGGCGCATCTGGTTGCGGGCTTCCTCGCGGCGGTCGCGCTGCTGCTCCAACAGAGGCAGCAGTTGTTCCCAGGCAGAGTAGGCCTCCTGCCAACGGCGCAGCTGGCTCAGGGCATAAGCCCGCCCCAGAAGTGCCAGGCGGCGATTATCAACCTCATCCGGGGCATCTCCAGTCAATCTGGCGATGGCCGCCCCATAGGCTGCCTCAGCATCGGCATTGCGGCCTTTCTGGTCATAAATCTGCCCCAGCAACAGATTGATGCGACCCAGGGAAGAGGCATCCCCGGGAGTCAGTTCATTGCGGTGGTGCAGGCAGTTCTCCAGCAGAGGAAGCGCCTGCTCCAGCTCCCCCATTTCAAGATAGCAGCGGGCGGCACCCTCCAGCGGCTGAATCAGCAGGCGCGGGTCTTGCGTGCAGGCCAGCGCAGCATTGAAATCCTGCAAGGCAGCGTGAAAATCCTGGGCCATGAAATGCATCCAGCCTCGCTGGTCAAACAAGACGGGCCAAAACTGATTTGCCGGAGCCAGGCGACCTTCAGCCACACCCTGGGCCTTGTTGAGCAGCGCCAGCGCCGTAGCCAGGTGCCCCTGGTTCTGGAGCACAACGGCGAGCTGGCGCATCGCGGAGATGCGGGCCATCACCTCTGCCGGGCTCGTACCGGTATTCCGCTCCACGCGGCGGAGCAACGGTTCTGCCGCTTCCTCGTTGCCAAGTTCCAGCAAGGCTATACCATAATGCACAGCAAACTCCGGCTGGCTGACCTGGGCAGGGTCCGCACCCTGCAACGCCGAACGAAAATATGACTCCGCAAGCGGTTTATCGCCCTGGCTGCGGCAAAGCATCCCCATGTGCACCAGGAGCATAGCGCGCAGATGCCGCGCGCGCTCGCCCTTGCTCATGAGCTCATCGTGCAGCTTCTGCCAGGCCTTCATGCTTTCCTCCGCACTGCGGGGCGTATATATTTCCAGCGCCACCAGCTGAGCCATCGCCATGAGCTCTGCCTGTTCGTTGCCACTGGCAACAAACAGCTCCACCGCTTTCTGGTAGGCTGCTGCCGCGTGGCCGGGGTGCTGCATCGCGACCAGGTACTCACCCGCGCGCAGGGCGCGGTAAGCCCATTCTGCCGTGTGCGGTACCGCTTGGAACAAGGGAGTCAGCACCGCAGCTGCGGCATCGGCCTTGCGGCGCTCCAGCAAAGCTTCAGCCAGATACCACTCTGCCTCCTGGCGCACCTGCTCATCCTTGATCCAGGAAAACGCTGCGGCTGTATTGGAAGCCTGCTGAAGGAGGTATGAATCCGGCGCAGCAGAAAGCCGCAGGAAACTGAGCACATTCTGCTGAGCTACCTTGTTGAGCGAATCCTGCACCTGCCCGGATTGAATCGCATGGGTAAAGCCCTCGGTCGCGCCGCGCTGGTAGCCCTTGGTGAAGCTGTAGTCATACGCAAACAACAGCATAGCCAGCGAGACTGCACCTGCAGCACCGACCGCGGCCCACTTGACCCAGGGACGAAACTCCAGCTCCTCCCCGGCCTCTGCGGCAGAGAGGTTCTCCTTCTTTTCCTCCTCCATCACCGATGCTTCCTCCTCAGGCATTTACCTGGTCGAGATGGAATGCACTATGTACCACGCGGGCGGCTTGTTCAATATCGCCTGCATCCACCGTGGTGGAAATGCGGATTTCGGAGGTGGCAATCATACCGGTGGAAATTCCGGCATCGGCCAGAGCCTGGAACATGGTGGCCGCCACACCGGTGTGGGAGCGCATACCGACACCCACCACAGAAAGCTTGGCAAGACCAGATTCAGTCTCCATGCGAGCCTTCTCACCGAGCTGGGGCAGCAGCTTCTTGAGCGCAGCCTGGGCTGCACCCAGATCATTCATGTTCATAGTGAAGGACTGGCGGGCCTGACCGTCGTGTGCCGTATTGGCCACAATCATGTCCACATTGATTTCAGCATTGGAAAGAGCAGAAAGGATGATAGCCGTGTATGCCACGGGAGCGGTAATGCCCGACACGGTGACGCGGGCCTGGTTGCGTTCGATTGAGACGCCTCGCACGGCGAGGGACTCCATAGCGGAAGTTTCTTCTTGCACGATGGTACCGGGGTTATTGTTCATGGAATTGCGGACTTCGAACACGACGCCGAATTTCTTGGCGAATTCGACCGAGCGTGCCTGCATGACCTTGGAACCGCTGGAGGCCATTTCCAGCATTTCTTCATAGGAGAGTATGGAAATCTTGCGCGCATCTTTCACCACCCGGGGATCGCAGGTGTAGACTCCGTCCACATCGGTGAAAATCTGGCAGAGGTCGGCATTCACGGCGGCAGCCATGGCAATGGCCGACAAATCGGAACCACCCCGGCCCAGCGTATGAATGGTGCCATCCACCGTCACGCCCTGGAAGCCGGCGCACACCACAATGTACCCATCCTCCAGCGCTTTGAGCACGCGGGCGGGGTCAATGGAGTGGATACGCCCGCGGGTGTGGGAGCCATAGGTGCACACACCAGCCTGCTGGCCGGTGAAGCTCATGGCCTTGTACCCCATATCGGTAATTGCCATGCAGAGCAGCGCAATGCTCTGCTGTTCGCCCGTGGCCAGCAGCATATCCAGCTCTCGCTCCGGCGGGTTATCCATCACCTGGTGAGCCAGACCAATCAGCTTATCCGTCACCCCGCTCATGGCAGAGATGACAGCCATGACATTGTTGCCCTCTTTCTTCACCTCGATGAGGCGGCGGGCTACATTGCGGATGCGGTCGATGGTGCCCACAGAGGAGCCACCGTATTTCTGTACGATAAGTGCCATAACGGGTTGGTTTTATGAGTTGAAGGTTTCAATGCGGAACACGGCAGGATGAGGGGCAATGCAGCCCTCAGCGGCGATTTCCTTGAGAGCCGTCTTCAGGTGGCCCCACTTGCAGGCATGCAGCGTGAACACCAGGTCATTCTCCACGTTTTCAGTATCATCCTCCTCATGCGGGGTGGAATAGGTGGAGGAAATGCTGATATCGTATTTTGCCAGTACCCGGGCAATGGCTGCAATCACGCCCGAGCGGCGGCTCGGCACCAGGAATCGCACGTAGTATGGTGTGATTGTATCCTCCTGGGGCATGATTTCGAGTGTCTTGGTATAGGGGTGGAACCCGGTGTGGAACTCGGGGTGGTGCAGGTCGCGCATCGCCATCACGATATCACCGATGACTGCGCTGGCCGTCGGGTTCTTCCCGGCACCGCGGCCATAGAAAATCGTCTCACCCACAATATCTCCCTTCACCGCAATAGCATTGAACACGCCATTCACATTGGCCAGCAGATGCTCACGCGGCACAAAGCTCGGCTGCACACGCAGCTCCAGCGCATCGGTATCGGCATGGTGCTTGATGACCACCAGCAGCTTGATGGTATAGCCCATCTGGTGCGCAAAGCGGAAATCAGCCGCCGTCACTCGCTCAATGCCATACACAGAAATCTTCTCTGGTGAAATCGGAGTGCCATAGGCAAGCATGGCCAGGATGAGCGCCTTGTGGGCGGCATCCCAGCCATTGATATCAAGCGTGGGGTCAGCCTCAGCAAAGCCTTTGGCCTGAGCGCGGGTAAGCGCGCTTTCAAAAGACACCCCCTTGCGCTCCATCGAGGAAAGGATATAGTTGCTCGTGCCGTTGATGATACCGGCGACACTCTCCACATTATTGCAGATGAGGGAGTTCTGCAAGCTCTGAATAATCGGGATACCGCCGCCGCAGGAGGCCTCGAAATACAGCGGAACCCCCTGCTCTGCAGACAGTTTGAACAACTCGCTTCCGTGCTCAGCCAGCAGAGCCTTGTTGCCCGTCACCACCGGCTTACCGGCCTTCAGCGCGCTGGTCACCAGCTCGTAAGCATCCGAGGTCCCCCCAATCAACTCGATGATGATGTCGATATCCGGGTCATTCACCAGATCCCGCCAGTCGCTCGTAATCATCTCCGGCGCTATCTGCACATCGCGGGTGCGTCTCACATCGCGCACGGCCACCTTCTTCACAGCGTATTTCATCTGCGCGCGGGCCTCGAGCAATTCATGATTCCGGCACAGGGTCTCATACACCCCCGTACCTACTGTTCCGAGGCCTGCCAGGCCGAGCTGAAGAGGTTTATCGGTCATTTGCGGGCGCAATTCTACACGAAATCCCACCCAATCGCAAGCATATATTCCGCCCGCATCGGCAATTATCTTGAAAATGGCAATTTGACAAGCTGCACTTTTTGCTTGCGCCGCATACGAAACAAGCATAGAATGATGCGAATGAAGATTAAGCCATCCTGCAGCATGTCAGGCCCGCTCTACCCCACGCTCGTAGCTATGGTAGGTGCGGTGCTCACCGGATGCGATAAGCAGAAGGTGCCGGGCATTGTGCCTTTTGAACAAAATCCGCCCCCCACAGAAAACCAGCAACAGATTCCTGGTGCAGTAGGGTGCAAACCGCCTGTGGCGCCGGAACAGCCCATCAAGCAGGGCGGAGAATCTATCGAAACGCCCGAAATACTGGGGGGCGATGTCCCCTACACGCCGGACATGGCAGAAGAATAAATGGAGGAAAACCTGACGCTCACGCTGTGCCTGACACACGACTGCAACCTGCGCTGCCGCTATTGCTACGCAGGGCGCAAGTACGCGCACGCCATGTCACGCGAGACTGCGGAGAAAGCGCTCAACCTGGCGCTGGCCGAAGCGCAGGGTACCGGGCGCAACCTGGACATCTCATTCTTCGGTGGTGAGCCCTTGCTGGAATGGCCCCTGTTACAACACTGCTGCGACTGGATTCAACAGAAGGCAGAAGGCAGCAGTACTCGCATCCGCTTCGGTATCACCACAAACGGCACACTGCTCACCCAGGATAAGCTGAAATGGATGGCCGGGCGGGATTTCCTCGTGGGCCTCTCCATCGATGGGTCCCCAGACATGCACAACACCAACCGCCGCTTTGCCGATGGCCGAGACAGCCACGAACAAGTAGCTGAGGCACTGGAACTTATCGCCGATACTCCCCGGCTGCGCAGCAAGGTCATCTGTGTGGTCAATCCTGCCAACTGCATCCACCTGCGCAGCGGTGTCCTCTGGCTGCACGGGCACTTCTGCGGTCCCATCGCCCTCAATTTCGACTACTGGAGCGAGTGGACAGATGCGCAATTTGCCACCCTGAGCCAGCAACTGAATCTGGTCGCAAGAGACGTCTCCAACTCCTACCGCATCGGCCACGCCATTCAGCTGGAATGTCTGGAAAACAAAATCCTGACCCACCTGCACGGCAGGAAGGGAAACTGCCTGCACTGCCGCATCGGCGAGCGGGAAATTGCCGTCTCGGTGGATGGCAACTTCTTCCCCTGCTCCCGCATGGTCGGCGATGGCGATTCCCCGGGCATCTGCTTCGGTAACGTAAACAACGGCATCGACCGAGCCCGGCAGAACTACATCATCGCCACGCGCGGCAACGCCACGCCCGAATGCAAGCTCTGCGCGTGGCGCCACCGCTGCCTCAACACCTGCGGCTGCACCAA
The DNA here is from genome assembly GCA_017517805.1 of Akkermansia sp. Classification (GTDB taxonomy): domain Bacteria; phylum Verrucomicrobiota; class Verrucomicrobiia; order Verrucomicrobiales; family Akkermansiaceae; genus Akkermansia. The sequence continues at coordinate 16,498 of JAFWYD010000018.1, forward strand.
CTACGCCGCCAGCGGCCACATCAACCAGGTCTCCCCCTTCCTTTGCAATCTCCAGCAGCACCTCATCCGGCAGGCTGATGAGATGGCCGAAGCGCTCTACCGCGAGCAGAACCTCACCTTTCTGCAGCGGTTCTACGGAGCCGCGAAGTAAACCTTACCGGAGCGTTCAACGCTTACCCTTGCTGCCGAAGATCTTGGCAAGGGTGGAGAAGCTGAAAGTCTTGCCGATATTAAACCCGCCGATGCTCTTGTTGAGGCGCACGCCGCGCTGGCTCACCGAAGCGCGCCCCACGCCACTTTTCCCGAGGCTGAAGGAGATACCGCTGCGGCTCAAGTTCAGGTAAAGCACGCCGGGGATGATTTGAATCCGTGTGTATTGAGGGGCTCGGCGGCCGTAACGATGATTATTTCTGGGAGGTTCCAACATAGTGCTGCTTGTATGGGGTTAATCTTCCTTGTTTATATTTTCCACCGGCACATCGCCACCCAGCAGCTGCGGAAGTTCCTCCGGCTCCGGAGATGGGTCGGGGGAAGCCGGTTCCAGGCCGGTGAGATGTTGCTCCGGTGGCTCTCCGGGCACCACCTGACGCGGAACATCGCCGGGGAGACTCTGACGGTCGCACCCGGTAAGCAAGGTGCCTATCATGGCCATCACCGCCGGGGTAATGGGTTTCGATTTGGATATTACAGGTCGAATTTTCATCATTCTATCATGGGTGGTGGTGGATTATCTGATGGAGAACTTCATGCCCCGTTGCTTATAATCATTTCCTTCTCCGTAGCCTTCCTTAGTGGCAGTGCCGGAGGTCGGGGTCTCGAATTTCAGGTAACACGTATGCGTACTCTCGGCCGATTCGTAGTAAATCTCCGCACTGGCCGGGCCGGTCTTTTTGTATGTCTGGCAGGTGGTTTCAGAGGGATTCATAGCCGTGCGATACTGGTTGTTTGCATCGAAAGGAAAATCAAACACACAGCCGTATTTGAAATCAGTCCATGCAGACCACTGCCCCCCTTCAACCGGGCGTTCGCAAATCTGCGTGAACCGGTCATCCAGGCGGATGATTCTGCCCGCCACACTTTCCGGTGCC
>JAFWYD010000019.1 GCA_017517805.1 Akkermansia sp.
CCTCGATTTCCTCGTCCTCGAACTCGGAAACGGGGATGACACCCTCAGACTTGTAACCAATGTCCACGAGGACGACCTGCGGGCGGATTTCAAGGATGGTACCGTTCACGATGTCACCCTTGCGGAAGTTCGGAAGCTTGGCATTAATCAAAGCTTCCAGTTCAGTATTGCTCATTATAATGATGTTTGTAGGTTAATGATTTACGCACCTCCACCAAGGCCCCTACCCGGCAGCTCATGAGGCACCTGTATGCCACCGGGGGAAAATGCGGTGGCGTATTGTACTAAAACTGAGTTGCCCAGGCAAGCCTTTTTTCTGCATTGGAGCACTTTTCCGGCACTAGACATTTTTTTTGATTCAGTATCGCGATTTCGAGCTGACAACACCGGGGTAATCGTGTACAATCGCCGCACGCACTATGGCTTTCACACACCTACATATTCACACGGAATACTCGCTGCTCGATGGCATGATCCACACGAAGGATCTGATTAAGAAATGCGTAGAGCTCGGGATGAATTCGGTAGCCATCACCGACCATGGCAATGTGTTTGCGGCGATTGAATTCATGGTGAATGTCAAGAAGCACAACAAGGGGGTGCTGGAGTGGAACAAAGAACACCCGGATGAGAAGAAACCGGTATTCAAGCCGATTCTGGGCTGTGAGGTTTATGTGGCCCCTACCCCGCTGGATGTGAAGAAGCAGATCCCCGGCCGCAACAAGTACTGCCACCTGGTGCTGCTGTGTGAAAACAACATCGGCTGGGAAAACCTCATCAAGATTGTCTCTCGCGGGCATCTGGACGGTTTCTATTACAAGCCACGCATTGACTACGATACCTTGCGCGAATTCAGCCGGGGGCTCATCTGCCTGACGGGCTGCATCTCCGGGCCGATGCAGGAGTGGCTGCTGCGCGATGAACCGGAGAAGGCCGAGCAGGTGCTGCTCGACCTGGTGGATATCTTCGGCAAGGACAACGTGTTTGTGGAGCTGCAGGACCATGAGCTGGAGGAGGAGCGCCGCGTCACCCCGGAGCTGGTGCGCATTGCCCGCAAGCACAACGTGCCGCTGGTGGTGACCAACGATGCCCACTTCCTGAATGCCGATGACCACGATGCGCACGATATCCTCATCTGCGTGGGTACCGGCAACAAACGCATGGATTCCAAACGCATGCGCTATCCCAAGAGTGTGTACTTCAAGAGCGAGGCCGAAATGCGCGAGCTCTTCCCGGAATACCCGGATGCCTACGAGAACACCAACATCATCGCGGAGCGCTGCAATACCTCCATCAAACTGGACTCAACCTCCACCGAGCGCTACCCGGAATTCGCACCGGACGATGGCTCTACCCGCGAGGAATACCTCCGCAAAATCTGCTACAAAGGACTGGAGGAACGCTACGGCAAGGACCGCGCAGAAAACGACCAGGAGCTCCGCGCGCGCCTCGATTACGAGCTGGGCATCATCAACCAGCTGCGCTTCCCCAGTTACTTCCTCATCACGGCCGACTTCATCAACTGGGCCAAGGACCACGATATCCCCGTGGGGCCGGGTCGTGGCTCAGCCGCCGGTTCCCTGGTAGCCTATGTGATGAAGATTACCAACATCGACCCCTACTCCTTCAACCTGATTTTCGAACGCTTCCTGAACCCGGAGCGTGTGAGCCCGCCGGATATTGATATCGACTTCTGCCAGACCCGCCGCCCGGAGGTGATTGAATACGTGCGCCAGAAATACGGTGAGCGCGCCGTAACCCATATCATTACCTACGGCACCATGGGTGCTAAATCGGTCATCAAGGATGTTGCCCGCGTGCTCGACATGAGCTACAGCGATAGTGACAAGATTGCCAAGCTCATCGAAAGTGGTCCGGGTGTCACGCTCGATAAGAGTCTGGCCGCCAGCGAAGATTTGCGCAATCTCATCGACCAGGACGACACCTACAAGGAAATCTGGAACTATGCCAAGAAACTGGAAGGCACCGTACGCAATGTAGGGATGCATGCAGCCGGTGTGGTGATTGGCGACCGCCCGCTGGATGAATACGTGGCACTCACGCGCGATGACCTGAGCAACCCGAAGGGTGAAGTGGTGGCCCAGTGCGATATGGGAGCCATTTACAACGCCGGGTTGCTGAAGATGGACTTCCTGGGGCTCAAGACGCTTACGGTGATGAAGGATGCGGAGACCTACGTACGCTGGCGCGTGCCGGATTTCCGCTACGATGCAGTGGATATCACGGATAAGAAAACCTTCGAGCTGCTGAACCGGGGTGATACCATGGGCGTGTTCCAGCTGGAATCCGGCGGCATGGTGGATACCTGCCGGCGCTACGGTATCGACAACATCGAAGACATCATCGCGCTTCTGGCCTTGTACCGCCCGGGTGCCATGCAGTTCATGGACGATATGATTGCCGTGAAGAAAGGGCTGAAGCAGGCAGAATACGAGCACCCGCTGCTCGAAACCGTCTCGGGGCTCACATACGGCGTGATGATTTACCAGGAGCAGGTGCAGGCAGCAGCCAAACTGCTGGCTGGCTACACGCTGGGTGGTGCAGACCTTCTGCGACGCGCCATGGGCCACAAGGATATGCAGGAAATGGCTGAGCAGCGCCGCCGTTTCGTGAAAGGCTGCTGGGATGTCAACCAGATCGAAGAAAAGACCGCCAATGCCATTTTCGATAAAATTCAGAAGTTTGCAGGCTACGGTTTCAATAAATCCCACTCGGCCTGCTACGGCCACATTTCTTACTGGACTGCCTACCTCAAGGCTCATTTCCCCGTGGAGTTCCTCTGCGGGCTGATGACCAACGAAGCCACCAACGAAAAGATTGGTGTCTTCATCCAGGAAGCCATCCGCATGGGTATCGAGGTGCTCGGCCCCTGCGTCAACCATAGTGAAGTGAAATTCCAGCCCGAAACCATGCCGAACGGCAAGCTGGCCGTACGGTTTGGCCTGGCCTCGGTGAAGAGCATGAGCTCGGAAACCGTGCGCGTCATTGTCGAGGAACGCAAGAAAAACGGTCCCTACAAGAGCCTGGAGGATTTCTGCTACCGCATCCCGCCGCAGAATGTGCGCCGCAACCAGATTGAAGTGTTGGTGCAGTGTGGGGCCTTTGACTGGATGCATGTCTGCCGCGCCCAGATTTTCGAGAGCATCGAGCAGTGCATCAACGGCGCCAGTAGTGTGCACAAGGATGCAGAAGCCGGCCAGATGGCGCTCTTCGATATGATGGGGACCACCTCGGCCCCGGTCGAAAGCAAAACGCTCCAGGAATGGCCCAAGGATAAGAGGCTTGATGATGAGAAGTTCCTGACAGGGGCGTACTTCACCGGCAACCCGCTTGATAGCATGCGCGGTATCATTGATGCGCCCAAGTACCTGCCAATCGGCACCCTGCCCGACCTCACGGCAGAGGAAATCCGCGGGAGCAAAGACATGGCCGGTATGCTGCGCGCTGTCGCCATCAAGGTGAGCAAGAGCGGGCAGAAGTTCGCTATCATCACCGTGGAAGACTTCACCGGCAGCACCGAGGCCCTGCTCTGGGGAGACTCGTACACCAAAGCCGCCGAGCAGGAAGGGCTGCTGACGGCTGGCAATTTCGTGCAGTTCCGCGCCCGCATCAGCGAAGATGAAAAAACGGGCGGAAAGAAGGTTTCGGCCAACGGGGTGGAACAGATAGGCAGCGGCACCCGCCGCCGCGGCGGCAAACCCAGGTTCTACGAAATCACCCTCAACACCGCCCGCCACAATGCCGGCGACCTGGCCCTCATCAAGGAAACCCTGCTCAAATATCCTGGTAAAATGCCCGTGCACATGACTTTCCGGAACTCGCTGGGCAACCGCGTGAGCATTGAACTGGGGGAGAGATACGCCGTCTCCCCCTCGCCCCGGTTGGATGAAGAACTTTCTCTGTACTCATAAAGCCCCATGAAACCATTTCAGCATATCATCCTCCCGCTGACTGCTGGCCTTGGCCTGCTGGCCGGTGGCGTGGCCGGGTATCTCAAACAATCCCGGCAGCAGGGTGAAGCTCACACCGAGAACAATTCAGCCTTGTTTTCTGAAGAGAACATCGCTACAGATGCATTCAGCATCAAACTCTTCCAGCAGGCTCTTGAAGACGGGGAGGGAAATATACTTGTTGCGCCGCATATCGTGAGCCGGACTCTGAGCCACCTGGAAATTCTGGCGGGAGGGAAGACAAAAGAGGCGTTGCAAGCCCTTCAGCTTCATCCCTCCGCTCCCCCGCGCGCGGCAGAACCGGGTAGCATCAGTCTGCTGGCGGTGGATATCAATGTTCCCCGGCTGGATTCTGCCTCCGAGATTATCTCCCTCCCTTTCTCGGAGAACGTGCCGCTCTCCCTCAGCATATTCAATGGAGCCATCGCTCGTTTCATGGGAAAAAACGATGCCCAATACGCCACCAGCGAGATGGTCACCGGGCGCACAAAACTCCTGGCCGGAGCGGTGTGTTCATTTCAGGCAAAATGGGATATCGAATTCCAGCTCAATCATTCCCGAACTGCTGATTTTGAAAGTACTTCCGGCTCTCTTCCCCAATTTACCCAGATGCGCAGCCGGGGAAATTACCGCATGGCTCAGGCAGATGACGGTTCGTGGAAAGCAGTTGCCTTGCAGATGCGCAGCGACTCATTGGTAAAATCTTCCCCCATGGTCCTGATTGGAGTGCTCCCCTCCGGCTCAGCACGCAATTTTGCAGCAGAACTCACGCCTGAAACTGTTGATGAAATCCGCAAGAAACTCGCAACAGCCACACCGGAAGATACTCTGGTCGAGTTCCCTAGACTGGAACTGGAAGTGAGGCCCTATGACATGAGAGCCACGTTGCGGAGGATGGAGCTTAAATCGCTCTTTGATTCTGATACATCTGATTTCTCTGCTCTGACCCCCCAAAAAATTCATCTTGGCGCATTTATCCATGCCTGTGAAATCAAACTCCGGGAAAGCAAGGAAACCAGGGTATCCCCTCAGCATAATCTGGATTCTGCCAAAAACTATATCAGCTTCTCCCGACCCTTCCTCTGGTTTGTCACCGATTTATCCTCAGAAACCCCCATCGACTTCATCGGGCTTATCGAGGAAATGTGAAACCGCCGCAAAGACCATGCGGGTATTTGCGGCGGTTAACTGGTTTCTGTTCCGGGTTCAGAGGTATCAGCGGCCATGGCGGCAGCACCCCTTTCTATTGCGTACCACGTGTCCGCAGCGGTGCGCTCTCTTTGCATCGTGGTGGCACTTGTGATGCTTCTTGTGCTGGTATGCGTGCCCACACGCACGGGCATGTGCCCTCTCCTCCTGTTTCATCTTGTAAATTGCCTGGTAGATATTTACGCAAGCCGCTTCAGACTGGCTGCTCAGGGCAAACATGGCTACCAGGGCCATCACTACGAATTTTCCAATGTGCTTTTTCATGGTCTTTGCTTTTGGTTTTGCGCGAGGCTTCATGCCCCGTACAATAACTTAGCGCTGCAGAATTAATTTTTTTGTTTAATTTTTTAACATTTTTGTTTTTTAACATACAAAAAAAACCTCCTGCAACCATACAGCAGCAGGAGGATAAAGAGAGAAAAGCCGGCAGACTTAATTTCGCTGCTGGTCAATCATGTTCTTGATGACCCCATTGAACTTCTTATTCTTGATATCGAGAGAAGAGATGCGGGAAAGCTCCAGATTGATAGCTTTATTCAAAGCCGCAGCTTGGGCGCGGGAAGACTGGTGAACGGGCAGATTCTCTTCCTTCTCCTCCATGATTTTGACGGAACCAAGGGCGGTCAACGTACCTTCCACGGCATCAATATCCATCACCTTACCGTAAATTTTCTCCATAGGCTTCACCGCCGCAGCAGCCGATTTTTCATTACGCACCTTGCGGAGGATGCTCAGGGTCTCCTTCTGTTTCTTGAGATAGAACTTTGTTTCCTCTCGCAGGAACTTTGTTTCTTCGCGGCGTTCAGCACCACTACGGTTGGCGTAGGCCTCAGCCTCTTCTTCGGCAATGCGTTCCTGCTCAGCTTCATATTCTTCAGCCGTCATAACATCATGCTCATCCTTGGGAGCAGCCTTGGCTGGCTTCTTCTTGCCTTTGGGCTTGGCCTTAGCTTTGCTATCGGTATCCAACGAGAAATCAATATCAAAGTCGGTCGATGCCTGCTCAGTCTTGGCTTTTTTGGACTTCTTGGGAGCAGCATCTGCCTGCGGTGCCATCAGGGCCAACGCAGCAACAGTCATCATCAGGATACTTGTTATCTTCATTTCTTTATCGGGTTGTTAAGTGATCAGCGGGCAGCATCAACCTTGGCCTGCAAGGGCGCAAGGTCATACGCATCTGCCCATTTCTTAAGTTCCTTGCCAGTATAGGAGGAAAGGCCATCTGCCGTGAGCTGCCGCGCCAGGACTCCGGCGGGAATCAGCATGCAGAGGCAATCTGCATCGGCCTCGTATCCCACCTTCACCTCTCCCTTGCGGGTCATGATGACACCATCACAAGGGCTCATGCTGTTGAGCTCTACGATGGCTGAGGTAAGAGCATCGCGTTGAATCTCAAAGCTGGCAGGATTATCCATCGGCATGGCGGGAGTATACACAAACTATTGTAATATACAAGCGTTATTTATACTTTTTTATCAATCGGGGTCCGGAAGAGGCACCCCACCGCAAAAGTTGCCAGGGTACCCACCGTCACGCGCCAGGGGAAGGCGATGGCTGGGAGCCAGCCCTGGCGGCCACCAATTTCCAGCAAGATTACCACCGCAAATCCAGCCAGCATCGCCACCACATTGCCGGTATCGCAGCCGCGGTTCCGCGTGAGCATGCCCAGCAGGAATACCCCCAGCAGCGAACCATAGGTATAGCCGAAAATCCCCAGGGCAATGGGCAGGATGCGCACGGTTGGGTCCATCACCGTGAGCCAGGCAGTGCCAGCGCCCACCACGATGAGCAGCACAGCAAAGAACACCGTCAGCCAGCGGACAGCGCGCAGCTGTTCGCCCTGCCCGGCCTGGGGACGAAACACATCCACATACCAATCGCGGGTCGCGGTGGTAGCCAGGGCGTTCAAAGCCGTGGAAAGCGAGCCCATGGCGGTGGCCAGCAACGCCGCCACCAGCAAGCCGCGCACACCGGCAGGCAGGCAATGAATGATGAACCAGGGGAATATCTCAATCTGCTTCTCGGGCGGGGTGATTCCATTCTGCGCAAAGTACACAAAGAGCAGCATGCCGCAGGAAATGAACACCAGCACAATGGGCATATCCATAAGCCCGGAAAGAATCACCGCGCGGGCTCCTTTCTTGCTATCCGGGGCGGCCAGCATACGCTACACCATGTCCTGGTCAGTACCATGCGTGGCCATGGTGATGAAGGTGGAGCCCAGCACCGCGCTCCAGAGTGTGTATTCGCTGCTGAGGATATTCTTCACATCGGCCAGCAGTCCCTGGCCGGTGATTCCGGTATCGAAAAAAGCCCAGGGTTTCAGGTTCTTGATTTCACAGGGGTTGTAATCCTTGTTGCCCAGGTGGTGGCAGATGGTATCCCAGGCGGCACCCCAGCTACCACCAGCCTTGATACTGAAGAGCAGCACGCCGATCGTCGTCACGAGAGAAACCGCCAGAATGGAAGCCTGGAGCACATCGGTCCACACCACGGCCTTCAAACCTCCCAGGGTGGTATACACCGCTGTGGCAATGGTGATAAACGTGAGCGCAGCAATGTAAATCACCACCGTCTCAACCTGCCCGGCACTATCCTGGCCCGTCACCATCATGTACGCAATCACCAGCAGGATACCGGCAAAGAACAGACGGGTACCACTTGCCAGCACACGGCTGATGAGGAAGGTCACGCTGGCCCAGCGGCGGGTGGTAAGGCCGAAGCGCTTTTCCAGGTACTCATAAATAGAAACGACATTGTACTGGTAATAGGGTTTCAGGAACAGGCGACCCACGATGATGCGCCCCAGAATGGTGCCGATGGCCAGCTGGGCGTAAGTAAAGTTGCGCAGAGCAAAACCCTCACCAGGAGCCCCCAGGAAGGTGGCCGCGCTGATTTCTGCAGCCAGGATGGAGGCCAGAATCGCCCACCAGGGCAGATTCCGGTTCCCCAGGGCATAGCTTTCCAGGCTTTCCTGCCTGCGCCCCACATAAAGGCCGATGCCGAAAATGGCGCAGAAATAGGCCAGTACTACCAGTGTGTCTATCATGGTGTCACGAAAAAGCGGCGGCGGGCATTTCAGCACCGCCGCCGGATGAGATTCTTCAAGGAATTATGCCTGCTGGGCCTCCAGCGCTGCGGCCACCAGACCAGAGAAGAGCGGGTGCGGGCTGTTCGGGCGGCTCTGGAACTCAGGGTGGTACTGGCAGGCGATGAAGAAGGGGTGGGAGGGGAGTTCCACCACTTCCACCAGGCCATGTTCATCGTTCACGGCAGAAATCACCATGCCGCCCTGCTCCACCTCATCGCGGTAGTCGGCATTGAACTCATAGCGGTGGCGGTGACGCTCAGAGATTATCTCCTTGCCATCGTAGAGCTTGCTGCAGAGCGTACCGGCCTTGATGTGGGCCGGGTAGGCACCCAGGCGCATGGTAGCACCCATGTTCTCGATGTGCTTCTGCTCTTCCTGCAGGCAGACCACCGGGGCGCTGCTATCCTTGTTGAACTCGGTGGAGTTGGCATCGACATGGCCCAGCACGTTGCGGGCAAACTCGATGACGGCCACCTGCATACCAAGGCAGATTCCGAGGAAGGGGATGTTGTTCTCACGGGCATACTGCACAGCCTTGATCTTGCCTTCCACACCACGGTCACCGAAGCCTCCGGGCACCAGAATGCCATCCACCTTGCCAATCATCTCTTCGCAGCTGCCGTTGCCCAATGCCTCGGCATCCACACGCACAACCTCCACGCGGCAGTCATTGGCAGCACCGGCGTGTGTGAAGCTTTCGTAGATGGACTTGTAGGCATCCTGCAGGGAAATATACTTGCCCACCACCGCGATGCGCACGCTGTGGGAGGGGTGAATCACGCGACCCACAAACTTCTGCCAATCGTCCATCTTGGGCTTGGGTACGGTGATACCCAGCACATCGGTCACGATGCGGTCCACCTTGTCGCGCCCCAGGTCGATGGGGCATTCATAAATACTGTGCTTCACATCGCAGAAGGCTACCACATTGGAAGCCGGAACATTGCAGAACATGGCAATCTTGCGCTTCTCTTCCTCAGTCAGGTTATCCATCTCGGTGCGGCACACAATCATATCCGGCTGGATGCCAATCTCGCGCAGCTTGGCCACACTCTGCTGCGTGGGTTTGGTCTTGGTCTCGCCGGCTGCCTTGATGTAGGGCAGCAGGGTCACGTGGATGAAGCAGCAGTTGTTGCGCCCCACTTCCTGGCTGAACTGGCGCAGCGATTCCAGGAAGAGGAAACCTTCAATATCACCCACCGTGCCGCCGATTTCGGTGATGATGACATCGCACTCCTTGTTCTTTTCCGTGAGGTCGTAGAGGCGCTGCTTGATTTCATCCGTCACGTGCGGAATGTACTGCACCGTCTTGCCCAGGTAATCACCGCGGCGTTCTTTCTCCAGCACATGCTCAAACACCTTGCCGCTGGTCAGGTTGTTCAGGCGGGAAAGCTCGCAATGAACAAAACGCTCGTAGTGGCCGAGGTCAAGGTCGGTCTCAGCGCCGTCGTTCAGCACGTATACCTCACCGTGCTGGTAGGGGCTCATCGTACCCGGGTCGATGTTCAGGTACGGGTCAAACTTCTGCATGGTTACCTCCAGACCGCAATGCTCCAGCAGCGTGCCGATCGAGGCGGCTGCAAGACCTTTACCCAGGGAGGAAACGACACCGCCGGTGACAAAGATGTATTTCATAATGCTGTTCTCTGTGTGGTTAAGGTAATAGTAGCAGATTCCTGCACTAGTGTCGAGTTTTTGTCCAGATTCCAACCCGGCAACTCGTCTCATTTCCATTTCTAACTGACTCGCGCTGAAATAATGCTTGTCTTTTACACAAAATTCACTATACTTTCTTAGGCGGCTTAATAAAGTTATGAATTCCAAGGCTAGAATCACCTGTTTCATGCAGCAGCAGGTCGTGGCTACCCGCCCGCAGATAGCAGCCGCGCTAGGGCTGAGTCTGGTGAGCACCAATGCCACCGTAGCCACGCTGGAAAAAGAGGGAGTGCTTACCGAGGGGAAGCTGGTATCCTCAGGCGGTGGACGCCCCGTGCGGGAATATCATTTCAATGCCCGGCATGGAGCAGTCGCGCTTTTTACGGCAACGCCGGAACAACACTGCACGCTGCTACGTTTTGAGCTATTGGATTTGCAGGGGCGGTTAATCGAAGCGACAGAGGCCCGTTTTGTGCAATTTCACGCCGAAAGCCTGGATGAATGGCTGGATGCAACCACCCGCCGCCACAATCTGCAGCGCATCTGCCTGCCGCCGGGAATGAACCGGGAAATACAGAGCCACCTGCAGCAGCGGCACAGATGCAGAGTTGAGGAATTTCCGGCAGTTCAGGCGCTCACCGGCGAACGGGAAGACACCCTTACCCTGCTGTTGCAAACAGGCAGCGCGCCGCAAGGTGCCATGTATCGCCATGGCCGCGTGACCCCCTGCCCGCACCTGCACATGCTCCCGCTGCCGGCAGACTGGGAAAGCCTCGACTACGCCGACCACACGCTGGTGGAAGAAATGATGGCGAGACTCCTGCAGCTGCTCACCTGCACGATGGCCCCGGCGCATATCGAAATGCATGCCGATTTCTGGAACGACCGCCTCATCTCGCGACTCTGCTTCAACCTCAACACGAAGCTGAGGGGGCTCGATGCCCCCCCCCGGCTTCACTTCGCCACCATCAACCGCGAAAAGCTGACCAGCAGGCTGCGACAGGCAGCGGCGCGGCAGCAGGGTTCTTCCTCAGGAAAGTGAGCCGGAGGCATAATCCACCGCCATAAGCCCGGCACCGATGATGCCGGCATCGGCTCCGAAATGAGCGGGCAGCAGGCGCAGGTTATCATAATGGACGGGGAAAAGCTGCTCTTTCAGGCAGGCACGCAGCGGGTCAAAGAGCAAATCCCCCGCCTTGGCCACACCGCCGCCAATGATGCAAGCGGAAGGCACGAAGGCGTACATCATGTTCATGATGAGACAGCCCAGTTTCTCAGCAAAATCACGGTAGAGCTGCAGCGCGATGAGGTCACCGGCGCGGGCGGCCAGCTCCAGCTGATACGGTGAGCACTCGGCCACCGTTTTCTGAATACCAGCATCTGCATAGCGGGCCACGGCATCGGCGGTGAATTCATTATGGCCGATGTATTCCTCCACCGCACCACGGTTGCCGAAGGGCCCCACGCGGCCTTTGAAATCCACGCTGGTCTGCCCCAGCTCAGCCGCCGAGACATTGCGTCCGCGCAGCATACGGTTATGCACCACAATGCAGCCCCCGATACCAGTCCCCAGGGTGAGGCACAACAGGCTGTCCATCCCCCTGCCCGCGCCCAGTTTCCACTCCGCATAGCCCATGCAGTTGGCATCGTTATCCAGCACCACGGGAAGCTTCAACTCGCGTTCCATCACCTCGCGCACCGGCACCTGGTGATTCCACACCGGCACATTCGTGAGCTGGTAGAGCACCCCTTTGTAGAAATCCACCCAGCCGGGCATGCCCAACCCGACCGCCACCACACGCGGATGTTTTCGCTGCAATTCCTTCATCGTGGCACACATGGCAGACATAATCGCTGCGGGGCTATCAAACGCCGGAGTCGGCAACGGCTCGGCCTTATCCACCAGCTCCGCCCCACGGGTCACCCCGATTTTGATGCTGGTGCCGCCAAAATCCACAGCTATGGCCAGTTGTTCGCTCATGGGGAGGATTATAAACTCAGGCAAGCCCGAGGCGCAAGCATTTAATCTATCAACATGGGTTTCCCTATCTCAAATCACACCAAAGGGCGCGGTGGTCTGAAGCCTTGGCCGAAGCAGGAATATCGATGATGCCACCCTGCCCGCGCATACGTGCACGAAGGGCGGAATTGACAAAAATCTGGTCGTAGATGCAGTACTCCTTACCACGTTTGAAATAGAAGGTCCATTCCTCCCCGCGGGAATCCCTGGGCGAGAGGCGGCGCAAAGCGGCATCTGCAGAAAGCCCCTGCATGAGAATCTGCGGGGCAGCATCGGCCGGGCCGTCGTTCCAGTCTCCAAACACCAGCAGTGGGAGTCCCTTCTGAGTGCTGGCGATATGCCGGATATGCTGAGCAAGCGTATAAGCCTCCTGTTTGCGGAGCGCAGACGCAGCCCCCGCATTGTCTGCCACACGGGATTTAAGATGCGCCCCGATGATGCGGAAGAGGCGTCCGTCATTCAGCCGGACTGTTACATCCAGAATACCGCGCAGCATCTTACGGCGTTTCTGCTGGTGGAGTTTCACTTGCTCCTGCGAGTGATCCTGCACAATTGGATGCACCGAAAGCAACGCCAGCGCGCGGTCCTCACCCTGGCGGGGCAGCACGCGGAAATACGGGTACTCCAGCCCCCTGGCGGCCAGCCTCTGCCGCAAATCCTGCAAAGCCACAGGCCCGCCCACCTCAATGAGCCCCACAATCTGCGGTGCAGCATGCGCAATGAGCTCCACCACAGCATCTCGCGATTCCCTGGACTTAGGCTTCAGTACATAGCGGGAGCGTTGCGTCTCGCCTTCCACAAAATAATTCTGCACATTCTGCATGAAGAAGCGCACCGGCTTGCCAGCGGCGGGAATGGCAGCGATATCCACCTGCTGCTGCAAAGGAGCCGTGTGGGCCACCTCTGCCGGCAGCCCATCAGCCGCTGCTGCAGGTGCATACTCTGCCTGCAGCAACGGAGGCGGAGCCCCCAGCCAGCGCAGCAGGGTAGCATCGCCCCCGAAGCGCTCCACCAGCAACCCGGCAACCAGCAGCACCAGGAACACCAGCAGAGCATCCTTGCGCAGAAGCTTTCGATAACGGGCCACAGGGGCTGACAGCGTATAAATAATTACAGGCTCCCGCCGCGCAGCCACTCAGCCACCTGCGGTGCCGCATAAGTCAGAATCATATCTGCCCCGGCGCGCCGGATGGAAAGCAGCGCTTCCAGCATGCATTGTTTTTCATCCAGCCAGCCGGAGGCGGCTGCCGCCTTCAGCATGAGATACTCGCCGCTCACATGGTAGGCGGCAACAGGCAGGGTCGTGGCGCGGCGCATCTCGGCAATGACATCCAGATACAGCGTTGCCGGTTTCACCATCAGGAAATCGGCTCCCTCGGCGGCATCCAGCGCAGCCTCGCGCAGAGCTTCACGCACATTGGCCGGGTCCATCTGGTATGTCTTCTTATCGCCAAACTTGGGAGCACTCCCCAGCGCCCCCCGGAAGGGGCCATAGAACGCAGAAGCATATTTGGCGGTGTAACTCATCAGCGAAACTTTCGAGAATCCCTCTGCATCGAGCGCCGCACGCAGAGCTGCAATGCGACCATCCATCATATCGCTGGGTGAAATAATATCGGCCCCGGCCCGGGCATGGCAAAGAGCCTGCCGGCAGAGGGCCTCCACCGTCTCATCGTTCAGAATCTCATACGAACCATCTGCATACTCCCGCACGATACCGTCCTGCCCGTAGGTATTGAACGGGTCGAGCGCCACATCGGTCATCACGCAAAGCTCCGGCACCTCCGCCTTGATAGCCCGGATAGCCCGCGGCACCACCCCCTCCGGGTTCCATGCCTCGGAACCGGCAGCATCCTTCTTTTCCTCAGGCACCACAGCAAAGAGGTCCACGCAGGGGATACCCAGTGCATACAGGCGCTTGCATTCTCCCACAATCCCGGCCACGCTCCAGCGAGTGCAACCGGGCAGCGATTCAATGGGGGTATCCTCCTCTCCCTCCTGCACAAACATGGGATAAATCAGATTCGCGGCAGAAAGAGTGGTCTCCCGCATCAGACCGCGGACTGCGGGCGACTTGCGATTACGGCGAGGGCGTATGGGCAGATTCATCATAACGCCACACACCATACCACTATTTTCTCCATTTGTAAAGCAGGAGCAGCGCGGCTTCACCGGCCTGCCCAAATGGCCATCCTAATTTCCACACAAAAAACTTCTGACTTGCCTTCTTGTTTTTTTCTGCTAGTATGGCAGGCGAGTGCAGCCAGAAGAAACAATCACCAGCCCCAGCGACAACGAGCTTGAAAAGCTTGCTGCCCGCACTCGGCGTAGTCTCATCATGCGGCTGGGCGACTGGAAAGACCAGCGCAGCTGGGATGAATTCTACCGCACCTACTGGCGCCTCATCTACTCGGTTGCCCTCAAGGCCGGGCTGAAGGAAGACGAGGCCTGGGACGTGGTGCAGGAGACCGTGCTGACTATAGCCAAGCAAAGCCTCAAGAACAGCTACGACCCGGAGCGGGGGTCATTCAAGATGTGGCTGTGGAATGTGACCCGCTGGCGCATCAATGACCAGTTCCGCCTGCGCAGCCGGGTGCCTCAACCCTCCAACGCGGGAGAAACCACCCCCGCCAGGGAACCGGTGGAAAATGTACCCGATACATCCAACAATAACTTCACGGAAATCTGGGAGCGCGAATGGCAGCAGAATGTGATGAAAGCGGCTCTGGAGCGAGTGAAGATGCGCGTCTCGCCCCGCCAGTTCCAAATTTTTGACTATAATGTGCTGCAAGGAATGTCGGCCTCGGATGTGCGCCGCAAGCTCGGGGTGAGCATGGCGCAGGTCTACCTGGCCAAGCACCGCGTGGGAGGAATCCTGAAAAAGGAGATTGCCTACATCCGCGACCAGGAAAAATAAACCCCGCTGTTCCGGATTGGAAAGCGGGGCTTTTTATTGAAAGCAGGTCGTAGCGGAGCAGAACTCACAGTTTCTTCCAGGGAAGTGCAGCCAGGAGCTTATCGAAGCCCAGACCAGTACCGGACGGCACAGGGAAATCGGGCGTGATGCTCATGCCCAGTTCCTCAGAGAAAGCATTGGGGCGGTACACATGGTGGGTCACCAGACCGCAGAGGGGGATATCCTCTGCCGGCTTGCCGGTGTAGAACACGGCTGCATTGTAGGCAGCCCAGCACTGACCGAGCGGGTGGTCCATGTAGGTGGTGAACACCGGCAGCCCCGTGGTGCTCTGGTGGCGGGCAGGTTTCACGATGCGCATCATGGGCTTGCTGGTGCGGGCGGGAATGATGCTTTCGTTCTGCACAGGCATATCGTAGCCAAGCGGCATACCGGCATCCTGCAGGCTCTGCCAGGCATCGACATCGTAATAGCAGGGGTCTTCCACAAAATCAATCCGCTGGCGCATGGCCTCTGGAAGCATATCCCAGAACTGCAGAGCCTCCTCCGGAGACAGGGTGCAGTTGAAATCAACACGCCACTTCCAATCGGGCACCATGGCGGCCAGGTTCACGAGGCGTTCCACGGTGGCTGCGAGTTTGGGAATCACCTTGAGCTTGCCCACGCGGAACCCACGCTGGTGCAGATTATACACCTGGGAGGGAGTGGCACTCACCGTCAGGGTGGCATAGCTGCGGGGGACGGTAAGTCCCTCAAACAGGCTCACCCCCTTGGCGCGGGCGGCACCATCCAGCTCGATGCACTTGAGTGCGCGGGCACCAAGTCGCATGGGATTTCCCTCACGAAGGGCATCGAGCTCATACTCCAGGGGGGAATCCCCCAGCTCCGGCCATGCCTGCAGGCAGGCATAACCACCATTATCGCCACGCAGCAGGACGCCCTCTCGCGGCTGAGCAGCGGCACGGGCGCTCATGGCACCCACGGGATACAGAGTGTACGGAGTATAATGCATGCCCCTATTTAAGCACTTTGGCGGCATTTGTCACGCTCAATTTGCAGATACTGCCACTATTTGCGTTCTATTCGTTGCTCGTGCTCCCCCCTGCCCTCACATGCGCTTCACGACGGCATACCCGGAGCGTACTTCGGTGATGAGCACCTCATCGCCAGCCTGCAGACCAGTCCGGCATTCTATCTGAACGGGCAGGAACTGGTCACCGTACTTGACGCTCAGGCTATCTCCCTCGCCCACAATGCGTCCACGGGTTCCGGCCAGATTCTCCTGGGCCTCTTTCGGTGCCTTGCGCATGATGACATCCATCACGAGGCGGCGCACACAATGGGTCCACAAGGTGTAGTAAAACACCGCGCAGATGATGAGGATGACGATATACACCAGCACCGACCACTGCACGGGCAGCTCAAACTGCATGGTCCCCCAGAGGGAGAACACCAGCATGGAAATCCACGAAAGAAACTCCGTGTTGCAGAAAACATCCAGCACCAGGAGCGTCAGGCTGATGGCCAGCATCCAGTGCAGGAAGGTGCCATTGCTTACCCCGAAGAAATCGGCCAGAAAAAGAACCGGGTCCATCATCACAATCAGCGTTTGAGGTCAACCACAGCGGGAACACTATTCGGCAGATACACCGTGGAGGCAGGATTCGTGGAAATAGTGGCGTAGCCCTCCAGGGCCTGACGGTTCATGAGCACCTTGGCGGCAGCATCTGCCCCGATGATTCCTGCCAGCTTCTGCACATAACCAGCCTCTGCCTCGGCTGCAAGCCTCAGCGCCTCAGCCGCCCCTTGTGCTCGAAGAATGGAGGCCTGGCGCTCGGCCTCTGCCAGGCGTATTTTGGCGGTACTCTCACCCTCTGCCTGTAGGGCGGTCGAGCGGCTGATGCGCTCGGCCTCCATCTGCCGCAGCATGGCCTCGCGGGTTTCAGAGTCGGTGGTGAGTTCCTTGATTTCGATGGAGGTGATGGCAATACCCCAGCGGGCCACGGTGGCAGAGACAGCCAGGGTCACCTTCTCCGACATCTCCGAACGGGATGAGAGGATTTCATCCAGGTTGCGGCTACCGATAAGGGAACGCATTTCATTGAGGACCAACTCGATAAGCGACTGATGCAGACGCTCAACCTCGTAGACGGCCTTGATTGGGTCCGTAATACGCCAGCGCACCACACAATTCATCTGCATAGTGGCATTGTCCTTCGTGATGCAGGAACGGGGCTGAGTATCAAGCAGCTGCTCGGTCAGTTCAATGAAGTAACCATCCTTATTGGTCAGCGTTCCCCAGGCGGGGGAGACATCGCGAAGCTTCTGCAGAAACGGGACACGGAACTGCAAACCACTCTTCTTGACAGATACAGGCTTGCCAAACATCTCAACAATGGCGCAATGCCCTTGCTTTACGGTAAAAATGAACATGCGCGCATCATACACCGACTAGCAGATAGATTTCAACTTAGCTATCTGTCATGACCGCCATGAAGCCAGAAACAGGCGGCATTTTCCACCGTACGGCCCGCATACCCAGGCATCACGAACGAAGCATGCCGACCGGACGATGCCCCATATCCAGATGCAAGTCCGGGGGCTGAATTGCCGGCACCACCAGGATTCCCCTATCAAGGAAGTGCTGCCGGTTGAGGCATCGCTCTCACCAGGTCTGACAGGGCTTATTCCTCCTCTTCAGCAGCCCGTTTCTTTGCCTCACGCTTTGCCTGCAGGAGCTGTTTCTTATGTTCCTTGAGAATATCGCGCCACTCCATCATATTCGTCCCGCCCTTGCAGGCAATGAAGTTGCCATCGGCATCAACGATGCACATGGAGGGGAAACCCAGCCCCTCAAAACTGACTCCTGGAACCGAGCCCAGGCTGGCAGGCATCACCCCCGGGCACTTGAACCTCTTATCTGCCATATACTTCTTTACCACAGGCTCATCCTCCTGACCCAGGAAGATCAGCTCCATCTTCGCGCTCTTCATCTTGCTATATTCCTTCAGCAAGGGAGGCACAAAGAAATCGCAAGGCACACACCAGCTCGCCGAACGCAGGAACATATAATATTCAGCCTTCAGATTCGGCTTTTTCTTCGTGAGCCATTTTGCCTGGGAAAGCACCTCCGGTACGGGGCGCAAGGCCTCGACCTCCGCACCCACAGCAGTCGATTTTTCCTCTCTGGCATCCAGGGCAGACATGATGCCAGCGCAGCAGAACAACAGTGGAAGAAGCAAGTAGCACGATTTCATGGCGGAATCAATGTAGCACATTCTTCCACCCTTTGCAATGTGTTTCGCACGGCATAACCACATTTCTATCTGCTCCACGCCCCCGGTATTCAATGAGGCGCTGCGGCAAATCCACCCTTTATGTCAAATCGTGCACTTGCGTGCACCATAAGCTTCTGGTAGCATGCAGGCACGATTCCCATGATTAGCTCCATCCTTTCCACCCTTGAGACCGCCTGGCTGATTTTCCTTGTCGTCATGTTCTTCAACGTAATGATTTTTGTACACGAACTGGGGCATTTCCTGGCTGGCAAGTGGCGCGGCGCCTATATCGACCGCTTCCAGATCTGGTTCGGCAAGCCCATCTGGCAGAAAAAGATAGGCGGCGTGCAGTGGGGCATCGGCTGGATTCCAGCAGGCGGCTTTGTCTCCCTGCCCCAGCTGGCCGATATGCAGAGCATCGAGGGCGAGGCCGATATTCCCAAGGATCTGAAACCTCTCAAACCGCTGGATAAAGTCATCATCGCCGCAGCCGGGCCGTTCTTTTCTCTGTTGCTGGCCTATTTCTTTGCCGTCATCGTATGGATGGTGGGCAAGCCGGTGGGTGAAATGCCGACCACCACGATTGGCTATATCCCCGCAGACTCCCCCGCCGCCCATGCCGGCCTGCTGCCCGGCGATACCATCCGCGCGGTAGATGGCCAGCCTGTGCATAAATGGATGGGCAACATGGAAGGCGTGCGCGAACTCGTAGCCATGAGCGAGCACGAGAAAATTACCTTCACCATCGACCGCCCGATGCCCGATGGCAGTACTCAGCAGCTCACCATCGAAAGTGGCTTCAAGCTCCCGGAAACCAAGTGGTGGCAGCGCACCGGCATGCGACAGGTCGGCATCATGCCCGCAGCTCCCGCCATCATTGGCGATGTCCTCCCCGGTTCCCCGGCAGAACAGGCCGGTCTAATGAAGGGCCAGCGCATTGTGAAGCTCAACGGCACACCGGTATTCTCCCCGGTGCCAGTGCTCGAAGCGGCCGAAAAGGGAGCCTTGGAACTCACCCTCCAGAACGCTGATGGGAGCGAAATGACCGCCACCATCACCCCCACCATGCCGACCAACTGGCAGGGCCTGGAAGGAGCCCGCCCCATCATGGGCTTCACCTGGGGTGGTCTGGATGGAGAGCTGCGCACCGAGCATCCCGGCGTGCAGGAGCAGATAAACCAGAGCTTCCGCTGGATGGGCGAAACTCTGGCCAAGGTGGCCGCTCCCGGCAGCAGCGTGGGCATGGAGCATCTCTCTGGTCCCGTAGGCATCGGCAACTACCTGTACCAGATGCTCAGCAATCCCGAAGGCTGGAAACTCATCCTCTGGTTTGCCGTGGTGCTGAATGTGAACCTGGCCGTGCTGAACATCCTGCCCCTGCCCATTGTAGACGGTGGCCATGTGGTGCTGGGCACGCTGGAAATCATTTTCCGCCGCCCTGTAGGCGGCAAGCTGCTGGAGTGGATTCAGTCCGCGTTCCTTTTCCTGCTGCTTGCCTTCTTCCTCTTTGTCACCTTCAAGGATGTAGGCGATATGGTGGGCGGTCCTGAAGAACAAGCCCCCCAGCTCCCGGCTCCCGTATTCTCCAGATAAATGGCCGCCTTCCACCTCAGCGACCCGCACAAGGATTTCACGCACCCCGAAAGCCAGGAATTGCTGCGCGGCATCATTGCCAAACAGGGTGCGGGGCTGACCGGGGCTGAATTGCACTGCGTTTTCCAGAGCTATCTACCCGCCGGTACCACGCAGGAATGCTGCGCCTACCTCGCGCCCCTCTACCGCCACTTCCGCACCCCGGGCAACGACTGGGCCCATGAAATATGGGATGATATCCTCTGGATATGGCTGTACAGGGCGCGCACCGAACTGGAGCAGCTCAACCAATACGACCGCATCACCGGAGAA
>JAFWYD010000020.1 GCA_017517805.1 Akkermansia sp.
ACGTTGAAGGGCGTCACGTCGTCCTTCATCTGCTCTTTTCCGATAGTGTCGAGAATGTTCATCTTGTCTCCTTCTTGTAATTAGTAAATGTTCAGTGAGCCTCCCGGCTCGGGTGGGTGCGACAGTCTACACGATTTTTTGCTTCTTGGCAATGCAAATTTCACATTTTGTTGCATTTTTTTCGAAAAGGTAGTCAAAAGTGAAGGAAAATAAGGAGGTAATGTGTGTTTGCAGAGTAGTTCTGTGTTGACAAGCGGGGCAGGGTGGTATATAACGCGCGGACACGTTCAAGCACACCAGCACTATGCCCGCCCGCAAAAAATCCATCAAACGCAAGGTCCGCAACTGGACAGCCGCCGATTCTGCCGAACTGTACGGGGTCGATAACTGGAGTAATGACTATTTCAGCGTGTCGCGCGCGGGCGAGATGGAGGTGCACCTGGTGGATACCGACGGGAGCACCAAGGCGGTGAGCCTGCCGGAGATTATGAAGGGGCTGGAGGAGCGCGGCACCAACGTGCCGGTGCTGCTGCGTTTCCGCGATTTGCTGCATGCGCGTATCGATGAGCTGAACAAGAGCTTTTCCAAAGCTATCAAGGCAGCGGGCTACACCGGCAAGTACCGCGGGGTGTACCCCATCAAGGTGAACCAGCAGCGCATGGTGGTGGAGGAAGTGGTGGCGCATGGCCAGAAATACCACTATGGGCTGGAGGCAGGCTCCAAGCCCGAACTGATAGCGGCCATGGCCTACATGCGCGATGCAGAGTCCTTCCTCATGTGCAATGGCTACAAGGACGACGAGTTCATCGACCTCGCGCTCATGGGGATGCGCATGGGGATGAAAATCTGCCTGATTCTGGAGATGCCCAATGAGCTGCCCGCCATCTTGCGCCGCGCAGAGGCGCTGGGAGTGGAGCCGATTCTGGGGGTGCGTGTGCGCCTGGCTTCCAAGGGGTCCGGCCATTGGAGCGAATCGGCGGGCGATAAATCCGTGTTCGGTCTGAATGCCGCGCAGGTCATCGATGTGGTGGACACGCTGAAGGCCGCCGGCAAGCTGCATTGCCTCAAGGCGCTGCACTACCACCAGGGTAGCCAGATTTCCAACGTGACCGTGATTCGCGGTGGCCTTACGGAAGCCTGCCGCATCTATATTGACCTCGTGAAGGAGGGCGCGCCCATGGGCACGCTCGATATGGGCGGAGGTCTGGCGGTGGATTACGATGGCTCCAAGACTAACTTCCATTCATCCTGTAACTACTCCATTGAGGAATACGCCCGCGATATCGTGGAGGTGGTGGGCGAGTTGTGCAGCAAGCACGGGGTGGAGCACCCCACGCTGGTGACGGAATCCGGTCGCGCGGTTTCGGCCTATCATGCGGTGCTGGTGTTCAATGTGCTGGATGTGACCAGCGCCCCGGGCAGCGAGGCCCAGCCTCCCGCCCTGCCGGAGAACGCGAACGATATCCTGCTGGCGCTGGATGAGACGCACCGGATGCTCACCCGCAAGAATATCCAGGAGTGCTACAACGATGCCATCTACTACCGGGACCAGCTGCGCGCTATGTTCTACCACGGCAATGCCACCCTGCGCGAGCGCGGTGTGGGCGAGGCCATCTACTGGCACATCATGGGGCTCATTTCCCGCCGAATTGGCGAGATGAGTGAGATTCCCGAGGATTTGAAAGAGGTGTCGGACAACATGGTGGACTACTACTATTCGAATTTCTCCGTGTTCCAGAGTCTGCCGGATTCCTGGGCGATTGACCAGCTCTTCCCGGTGATGCCCATCCAGCGACTGGATGAACGCCCCACGCAGCGCACCGTGCTGGTCGATATCACCTGCGACTGCGATGGCAAGGTAGACCACTTCATCGACCGCGAAGACGTGGCCAAATCCCTGCCGCTGCATGAGGTTGATCCCAAAGAAAACTACTATGTAGCCATCTTCATGGTAGGAGCCTACCAGGAAACCCTGGGCGACCTGCACAACCTGCTGGGTGATACTAATGTGGTAAGTGTGCACCTGGAGAATGGTCGCCCTGTGTTTACCCACGAGGAAGAGGGCGACAGCGTGGCCGATGTGCTTTCCTATGTGAAGTACGATGCCAAGGACCTGGTGGCCAAGTTCCGCGCCCTGGCTGAGCGCGGTGTGGAGCAGGGCCTCATCACCCCGCGCCAGCGCCGCGATGCGCTGGAGGCTTACCGCAACGGCCTGAGCGGGTATACCTATTACGAGCTGTAAACGCTGATTTGCTCTAAGTAATTTTGAGCCCGCGCAAGCGGGTGAAAGATGACAGGCAGGGGTAAGCCCGCAACGCGGGCGCAGCCCCTGCTAGCCGAAAAAAAAGATTTTGGAGCCCATGAAATGGGTGACAGAGGCGGTGTACTAATAGGCGCTGGCGTTCCTAACGTGATTGTTTATCTTGCCGTCTGATGCATCTATGTGGTAGGATGTCTGTAGGTCTATGGGAAATTCTTTTGCAAATATCTACGCGCATCTCATCTTTCATACAAAGGCTGGCGGCGTGACCATGAAAGAGGATGATTTACCACGCATATTTCGTTATATCGGAGGTGTGATTCGCGGTATGTCCGGTCATGCCTTAGTTGTAGGTGGGCGTCCGGATCATATCCATGTTTTGACCTTGATGCCAGTTACGATTGGGCTGGCTGATTTTGTGCGTGATATTAAATCGAACAGTACGAAATGGATAAAAAACATTGACCCGGCTTACAAAGACTTTGCCTGGCAAGAAGGTTATGGTGCATTTTCTGTAAGTGAATCAAATAAAGAAGCTGTTATCCGATATATTGAAAGTCAGAAGGAACACCATAAGGCGCATTCGATGCAGGATGAGTATTGCAGTTTCTTGAAGAAGCATGGCGTTGAGTTGAAAGATATTCATTGGTGGTGTGTTAAGAACGGTTCTATTGAGTAGCCTCTGTTCTGTCACCCATTTCATGGGCTCCGTTTGTTTTTTTATGGGTAGCAGGGGCTGCGCCCGCGTTGCGGGCTTACCCCTGCCTTTCATCTTTACGCCCACTACCGTGGGCTACAAATTCCGCTCACTTCCGTCTTCGCCAAGGCTACGCCGAGACAGGTTGCTCGCCGATAAATTACATATTTGCAAAAACTTTCAGACATACATGATTACGTTGAAACAGGCGCAGATTACGCTTGCGTAGAACGGTTAGATATGATATAAGCCCCGGCGCAAAAACCGGGGCTTATAAATATATGAAAGACATTCTCCGCAAAATCAACAACAGTATCCCCAAAGGTGTCATCTGTCTGGTGGTCGTCTTCGGGCTTTTTGGCTACCTGGCTTCGCAGATGGGTACGCCGCAGATGCTGAACACCATCATGAAGACGGCACATGACCTGCTGCTCAACACCGTGTTCTACCTCATGGCCATTTGCGTGATTACCGGCGCGATTGGCCGTTTGTTTGTGGAGTTCGGCGTGGTGAGTCTGCTGGAAAAGCTGCTGAGGCCGCTCATGAAACCGCTTTTTAACCTTCCCGGTGTGGCTTCGCTGGGGGCGGTGCTGACCTTCTTATCCGATAACCCTGCTATCATTGCGCTGGCGCAGGATAAGCGATTCAGCTCGTATTTCAAGAAGTTCCAGTTCATCTCTCTCACCAACTTCGGCACTGCTTTCGGCATGGGCTTGCTGGTCATCGTGTTCATGGTGGGGCAGGGCTTTTATGTGGAGCCGTTCATCGGTTTCTTTGGTGCCTGCTGTGGTTGCATCGTATCGACGCGCCTGATGCAGCGCTTCATCCTCAAGAAACTGCCGGAGTTTGCTGTGGAGGATGCCTGTGAGCCTGCTGAGCTGGCCGAAGCCAAGGTGGAGGAATACACCAAGCCGCTTTTCCAGCGCATCCTGGATTCTCTGCTCGATGGTGGCCGCACCGGTGTGGATGTGGGTATTGCCATTATCCCCGGCGTGTTGATTATTTCCACCCTGGTGATGCTGTTCACTTTTGGCCCCTCCGCTGGTGGCCATTTCACAGGCGCAGCCTACGAAGGTGTGGAGCTGCTGCCCTGGATTGGCGCGAAGTGCAGCATTGTGTTTGAGTGGCTCTTCGGCTTCCATGACCCGCACCTCATTGCCTTCCCCATCACCGCGCTGGGGGCGGTGGGTGCAGCCCTGGGCCTGGTGCCCAATTTCCTGAAGGCCGGCTGGATTGATGGCAACGCCATTGCTGTGTACACCGCCATCGGTATGTGCTGGAGCGGTTACCTGAGCACCCACACCGCCATGCTCGATACGCTGGGCTACCGCCACCTGACCTCCAAGGCCATCTGGGCGCACACTATCGGCGGTATCTGCGCTGCCATTGTGGCCCACTGGGTGTATGTTGCCTATACACTGTTCTGATTTTTTTCCTCAACTCCATACAATACAAGACTATGATGAAGAAATTGATTCCTGCGATGATGCTGCTGGCGCTGGGGCTGAGTTCCTGCGCGGTGAAGACCGTGAGCCGCACCGAGCTGCTGACTCCCACCCTGGCGACGGCTGTGAACAGCAAGGAGCTCATTGATATGAAGTACTACGGCTCCGATACGGAGTACGATTACTTCACCCGCGGCTACAGCCGCTACCGTGTGCTCAAGAGTGAAAACTGCCTGCCGGAAAGCGCCCGTTTCAACTTTGATAACTGGAGGAATGGTAAGCTTTACCGCGACTGCCTGAAGGATTCGGTGGGAGGCTCGTTGGTTTCCAAGCTGCAGGGCTTGCTGAACGCTGCTACCGCCAATGGCTCCGCAGCCCAGACTCTGCCTGCTGCCAGCTCCTCCGCTGCAACGACTCCGGCCGTCAAGTCGGCGGCCGACCTCAACAAGGCACTTCAGAACTACACTCCCAAGTCGAAGACCGGGCAGGTGCTCAAGTCGCTCAGCGAGCAGTATAAGGCCAGTAAGGCCAGTAAGGCTCAGTAACGCATTGCTGAATAATATTTTCAAGGAAGCCCCCGCTTGGCAGATCTGCTAGCGGGGGCTTCTTTTTCAATAGTCGAAATTGTCAGTTTGCAGCAGGTCATCTGCCGAGATGTAGGGGATGAGCTCGGTATCCGGATGGGCGAAGCCGGGGGGCAGGTTGTTTTCCGTGATGATGGTGGAGCCTTCGGGCAGCGGGAAGGCATGCAGGGCGTGTGCGTGCAGCGCCTGCGAGGGGACCATGAGCAGAGTCCTGCCGGCAGCCCCGGCGGCGGCTCGCGCCCAGGCTGTGTGCAGCGGGTGCCGGTAGGCTGCCACATTGCTCCGCAAGGCCGGGGGAATGAGCAGGGCGATATCCGGCCGGTATTCTCCCTGCAGAGATTCGAGAGCCGCGGGGCTGTCGAGTAATCCGCATTCCTTGTTCAGGCAACCGCCGATGCAGACTACCTGCTGCGGCAGGCTCCCGGCCGTGAGTTTCGACAAGAGCTCCGGAGAATTGGTCAGCAGCGTGCAGGGCAGTTCCCCGAGCTGGGAGACAAAAACCAGCGAGAGCGGGTTGGCATCCAGGTAGATGCTCATGCCTTCCCGGATGTGCCGGACCGCCAGCTGGGCGAGCTGGCAGTCGGGGCGGGCTGAGGCATCGTGCCCAGGGGTGGGCAGAATGTACTTTGCACCGCCGTGAACGCGTTGCAGCAGACCCTGGGCCTGCATATCCACCAGGTCGGTGCGGATGGTTTCATCGGTCACGCCCAGTTCGCGTGCCAGCGCAGCAGAGCGGATGCTGCCGCGCTGCTGCAGCAGGCGCAAGATGTAGGCGCGTCTTTCCTGGGCCACGTACATGGGGCTTGGCTTAGTGCTGGAAGGTGGAGCCGAATTCCTCCAGCTTGTTCAGAAGCAGGCTGGAAGCTTCTCGGTACAGGGCTGCAATCCCTGCATTGACCCGGAGGCAGTGGGCGCAGAGTTCCTGAATCTGGCGGTGGATAATCTGCACGCGCCGGCTGGCCAGGTCCACCGGGAAGGAAGATTGCCGGGTCAGCAGGATGGTGGCCAGAATGTAGGAGACAACCCCGGCATAGCGCTTGACAAAGGATTCCACCTCCTCTTTGCCGGCGTTCTTGTGTACCATGAGGTTTTTCTGCACCAGCATGGTCAGGCGCGAGGTTTCCTGGAAGAGCGGGTGGTTCATCGCTGCCCGCACGGCCTTGGCGTGGTCGGGGGCCACAAAGTCCAGCACATCCCACTCCCGGCCATTGTCCTGCTCGGGGGGCATGTGGGCTTCGTCTTCTGCTGCCATCTGGTTGAGCAGGTCGGTGCGGTCCATCACATAGGCTTCCGACATCTGCCCATTCACTTCGTGCAGGTATTTATCGCGGATGCTGGGGTGGATGGCCATATAGGCCTCTGCCCGGTTCAACCGCATATCCCACGAGCAGCTCGGCAGCTTCTCCTCCTGGATAATCTGCAGCGCCGGGCCTTTGAAACGGGCCACATTGTAGGCCACGTGGTCGCGCAGAGCCTCCATGTTCAGGAAGGCCTGCGTGTTGGCTTCCTGCCAGCTCATCTCCCATTGCGGAAGCGAGATATCGTAGTCAAAATCGGCAGTCTCTATCAGAATGCGGGCATCGCGCTGCACAAAGAGCTCGATGGAGAGCTGGTTGCTCAGTGCGCGCCGGTTGTCTTCTTCCGGGACCCGGCGGGAGAGGGTGATATCACCGGTCTGCACTGGCCCCTGCGCGTGGCTGCGCAATTGTTCCAGAACCGGGTGGGGCGTGTGCTGGGCCTGGGCACAGCTCCGGTTGGTGAAGCTGACTCTGCAACCGGCTATGTCGCGCAGGCAGTTGCCTTCAAGGATGAAATCGATGGGCTCTCCGCCATCAATGCCCCAGAGTGTGAGGTGCGTGACTCCGCGCGTGGTGTTATCTATAACACCGCGGGTCACAAGTGGGGCAATGAGGGCGAGCATAGAGGCTGGAGATTGTGTTATTTGCTGCTGGGGGCGGGCAGGCTGGCCGCCAGGGCAGCCACAGCCTCCGGGGCATTCATGAGCTCAACCACGGCATCCCACTTGCCCTGCATGAGTGCCTCGCGCGGCTCGGCGGGCATGCAGATGGGGAAGCTGGCAGCGGGGCAGCTCAGCGTCATGCTTTCCAAGTCGACCGTCCACGGAGTATCCGGGGCGGTGGTGGTGATTTCCATGGCGCGGGCGAGGTCTTCGCGGCTGGCGCGTACGCAGGGCAGCCCGATGCCGCTGCTGTTGCCGAAGAAGATTTCGGCAAAGGTCTCTGCCACAATAGCCTGGATGCCGCTGCGCTTGATGGCCTGCGGGGCGTGCTCGCGGGAGGAGCCGC
>JAFWYD010000021.1 GCA_017517805.1 Akkermansia sp.
GCTTCACTGTTTTTGCGCAGCAAAAAGAAATTCTCTCGCAGCGCAGCTGCGAAATTCTCTCTGCCCGGCAGGGCAGAACTTATCTCGCCGCCAGGCGAAGTTCACTCTGCCGCACAGCGGCAGATGATAAAGCCTTCGCCCGTCTGTGCCCTGCAAAGGGCGCAGGGAGCTCCCAGAGCCCGCTTTGTGTGGTGCTCTGCCGTTTCCCAATGAACGCGCCTCTTTTGTTCATGGCTGCAGCGGGATAACGATATTCAAGCCTGCGGCTTGAACGATATTTTTGCCTTTGGCAAAAACGATATTGCCCTCCGGGCAACGATATTCACGCTGCGCGTGAACTCCAGAATATCGTTATAGGTCCCTACTACCCTACATGCCCGCCTCCCCGGGCCCTCACTCCCGCAGAGCGGGGGCGGGATACCTACTGGGGCTCTGCCGTTTCCCAATGAACGCTGCCTTTTGTTCATGGCTGCAGCGGGATAACGATATTCAAGCCTGCGGCTTGAACGATATTTTTGCCTTCGGCAAAAACGATATTGCCCTTCGGGCAACGATATTCACGCTGCGCGTGAACTCCAGAATACGAAATTGCGGGCTGATCCGCAGAGGGCAGGTTGATTGACGGGCGAAAGAATGCGCTATATTGGAATGATTCCTTATTTTATGCTGTACATGGGCCTGAGAAGATGGTATAGAGTAGTAATTATTTAGAAATTTAGTGCCATGAAATTACATCTTCCCGTATCTCTTCGTAAGTGTGTCCTTTCAGCCATTGTCGTGGCTGCTGCGGTTACCTGTGTGCCAGCAGAGGCCGGTATTATGCATGAGGATGCGTATCTGACCACCTATACGGATTTTGGGCAGAATCGTGGCCGGTATGTGGTTGGTACCCGCGTGAATGCTCTGCTGGAGCATATCCGCACGCAGGAGGAAGGTATTGTCATTGAGTATAAGGACGGTACCACCTACAAGATTTCCAACGAGCAGGGGATGATTGATTTTCGCGGTGCTCCGGATGTGGGGCATTCAGCGTTAATCGGAAATAATTTTCTCGTTACGGTTAAACACAATGGTTCGTTGAATTATACCTTCAGTGGTGATGATGTGGGGCATGATTATGCCATGCGTCATTCTTCCGTCGATATTCGCGGCTCATCTCTGTTCCGTTTGGCTCCATCTTCGGGCTTCGACTATGCGGTGCAACGCCAGAACAGGTTGGTGACGGATGCGGTGTCGACCCCGCTGCTTTCTGTCACGAATGTGTCATCCCTGCAGGGTGAGCTCATGTATCATGTGGGCTCCGGTTCTATGGGGGTGTACACGGAGGCGGACGGAGTCTATCATTCATATTGCGGCGCTTATGTGTACAATATTGGTGATATTGTAGAGATTAAGAACGCTGGTTCCAATGCCCAGACCGGTGAATTTACGGTGGGGCGAGACCCCGGATTCGGCGATGGCAAGGGAGCCAGCGAGAGCAATCCGCTTCCTTCAGCCCTGCGTGCGGGTGATTCCGGCAGCCCGATGTTCTATTATAATGAAAACAAGGGGCGTTACGAGTTCCTGGCCGTGGAGCAATCCGGCAATGCATACTCGGCGGACTATGGCCGCGGCAGTGTGCGGTGGACTCAGGAACAGCTGAACCGGTTTGATGTGGCCGTCAGCATGAGTGATTCTGTTCATGAGGTTCATCTCGGAGCCATTACAACTCAAGGGGAGACCCTTACCGATAATCTTGGAAATTCAACTACCCTGTACAGCGGGCAGCTGACGGATGCCACCGGCACCAAATCCTACAAGGGAATCAAGTGGGATTCCCATACCTGGAAGGATATGAGCGGCTTGAAGGATACCGATACCTGGTATGCGTACAATTCTCAATATTATGATGCGAGCAGCAATCCGAATGGTTACCTGCTGCAGAAAAATGCAGATTTGTTCTTCACGGAGAACCTGGTCTTCTCATCCACTGCTCAGCAGAATACCATCGTGCTCGATGCCACGGTAGATCTGGGGGCTGGTTATGCTGAGTTCAAGAGCGGCAGCTACACGATTCAGTCTGCACCTGGTGCCTCGCACCAGTTCGACCACGCCGGCTATGTGATTCACGAAGGGGCAGAGGTGCATTTGCAACTCACTAATCCGGCGGATTACATGCGCGAATGGCGCAAGACCGGGGCGGGTGATTTGTATATTGATGGAGAGGGGGATACCAACGCATTCCTGAATCTTGGCGGTTCCGGCACAACGTATCTGCAGCAGACTAATGGGCATGCCGCCTATAATGTGCTGGTGAATATGGGTGCCCGGGTGGAGATTGCCTCCACCACCCAGATTGAACGTGATTTAACCTTCGGCTCCGGTGGCGGTACGCTGGATATGAGGGGCAACAGCATGGAGTGGTATACCACCGATGGCGAGACCCGCGAGGAAGCCTTCACCATCAACGCCCTCACGGAAGAGGCGATGATTACCAACTCTGCCGCCAAGGATGTGACCCTCACCTACAGGCAGGGAGATAAGACTACCTGGCTGGGTTCTTTCACAGATAGTGCCGCTGGCGCGTTGCTTATTGATTACCAGGGCGGCGGCACCTGGACGCTCAACAGCATCCATACCGATTTGAGCAAGAATGCCGGTAGTGGTCTGCATGTGAGCGAAGGCACCGTGGTTTTCAGCGGCGTGAACACGATTCACGGCTGGGGCTCTGCCACCGGCCGGAATCAGGACCGCCTGGTAGAGGTGAAGGATTGGCACTACGCCGATGCCAAGATGGATGTGACCGTGAAGGATGGCGGTACGTTTGAGCTGGGAAGCCATGCACGGCTGGATGGCGATGTGGCCGTGCAGAGCGGTGGCACATTCATCATGCACGAAGGGGTGCAGCACGCCCAGGAATATATCGAAGGTGGCACCTCCCTGCAAAGCACGGCCGATATCAGTGATTTCTATGGACTGAAAGGCGATGTGATCCTTGCTGAAAAGGCCGCTATGCGCGTGGAATACAGCCAGGATACCACCGTGGCCAATTCCTATGACCGCACCATTTCCGGTGCCGGTTCTCTGACGGTTGATCTGGGTGCAGCAGATAAGAAGTTAATTCTCTCCGGTGATAACAGCGGACATACCGGAGCCAAGGAACTGGCTTCCGGCTACCTGGTGGCGAAAACGCTTGATTCGCTGGGTGATACAGGCAGCAATACCTGGAAAATGACCGGGGTGGATGCCGTGCTCTCGGCTCATGAAGGCTCGGCTGAAGATTTGCTGGCGCGTGTGCATGGCGATTCCGTGGGTACTCTGGCGCTTTCCAATGATACCGCAACGGCTCTCGACCTCAGTGGCCACACGGGCCTGTTCATCGGCGCAGAGGAGGGCAAGGTTGTGAAATACGGCCAGAGCGGCGTGGCGCTGGAAGCGGTGGATGGCAAGTGGCAGCTTGGCGGTGGCGGTGGTGAGCTCTATGTGGATTTCAAGCTCAGCGGTAAAAACAACCTGGTGCTGGGTGTGTCGCAGACGGCTTCGGGCACCGTGGTGCTGAACAATGGTAAGAACGATTTTGAAGGTGATATCACCTTCTCCGGCAAGGGGCTCATCCTGAAATCCGTGGCAGGCGGCCTGGGGAAAGCCACGCTCGACCTGAACTATGGCAACGCGCTCGGAGCTTCCTCCACGGATGTAATAGACAATAAGAACCTGAAGGATGGTTCCAACGGTATCCTGCTGGTCAATGACCTGAAGGATGCAGATGTTAACTTGTCTGACTATGCCGGGCTTGCCCTGGGTGCCCAGAATGAGGCCAGCTACAGAGGCAACATCACTCTCGCAGACGGTGCGGATTACCATTTCAGCGCTGCGGCAGGAGGCAGCCTCACGGTGTGGACCGAGCTGGATGCGAACCGCAATATCGTGGTGGATGGCCAGGGGCTGACCGGTGGTAAGGTGGTGCTGAATGGCAATGCCACTCTGAACGGAGACCTGGTGGTGCGCGGCAATGCCGAGGCCGATAGTCATGGTGATATGACCTTTGCCCTGGGGCGCAATATGGCCACTACGGGAGCCGTGACGGTGGAAAACGGCGGTGTCATCGACCTGGCTAGTTTTAATCTTTCCATCGCAGGGTCGCTGAGCGGCACTGGTGGTTCCATCATCGATTCCAGCGGACATGCGGAACTGAGTTTCAACGCAGAAGATGCAGATGTGAGCAGCGCTGCCTATATGGACCTGGCCACCGTGCGCAAGACCGGCTCCAGGAATTTCACGCTGACCAACGATAATGTCAATATCGACAACCTGTATGTGGAAGCCGGCAGCGTGACCATGGGGGCCGGCACGCGCAGCATGACTGTGCACCTGTCGGATGGCACATATGTGGAAGTGGGGGGCAATACGGTGCAGTTTGATTTGAACATGGCCTTCAACGGCGGTGTAGCGGAGTTGAAGCACACCGACAACACCGGCAAAGTGACCCTTGCCGGCGATGTTACGCTGGGCGGAGGCTCCCAGTTGAATCTGCATGGCGGCACCGGCGTGACCTATGCGCTCAATGGCGCCAGCTATGGCGGTGGCAATGCTGTGCTTTCCGTGAATGCCGATAAGGTGGAGTTCAATACCCAGAGCACCACGATTCTGGGCACGCTCCGTGCTGAAAAGAATCTGGAAATTTACTCCAACGCCAATGGTGAGCTGGAGCGTTCCATCTCGCAGCTCGATATCGCCAATGATTCACAGGTCACGCTGAATGAACGTACCTGGAAGACAATCTGGAATATCGACAGCCTCACCGGCAAGGGTGTGCTCCACTGGAACTCCGAAACCACCCACTACAATACCTCCCGCCTCATCCTGAAGGGCGATGGCGGCTTCACCGGCACGATTTCTCTGGCGCGTAACCGTAACAATGCGTCCCGTACCCACGGTGCCTTTATCGAGCTTGCCAGCGATACGGCGGCTAAGAATGCCGTCATCTCGCTCAGCGGGACAAATGCCAATTCCGTGGCGTCGCTGGCGGTGAATACCCACAATGCCACAATCAAGGGCCTTGTGGGCAATGCAAACAGCTATGTCTACGCCGGTGAGAGCATGGATGCCGCTGAGTTGAGCG
Organism: Akkermansia sp.; assembly: GCA_017517805.1. Lineage (GTDB taxonomy): Bacteria > Verrucomicrobiota > Verrucomicrobiia > Verrucomicrobiales > Akkermansiaceae > Akkermansia. The sequence continues at coordinate 5,102 of JAFWYD010000021.1, forward strand.
GCGATTCTCGTCCGCCGTCCACGCGCAATGCAACGCTGGTGGTCGATGTGGATTCCGGTAAGGAGTATACCTACGCCGGTGCTCTGGGATGCACGGCCGATACTGCCAACGCCGGTCTGAATCTGGTGAAGACCGGTGCCGGTGTGCAGCACCTGACCGGCACCATTGCCACCAATAACCTGACCGTGCAGCAGGGCACGCTCAATATTTCACAGGCACCGGTACGCGGCAATCTCGCCATCGGCCTGGGAGCCACGCTCAATGCCGGCGATACACTTGTGCTGGGCAGCGGGCAGAGGCTTTCAGCTGTGGCGGGGGTGGATGGAGTCACCGACAGCGCGGTGCTGGGCAGCTCGCTTTCTCTCAACGGTGGTTCGCTCGGCTTTGACGGCGGTGCCGTGGTGGCGGCAAATGCAGTTGGCAATGCGGCACTTTCCCTCCAAGGCATCACACTGAATGGCACAGCCAACATCAATTTCACGAACTACACCTCGCTGAAAGCCGGCGAGACCTACACCCTGGCCACTGGTGACTGGAGAAGTCTGATCAACAGCCTGACCTCCTCAGGACTCGGGTATTACGCGGCTTCGTTCGGCACCAATGAATCAGGCCATCTCCAGATGTCGCTCACCACTGGTGGCTCGGCCATTTTGTGGAAGGGCACGGCTGAAAATTACGCGTGGACGGGCTCCAATTTCGGGCCAGGAAATGGCGCGACGACAAGTAGTTCTGTGGTGGTGTTCGAGGACAGCGCTGAGAATAAGACTGTGAATATGACTGCAACCCAAATCAAGGTGTCAGAAATCATTTTCAATAACACGGAAACCTACACGGTGAAACGCGGTGCAAATGGTACTATGATTGGCGCAACCGCCGGGAGTCTTTCGGTCGTGAATACCGGTGAGGTCATTATCGAAGATTGCATCCAGGTGACGGGCAAGACGGTGGTTGACAACGGTACCCTGACGTGTAAGATGGGTGGCCTGTTGATGAATAGCGAAGTTTCCGGTACCGGCACACTGAAGGTTGACTGGGGTACAAAGAAATTTGATACCTGGTATACGGATGATGAAATCTTCGGGCTGAAGGTGAATGGTCTGCGCACCCTCCACATTGCGAATGCCAAGCTGGGTTCCACAACCGGCACCGCCATGCTGGTGGAAAATGTGATTCTCGATTCCGCCGGTACCTATGTGCAGGGCAACGGGGTGGACCAGACCACGAACTTCGTGGTGAATGGCGGCACCATCAACCTGGGCAGTGGATCGCTGAATGGTACGCTGTCGCAGAATGGAGATGCCAAAATCGAAGTGCGCGGGGGAGGAGATGCCTACCTGAACTCCCGCCTGACGCAGAATGGCCACCAGCTGACCCAGAGCGGCGGCGGCACATTGCATATCGGGGCAGATTCAGCGGCGGTGCTGCAGAATTACAAGATCAGCTCCGGCACCCTGCGCTATGATTCCGGCGCCATGTCGGAAGGCAACGGCGCCCTCGAAGTAGCAGGCGGCACGCTTCATGTGCAGAACGGCGCCGGCCTGGAAGCCTCCCTCATCAAGGTGAGCGGCGGCACTCTGCAGGTGGATGCCGGCGCTTCCCTCATGGGTAATACCGCCCTGCAGCTCAGCAACGCCGCCGCCACGGCCAAGCTGGAATCGTACAATTCCTACACTGGCGGCACCACGATAGATGCCGGCACCCTGGAAGTCACGGCCAATGGCGGCCTCGGTACCGGGGCAGTAGACATCAACGGCGGTTCCCTGGTGGTGGGTGCAGCAGCCCGCGGCGCGCTGGGTTCCATTTCCGGGCTGAGTATGAGCGGCGGCACCCTTGATTTGTCTGCCATCCAGTTCAATCCCTACGATGCCATGGCGCTTAACGGTGAGTTCTCCGTGAGCGGTGGCACCATCAACCTGGGCAGCTACATCAACGCCACCGGCATTTCCTACGCCATTTTCGATATCAGCCATGCCTCCCTCGACTGGAGTCTCGACTCCCTGCGCGAAAACCTGATGGTGAACGGTACGCTGCTCAGCGGCTACAAGGATGTGACCCTCGGCGTGAATGAGGGCCTGGCCACCATCACCTTCAGCAGCTTCGACCTGAACCGCCTGATTCTGAATAGCGGGGAGACCAAATCATTTACTGAAACCGACTTGATTGGCTACCCAACCGATATCATCGTCAACGAAGGCGCAACGCTTACGATGACGAGTAAGGAGACCTCGGCGAATAACACCTCCACCGCCTTCGACAAGGTGAGCGGCGCGGGTACGCTGAAGCTGAATCTTGCAGCAGATAATGGTGTGGGCTTCAATCTGAGCGGTATCACCGGTACTGTAGAGGTGGCCACCGGTCGCCTGCAGGTGAATACCTCCACCTTCAACGAAGCCGCCACCATCCGCCTGAGCTCGAACAGCAGCCACCTGGTCTTCAATGGCACCGGAACGGAATTGAAGAACAAGCTGGTGCTCGACGCTGCCACGAGGATTTACGTGAATAGCGGGAAGACAGGAACCATTTCCGGCATTATCAGCGGCAACGGTGGATTTACCAAGGAAGGAGCCGGAACGCTGACCCTGACCGGGGCGAATACCTACAGCGGCACCACGACTGTGGCAAACGGCACCTTGAGCGTATCGACAGATGGCGCGCTGGGTAACTCTGCCGTGACTATCAACGGCGGTACGCTGGAGGTGAATGGTGGTAACGAGCGCAATGCCAATATTCTGCGCGGAGATGTCACTATCAACGGCGGTACGCTGCTGATTAAGGGTAAGAATAACAAGGTAGTGGATACCAATGTGACGGTGAATACCAACGGCACGATGAAGTTCGATGGCTCTGAATCCGATATGCTGGACTTCGGAAAGGAAGGAAAGAGCATCACCGTGAACGGTGGTAAGCTGGATTTCGGCACCACCCGCCAGACCATGGGCTCGTGGACGCTGAACCTGAGCAATGGTGCCAGGGTAATCGGCGCAGGCAACTCAACATACGGAGCCCTGGATTACAACAAACTGACCGAGAATGTCATCAACGCCACCTCCGGCAATAACACCATCGAGTCCAAGATCCGTCTGCGTGGCAATGATAACGCAGGAACGGAGCTGGCTTTCAATGTGGCCCAGTCGGCCTCGCTGAATGTCTCCGGTCTGGTGCATTCGGATGGTGCCAAGGACGGCATCATCACCAAACAGGGTGCCGGCACCCTGCACCTGAACAACGCCAACAATGACCTGGCCCGGATCAACGTGACCGGCGGCACAGCCAATATTCACGGAGCGGAAGATTATACGCTGAATATGCTGGAACTGGCTGCTGGTAGCCAGGCAGGTTTCTATAGTGGTGCTACCACAGCAGAGACTCTGACAAGGTCTACACTGACGGTGAGTCAGCTGGCCAAGTTTGCGGAGGCATCCACTCTGAATGCAGACCTGGTGCTGGCCAGCGGGGCTTCGCTTGAGCTTGGGGGTGGCATGACGCTCAACGGCATGCTGAGTCTGCAGACCGGGCTTACCTTGTCTGGCGCGGTGCTCAGCGAGGTGCTTGGTCTGGAAGCCGGCGAATCATACGAATTGTTCACCGGAGTGAATGACCTGCTGCTGCAGGAGGTGGTAGCACTGTATAATCTGGGCGCGGAGGCCGAGCCGGCTGCGGTGGAGCAGTCCTACACATCTGTGGCCGATGGTACCCAGGTGGCAGCAGGGGATTACTTCGCCAACCTCGCTGATTGTGAAGGCCTGGTACTTAGTTACAATGCCGGCAGCGGTACGGTGAGCATCATGCAGACGGTGCCGGAGCCTGCAACCGCCGCGCTGAGCCTGCTGGCGCTGGCGGCTCTCGCCACCCGCCGTCGTCGGAAGGCCTGAAGCGGTGAGACACGATAATCTGATTTAAAGCAAAGCGCCTGGGATGATGTCCCAGGCGCTTTTTTACGGGGAAGGGAGGAAGGCTTCTCAGAGCCGGATGGCAGCGATATCCTGCATCCACTCCGCTACACACTGGTATCGCCGGGTAGGAAGGGGCTCGATGGCGCGGTCTATGGTAGCCAGCAGAGCCGGGTTGTAGTGTTTGAGCAGCTCCTGGTTGGTGGCTAGCGGGTCTACGGTATCAAAGAGTTCGCGCTGCTGGCAGCTTGGCAGGCAGGTGCCGGTGAGGATGTAGTACAGCGTGGCACCAAAGGCGTATAAATCGGTCCAGGGACCCATGTTGCCGTGGGGGGTGCTTTGCTCGGAGGGGCTGAAGCCCGGGGTTTCCACCACACTATCGCTCAGGTCACCATATGATTCCCGGGCGGCACCGAAGTCGATGATGACCGGCAGGCCGACCTTGGTCACGAGGATGTTGTCCGGTTTGATATCGCGGTGGAGGATTTGTTTGCTGTGAAGGTAGTCGAGGGCATCGAGCAGGCGCACCATGAGTCCTACCAGTCCGGACTGGGGGATGGGGCGGCCCCTTTCAGCATGCTGGAAGGCCAGTTTGCCAAGGGAAATGCCATTGATGTATTCGATGACGTAGTAGGCTGTGCCGTGTTCTTCGAAATAGGAATAGACCTTGGCAATGCAGGGGTGGTCGAGTGTGGCCAGGAGGCGGACTTCGCGCAGGAAGTTATTGAGAGCCCAGTCGAACCCCTGTTTCCCAGTTTCCGGGTTGTGCATGAGGATATTGAGGGTGCCTTCTTCCCGGTAGCATAAGGAATCCGGGAAGTTCTCCTTGATGACGACTGTTCTGTTCAGCAGGGATTCCTGCGCCAGATAGGTGACCCCGAAGCCGCCGCTGCCGATGGTGCGCAGGAGGCGGTAGCCGTGCAGTTTTGTACCATCGGGCAGTTCCTTGGGGGCAATGTGGCAGTCTGCCGCGGCGATGTCCCCAGCCAGCTGAGAAGTATCAAAAGAGCTGATTTTATCCAGAATGCTGGTGAGGGAATCTTGCTGGGTGTCGGCATCTGCTGCGGCATCTTCGCGGGCGGCTGCCAGGATACCCTCCATGAAGCTGCCTGCCGGGCGACTGAGCATGAGCTCTGGTTCGGCTGGCGCTGCCGGGGCCGGCGGCACGGGAAGCGGGGTGCTCATGGGAACCGGGTTCGGGATAGTGAAGAAACGGTTGCCTGTGGCATCGGCCGGTGCTGGTGGCGGCGGTGGCGGAGTCGCTACCGGTTTTGCCATCTTGAAAAACTGGTTGGATTTTGGGACATCCGCCGGAGGGGCAATCTGGAAACCCGGGACTGCGGGAGGCGGAGGGGCTGCCTGGGGGGCAGTCTGCCGCGGCGGTATCATGCCAGCCGGGAGTCTGGGGACGGCCGGGGGCTGGGGAATTGCAGGTGCAGGGGGGGAGGGCTCGGAAAGTTCTGGCTGGGAGTCCGGTGTCATCATGCTGCCTCATTGTAACCTGATGAAGCAGCGGTGGCAAGCACAAAGAAATGCAGAATTCAGAATGTAAATTTGCATTCCGGATTCTGAGCTCTGGATTCCTTTGTGCTTGCAAATAGGGGAGAAATAGGCTAATCTCTGGGCATGTTCGTAGATAATATCCGAATTTTTGCCAAGGCAGGAAAGGGCGGAAACGGGCTTGCCTCGTTCCGTCGCGAGAAGTTTGTGCCTCGCGGTGGTCCCGATGGTGGCGATGGTGGCGATGGTGGTAGTGTGATTCTGGAAGTGAGTACCGGAACGAATGATCTGCGCAATTATTTCTACGATCCGAAGCTGATTGCAACTGATGGTATGCCTGGCATGCATGCTCGCAAGCATGGCAAGGATGGGCGCACGGTGATTGGCAAGGTGCCGCCCGGTACCATAGTGTACCGCAGCAACGCGGCCACCATGCAGGAAGCCACCTGGCTGGAGCGCGAGGGCGATGGTATTGAGCTGGAACAGATTGCTGACCTGACTGAGCCCGGCGAGCGCTTTGTGCTCTGCCAGGGGGGCAAGGGAGGCCGTGGCAACTGGCATTTCCGCACGGCAACCGACCAGGCTCCGCTGAAGTTTGAGTATGGCACCGAGGCAGAGAGCGGGGTGTTCTTTTTCGAGCTGCGCCGCATTGCCGATGCCGGCCTGGTAGGGTACCCGAATGCAGGCAAGAGCACGCTGCTTACCGCTATTTCCAACGCTACGCCGAAGGTGGCCAGCTACCCCTTCACCACATTGCAGCCCATTGTGGGGGTGGTGGAATTCGAGGATTACCAGCGCTGCATCGTGGCAGATATTCCAGGTATCATCGAGGGGGCATCCAATAACCGAGGTCTGGGGCACGAGTTCCTGCGCCACATCATGCGCTGCCACCTGCTGCTCTTCGTGGTGGATCTGACCGGCCTCGAGCACGACCCGGTGGAGGCTATCCAGACCTTGCGTAAGGAGGTGAAGCTGTATTCCGATGAGCTGGCTGCCCGCCCCTGGGTGATTATTGCCAATAAGATGGATGAGCCCTGTGCTGTGGAGAATCTGGAGATTTTGCGCCAGCGTTTCCCCAAGGTGGAGATTATCCCGATTTCTGCCGCCATGGGCGATGGGATTCCCGCGTTCAAGGAGCGTTTGCAACAGCTGCTCAAGGAGGGTTAATTCTGTGCTGGTAGCTGTTTTATCCGATATCCACGCCAACCTGGAAGCCCTGCAAGCTGTGCTGGACGATATGGAGTCCCATGGCGCAGAGGGGATTCTGGGGCTGGGCGATTATATCGGCTTCAATGGCAACCCTTCCGAGTGCCTGTCTCTGGTGCAGCCGCATCTGCTGGCTGCGGTGCAGGGAAATCACGAGGCGGCGCTGGTGGACCGTGCGGTCTTCGGTGTGCCCATGTACATGGAGATGATGGACCGCACTCAGGATATGCTCAGCCAGAAGCAGCTGCGCTGGTTGCGCCGCCTGCCGCACCACACCGCCTGGCAGGATTGCCTGCTGGGCCATGCCACCCCCGAGGCTCCCAAACGCTGGGGGCGTATTGCAAATGTGAATGAGGCCCGCAAGGTGTTCTCCTCGGTCAAGAACCGCATCTCCTTCTACGGCCACACTCACCGCGCTTCGATTTTCAGACTCTGCAAGGGCCAGGTGGAGAAGGTGGAAATCAACTACGATGCCCGCGGCGATTTCACGATGCACTTGCCCTCTTCCTGCCGCTTTCTTATCAATCCTGGTTCGGTCGGGCAGCCGCGCGATCTTGACTGGCGTGCTGCTTACGCCCTCTTCTGCCCGGAAACCTCCACGCTGCACCTTCGCCGCGTGGCCTACGATGTGCAATCTGCCGGCGATAAGATTGCCCGCACCGGGCTTCCCGCTTCTTTTGCCGAGGCTCTCAAGACCGGCGATACCCCCACCGGGGATTGACGATTTTGGGGTAATTCCTACTAATTTACTATTGACAAAAGTGAGGTGGAGGCGTAGCATGCTTGCGCCTACTAAAATTGTAGGATAATAAAATGGACAGGACTTTGCACTTCGAGACGCTTCAGCTGCACGCTGGGCAAGAGGACGCAGACCCATCAACAGGGGCCCGCGCGGTACCGATATATGCCACCACATCCTATGTGTTCCGCAACTGCGAACACGCGGCAGAGCGCTTTAACCTGCGCGATGCTGGGAATATCTATGGGAGGTTGACGAATCCCACACAGGACGTACTCGAACAGCGGATTTCGGCTCTGGAGGGTGGCGTGGCGGCCCTGGCCGTGGCTTCCGGTGCGGCGGCCATCACCTATGCTTTGCAGGCTCTGGCGCAGAATGGAGGTAACATAGTTGCTCAGCGCAGCATCTACGGCGGGAGCTATAATCTGCTGGAACACACGCTGCCGGCCTACGGTATTACAACCACCTTTGTAGACGTGCACCGGCCGCTGGAGGTAGAGGCTGCGATACGTCCGGAAACCCGGGTGATTTTTATTGAGACGCTGGGGAATCCGAACAGCGATATTGCGGATATTGAGGTGCTGGCGGATCTGGCACACCGCCATGGTTTGCCGCTGGTGGTGGATAATACGTTCGGCACCCCGTACCTGATTCGTCCGATTGAGCATGGAGCCGATATTGTGGTGCATTCGGCCACGAAGTTCCTGGGTGGCCACGGCACGACCCTGGGTGGTGTGGTGGTGGACGGCGGGCGCTTCGACTGGACCGCCAGCGGCAAGTACCCGGCCATCGCGGAGCCGAATCCCTCGTACCATGGCGTGAGTTTCACCGCTGCCGTGGGGCCGGCAGCCTTTGCGGTGTATCTGCGAGCCATTCTGCTGCGCGATACCGGGGCGTGCATTTCGCCGTTTGCGGCTTTCCAACTGCTGCAGGGTATCGAGACTCTTTCTCTGCGCGTGGAGCGTCATGTGGAGAATGCGCTGAAGGTGGTGGAGTACCTGAAGAAGCATCCGAAGGTGCGGAAAGTGAACCACCCATCGTTGCCGGAGCATCCGGACCACGCGCTGTACCAGCGCTACTTCCCACGGGGCGGGGGTTCCATTTTCACCTTTGAGCTGGAAGGTGGGCAGGAAGCGGCCTTCCGCTTCATCGATTCGCTGCGCATCTTCTCGCTGCTGGCCAATGTGGCCGATGCGAAGAGCCTGGTGATTCACCCGGCCAGTACCACGCATTCGCAGATGAATGCGGAGGAACTGGCGGCCAGCGGGATAACTCCCGGCATGGTGCGCCTCTCCATAGGACTGGAACATATCAATGATTTGCTGGCTGACCTGGAAAATGCTTTCCAACAAATCTGAACCTATGTACCATGGAATCAGACATGAACATTCATCCCTCTATTTCGGAACTGGTGGGCAGGACCCCTCTGCTGGAACCGGTGCACTACAGCGCAGCCCACGGGTTGAAGGCCCGCTTGCTGCTGAAACTTGAATCGAATAACCCCGCCGGCTCGGTGAAGGACCGCGTGGCCCGCTCCATTGTGGATGATGCCGAGGCCACGGGGAGACTGCAAGCGGGTGGTACCATCGTGGAACCCACCAGCGGCAATACCGGCATAGGCCTGGCTGCCATCGGTGCCGCCCGTGGCTATCGCGTCATCCTGACCATGCCCGACACCATGAGCGTGGAGCGCCGCAATATCGTGAAGGCCTATGGTGCCGAGGTGGTGCTCACCCCCGGTTCTGCCGGCATGCAGGGTGCGGTGGATAAGGCAGAGGAACTGGCCCGCACAATCCCGGGAGCCATCGTGGCTGGGCAGTTCACGAACCCGGCCAATCCTGCTGCACACTATGCCACAACGGGGCCGGAAATCTGGGCTGATACCGCAGGGCAGGTAGATGCCCTTGTGGCAGGTGTGGGCACCGGAGGCACTATTTCCGGTACCGGGCGTTACCTGAAGGAGCAGAATCCGGCTCTTCATGTGGTGGCGGTGGAGCCCGCAACGTCTCCGCTGCTGAGCCAGGGGGTGGCTGGGCCGCACAAGATTCAGGGTATCGGGGCCAACTTTATTCCCGCCACGCTCGACCGCAGCATCTGCGACGAAATCATCACCGTGGATAACGAAGTGCCGCTGACCACGGCCCGCGAGCTGGGTAAACTGGATGGCGTGCTGGTGGGCATTTCCTCCGGCGCGGCCCTGTGGGCTGCCACGCAGCTGGCGAAGCGCCCGGAATGGGCAGGCAAGACCATCGTGGCCATCATGCCCGATGGTGCCGACCGTTACTATTCAACGGCTCTTTTCTCATATGAATAAATCTTTTGACCTGAACCTCTACCTCGTGACCGATGCGCCGGAGCGCTGCCGCCACGGATTGCTCGAAACCGTGCGGCGCGCTGTGGCCGGCGGGGTGAGTATCGTGCAGTACCGCCGCGAGCATGCAGACCGCGCCACCATGCTGGCCGAGGTGCTGCCCCTGCGCGATTTCCTGCGTGGGGCAGGGGTGCCGCTCATCATCAATGATGATGTGGAGCTGGCCGTGGAAATCGGGGCCGATGGTATCCACATCGGCCAGGCTGATATGCCGGTGGCGCAGGCTCGCGCCCTCATCGGCCCGGAGATGATTTTGGGACTTACTGTCACCAATGAAGCCGAAATGAAGGCAGTTGATGCCGCTCTGGTGGACTACGTGGGCTGCGGTCCGGTATTCCCCACCATCTCCAAGGACGATGCGCCTGAGGCCCTGGGGGTGCAGCGCTGGGCTGAGCTGGCTGCCATGTGTCCGGTTCCTGTCTGTGCCATTGGTGGTATCGATGCGGCCCGCGCCCGCGAACTCCGCGCCACCGGGCATTGCGATGGGGTGGCGGTCGTTTCGGCCATCTGCGCTGCGGAGAATACGGAACAAGCTGCCGAAGAACTGATATGAATAACAATGATTTAGCCGCTGTGCTGGAAAAGCTCCGGCAGAAGAATCCCCTCATTCTCTCGCTCACCAACAGTGTGGTACAGCCCATCACCGCCAACATGCTGCTGGCGGTGGGGGCTTCCCCCGTCATGCTGAATGATGCAGCCGAGTGTGAGCAATTGCTGCATGCTTGCGCCAATGGGCTTCTGGTGAACGTGGGCACGCTGACCCACCCGCAGGCAGAACTCATGCGCCGCGCTGTGGATGCAGCACACGCTGCCGGGCTTCCCTGGGTGCTGGACCCCGTGGCGGTGGGATTGCTGAGCTTCCGCACGGAATTCTGCCACGAGCTGCTGGCGATGAAGCCGACGGTGATTCGCGGCAACGCCTCTGAGATTATGGCGCTGGCCGGAGAGGCCGCCGGCGGGCGCGGTACGGATGCCACCGAGGAAAGCTCCGCTGCTGTGCAGTCGGCCCGCAAGCTGGCGCAGCAATGCGGGTGCACGGTGCTGGTCACCGGCCCGGTGGATTATGTGACCGATGGCGCGAGAGTGCTGGCCCTGGGCAATGGCGACCCGCTCATGACCCGGGTGACCGGGGTGGGGTGTGCCATGGGTGCGCTGGCAGCGGCCTGTGTGGCCGCCGCGCCGGATGCCTTTACCGGTGCTGCAGCGTGCGCAGCGATTCTGGGTATTGCCGGGGAGCGCGCCGCGGCCCGCTGTCCTCGCCCGGGTAGCTTTGCCGGGGCTCTGCTGGATGAGCTCGATGCTCTGACCCCGGCAGAAGTTGCCGAATTAACACGAGTTGTGTAAAAATCCTGCTTGCGGTGTCGGGGGGGAGTGTGGTAGAGTAGAGTATCATGGAAAAAGAACAGCTTTCTCTTGAATGGAAACAGCTGGCAGATTTGCCGGATGTTGAGGGCTTTGCCGGTTCCTACGCCGGTGTGAGCAACGGCGCACTCATTGTGTGCGGTGGTGCCAATTTTCCGGAAAAACCGCTCTGGGAAGGTGGCCCCAAGCGCTGGACTGACCGCATTTATGTGATGCCGGGCAATGATGGGTGGAAGGATGCCACCCCGCTGCCGAAGCCCCTGGGCTATGGTGCCACGGCCACCCTGCCGCAGGGTGTGATGCTGATTGGCGGCAGCAATGCGGATGGCGCTCTGGCTGATTGCTACATGCTCACCTGGGATGGTTCGGATGTGCAGTGCAAGGCGGTGGCTCCGCTGCCCACCACGCTCACCGGGCATGCAGCCGTGGTGATGGGTGGCAAGGTGTATGTGCAGGGTGGTTCCATTGCCCCCGGCGAGCAGGATGCCGAAGCCCGCATGTGGGTGTATGACCCGGAGGCCGATGCCTGGACCGAGGGTGAGACTATGCCCTGCCGCGGCCGCTTCCTGCAGCAGATGGCCACCATCGGCCACACTATCTACGTGCTCGGCGGTATCGGTCTGCAGCCCGGCGACAATGGCCGCATGGCCCGCGAGATGCTGACGGATGCCTGGAGCTGGAGCGCCGAAACCGGCTGGCACCGCCTGGCCCACCTGCCGCATTACTGCGGGGCCGCCCCCACACCCGCTCCGGTGATTGGTGGCCGCATCTACCTGCTGGGTGGCGATGATGCCACCGTGAAGGGGTTCACGCCGCAGAACCACCCTGGCTTCCACAACCAGAGCCTGTGCTACTGCCCGGGTAGCGATACCTGGTACGATGCTGGTGAAATCGCCGTGGCCCGTGCGGTGCTGCCCTGCGCGGTGTGGAATGGCTTGGCGGTCATCGTGAATGGTGAGCAGCGCCCTGGCAAGCGCTCCAACCAGGTCTGGGGTGCCAAGATATAACCTGCTGTCTGAAGTATGTTGAAGAATCTCATCCTCCTGGCTGCTGTGGCGGCCTTGCCGCTGGCCGCCCAGTGCTGCCCCGGTTGCGGGCATCATGCCCCGGCTCCGCTGAAGGTGACGGCCAAGCCGCTGGCAGAGAGTCCGTCTATCAGCGATTCCGTGGGGCGTGCCGGTATGGTGGCCAGCGTGGTGAAAACGGCTGAAGGAGCCCGTATTCTGGCCATTGGTGGTGCGAATTTCCCGAATGCCAAACCGGGAGCAAAGACTCCGGCTGAGCGCGGTGCCAAGGTGTTCTATGATGAAATCCTGAGCATCAACCCGCTGGATGGCAGCTGCTCCGTGCTGGCGAAGCTGCCGTACCCCATCGGTTACGCAGCCCATACGACCAAGGGGGACTGCATGGTCATTGCCGGTGGTTGCAACATGGAAGGCCACGTGGCCACCGTGACCCGCATCACGGCTGATGGTGCCACCGAGGCGCTGCCCAGTCTGCCGGTGACGACTGCTTACCCTGCCTTTGTGCAGATGGGGAGCAAGCTCTATGTCTTCGGTGGGCAGGAAAAGGCAGAATCGGTGACCTGCCTGAGCAAGAGCTATGTGCTCGACCTCAAGGATACCGCTGCCGGGTGGAAGGAACTGGCCCCGATGCCGGGTGAGGGCCGCATGCTGGCCGCAGCCGGTGCCTGCCGGAAGGGTAAGATATATGTGGCTGGTGGTTGCTCGCTGCATCCGGATGCCAAGGGGGCGGCTGAGCGCACCTATCTGAAGAGCACGCTCTGCTATGACCCTGCTACCGATACCTGGAGCAGCGCTGCCGATATGCCGGAAACGATTGTGGCCCCGGCTACCCCCATGCCGGCCATGCGTGGCGGGCTGCTGCTGCTCTGCGGTGACCCCGGCAACTTCTACCGCGCCAGCCTGGCAGGTCATGCCCCGGCCGAGCATCCCGGTCAGAATACCACTATCTACAGCTATGACCCCTGCAAGAATGCCTGGACCGTTGCCGGGCAGAACAGCATCGGCATTGCGACAGCCCCGGCCGTGCAGGTCATGAGTACTGTCTTCATCATCTCCGGCGAGACTCACCCCGGTGTGCGTACCCCGGTTATCTCCACTATCAATCTCTCCAAATAACAACGAATACACATAAACACATATGCCTGAACCTAATCCCATCCTGACGTTCCTGGCCGACCTCACCCCCTGGGTGGCCATCGGTATCGCTGTGCTTGCCATCATGGCCGCCTGCAAGAAAGGACTCAAGAAACCCTCCATCTCTCCGAATGCACCTGTGACCACGCCCGGCAAGTGGGCCTGGATTGCCGTGGCTGTGCTCTGGGTGGTGGTGATGCTGAACTACTTCGACCGCCAGCTGCTGGCTGTGCTCAATAAGTCCATGACCGAAGGTCCGGGCTGCATTGAGATGACCCAGGCTCAGTTCGGTATCGTGACCTCCGCCTTCCTCATTGTGTATGCTGCCCTTTCCCCGGTGGGTGGCTACCTGGCCGACCGCTTCAGTCGCTCCTTCATCATCATGTGCTCGCTGGTGGTGTGGTCCATTGTGACCTGGATGACCGGTAAGTCCGAATCCTATGAGGAACTGGTTTTCTGGCGCGCCATGATGGGTGTGAGCGAAGCCTTCTACATTCCTGCTGCGCTGGCCCTTATCACAGACTATCACCGCGGCAGCACCCGCTCACTGGCAACCGGCCTGCACATGAGCGGTATTTATGCCGGCCAGGTGATGGCTGGTTACGGTGCCATGATGGCTGGTGACCCCTGCCAGATGGGCTGGCGCCTCACCTTCGAGGTGTTTGGTTTCATTGGCGTGGCATACGGTCTCATCGTGCTCTTCTTCCTGCGTGACCCGAAGGCCGAGGAAGCTCCCGCCACCGAGACCGCTGCTGAGGCTTCCTCAGCACTGGCTGCTCCCCAGTTTACGCTGGGCCAGATGCTCAAGAGCATCTTCACCGGCCGCGGCATGTACCTGCTGCTGCTCATGATTTCCTTCGCCGGCTTTGCCAACTGGTTCCTGCTGGGCTGGTATCCGCGCCTGCTGCAGGATATGTTCGAAATCTCCGAGGCCGACGCCGGCCCCGCTGCCACGCAGTGGATTAACATCGCCAAGTACATCTCCGTGCTGGCTTGTGCTGTGATTGCCGACCGCTGGTATCTCCGCAACAAGAACGCCCGCGCCTACGTGCCTGGTATCGCCTTCTGCATTGCCGGCCCCTGCGTGCTGCTCGCCATGATGTTCGGAGCCCAGGTGGGCCTGGTGGCTGTGCTGGCCCTGGTGTCTATGCAGGGCGTGGCTCAGGGTGCCATGGATGCCACCCTCATGCCTGTGCTCCGCAACACGATTGATGAGCGCTTTGCTGCCACGGGTTACGGCCTACTCAACCTCACCTCCGTGGGGGCCGGTGCGCTCGTATCCTGGTTGGGCGGCATGCTCAAGGACGCCGGTACGCCGCTGTCCTCTGTGCTGAGTCTGGCTGGCGTTCTCATGATGCTCTGCGGTATCATCCTTTTCCTTCTGCCCAAGAAGGACAATGCCTGAGTGCCTTAGATATCATCGTTGATACTGTGTGCCGCCACCGTTCAGGTAGCGGCACCTCTTTTTCCTGAGATCCGGGTCGGAGAAAGGAAAATGAGAAGGGTAGAAGGTCTGATTCTCGCAAGGCTTGTCTGCGGTATACCCGCCTGTGGGGGGGCGCAGGGTGGCAGTTCGTCTTGCAGATGGCCATGCCCTGGGCAGCAGGGAGCGCATTTTGTTCACCCCATCCACCAGCGGCTGCATGGTAATCCTACCCTCAGCAATGCAGAAAGGGGGAGGCTGTGGCCTCCCCCTTTCAGAGTGAAGATGGATGCAACATCTCACTCACCACTTGTTGCTCTTGCGGGTGAGCGCAATGCTGAAGCCGGCAATGAGGACCAGCGCACCGATGCCCATGAAGACCCACTGGGTGGGTGAGAGCCACTCACCGCAGGATTTCAGGTACTTGCGCTGGTTTCTGGCAGCCTGCTCGGCGGCCGTGGTGGCGACATCGCGGCCGATGTGCGGGGTGACCGAGATGCTCTTGACCAAATCGAGATTGGTGGAGATGGCGGCAAAGTCCTTGTTTTCGGCAGAGGCGAGAAGGGGGTAGTTGATGACCAGCCCGCCGTTCACATCGTAGCCCATGATGCCGCCGATGCCGTTCCAGCCGGCACCTGCACAACCGGAGGCAACCACCGTCACGGTGATGTAGGACACGCCGTTGCGGGTGAAGGCGGCCGGGTGGTTGGCCAGCTTGCCGTAGGGGATGGCTTCGCCCCAGGGAGCCCCGTGCCAGTTGCCGCGGATGCCTTCGGGCGTAGCCATGATGCCCAGCTCATGGGTGCTTTCGAAGGTGAGCATGCGGGTGGGGGCGGTTACTTTGGATGCGGCGCTGAGGTCTATGGTGATGGAGACTGCCGAAGTGGCCGCATTTGATTTGCGGAAGTGGGACACGTTGTAGATGGGCATTCGGGAATAGAGTGCGCCGTATGCGCCGGTCAGCTTGCCTGCAGTGCAGGTGACACCATCGCGAACCTTGGTGTTAGCCGGGTCGGTGAACAACGCGGCGTACGCCGTGGTGATGGCAGCGAACAGGCAGACGATAAGCGAAAGGAGGAGTTTTCTCATGGTGATGCAGTTTGTATTGGTACTAAATCTAGCGTATGAAGGGGGGTATTGCAAGCAAGTTTTGCGACTACCGGGCAGAATAACGGCATTTTTTGCAGAAATCGGGCTTCCTCCTTGACCTTTTGGCAGATAACAGTTACACTCCCGCGCATGCAGGTGTTGGAAATCATGTCACCCGCCGGATCCTTCGAATCGCTGGCCGCGGCATTGCGCGCCGGGGCAGATAGCGTGTACTTCGGCGTGGGAATGTATAATATGCGGGCCCGCTCAACGGTGAATTTCACGGTGGAGGACTTGCCGAAGGTGGCGCGCCTGTGCCATGCATGCGGTGCAA
Organism: Akkermansia sp.; assembly: GCA_017517805.1. Classification (GTDB taxonomy): domain Bacteria; phylum Verrucomicrobiota; class Verrucomicrobiia; order Verrucomicrobiales; family Akkermansiaceae; genus Akkermansia. The sequence continues at coordinate 21,175 of JAFWYD010000021.1, forward strand.
AGGCCTACCTGACCTGCAATGTGATTATCTACGATGAGGAGCTGGAGGGAATGCAGCAGCTGCTGCGCCAGGCTAAGGATGCCGGGGTGGATGCGGTGATTGCGGCAGACCTGGCGGTGATTTCCTATGCCCACAGCATCGGGCTGGAGGTGCATATCTCGGTGCAGGCGAATGTGTGCAATATGGGGGCGGTGCGCTTCTTTGCCGCCTATGCCGATGTGATGGTGCTGGCGCGTGAGTTGAAGCTCAGCCAGATTCGGCGCATCATCGAGGGGATTCAGGAGGAGAAGATTACCGGGCCATCAGGCGAATTGGTGCGGATAGAAGTCTTTGCCCATGGTGCGCTCTGCATCGGGATTTCGGGCAAGTGCGGGATGAGCCTGGCGGCCTACAATGCCAGCGCGAACCGCGGCCAGTGCTACCAGCTTTGCCGCCGCAAGTACCGCGTGACGGATACGGAGACGGGCTTTGAGATGGATATAGACAACCAGTACATCATGTCGCCCAAGGATATCTGTACCATCCGGGTGATAGACCAGTTGGTAGAGGCCGGGGTATCGGTGTTCAAACTGGAAGGGCGCGGGCGCTCGGAAGCTTATGTTTCCACCGTGACCCAGGTGTACAAGCAGGCGGTGCAGTGCTGCGCTGCCGGTGAGTGGAGCCCGGAGAAGGTGGCCGCGTGGGAGGAAGAGCTCCTCCGCGTGTTCAACCGCCAGTTCTGGCATGGTGGCTACTACCTCGGTGAGGAGTGGGAGACATGGAGCGGCTGCTCCAATAGTCTTGCGCTCGAGCAGCGCCAGCATCTGGGCCGTGTGGTGCGCTGGTACGCCAGGGCTGGTGTGGCTGAAATCCGCCTGGAGGCAGGCCCCGTGGCCAAGGGGGATAAGATTGAAATCACGGGTGTGACTACTGGCATTGTGCGCGTGGAGGTGCCCGAGGTGCGCTGCGATAATGCTGCTGGTGAAACCGAAGTCGTGCCCTCGGCTCCCAAGGGGGCTGTGGCGCTCATTGCGGTTCCGGCCAAGGTGCGCCATGGCGATAAAGTTTACATTGTAACCCGCCGAAAGCTTAAATAATCATGAAAATAGAAACTCTCTTCACCGCAGAGCAGATTGATGCGGCGCTCCAGCGTATGGCAGCCGGGCTGGTGGACCGCTTTGGTGATGAACGCCCGGTCAAGGTGATTTCCCTGCTCAATGGTGCTTTGTGGTTTACGGCTGATTTGCTGCGCCTGCTGCCGGTGAACTTCATTCTGGAAACGGCGCGTGTGTCCAGCTACGGGGCATCTCGCGAGACGAGCGGCAAGGTGACCTGGAAGACTCCGGTGCCGTATTGTGAGGAGATGCGGGTGCTGGTGCTGGATGATGTGCTGGATAGCGGCGTAACGCTCAAGAATGTGAAGGCTGAGCTCCTGCGCCTGGGTGCTGCTGAGGTGGTGACTGCTGTGGCTGTGGATAAGCCTGAGGGCCGCCGCGTGGAGTTTGAGGCCGATTTCGTGGGTCTGGTGGCTCCGAACCTGTACCTGGTCGGCTACGGCATGGATGCCGATGGCTCGCTCTACCGCAATCTGCCCTATGTGGGTGTGGTGCGCGATTAGTCTTACTTCGTGCCTCTCAGGGTCTGCCCATTGTCCGGGGCGGTGAATCGCCCAGCGGGGATTCCGGAGGCCTTCAGCGCGGCTGCCAGGTCATCGAGGGTTTCCTGATAGCCTTCGTTGGCGAGCTGCCAGGTGCCGAAATGGCAGGCAATGGCCTGTTTTGCTTCTAGTTGCTGGAAGGCTTCCACCGCTTCGGCAGGGGAGATGTGGCCGTTGCGGATCCAATCTGGTTTGTAGGCCCCGATGGGGATGAGGGCGACATCTGGCGCTCCGAGGCGGTCGCGAATCTGCCGGAAACAGTCGGACCTGGCAGAATCTCCCACAAAGTAAACGGCGGGGCCGCCCTGCGATTGCAGATAGAAGCCGCACCAGAGGGAGCGGTTTCGCGTGTAAGTCTTGCGGTAGCGGTTGCTCCAGTGCTTTGCCGGGGTGAGGGTGATGCTCAGGTCGCCATGCTGCACGCTATCCCACCAGTCGGCTTCGATGATGCGGGTCGCAGAGCCGCAGTGGTGCCGCAGGAGGCCTGCCAGCCCCAGCGGGACGATGAATACAGGCTTGTGCTCTCGCGCCAGGCGTTGGAGGGTTCGGGTGTCGTAATGGTCGTAGTGGTCGTGGGAGAGCAGGCAGATATCAACCTTGGGGAGCTGCTCCCAGGGAATGCCGGCGGGGCGGTGCCGCCTGGGGCCGAAGCCTTGCACCGGGCTGGTGTAGTCGCTCCAGATGGGGTCAGTCAGGATGTTGAGCCCGGCGGTGCGGATGAGCATGGTTGAGTGGTTGACCATGGTGACTTCCCAGTCGGCCCCATCGACCTGTGGGGCAAGCTGCGGCTGGTGTTCCAGTTCCGTGATGGTGGGGTACTCTCCTTTGGTGTGGCGTTCGCTGAGCCATTGGAGCAGGTTGCTGGTCTTGTAGAGGGTACTGGGCTCCGGGTTGTAGAAGAAGGTGCCATCGAAGTGGTCTGTCACTGGTCCATCCCACTCGCCACCCCGGCAGAGCCAGCGCGGCATCAGAAAATCACCCGCGAGCAAGGTAGTACCCACGGTAGCTAGCAGAAGGGAGGTGAGGCTGAATCCAAGGCGACTGGTCATGATTCAAATCGGTGCTGGATGAGGACGTTGAAATGGTCTCCCGCACCGGGGACGGCTATCAGGTGCCGGTCGGCTGCGCTGGCGGGATCGGCCAGATCCTTGAGGTAGGCATGCTGGCTCATGTACTGGAGGCGGTCACCCACGCAGTTTTCTGCCAGATGCTGCAGGTCGGTGAAGTTGACATCAGCCGTCACATCACACTTGCCGGCCAGAGCTGGTAGTTCATCGGGCTGCACGAGCTGGTGCGCCTTGTAGCCGCGCAGGGTACCGGCGGGGCGGCGGTGGTAGAGTGTATCGTTGAGTTCGCCGTAGTCAATCGTGACCATGGTGCCGCATTTCCAGAGCGGCTGCCAGGCGGCATACCACTTGTGGTAGCTTTCCTGCACTTCCACAATCTGCCCCTCGTAGGCCCAGCGGGTAAAGACGCTGGATTCCGGCAGAGGCCGCTCCTTGACAGCGCGTACGATATGCCCGCGGTTTACTGAGAATCCCAGCTCCATCCATTTGCCATCCTGGTACACGAACTGGCGGGCAGGGAAGGCATCCGGCAGTTCGTTGGAGAAGATGAAGGCGCGCCCCCCGGCGTGCCGGAGCGCTTGTTCTATCGTCTCATACACACGCACAAAATTGCCGCCCACCATGAGCTGCAAATCGCGTAGTGCCTTGGAGCGGTCCACCATGTAGTATCGCGCGCGCAGGCGGTTGAAGAAGCCCAGGCAGCGGGCCATGCTGGTGGCCATGTCACCATTGCCGCCGCCGATTTCGATGATGGGGAGGCGGCGGTTGAAGGCGTGGCAACTCTGCTCCCATTGCTGCACCAGGCGGCGGGCCAGCAGGTCGCTCAGAGTGGCAGAGGTGGAGAAATTTCCCCGGAATCCGATATCGGCAATGTTGGTGTTGTAGTAGCCACCCTCAGGGTCATAGAGGGCCAGTTCCATGAATTCCTCCATGGATATCCAGTTGCCGTGGGCCAGGATGTGCGGGGCGAGATTCATTTACTTGGAAAGTTCGAGCATGCGCTCCAGCGGGGCAGCCGCGCGCAGGCGCAGCTCCTCCGGCACGCGTACCTCGGGTGCCATGTCGCGCAGGCAGTTGCGCAGCTTCTCCAGCGTGTTGAGCTTCATGTATTCGCACTCGGCGCAGGAGCACTGCCCCATGTCCATGGGGATGAATTCCTTGCCTGGTACCAGTTTGCGCAGGCGGTGCAGGATTCCCGTTTCGGTCACGATGATGAACTTGCTGCACTCCGTATCGCGGCAGTAGGGTATCATCTTTTCTGTGGAGCAGATGTGGTCGGCCAGCAGGCGGATGGGTTCCTGGCATTCCGGGTGGCAAACCACCAGGGCATCCGGGTGCTTGGCCTTGGTGGCCAGCAGCTGGTCGCGGGTGAAACGCTCGTGCACATGGCAGGCACCGTTCCACATGGTCATCACGCGTCCGGTCTTCATGGAGGTCCAGGCTCCCAGGTTGCGGTCCGGCACAAAGAGGATGGGCCGGTCTGCGGGGGCGGTTTCGATGATGCGCTGCGAGTTGCCGCTGGTCACGATGACATCGGCCAGGGCTTTCACACCGATGGAGCAGTTCACATAGGCAATCACGTAGTAATTCTTCTCCTTGTTCTCCTCCAGGAAGGCGGCCAGCTCCTCTGCCGGGCAGGAGGCCTCCAGCGAGCAGGCGGCATTCGCATCCGGCAGCAGCACGGTGCGGCTGGGGTTCAGGATGCAGGCAGTCTCGGCCATGAAGTGAACACCGCAGAACACGATGACATCGCACTCGGCCTCCTGTGCCTTGCGGGCAAGGGCGAGGGAATCGCCCACGAAATCGGCCAGGTCCTGGATTTCCGGGCGCTGGTAGCTGTGGGCCAGGATGACGGCGTTGCGTTCCTGTTTCAGACGCAGAATCTCTTCGATAAGGTTTTCGTTGGACATGGTTGTGAATAAAAACTTATTTCTTGTTGCGGGTCATGTATTTCATGAGGGCATACAGGCCGGCCAGCATGACGATGGCCAGTACCACCAGATGCGATTCATCTTTCACGGCGTGCACCAGGGCCTCCGGGCTTTCCATGATGCCGGGGTGTTCGCGGCCCACTTTATCGCCGAACCATGCCAGCACCCAGCACCAGATGGCTGAGCCCGTGATGGTGGCAAGGCTGAACATGGTGAAGTTCATCTTCACCAGCCCTGCGGGAATGGAGATGAGGTGGCGGATGACTGGCAGGAAACGCGCAAAGAAGATGCCTGCGGTGGAGTATTTGTTCATGAATACTTCTGCCTTTTCAATCTTGTGCGGCGGCATCAGAAAGTACTTGCCAAAGCGGAACATGAACGGTCTCCCCAGCCAGAGGGCCATGAAGTACATCACGCACGAACCCAGGTAAGAGCCCACCGTGCCGGCAATCACCACGCCCCAGAAGGACATGCTGGCATCCGGAAAGGTAGCGGCAATGGCTGCAGGCGGCACCACGATTTCGCTAGGCACCGGGATGATGGAGCTTTCCATGGCCATGAGGATGACCACGCCCCAGTATCCCCACTGCTGAATGCAGTCCATACAGAAGACAAGGAACTCGTGCATGCGGGGATTATGCATACATTTGCCCGGATTAAAAGTCTTTTCTTGCAATTTTTGCGCGCGCGTGATAGAGTGCTGGTATGAAGATGTTTGTGGTAGCCGGCGAGAAAAGCGGCGATAAGCAGGGTGCATTGGTGATTCAGGAGCTGCTGCACCGCCGTCCTGATCTGGAAATTGTGGGTCTGGGCGGTAACAGGATGCACGCCCTTGCTCCCGGGGTGGAGGACTGGGCCGATGCTGCCGCCGTCATCGGCATTGTGGAGGTGCTGCGCCATATCCGTTTCTTTGCCCGCAAGCTCAGGGAGATGACGGAGCGCATTGCTGCCGAGCAGCCGGATTGCCTCCTGCTCATTGATTATCCCGGCTTCAACCAGCGACTGGCCGAGCGTGTGCGCAAGGTGTCACCCAAAACGAAGATTGCCTGGTTCATTGCCCCCATGGTGTGGGCGTGGAAGAAGGGGCGCATCCCCAAGCTGGCCGCGGTGCTGGATTTGATGATGTGCACCTTCCCCTTCGAAAAGCCGCTTTTCGAGAAAGCCGGCCTGCGCACGGAATTTGTGGGCCACCCGCTGGTGGATGATATCCTGGCCGCCCGCCGCACCGATGTGCGCGAGAAGAACCTCATCGGCCTTTTTCCCGGCAGCCGCAACCGCGAGGTGGAGCGCCATTTCCCCGTGTTCCTGGATGTGGTGAAGGAGCTGCGCACCCGCCACCCCGAGTGGCGTTTCGAGACCTCTGCCAGCTCTGAGAAACTGGCTGCCACCATGCGCCGCATGGCAGAAGATGCCGGCATGCCCGCCGAAATCATCAATATCTGCCCCGGCAGCTACCATGACCTCATGGACCGCGCCGAGGCCGCCCTGGTCACCTCCGGCACCGCCACGCTGGAGGCCGCGCTGCACGAACTGCCTTTCGCCCTGGTCTACAAGGTAGCGGCGGGTACCTACATGATTGGCCGCATGATTCTCACCATCAAGTATATCGGCATGGTGAACATCCTGGTGGACAAGCCGGTGACCCGCGAGCTCATCCAGAACGACTTTAACGTGGAAAACTGCATTGCTGAGCTGGAGCGCCTCACGCAGCCGGAATCCCGCGCCAGGGTGCTGGCCGAGATGCAGGAATCCATGAGCCGCCTGGGCCACGGTGGTGCCGCCACCAAGGCAGCTGAGGCCGTGCTCTCGCTGTTTGATGTATGAAGAAAGTTCTCAATATTGCAGGAGCTGTTTTAGCCACTCTGCTATTGTGTCTTGTTTCGGTGTGCTTCATCCTTGTGGAGCATTCTGCTGAGCAGCCGGTGAACAGTCCGGCACCTGAAGCGGAGCAGCGGCTGAGGGGGCATGTGGAGCAGCTGTGTGCGCAGCCGCGCTATGGCGATACTCTGGAGCAGGCTAGGCTCTATATCGAGAAGAAACTGGCTGCTGCCGGCTGGGCGGTCACCTTGCAGGAATTCACTACTTCCGATGGGGAGACTCACTATAATATCTGCGCCTTACGCCGCGGGAAGTCGGGGAAACGCTATATCATCGGTGCGCACTATGATGCCTGCGACACCGGGGAAGGAGAGAATCCCGGGGCAGATGATAATGCCAGTGCTGTGGCAGCCCTGCTTGAGCTGGCAGCTCAGTTGCCCAAGGGTAAACCTGAGCATGATATTGAGCTGGTGGCCTGGGCCTGTGAGGAACCTCCCTGGTTCGATAGTGCGGATATGGGCAGTGCGCACCACGCGGCAGCCTGCGACCGGGAGAATGTGCTGGGTCTCATCTGCCTGGAGATGCTGGGTTATTTCAGCGATGAGCCGGATAGCCAGCCATCCCTGTTTCCCGGGTATTCCCTGTTGTTCCCCACGGTTGGCAATTTCGTTGCCGTGGTGGGCAATCTGGAGGCATACAGCCTTGCGAAGCAGATTTATGCAGGCCTGAAGCAGCAGCTACCGGCCGCCCGTATCAATGTGCCCTGGGCTGAGGAAACAGAGCTGTTCTTCAGCGACCACCGCAATTACCACCCCCTGGGCATTCCCTCCGTCATGGTGACGGATACGGCCATGATTCGCAATCCCCATTACCATGAGCCGACCGATACCCCCGATATCCTTGACTACCGCCGCTTCAGCCTGGTAACACACGGACTAGTCCGCATCGTGACCAGCCTCGCCTGGTCGATGTAGTGAGCGGCCAGCTAGTAATTAAACGAATATGATGTGCATGCATGCAAGGCAGGAATGGTACCTCTTGCCTGTATGCAGTAGAGAAAACGCCGTTGAAGGTGGTACTCCTTATCAGGTGAACAATCTCCAGAGCATTCTGACAAAAAACAGAACGCAGAATGCCAGAAGCACCAGATTGATGCAGAAACGGCGTTTCATGGCAGCCAATTCCTTTTTGAGCTCCGGTGCTGCATCCAGGAGAATGCCGATGACCTCCTGGCGAGCCGGTCTGGGTGCCGTGCAATGAATGAAGGCATAGTCAAGCGGGGACCTGCCTTGCGCATCTTTTTCTGTAGGACAGGCTCCGGCCTTCAGGAATAAGGTGACCAGGCTGGCATTTCCACCCTCGGCAGAAAGGTGGAGCAGGGTGGAATTGTTGACCGGGGTATGGATATCAGCACCGCCCTGTACCAGCATTTCCGCACAATCGGCGGGGGCTTCGTTGGTCAGAGTCATGAGAGTGGCGGAAATCAGCGGCGTGTTGCCGTTTCGGGAAACGGCATTGACATCAAGTCCGTGTTGCAGGAGCTCCTGCATCTTTTCGCTTCTGTCTTGCCGTGAGCCGCAGGAAGCAGCGGCGTGGTGCAGCAGGTTGGTGCCTTCGTTGGTGATGATGTTTACATCCGCTCCCAGCTGAATCAGTTCGCGCAGGTTCTCCGCCGTGCCGTAGTAGATGGTGGCAAGAGCCAGCGGGGTGAATCCGGCATTCTCCCGGGAGTTGATATCGGCGCCGGCGTCCACCAGCATGCGGATGATTTCCATGTGTCCGTGATAGGCTGCTCCGTGGATGGGGCGGTAGCCCTCCTTGTCGCAGCTGTTCGCATCTGCTCCGGCTGCCAGCAGGGTGCGTACCACCTCGGTGTTGCCGCTCTGGGTGGCCAGGTGCAGCGGCGTGTCGTCCAGTTCGTTGCGTCGGTGCACATCTGCCCCTGCCTCCAGCAGAAGTTGTATGCATTCCAGCTGAACTTTTTCGGAAAGTTTTTTCAGGTCGTTGTTATAGGCCACTACATGCAGGGGCGTGGTGCCGTACGCATCCGCGGCGTTCACATCAGCCCCCGCTGCCAGCAGTCGCTTCAGGCACTCTATTCTGCCGAAACGGGCGGCCTTGTACAGTGCGGTGACATGGTTGAGCTCCACCGCTTCATCCGGGTTCGTCATGCGGGCGTTCACGTCTGCGCCCTCGGCAATCAGGGAATCGATAAGCTCCGGTTTGTTGAAGGTTACGGCTACGTGCAACCTGTTATCTGGCGAGGGCTCTTTACTGCTCATGGCGCTATTGTATAAAAAAAAGACGGTGAGTTAATTATGAAAAATTGCTATTTCCGGTCAAAGAAGCGGTTGAAGAGGCAGAGCAGGATAGGAAGCGGGGCGGTAATCAGGGCCAGGCACATAACGGCGAGGTAGGAGAATCCTCTGTCAAGTTCACCTGCCAGGTCTCTCAGCAGGTGGATGGGTAGGAACCAGAAACTGACCAGCACCACCACTACCAGTTCCTTGCCGATTCTGGGGAGATTGAGATGGCGAAATACCCCGAATGCCACAATGCCCTGAACCATGCCAATGACCAGACCCCCGACTGCTATCACAAGCCAGGTTTCCACCTCTGCCAGATGATGCCTGCGTGGTGTCAGCAGGGTAAACGGCAGGAACAGAGCGGTGTACGTGGCGGCTGCGGCCAGAGAGCTGGTGAGAAGCTGGCCGAAATCCGCTTTGCCTGTTTTGAGCTTATTGGCTCGTGGTGCGAGGAACGCCGATTCCGACAGCCCCGGCAGCTCACGGATGGGACGCCAGTCATTTGTATCTGCGGCGGTAAAGAGATAATCCTCCGTCACTTCGCCCTGCCTGATCAACTCTGCAACAATATCCAGTGTAAGAGCCCCCATGGGGGCACCATCCGCCAGCTTCAGCATGTATTCTCGCGGTGTTGTGGAAGTCGATGTCGGCTTGGAGCTTGCGTTCATGGCTGCATGCAGTTGAGGATAACGGAGATGATGGTTTCCATCTCATCCGGCCGGGATTCGGCAATGAGGATGACCAGGGCCACGAGGGTGGCATCGGCCAGGCGTTTGGCTCCGTTGATGAACAGCGCGTTATTGCGGTTCAGAAAATAGAGGAACACAGCGGCGGCAATGCGCTTGTTGCCATCGAAAAACGCATGGTTCTTGACGGTGAAGTAGAGCAGCCGGGCGGCTTTTTCTTCCATGGTGGGGTAGATATCGACACCGGCGAAGCTCTGGTAGATATTGCCCAGCGCTCCCTGGAAGGAATCGTCTTTCTCTTTGCCGAAAAGGTCGGATTCTGCGCCGAATTTCATCTGGTCGATAAGCTTGCGGCATTCCTCGTACCCCAGCACATAGCATGGAGATGAACCCGCCGGGCGGGAGAGACACTGGTGGTCGTAGTTATCCAGCAGGTCCAGGCCTTTGCTGTAGTGCTCGATGACATCCAGCACCTGGCGGGCATCCAGCCGGTCTTCCACGCGGCGCATCAGCTGCACCACCTGGCCCAGTTGCTGCAGCCGCTTCTCGTGCACCACATAGCCGCGAACCAGGTACTCGCGCAGCCGCTGCGTAGCCCAGATGCGGAACTGGGTACCACGCCGGGTGTTCACGCGGTAGCCCACGGAAAGAATCATGTCCAGGTTGTAGAAATTGACCGGGCGGCGCACTGTGCGGGAGCCTTCCTTTCGAACTATTAAAAATTCTTTAATAGTTCCTTCTTCTTGAAGCTCAGACTCTTTGTAGATATTTTTGATATGCACGTTGATGTTTGGTACCGTCGTCTGGAAGAGTTCGGCCATCATCTGCTGGGTCATCCACATGGTGTCCTGCTGCATGCGGACATCCAGCTGAACCTCGCCATCGGGAGAGGTGTAGAGCAGAATTTCACTGTCGGGAACAGACTCCATTAATCACTAATCATTCCACCAGCGTTACGGTGCGGGTGTTCTCACCGCTGTGGCGGAGCACGAGCCAGTGGGTATCGGCGGGCATGAGAGCGCCCTCGAAGCGGTCGGCCCATTCCACGAGCAGGATGCGGCCGCTTGTCAGGTATTCATCCCAGCCGATGCCGATGGCTTCCTGCGGGCTCTTCATGCGGTAGAAATCGAAATGCGCCA
>JAFWYD010000022.1 GCA_017517805.1 Akkermansia sp.
GCGCACCGAACTGGAGCAGCTCAACCAATACGACCGCATCACCGGAGAAATGCGGCGCATCGTCCATGACACCCTCATTCCCGCCGCATGGCGGCCGGAGGAAGGGCCAGACGACATTTATCACCGCACCAGCATGCTCATGAGCTGGATGGCGACCCCATGGGGAGAAGACGATATGCCGCAAATCCTCGACACCCTCTCTGCCGGCGGCTTTACCCAGCAACTCTTGCTTCTGCGCCTCTTCCTGCTCAACAAGGACGACATCCACTTCGAGTTCACCCCCGGCGTATCCGAAGAAGGCGAGCGCTCCGAAGCAGCCTACCGCCGATACCGGGAGCGCTTCGAAGCCCACTTCCGCGAAAGCGCGGCCCTGCACCAGGCATTAGAGCATCTCGAAACCCAGGCCATTCCCCTGCCCGCCAACGATGCCACCGGCAGCACCACTCTGCTGTACGAAACGGCTGATGAATGCCGCATGTATTTGTAGAACTACGCTTGGAGCATATCGCACATGCGTTTCCATGCTGCATAGGCGGGAGTGTCTTCGGCACTATCTTTCCTGCTGCGGCTCTTGCATGGTGGATGCTCCTTCAGGTACTCCAACGGCAGCCAATCCTCAATGTATTCATCTGCTCTGGCAGGGGGAAGCATGGCCGGGTCGGCGCCATATTGCAACAGGAGCCGCAAAACGGGTTCCATTCGCACACAGCTTTCAGCATCATAGGACACGTCACGCACCAGGAGCTGCAGCATGGTGCGCCCCGAATCGCAGGCATTTGCCAGGCCGGGAGTGCTTTTCAACATCGCCTCAATCAATTCCAGCCTGGCCTCCGGATGGCACATCACCACGCCGAACTGTTCACCAGTCACCTTGAGTCCCCGCTCCAGGGCCCAGTGCCAGGGTGCATCATCACCATGTATCAACGCCACGGTGCAACACAGGCCGGCAATGCGTTGATGAGCATTGAGATCTGCCCCCCTGGCAAGGAGGAATTCAGCCACCTCGCAACGTTCAGACCAGGGAATCTGCATGTCAAGGTCAGAGAAATTGCCTGACAGCAGGGGTGTCAGTGGCGTTTCAGCTTCGATACTTTTATCTTCAGAAACAATGAGCAGGCAGGCGTTCGGGTCGGCACCATGTTGCACCAGAGCCTTGAGCGCAGGGAATTGCCCGGTCTGTGCCGCCACAATGGCAGGTGTCATTCCACGATAAAAAAACAAATCCACCCCTGGCAGGCGCGCATCGCCCTGCCTGGCAATCTGCAGCAACTGCCCGCATAGGGGAGCTGCAACCTGTTTCTTCATATAAGCGCGAAATATCACCTTACCCACCTGAGGAATATCCATGTGCTCATACATGAAACAATCTTCGATATACTCATCGCGCAAATAAGAATCAAACGCCACCAGAGCCGCGCGTTCTTCTGCCGTCCACGATTCATGGAATTCCAGCTCCTTACCCCCCCACCGCCAGCTCCAAAGCCAGCATGCTCCAGCCAGCAGCGCAAGCAACATCAGCAACAGGAACCAACCCAGCCCCCTCAACCAACGATGGAGAGCTCTTGTCTTCTTCGGGGGCATCATATCTGGCGCATGGTGCATCATTGGAGAAATGTAGCACACTCAGGAACCAGATACAAGGGAAAAGTGGGCAACTGGCCCCCCTTCAGACAAGCTGTCGGGCTCCGACTTTCTTCGTCACTAACAGGATTTTCTCCTTGACTCTGCAAGGAAAAATGCTAACCTGATACTAATCGCGATGAAATCTCTCCTTTCCAAAATTTATCTCGGTCTGGTGCTGGCAAGCGGCGTGGCGTGTGCTTCTGAGGAAGGTGGTCACCATGGACTTTCTACTGATGCACCTGTGCTCTGGAATATCGACTTGCCTTTCTGGCCGGGGCATTCCCTGCCCATCACCAACTCCATGGTGATGATGACCATCGCCGTGGTGCTGCTCACCATCATCCTGCGCCTGGCCACGCGCAAGATGGAGCGCGTACCCAGCGGACTGCAGAACTTCGTGGAGTGGGTGTTCGAACTGCTGTACAACTTTGTGGAAGGCCTCATCGGCAAGAAACTGGCTAAGAAGTACATCTGGTACTTCGCCACGGTGTTCCTGCTCATCCTGACCAGTAACTACATGGGTCTCATCCCCGGCGTGGGCGAAATCACCATGAATGGCCAGCCCATCTTCCGCGGCGCCAATGCAGATTTGAACGTCACCCTGTTCCTGGGTCTGTTCTACACCTTGCTCTGGTTTATCTGGAGCATCAAGGAGCAAGGCATTGCACACTTTGTGGGCCACATCTTCGGCCCCAAGGGCGGACTCACCGGCCTGCTCAGGAACCTGCTGCTGCCGGTCTTCTTCTTTGTAGGGCTCATCGAGCTGCTTTCCATCGCTATTCGTCCAGTAGCCCTGGCCGCCCGTCTTTTCGGCAACATTTATGCAGGTGAGGCTATTCTGGAGCAGATGAGCATCGTGAGCGGGAGCATTCTGGGCAACGCCGCCGCCATGCTGCCTTTCATGTGCCTGGAAATCCTGGTGGGCTTTGTGCAGGCCCTGGTGTTCCTGATGCTCACCGCCATCTTCCTGAAGACCCAGGTGGGAGGAGATGAAGAACACGCCCACTAACCGACCATTTTCCCGCAGTTGATCATGAAGCAAACGTGAAGCTGCGGGTTTTCCCAATAAACAACCAACAATAGAAAACCAACAATCATGATGCTCCCCGCTCTTGCCACCGCCGCTATCAAATCCGGCATGGCTGTTCTCGGTGCCGGTCTCGGCATTGGTCTGATCGGCATGAAGGCCGCTGAATCCACCGGTCGCAACCCCGGCGCTTCCGGTCAGGTGCTGACCATCTCCATCATTCTGGCCGCCCTTGTGGAAGGTGTGGCCTTCGTGGCCATCTTCATGGGCTAAGCTGAGCGCTACGCCCGCGGGCATGCCAGGCCATTCAAGCAAACGGCATGCCCCTTCCCCTTTCCCCCCCTTCAAAAAATCACTCCGTCTTTTAACCCATATCACTCACAACCATGTTCACCCCGATTCTCGCTGCTGATATTCAGGACCTGGTCACCAATTTCGGTCTGCATACCGATGCCTTCATCGCGCACCTGATTGCCTTCTGCATTCTGGCCGCCATTGTCGTGTGCTTCGGCATCAAGCCCATCTTCAAGCAGCTGGATGAGCGCCGCCAGCGCATCCAGGAAGGCGAGGAAATGCACGCCCGCAGCCAGCAGGAACTGGCAGATGTGAAGATTACCAGCGAGAAGATGCTCGATGAAGCCCGCGAATCCGGCAAGAAGGAAGTCGAGCAGGCCCGCGAAACGGCAGTCCGACTGCAGGCCGACCTCTCGGCCAAGGCCAGCGCCGAAGCCCAGGCGATCATCGAAAACGCCCACAAGCAAGCTGAAATGGATACCCAGCGCGAAAAGGAGGCACTGAAGGATGAATTCACCCGACTGGTGGCCGAAGCCACCGCCCGCGTCACCGGCAAGGTGCTGAGCGATGCCGACCACCGCGCCATCAATGCCGAAGCCATCAAGTCCCTCTAATCTGCCATGAAGATCAGTAAAGAAGTACAGGCCCAGGCGCGCCGCCTCATGCGGCTCTGCATCGGAGCCGATGGGCTGATGAATGAATCCATCGTGCGCCAGGTAGCCGATAAGATTGCCACCGAAAAGCCACGCAACTTCCTGGCCCTGCTCACGGCCTTTACAGAACTGGTACGACTGGAGCGCGCTGCGCACACCGCCACCATCACCAGCGCTGTGCCGCTGACCGAAGCTGAGCAGGCCGCCATCACCGCCCGCCTCAACAGCCGCCAGGCTGGCCTGAACTACGAATGGCAGGTGGATGAATCCCTTATCGCCGGGCTCACCGTCAAGGTGGGCGATGATGTGACAGATGCCTCTGTCCGCACCCGAATTGCACAACTTACTAAAAATCTCTAAACACACCACGGTATGAGCAACATCGTACAAGAACTCGAAGCACAGATTCGCAACATCTCCACCGCCTCCGTCAGTGAGAACGTGGGCACCATCAAAGCCATCGGCGATGGCGTGGCCCACATCGAGGGCCTGAGCAACGCCATGCTCAATGAGATGATTGAATTCCCCGGCGGCGTGATGGGCCTCGCCATGAACCTGGAAGAGCATGAGGTAGGTGCCGTGCTTATCGGCAATGCAGCATCCCTGAAGGAAGGCGACACCTGCAAGACCACGGGGCGCCTGCTGCAGGTGCCGGTGGGTCCCGGCCTGCTCGGCCGCGTGGTGGATACTCTGGGCAACCCGCTGGATGGCAAGGGGCCGATTCAGGCTACCACCTATTACCCCGTGGAAAAGATTGCCTCCGGTATCATCTCTCGCCAGGGTGTGAACCAGCCGGTGCAGACCGGTATTCTGCCCATCGATGCCATGATTCCTATCGGGCGTGGTCAGCGCGAGCTCATCATCGGCGACCGCTCCACAGGCAAGACCACCATCGCCACCGATACCATGATTGCCCAGGCCCAGCAGAACAAACTGGCTGAGCAAGGCAAACTGCCGGGCCACCGCCCGCTCTACAGCATCTATGTGGCCGTGGGCCAGAAGCGCGCCACCGTCTCCCGCCTCGTGGCCAAGCTCGAAGAAGCCGGTGCCATGGAATACAGCATCGTGGTGGTGGCCTCTGCCTCCGACAGCGCTGCCATGCAGTACCTCGCCCCCTATGCCGGCTGCGCCATGGGCGAATACTTCATGGACCAGGGCCAGGATGCCCTCATCGTGTACGATGACCTCTCGAAACACGCTGTGGCTTACCGCCAGGTTTCCCTCATCCTGCGCCGACCCTCCGGCCGCGAAGCCTATCCCGGCGACGTATTCTACCTGCACTCCCGCCTTCTGGAGCGCGCCGCCCGCATCAACAGCGAAGGTGGCCGTAAAGGTGGTTCCCTGACCGCCCTGCCCATCATCGAGACTCAGGCTGGTGACGTTTCGGCCTACATTCCCACGAACGTCATTTCCATCACCGATGGTCAGATTTTCCTGGATACCGACCTCTTCTACCAAGGCGTGCGCCCCGCTATCAACGTGGGTATTTCCGTATCCCGCGTGGGTTCCAGCGCCCAGACCCAGATTGTGAAGAAGCTCGCCGGTTCCGTGAAGCTCGACCTCGCCCAGTTCGAAGAACTCCAGGCTTTCGCCCAGTTCGGCTCCGACCTGGATGCCGCCACCAAGGCCAAGCTGGAGCGCGGCCGCCGCATCGTGGAACTCTTCAAGCAGGGCCAGTACGAACCCAAGAGCCTGGGTATCGAAGTCATCAACCTCTACGCCATCCAGCGCGGATTCCTCGATGATGTGGCCGTGGATCAGATTCAGGCTGTGCGCCGCCAGCTGGAGGAAGAAGCCAGCGTGAACGGAGCCTCCCTGCTCACCCGCATCGAAGCCGAGAAGTCCCTCACGCCGGAAATCGACGCTGCCCTCAAGGACTTCATGACCACTTTCAAATCCCGCCTGAAGTAACAACATGGCAAGCCTGAGAGACATTAAACGCCGCATCAAGTCGGTACGCAACACATCGCAGATTACCAAAGCGATGCAGATGGTTGCGTCTGCCAAGATGCGTCGTGCTCAGGAGCTGGCTTTGAAAGGACGTGTATACATCCGCGCCTTGTCGCGCGTTTTCAAACACCTCCAGGAATCCATTGCCGAGGGTTCTGTCCAGCTCATGGAAAAGCGCGAAACGGGCAAGCAGCTCGTCATCGTGGTCAGCACCGACCGCGGCCTCTGCGGGGGACTGAACACCAACCTCTTCAAAGAGGTGCTCACCCAATGCCCGCCCGAGGCGGATTACCTCACCGTCGGTATCAAGCTCAACCCGCAATTCGCCCGCGTGGGGCGTAAGATTGTGGCCTCCTTCACCATTGGTGACACCGTGGAAGAAGCAGAAATGAAAGCCATTCTGGATTTCATTCGCAAAGGCTTCATCGATGGTACCTACAACCGTGTGACCGTGGTCTACCAGAAGTTCATCAACATCATGGTGCAGCGCCCGCAGGTGGTGGATATCCTCCCCATCAAGCCAGAGGAACTGCTCAAACTGGCAGAAGAAGCCGCCGATGAGGAACACGGCGATTACCTGCTGGAGCCGGATCCCACCACCCTCCTCAAATCCATTCTGCCGCTGTATTTTGCCAACCTGCTCACCCAGATGGTGCTGGAAGGCAAGGCCTCTGAGCAGTCTGCCCGCATGGTGGCCATGAAATCCGCGACGGAAAATGCCAAGACCCTCATCGGTGAACTCACGCTGGAATACAACAAGGCTCGCCAGGCCCAGATTACCAACGAACTTCTCGAAATCACCACGGCTATGAAGGCCATGGAGTAATCCCCCACCCCATTCAACCAATTTTCAAAAACAAC
This sequence comes from Akkermansia sp., assembly GCA_017517805.1. Lineage (GTDB taxonomy): Bacteria > Verrucomicrobiota > Verrucomicrobiia > Verrucomicrobiales > Akkermansiaceae > Akkermansia. Next base: position 6,409 of record JAFWYD010000022.1, read on the forward strand.
TTATTCTTAGTATGAACACAGGTAAAATCGTGCAGATTATCGGCGCCGTGGTAGACGTCGACTTCTCCCAGGCGCAGATGCC
>JAFWYD010000023.1 GCA_017517805.1 Akkermansia sp.
CCCAGCCCCCTGATATAACCCAGCGGGGTGCCTGCCGTACCCCCGCCGCCCCACCGCCGCACCCCGGCTGTACCCCTGCCGGGTGGGGTGGTATTCCTCACTTATTCAACAAATCCTCCGCACTTCCGGCGGCGCGATACATTACCTCCACAACACTGCATCAAAATGAAAACAACGCAACTTATGCTCACTCTTCTGGCCGTCTCAGCCTGGACGGTACCAAGTGATTTCCCCTATACAGAAACCCACAGGCTGACATCCCGCAGACTTGACAACAAAGGTCTGTAACGTCATACTCACCGCGTTATGTTACACCTATACGATACACAGTCGGGGGCGATGAAGCCCGTGCAGGCAGAAGACGGCAAACAGCTGCGCTTCTACTGTTGCGGCCCCACCGTGTATGCTGCTGCCCACATTGGCAATTTCCGCACCTTTGTGGTGCAGGATGTGTTCCGCCGCGTGGTGGAGCTGGGGGGCCTGCGCACCAAACACGTGCGTAACCTCACCGATGTGGACGACAAGACTATCCGCAATTCCCAGGCACAAGGCATGCCGCTGGGTGAATACACCGCCAAGTGGACAGCCAAGTTCCACGATGACTGCAAGGCTCTCAACTGCCTCTCCCCACATGTTGAGCCCAGCGCTGTGGGCCACATCAAAGAACAGCTCGACATCGTGCAGAAGCTCATGGACGGCGGCCACGCCTACCAGAGCGATGATGGTTCCGTTTACTTCCGCATTTCTTCCTACGCCGAATACGGCAAACTGGCCCACCTCGACCGCCAGGAACTCGACCTCGGCAAAACAGCCCAGACCCGCGCTGATACCGATGAGTACGAAAAGGACAGCGTGGCCGACTTTGTACTCTGGAAAGCCCGCCGCCCTGAGGATGGACCGAACTTCTGGCCCTCGCCCTGGGGCGAAGGCCGCCCTGGCTGGCATCTCGAATGCTCAGCCATGAGCCACAAATACCTTGGCGACACCTTCGACTTGCACTCCGGCGGTGTGGACCTCGTCTTCCCGCACCATGAGAACGAAATTGCCCAGAGCCGCTGCGCCTGCGGTGGCGAATTTGCCCGCCACTGGTTCCACGTGACCCACCTGCTGGTGGATGGGGCCAAGATGAGCAAGAGCCTCGGCAACATGTACACCCTCGACCAGCTGCAGGAAATGGGCTACACCCCTGCAGCCCTGCGCTATGTGCTGGCCGGTGCCTACTACCGCCGCCCGCTGAACTTCACCCTCACCGGCATGAAGGATGCCACCAGCGCCCTCAACAAGCTGGGCCGTTTCGACAAGGAACTCGCCAAGGCCAGCGGCGCCAAGGAACCGACCTACCGCGACTTTGTGAAGAAGGCCCCTGCCCTGGGTGCTTTCCAACCCGCCTGGGATAGTCTCGAGGATGACCTCAATGGCCCGGAGGCCCTGGGCCATGTGTTCAGCGCAATCAAGGGTATCAAACCTGCTGAAATGGAGGCCGCCGAGGCCGAGAAGGTCTGGAAGGCCTTCCGCTTCATCATGGAAGCTCTCGGGCTGCAGCTGCCCGACCCGGATGCCGATATTGAAGTGCCGGAGGACATCAAGGCCATTGCTGATGAGCGCTGGGCAGCCCGTCTGTCCAAGGACTGGGCCACCGCCGATGCTCTGCGCGGCAAACTTGCAGAGCTGGGTTGGGCCATGAAGGACGGCAAGGATGGTTACAAACTCACCAAAGCATAATTGTTCACGACTATGGATAATAAAGACCTCTCCCTGCTCGGCAAGCACAGCGAATTCTTCCACAGCCCGGAGGAAGCCCAGCTCGAAGCCTTCCCGAACCGCAGCCCGCAGCGTCGCTACGTGGTCACGCTCGATACGCACGAGTTTTCCTCCCTCTGCCCCGTGACCGGCCAGCCGGACAGCTGCCACCTCACCATCACCTACTGCCCGGCAGAAAAAGTGGTGGAAACAAAGAGTCTCAAATACTACCTCGTTTCCTTTCGCAACTACGCCGCATTCAATGAGCAAGTGGTGAACCGCATCCTGGATGACCTCGTGGCCGCTGTCGACCCCGCCTGGATGAAGGTGACTGGCCGCTTCGGCGCTCGCGGCGGCATTCAACTCACCTGCGAAGCCGAGCACAATCCCGAGAACCGCCCTGCATGAAAGTAGCCGTTCTCCTCTCCGGCGGGCTGGATTCCACCACTGCCTTGCACTGGGCACTGCGCCACCACGAGGTGGTCTGCGCCCTTTCCTTCGACTACGGCAGCAACCACGCCGCCCGCGAGCTGGCCTGCGCCCGCTGGCAAGCAGAGCGCGCCGGCGTACCGTACCACGAAATTGACCTGCGCCCTATTTCGGAGCATCTGGAAAGCGCCCTGCTCAACGGGGCAGATGCCATTCCCACCGCCGACTACGACGAGGAGAACATGAAGCAGACCGTCGTTCCCTTCCGCAATGGCATCTTCCTGGCCATTGCCGCCGGCATTGCCGAAAGCAAGGGTGCCTCCGGGCTCGTCATTGCAGCCCACGGCGGGGACCACGCTCTCTACCCTGATTGCAGAGAGGAGTTCATGGCCGCCATGTCTGCCGCCATCTCGCACGGCACCTACGCCAGGCTACAGATACTCCGTCCCTTCATTGCCAACACCAAGGCAGAAATCACCGCCATCGGTGCAGAATTGGGAGTTGACTTTGCCCACACCTACTCCTGCTACTGCGGCGGAGAGCAGCACTGCGGCCAGTGCTCCACCTGCCGCGAACGCAAAGACTCCTTTTCCGCAACCGGCATTCCGGATCCCACTCCATACTGTAATTAAGCCCCCCCTCTCTCTAGTCATATGGAAGCCTGTGTAATTGAGGACATGACTCTCCTTTGCAATCTGGGTAGCAACATTCCAGAGGTATTGCAAGCACTGGATGAAGGCTTATACGGTCCTATGCAACCACGACTCGTTGGTGGGCGAAACGTTCCGACCGGCGTGGTGAACGCCCCCCTTCCACTCATTGCTGAACCCCACTGGCAAACACGCACGAATGCCTTGATTCTGCATTGTCTACAGCGCTTGAGCAGCCAATGGAAAGAAATTTCCCCGGAACGGCTGAGCATTGTGATGGGCTCCAGTAATTCCGGCATTGAAGAATACCACCAGGAATGGAAAAAAGGAAATAGCGGGGAACCAGCTCTTCAGTTGCTGGAAGTGGGCAACGTTGCTCGATTTGTAGCAGCATACACCGGAGCCAAGGGACCAGCATACACGATCAGCACAGCATGCTCTTCCTCAGCCAAGGCTCTGGTCAGCGCATCCAGGCTTCTCGAAGCGGGTGTATGCGATGCCGTTATTGCGGGTGGAGGAGATGCCCTGTGCAACTATGCGCTGCATGGGTTTGATGCCCTTCAACTCATTTCAGAAACCCGCAGTCGTTCCTTCAGCTTGCAAGGGGGAGGCGTGAATCATGGTGAAGGAGCCGCCCTGTTCCTGCTCACCCGCCGCGAGCCCCGACCAGGCGACATTGTGCTTTCCGGCTACGGAGAAACCGCAGATGCCTACCATACAACCACCCCAGAACCAGGTGGATTCCAGGCCGTTCGCGCGATGAATATGGCTATAGAGATGGCGGGCATTACCCACCAGGATATCGATTATGTGAACCTGCATGGCACCGGCACAGATGCGAATGATGCCATGGAACTCAATGCCATGCGGGACTGCTTCCTCGACAAACAGCCTCCCTGCGGCAGCACCAAGCCCTATACTGGGCATACACTCGGCGCTGCAGGTGCTCTGGAAGCTGCTTTCTGCACCGCCCTGCTGAAACGAGCCGGGCAGCAGCTACCCCGGCAACCGTGGCTGCGTGAATCAGAGCTACCTGCAGGAGTCAACATCTCCTCCCATGCCGCCAGGCCCCTGAAATACTGCATCAGCAACTCCTTTGCCTTTGGTGGCAATAACGTTGCCCTTCTCCTTTCCCGACATGCTTGACATTGACGCCACAACCCTGATTCCCCACCGGGATCCCATGCTCCTTGTGAAAGGTATCCTGGAAGTCGACCTGGATAAAGCCTACATCAAGGCTGCCACCATGTGCACTACGAAGGATTTACTGTATGATGCATCCATTAATGGTGTTATACCGACTGCGTCCGTGGAAATCATGGCACAGGCCATTGGCTTGCATTCCGGGTATTCCGACATTCAACATGGCATTACCCCGGCGCAAATGGGAAAACTCCTTTCCGTCAAACAATACAGAAGCTATACAAAGGCATTGCCTGTCAATATCCCGTTGGAGGTTGAAGCTCAAGGAATCCTGCACTCTCCTCCTGTGGGTGTATTCAGCTGCAACATCCGCATGCAGGGAGAACTTCTCGCCGAAGCAGAAATCACCGTATACCGCGAAGAATAACATGAAAGTAACCGTATACCACCAAGTATCATTTTACGAGCTGGATCCCATGGGGGTGGTGTGGCATGGGAACTATGTCAATTTCTTTGAGAAAGCACGCGCTGCCCTAATTCATAAAATGGGGCTCTCATATCAGACTATGGCAGATATGGGGCATGTATGGCCCGTCGTAAAACTCCGCTGCAAATACATGAAGTCAGCCGTTCTGAACCAGAAACTCTCCATTACTGCCGAGCTGAAGGATTATGTGAACTCGCTCACCATCGCCTTCACCATCCGCGATGCTGAAACGCAGGAAATCATCACAAAGGGAGAAACAATGCAGATGGCCGTTGAAACCAGCACAGAAAAAACGAATCTTATCAATCCGGCCTATTTCATCGACATCGTCAACCAGGCACTTGCTGCTGAAAAAAAAGACTGACCATGGCTGCAGATTTCCACCCCTGCATCATTATACCCTGTTATAACCATGGCCGGGAGCTGGCTGCCTACCTGCCCCGCGTGTCAGTATATGGAATACCTACCTTTGTTGTAGATGATGGAAGCGCACCGGAGGAGGCATCCGTCATCCAAAGCACAGCGCAAAAGCATGGAGCCGAGCTCATCACATTGCCTACTAACGGGGGCAAGTGGTATGCGGTTCTTGCAGGTATGAAAGCAGCAATACAAGCGGGTTTCACCCACGCATTGCAGTGTGATGCCGATGGGCAGCATGATGCATCAGCAATACCCCGCTTTATACAGAAAGCAGGAGCGAATCCTCATCACCTGATTCTGGGGCAACCCAATTATGGAGATGATGCTCCCCTGGCACGACTCAAGGGACGTATGATTACCAATTTCTTCGTCTGGCTGGAAACGGCCGGAGCCTGCCGGGTAGATGCCATGTGCGGGTTCCGACTCTACCCCCTGGAGCGGGTCCTCCGCATCCTGAAACGTAACGGTATTTCTCTCGGCATGGCAGGTGACATTGAGCTATTAGTGCGCTGCTACTGGGACGGCATGCACGTAAGCACATTGGACATCAACGTGAGTTATCCTGAAGGAGGACGCTCCAATTTCCGCATGCTGCGCGACAATGTGCTTATTTCCCTGGCTCACACAAGACTCTGCACCGCAGCTTTGCTGCACCCGTGGCGGCTGGTGAAAGCACATAGGCCACGGTAAGCCCCAAGCTGATGGCGCAGCCCATATCCTGGGTTACAGAAAAATCAGTAAACGCCAGCACGCCGAACACCCCCCAGGAAGTCAGGAAGGAAACGCATACCGCTAGTGCGGTAAACATGCCAGCCTGAACATGCGTGGCCCTGAAAATGGCGTAGTCACACCCTAGCCCCAGCACCAGGTAACAAGCAAGCACGTGGAACAGAGTGAGGGGGATCTCCAGAAGCGCCAACCCACCAAAAACGGCCATAACACCGGCCGCCACAGGACCGCAGATGCAAAGTGCACTCCGCGGTCCAAAGAAAAGGGAAAGCAGTATCAGCACCAACACTCCTACAATGCCCATGAGCCACATGAGCTGCTCACGCCATGATCTGACCTGCTGCTGCAAATCAGCAAAACGGTCTGCCTGCTCCAGCCAAGGCTGCTGGGGAAGCGCTTGCAGCTGCATTCGGTACTGACCGGGAACCAGGACAAGCCCACAGCCGGAGTCCCAGAGATACGAAAGAGAAGCAAAGGGAGAATCAGACTGCAACAAATCATCGGGCTTCAATGCTCCGGGCCAGGTGTCCGGCATATCCAAGGGCACATCATCGGCATATTCCGCAGCGAGCTTCTTCACCCGCTCAAAATTCTCTTTCTGCCGGGCAGCGGATGGCACCAATACAGCAGCAGAGGAAAAATACGGAACCCCCGCCTTTTTCAGCCAATCAGCCAGCATCTCCTGTCGCAGCAGAATTTCCTCTGGCTGCTCACCACGAACCAGCAGGGTGAGCATCCCCTGCTCCATCCCGTTCAGAGCAGCCAGTTGTTTCTCAGCCGCCAACAAATCAGGCTCAGGTCGGTAGAAGCTCCGCAAATCATCACAAATGGGCAATTTCCACACCGCCAGCATCACGGAAACAAAGGCAAATCCCCAGGGCAACCAGGCAGGCATGTGCCAACGCGCTACAAAGGCCCCCAGTTTCAGCGCTCCAGGCGCAAGTTTCACTGGTACATGACGCAGGTAAAGCAAGGGATAGAACGCAAAAATGAACAACATGGCCGCTGCAAGGCCCGCAATGGAAACGGTAGCTATCTGAGCCAGCAAATCCACCTGTGCAGCGTAGAAGGTTGCGTACCCCAAACTGCTGGTCAGAAGCCCCAGCAATAAGGAACGCTTCAGTGCTGGAGCAATCAAGGAATCCTGCGAATCGTGATGTCCCACCAGATAATGTACGACATAATCTGTAGAAATACCCACCAGAGAACAACCAAATACAAGGGCCAGGATATGCACGTGACCATGCAGCAGGACAACAGCAGCCAGGGAAACGACCCCGGCAGCGGCAAGCGTGCCCCCCATCACGAGCATGCCTCGCAGGGATGAAAACACCCACAGGAAGAGAGCAACAATCATGAGCAGAGAAAGGACACTCAGAACACTCATGGCATTCTGACTGGAAGTACTGGCCCGCCAGGTATGAACCGGGGTGCCGCACAGCATCACATCATCCCCCTCGCAAAGGGAGGCTAGCTCTGCCATCATCTTCTGCATCTCGTCCAGGGAATCAGCAGCCGACTCCGGTAGCATGAGCGGGATATAGGCATAGAGTGCGCCATCTTTCCAGGTAAGGAGCACGCCATCCCTCGGTTCAAAGCCATTTTGGCGCACTAGTGGATTTTCCAACAGGAAAGAGGTTGCAAAACCATAGGGATCCTCATCCACAGGATACAGGGAGAGAGGTACAAAACTATAAAGATTAGCCAGGGCCTCTTCCTTCAAAGCTGCCGTATCCCCCGTTTCCAATGCCTGACGGTGGCGGTCTGAAAGAAGCTGGTAGCGATACTGGTACAGCAATTGCCCCACCCTGGATAATCCGGCATTGTCTGTCATCGGGTGAATTCCTTCCGGCAAGGAGTCAATAATTTTGCGAGCGCGTGCAAGCACCTTATCCTCTGAGTCGCCTTTAATAAGGAGATTCACCTGCCTACTGCTGGCTCTTGCCATGCGTTCCAGCGCATGCGTGGCGCTATCGTTCCTTCCTCCCGCAGGCAACAAGTCATACAGGCTGGTATTGACGTGCACGCCATGCAGCAGCAGCACGGTAGTGGCTGCCATCAACACGAGGCTTGCAAAAAGAGCCGTTATGAATCTCGCCTGCATCACTTATGGAACAATACTAAACGCATCCGCCGGGACCTTGTCCGAATGCCTCACCTTGTCAAAAACCACCTTGGTAAGTCCCTGGCGAGCAGATTCATAATAGACCTCCCTCAGCACCCCCCTCTGCACTACTACCAGCAGCCAGCGCAAATCATTGGCTCTATGGCGGGCCTTCATGCCGATGACGAGCTCGCGCTGTGTCTGATTTGTACGGCAGGTCACATGGAAAGCACGCTCCATCTGCTTCAGGAATTCCGGGCTCATCTCCTGCGTGAAGGCTCCGGTGAATCGGGCCGAGGGAACACCCTCCAGATTCGTACTACGTAGATTGCGTCCTTTAGCATCATATATCTTGAGTTCCTTGCTGGTAATAACCATGGCATTCCTCACAGGATGCTCCGTGCGCCACATCATTCCTATACCCAGCCGGAACTCAAAAGAGCCGCGGCTCTTGAGCTGTCTGCCGGAGGGCATGGTGCGTGTCATCTCAAAGGTAGCCGTGGTATGAGGGGCATCATGAAACCACGTCTTCAGGGTTGTGTAGTTATTCACCCGCACGGTCGGAAATGCGGGCATGGTTTCAGCAGCTCCTGCGCAGGTCGCTACAGCCAGTATCGAGATGATAAAACGTCTCATATCCAGAAATTGTAAAAATTGAACCAGTTTGAAGGATAAGTGCTACAGAGAGTCTGTAACAAGTGGGCAAAGCGCCGAGCCAGAGGCTCTGCCTTTTCCTCGCCCTCTGGTGATAGACACTCTACATGCAAATCATACAACCCACCGTTCTCCGCAAGGCAAAAGGAATAAACCGGGCAGCCCAGCGAAGCAGCCCAGCGGAAACACCCCCGCGGGAAGCAAGCATCGCGCCCCAGGAAGGGAAATACATAGTTTGCCTTCTTGTCATCCCGCCATATGCGGTCACCAGCCATCACGACCATGGCGCCTTGCTCCACTTTCTGCGCCATCTGCATAGAAAGTCCAGGTCCCAGATCCTGCACGGCATGCACGAATGTTTCCAGGCCCCTGCCTCCAAAACGGAGTTGCTGCCGAGCAAATGCCTGTGTAGCCGTCGTGTCCATAAACACATGTATTTCACCTGGCATATCCTGGCGCGTACAATCAAACAGCACGCGGAGCATATCAAAACACCCCAGGTGAGAAGTAATGCAGAACACCCCGCAGCCCTGACGATACAAGCGCGTCAGTTCCTCGTAGGCAGCGGGCGTGCATACTCGCACACGCTCCATATCAAACAGCCCGGCACGGCAGGCCAGGCGGTCTGCCAGGGTATAGGCAAAAGTACGCAAATGGGTGAATCCTCCCCTGGACTTACGCCCCGTGAATTCGCTCCACTGCCGCCGGAATCGGGCTGAGGCCACGCGCGCCTTACGCAGAAACGGGTAGGAAAAAGCCAGCACACAAGCAACCAGGAACCGGCATACCCGCTGACCACAATGGCGGTAAACCCACAAAAGCAGACGGATTCCCACTCCGCTCACGTGAGTTTCGCTATTTACACGAGCACACATTGCATCAGGGAGTACTGGTACTTACCTAGTGAGTGCCACGAACGGCGAACCTGCAATCCGGCTTCGCGTACACATTCCTCCATTTCGGCTGCTGTGTAGAATTTACTGTTGCCATTCGCCATGCAGGTGAAGTACAGCGAGCCCTGAGCCAGTGAATAGGCAGCAGCTTCAAAGCTCTGGCAATCAATGAACGGCTCGGCAATAAAGATGCTGCCCCCTGGAGCCAGTACCTTGGCGACCTTGGACAGAATGCGCACAATCTGACTGTGCGAGAAGCAATCAAGAAACTGGGACATCCAAACCACAGAAGCCCCCACAGGCCAGGGATCATCACTAAGCACATTCGCGGCAGCATAGCGGCAGCGCTCACCTGCCCATGACATATTGGCGCGGGCCATTTCCAGCTGGCCTGGCAAGTCCACAATCGTGATATTGGCCTCCTCTACCATGCGGAGCAGGCACCCGGCAAACTTGCCTGTATTACCGCCCACGTCGAACACATTTTCAAGTGAGGCATTAGCGCGCATCAACTCAATAGCCTGGGCAAAGAACGCATCCGAATATAGGTGGTCAAAGGCAAACCAGCTCGTCTTGGCCGGTTCTGGCAATTTGGAAAGGCCCTCGTAAATGGTAGTCCAATCTCCAAACACAGCCAAACCTGCGGGTTTACCTTTTTCCAGGGATTCCCACAAGCGGTCAGCCCCCAGGTAGCACACGTCTGCCACAAAATCAAAATTGGCCCGGGTCATTTCATTATTGAGCAGGCAATACCCCACATCGCTCACCTTCAGAGTGCCATCAGCCGACTCTGTAAGTACTCCGGCTGTCACACCAGATTCAGTAAGCACATCGGCCATGTAACGACCATAGCGGGCCACAAGGTCAGCGCGCGTTGCAGGCTGATGATTCTCAAGGTATTCCAACATGCCGCTTTTCAGCATGGCCCGCACCGCCTGGAAGGCAAGCGGGCCAAAAGCAATCTGCTGTGCTGCGGCAAGCGCGCGCACGGTCCGGGGCGGGATGTTCCGTTTTCTTCTACGGGGTTCAGACTTCATGATAACAGGTGGGCCAGGTTTGTAACAGAAATTTCTGATAAAGTCAACTCGTTAATGACTTGCAAAATAGTTAAAAATACATTGACAGTAGCAGAATGGAAGTGATATAACAGGCACGCCTTGCGACACAGGCAAACTCATCTCTAGTCTCCCTCTTATATTATGTCTACCTCCCCTCCCACCAAATGGTGTCTCATCACCGGTTCGAGCCGCGGTATAGGAGCAGCCATTGCCCGCAAATTAGCAGGTGATGGGTACTCCATTGTCCTGCATGCCAGACACAACCGCCAATCGTGCGAGGAGCTCGCTGCTAAGTTGACCGCACAAGGCACCTCCTGCCGAGTCCTCATGTTTGACATATCGAATCGCGCAGCCGCGCGCGAAGCACTAGAGAAGGACATTGCGGAGCATGGTCCATACTACGGCATCGTGTGTAACGCCGGCATCACCCGTGACACCCCCTTCCCCGCCATGGAAGGAGAGCAGTGGGATGCCGTTCTCCGCACCGATCTTGACTCATTCTACAACGTGCTTTCCCCTTGCATCATGCCCATGCTTCAAGCTCGCAAAGGGGGGCGCATCATCACCATTTCCTCCGTTTCCGGCGTTGCGGGCAACAGGGGGCAGGTCAATTACAGTGCCGCAAAGGCCGGCATCATCGGTGCAACCAAGGCTCTGGCACTAGAACTGGCCAAGCGCAAGATTACCGTCAACTGCATTGCCCCCGGCATCATTGAAACAGATATGATTGAGACTCTTCCCATTGAGGAAATAAAGAAAATGGTTCCGCTGCGCCGCTTAGGAACCCCGGATGACATTGCAGCAACGGCATCCTTCCTGATGTCGGACGGAGCATCCTACATCACCCGGCAGGTCATCAACGTGAACGGAGGTCTTGTATGAGCAGGCGTGTGGTCGTTACCGGCATGGCAGCCATCAGCTCCCTGGGCCGCAGTCAGGAGGAGATTATGCAGAGTCTCCGAACAAGGAAAAACACTACCCGGCACATGGAAGACTGGGATACCATCCAAGGGCTCCGCTCCCATCTCTTTGCTCCCATCCAGGGCTATAAACCGCCTACAGACTTTACCCGCAAGCAGACCCGCACCATGTCGAGCGTATCGCTCATAGCCACGGACTGCACACGAGAAGCCATCCGTGACGCAGGACTGGAAGGCAGTGAAGTCCTTACGAATGGACGCACTGGCGTAGCCTATGGTTCCTGCACTGGCTCCCTGAGTGCCATGAGAGGGTGCATCACCCTGCTGGAAAACCAGAGTACGCGGGACATGAACTCCACCACCTACATCAAGATGATGGGGCAGACCATTGCGGTGAACCTTTCTCTCTTCTTTGGTACCCGGGGGCGCCTCATTAACAGCAGCACCGCCTGCACCTCCGGCAGCGTTTCCATCGGCATGGCGTATGAGGCCATTCTCATGGGGCGGCAGGATGTCATGCTCGCCGGCGGCGCAGAAGCCGGCAATGTGGTGCAGACGGCTGTATTTGACACCTTATTTGCGACCAGCTCCAGCAACGACAAACCGGATACTGTACCAGCCCCCTTTGATGCTGACCGCGATGGCCTCGTTCTGGGAGAAGGTGCCTGCACCCTGGTTCTGGAAGAACTAGAGCACGCCCAGGCCCGCGGAGCACGCATCTATGCAGAGCTGGTATCCTATGGCACCAATACGGATGGCATGCACATCACCAGCCCGAATGCTTCCACCATGAAAAACGCCATGCTGGAGGCTCTGGACCTCGCAAAGCTGAAACCTGAGCAGATCGGCTATGTCAACATGCATGGTACCGGCACACAGAATGGGGATATTGCAGAAACGGAAGCAACCCGCACCGTATTCCCCACCCCCATACCGGCCAGTTCCCTCAAGGGCTACACAGGACACACCCTCGGAGCCTGTGGCGCATTGGAATCCATGGTGACCATCATGATGATGCGAGAAGGCTGGTTCCACCCGAACCTGAACCTGGTCAACGTTGACCCTAAGTGTTACGGCGTTGACTTCATTACCGGTGAAGGCCGTTCCATGAATCCGGAATACGTCATGAACAACAACTTTGCATTCGGAGGTATCAACACCAGCCTCATCTTCAAGAAATGGCAGGAATAAGTGCACCATACCGAATCAAGGCCGCTGACTTCTGTGATGAAGTACCAGTCAGCATACCCAGGGGGGTGTTCCCGAACGCTCTCCCCCGGCGCATGAGCAAGCTGAGCAAGTTATGTCTGCTCTGTGTATCCCGGCTGGTTCAGGAACAAGGGAAAGAAATTCTGCAACTCCCCCTGGTCTACGCCAGCCGCCATGGGGAACTGGACCGCACCCACTCCCTGTTTGAAGAGTGGCGTGATTATGGTGAGATGTCACCAGCCGGGTTCTCCCTTTCAGTACACAACGCCACCGCCTCACTACTCGGGCTAGCTAGCCACAACCAGAATAACAGCACCACACTTGCAGCGGGGGCGGACACCCTTGCCATGGGAATACTTGAGGCCGCCATGATTTGCCGGAGTGGTACTGATTGTCTCCTGCTGTACGGTGATTGCTATCCGGAGCCCACGGCAGCGGCTCTCATCGTGGAACAAGGCGAGCCCCACACCCTGCCTGAAACACTTGCAGAAATCCAAGCCCAATGGACAAAGAACTTCCACCCATGAGCATAGCAACGCGGATACGCTGCGTTCTCGCTGTCATTGACTATTTCATTTTTGGTATCGGGGGACTCTGCGTTTCCATCGTTCTGCTGATACTGCGTCCATTTGTCCCCTCACGAGAGCGGGAACTAGGAAGCAAAACGCTGCAATATTCCTGGAAGTTCATGTGTCTGGTTCTCAGAGCCTCCCGAAACCTCCATCTGAACGCACCTCAGAAGAAGGAGATGGAGCAGATTCGCTCATCCATCATCGTAGCAAACCACCCGTCGCTCATCGATGTGGTAATTCTGACCGCCATCATCCCCAAGTGCATGCTCATTGTCAAGCCGGCACTGCTTCGCTGGCCATTTCTGCGCCCCATACTCAAACGACTCTGTATTGTGAATGACGGCAATTCCATCAACATGCTGGAGCAGTCCCAGGAAGCCCTTAAAAACGGTTTCAACATCATCATCTTCCCTGAAGGTACGCGCACCTCACCAGGCAAGAAGAGCAAGCTGCACCGAGGTGCCTTCCACCTGGCCATCCGCAGTGGATCTCCGCTTGTCCCCATACGCATTGAAACCAGCGAACCCTTCCTGACCAAGGAATCTCCCTGGTGGTACGTGGGTAAGCACTGCCCGGTATTCACCCTCACGATGCACCAACCCATCATGGCGCGGCAAGGCGAGGCGGCGCACCCGGAAGCAGTGCGTCTCTGCAAAGAGGTAGCAATCAAGCTTGGCTTAGATTACAAATAAGCGGGGGCTTTCCCTGTGGGACTAGTCAGCATCCGGCCCTGGCAGGCCCTGCCTCCTGTGTGCTTAAGTAGTACTTCCACCGAAACAGAGCCCTCCTTTCGCATCAGCGTCACCAGTTGACTATGCCCAGGCAGCGTCTCGGCAGAGAATTTCAGGCGCACAATACCATCCACATGCAGCCCCCAATAATTCCGGATTAAGGTAGCCAGAGCTTGCAGTATGACCACCCCCGGCACAATGGGGTACTCCGGGAAATGACCAGCAAGATACGCAGAATCGCGCACGTAGAGCAACTCAAAATGAAGCGTATCGGCAGACTTGGATAGAGGAAGCATCACGGGCAACTGCAAGGGGCAATCAAACAGTTCCGCCACGGCAGCCTGCGTCACCTTACCTTGGGCATTCACAGGTAGTTCACCCACTATACGCCACTTGCGAGGCAACAGAGTTTGCTCCACCTGCTGAGCGAGAGCGTCTCTGAGAGTCTTCTTGTAAACAGCGTAGCCCTGCTCCTGCAATACTTTAATACCTTGCTTACTGGGCACTACCGCAACGGCCAGCCGGGCCACCCGGGAACCTGGCAAAACCAAGGCATGAGCCTGTTTCACCAGCTGGCTGCCAAGCAGGCATTGTTCCACCTCGCAGAGCGACACTCTTTTATCAGCAATCTTCACAATGCGGTCAACCCGCGGCAGAAGCCGGAAGCGGCCTCCGGACAACAACTCGGCAGAATCACCCAGGGATGCATGCTCACCCGGTAACACAGCGGGGGAAAACACGCGAATCCCCTTCTCTCCCGCCAGCTCTATACGCACCTCGCGAAAAGCCTGCCATTCCTGGCAGATAAGCGGGCGGCGGTGCGCGACAACCCCGGTCTCGGAACTTCCAAAGATTTCATACACCTCTGCACCGGTCACATCTGCCACGCTCCCGGCAACCTCCGATGGCAAGGGAGCTCCGGCAGAAAGCAAACGTACAGGGCGGTGCTGCAAAGGACACTGCTGAGCATTCTCGGCCCACACGCGCAGGAATGCTGGGGTTGTAACCACCCAGGCCAGCACACCTGGTGTTGCCAGCAGTTCCACCCGCGCCAACCATGACTCCAGTCCGTGGAAGGAAGCCGCATCACTCACCATTCCCCGACTCAAAGGTAACAGCAAACCAAATATAATACCGTATGCATGATGAAAGCTGACCGTGGGGAACACCTCCACCGGCTCATCCTGCTCCGGAAACACCTGCTCAAGCATCTGGAGCTCAGCCTCCAGATTGGCGAAGCTGCGGATAATCCGCTTGGGTTCTCCTGTACTGCCTGAAGTAAAGAATTCTACATCCACCCGGGCCGGATCCTGCACCTGCAATATGGCAGGAGCCTCTGCTGGTACCAACTCGTGAACAAATACAGTATCAGGTGATTCCAGCTGTTTCCGGATATTATCACAGAGATTATTGGGAAGGACCGTGTGGATTCCGGCATATAAACAAGCCAGCAGCCCCACGGCAAACTGGTAATTATCCTCCGCATACAAAACCGCAGTCATGGCACCACTACTGCGAATAACTGCCACCAGACACGCCACATCATGGCGGTATTCCCGCAGACTCACCACTCCATCCCGGCGACGGAATACAGGCGTTTCCGATGGCATATCCGATACTAAAAGGCGAGAAGGAAGAATCATATCAGGCAGAGGTTGAATGATGTTGCTGCTGTTTTGCTTGTAAATGGCGGCGCACGCACCACTCACCAGCCATCAGTAAACCAATCAGCACATAGGAAATGCACCCATTGTACCAGGTCCACACAAGCCAGCTTCCAGAAAGCGCCGTAAGTGCCGAAACGGTAATATTAAAACAGAAAAATCCCACCCAGGTCCAAGTCACCTTGCGGCAATACAGTACTGCCTCCGGCGGTAGTGGCTCCCCCCGGTTGCCCAAGCGGGCAAGCTGCTCAATCACCGTTGGTGGGTTGGCAAGGGATGAGGCAAAGTGCACCAAAAGAAGCGCACTGACTATGATGGGATAAAGCTTGAAGAATTCCGGAGCATCCGTCGCGGCGACTGCCGCAAAGAGCACAAGTGCAACCAGAGGACTAAGCAACTGGCGCAACTGGCGTGCTCGCACCCAGTATAGCACGCAGACCAGCACCAGAACCGGCAGGCCAAACAGACAGATACTACGCAGGTGCTCTCGGTATGCACTAAGCAGCCAGAGCACCAGTAAAGGGTACAGCACGGCACATAGACTGCCCAGGATTTTCAAAAGCCGCATCATGAAGCAGCTTCAATGGTCCTGCAAATCACATCAAGCAGTCCACCGTAATTTCGAACATCCTTGAAATCTTCCTGAGTGAGGCTGATATTGAAGTGCTTCTGCACCAGGACAATGATGTCTACCGCATCAATGCTATCCAAATCCAGCTCCTCGTACAGATTGGTTTCATCGTTCAAATCGTGTTCGGAAAGGTCAATTGAAAAATCAGACTCCAGCACGTTACGTACGAAAGCATCTACCTCTTCTCGTGTCGTCATATGATTATGGGGGGGGTAAACAGAAAATTAGTTGTTGGAATTGGCTTGAATGAAAGCAGCAAGGGAAGCAACCGTTGCAAAGTGCTTGTCCACGTCCTCAGTCTCCTTATCCAGAGTCACATGATAACGGCGACGCAGAATCGTGCTGATTTCCATGGCATCGATAGAATCGAGCCCCAGACCTTCTTCCGAAAAAAGCGGCATATCCGGAGCAATATCGCCAGGCACCATATTCTCCAAATCATTTACCTCAATGATCAGCTTCTGGAGCTCTGCGATAAGTTCCTCCTTTGTTCTGAATTCTGTGTTACTCATGAAGGAGCGTATTCTAACAACTTTTTATATGAGTGTCAATTCTATGTTGTTATTTTCAACACTATCGTGCCTCACTCCTCATGATTAATGTGTCATGCAACAAATGCAGCCACTCTCACCGTTGGAAACTTCGGGTAATCCTAGCCATATCCAGCCAACAGCATCACCGGACTCCCGGTCTGTTTCCGGAAGTCCGGCAAGAAACGCAATGACGATATAGAGCCCAGTTACAGGCAGCAAGCCGCTAATTGGCGCGAGTATTCTTTTTGCCGTTTTGAGCCTTAACCGGAGCATAGTACCTTCTCGTATCCTGACCTCTTCTTATCGCCTTCTGATACGATGCAGAAACCTCCTTGTTTAACGCCATCGCCCGTTTATATGCTTCTCTCAGGCCTCTGTTCACAACGCCTCCTTGCATCACATCTTGCAAATCGCGTACCAGAGCAGCATCACCGGTAATGGTCGTATGAGAAGAGTCGGACGTTACCACATACGCCATACCGGAAATAATCTTCTTGGTGCTTTCCACGGCCAGAATACTCAGGCTATTCTGATCTGGGCTTACAACACCAGTATCCCGGACGCGCCTGTTATACAACCAGATATCATAGCGCACCTGACGTGTCATCCCCTTACCACTGGATTTAGGTCCCAGATATTTCCGCAAATCCTCCAGATGAGAAAATTTCTTTCTGGCAATCATCGCATTAATCTCCCTGCTATTCCCTGCTCTCAGCACCTCTGCGCCGTAGGAAAGATTTCCTTGCGCATCGCAGGAACCCGGCGGCAATTTCACCGAGCACCCACAAAGCAACGCTGCAGCTATCACGAAAAAAGACTTCTTTACCATAGTTTCAAATTACTTCAAAGCTTTCCTACAGTTTACATCATTTACTCATGAATACAAGAAATTTGTACCATCACGACACATTATCTCACTTCATCGATGAGCATTCTCCGCATACCGATTTGGCAAAACGGCTCATGTTTGCCGCACGGGAGCGACTCTAGGACATAGGTTACCCCATGGGATAGACATATGGCATAATGACTTTATGCCATGGAACACCAAGAGTAGTAATCAAAATAGAAGCGAATTCATAAAGCTTGTAAATCAGTCGGAGTTTTCCACGGCTGAAGCGTCCGGACATTTAGCATCTTTCGGAAAACATGATACAAATGCCTCAGAAGGTATGAAAAGAAGACGGTTCAGGGTTGGTCAATCAAAGTCTGCCGTTACCACCATCGGTGCTCCGCGCGGCACAAATATAATGATACAAAACTAACGCGCAAAAGTGTAACCTATGTAGTTGAACTAAAGTGTTACCCATGTGAGTGGCGCGCCGCACCGGCGTCCCCTCCCTCTTTGGCCGCATTCCCTTTATTGCTACGAAACTTGCGGGGGCGGAGGGGTGCGGAAGAGGCCCAGATGCCGCGTCCGGCAGCGCGGGCGCGGGATTCGGCTTCGGCCAGAAGCGCATCACCAGCAGCATAGTGGCGATAGAGCCACGCAAGCCCCTCTTTGAGCATAAAGCGGTTTACATAGAGAGCCCCGGCATAGACCTTGCCCACGTAGCGCCCGTACTTATCCATATCCTGCACCTCCACGCGAATCTGCTTATCGTACACCAGACGGGTCAGTTTCTTGCGGGCAGGAAGGGCAAAATCCTGATCTTTTTCCGGCGCGTCGATGCCAAACAGGCGGACGCGCACACGCTCGCCGCCGGGTAACTCCAGCAAGAGAGAATCACCATCGGACACACCCACGCAGATTCCGGTCATTTCAAAAGGAAAATCCATGAACGGAGTATTTATTTGAGCCACTCGGTAAAGGGATACACACCCATTTCAGCAAAGGGAGTCGAGAGGACGAACAGCAGCCCGCTGACCAGACCACAAGGGATGTCTACCACCGCAAAGCTGGCGGCAGAGAGCGGATACGCCCAGGCAGCATGCAGCGTGGTGCGGTATTCTCCCGTGGGGTGCAGCACCGGGTCATCCTCGAATTCCTGCAAGAGTGCAGCGTCAGAAAGCTCGGAAGGCACGGCGGTCCCGCTCCACATATCCAGACGGTACGTTAAAAGCGGTTGCTCCTCCCGGACATCAGAGATAAGCTCATAGGTAGCCTCGGGTGTTGCCGACATGGCACACTGCACCCAGTCTGTTTTCCGTGAACAGGAAACCACGCGACCCTTTACGTACAAATCTTTGGGTACTCCCGGGATAGCCGGTTGTCGAACGTGCCACCGTCGGCCATTTGTCTGCACACATTCATACTCGCGCCCATAGTCAGCCAGGCGCGTATGCGTATCCAGCATGCAGGAGCTGAGCATAAGACAGCACGCGGCCAGGAAAAAGAAAAGAGCGTTCATGTCGAGTAATTGAGAGAAAATCCGCAGGGCCGCCAGCTTATCTGTAGCGGTCTTCCGGGAAGTTGCGGTAGCCGATGGTGAGGGGACTCATATCATCGAGCAGGCGGCGGTCGTAGCGGCGGCGCGGCGGCTCCAGGTTGCCGAGTGTCTTGCCTTTGTCCGGCTCAAAGAAGAACTGGAGGTAGTAGTTGCCCTTGTAGCCCAGGGCATGGGTATCACGAATCATGCGGAGGATATCCGCTTCATCCAGGAGGTCGGGGTGCACGGTGGTGCGCACCTCGTGCTCCACACCGAATAAAATCAAGGTTTTGAGCGTTTCCTGGTAGCGCTCGAAAAGGAGCTTGCCCCCGGGGAGCCGCCAGCTGCGGTTGGAGGGCATCTTGTTATCCAGCGCCACGTAGTTGATGAGTCCTTCCTCCAGCAGGGCGCGGATGACGTGGGGATTGCTGCCGTTGGTGTCTACCTTGATGAGGTAGCCCAGGTTCTTGATTTCGCGGCAGACTTCAGCAATATCGGGGTTGAGGGTGGACTCCCCCCCGGAGAGCACGACGGCATCGAGAAAGCCGGCGCGCTCCCGGAGGAAGGCCATTTCATCCTGCCCGCCGCCATGACTCAGAACGAGTTCCGGGTTGTAGCAGTACGGGCAACGCAGATTACACCCGGTGTACCAGAAGATACAAGCCGCTTTTTTCGGATAATCCAGAAAGGTAAGCGGGGTGATATCTGCGGGGTGACGCATAACCTGAGGGTTCGCAAACGCGAATTACTTGAGGATGGCGTCGCAGCCACAGCCGCAGGGCTCTTCGAAGTGGGCGCGTTCCTCGAACTCACCCTGCTTACCAGCGTTGAAGGTCTCCACCGGTCGGTGGTAACCCATCACACGGGTGTACACGGTGCACTTGGTGCGCTCCTCGGCGTGCTCTGCAAGCAGCTGCTCGTCGGTCTTGTATACGGGTTTTACTTCCTGATCGCTCATGGTCGTATGGTTTCTATTGGTTGGGGTTGAATCTCTTTAGAAGAGCGGCAGTTCAGGCTGCTCCTCGGTGCGGGCGCGGTCGATAATCTCCTGGTCGCAGAGCGGGCAGAAATCGTGGCGGCCGCGGAGGTAGCCATGCTTCTCGCACACAGAGAAGAGCGGAGTCACCGTGATATAGGGCATCTTGAAGTTGGTGAGCACCTTGCGCACGATGTCGCGGCAGGCCTCGGGAGAGGAGATGGCCTCGTTCATGTACATGTGGAACACCGTACCACCCGTGTAGCAGCACTGCAGCTTGTCCTGCATCTGCAGGGCCTTGAAGAGGTCGTGCGTATAACCGGCGGGCAGCTGCGAGCTGTTCGTGTAGTAGCGGTGGCCGGGAGTACCGCTCTGGATGATGTCGGGGAAGCGCTTCTGGTCTTCGCGGGCAAAGCGGTGGGTGGTGCCTTCAGCGGGAGTGGCCTCCAGGTTGTAGAGATTGCCAGTAGTCTCCTGGTAGCTGCGGATTCGTTCGCGCATGAAGTGCAGCACTTCCTCAGCAAAGGCGATACCCTGCGGCTCGGCCGTATTCATCGTGTCGTTGGAGAAATTGCGCAGCATTTCATTCATGCCGTTGAGACCGATGGTGGAGAAGTGGTTGCGCAGGTGCGGCAGGTAGCGCTTGGTGTAGGGATACAGACCGCGCTCGTACAGCGTGTTGATGAACACGCGCTTCTTCTCCAGCGTATCCTTGGCCAGATCCATGAGTTCGCCCAACTTGGTGTACAACAGGTTCTTATTCCCCTTGTACAGATAGCCCAGACGAGCCAGGTTGATGGTCACCACACCGATGGAGCCGGTCATTTCGGCAGAGCCGAAGAGGCCACCACCGCGCTTGAGCAGTTCGCGCAGGTCCAGCTGCAGACGGCAGCACATAGAACGCACGGCATCCGGTTTGTAAGCCTCCTCGTCGATTATCTTGTTGCCGTTCTCATCGTACTTGTACTGGGAGCCGATGAAGTTCTGGAAGTAGGACGAACCAATCTTGGCGGCGTTCTCGAAGAGCAGCGGTACGTTCTCGCCGTCCCAGTCAAAGTCTTCTGTGATATTCACCGTGGGAATCGGGAAGGTGAAGGGCTGACCGGTGCTGTCGCCTTCGGTGAGCACCTCGTAGAACGCCTTCTGGATTACCATCATTTCCTTCTGGAAGTGCTTGTAGGTGAGGTCGGTCAGGCTCTCTACCCCGCGCTCGCGGGCGATGGCGAGCAGCGTTTCATCTTCCACACCTTCGAAGATGTGCTGGTTGCCGGACATGGGGGTCTGCTCGCGCAGGTCGCGGGGTACGGTCCAGTCAATCGTCACATTGGTGAAGGGGCTCTGGCCCCAGCGGCTCGGCACGTTCAGGTTGTACACAAAGCCGCGCAACGCCTTCTTCACAGCCTTGTAGGGCAGCTGGTCCTTGAAGAGGTACGGGGAAAGGTAGGTATCGAAGGAGCTGAAAGCCTGTGCACCGGCCCATTCACTCTGCAAAATACCCAGGAAGTTGGCCATCTGCCCCAGAGCCTCGCGGAAATGCTTCGGCGGGCGGCTGTTCACACGGCTGCGCACGCCGTTGAAACCTTCGTTGAGCAAGGCGCGCAGGCTCCAGCCGGCGCAGTAGCCCGTGAGACAGTCGAGGTCATGAATATGGTAGTCACCATTGCGGTGGGCCGCGCCCTCCTCCGGGGTGTACACCTGGTCAAGCCAGTAGTTGGCAATCACCTTGCCTGCGGTGTTGTTCACCAGACCTGCGTTGGAATAGGTGGTGTTGGAGTTGGCCTTGATACGCCAGTCTGTATTGCCGATGTATTCCTCGATGGTCTGCTTACAATCTACCCAGGTGTTGCCCTTGTACAGACCGGCAATCTGCTCACGCTGCAGCTTGTGCAGGAAACGGTATTTGATGAAATTGCGGGCTGTCTCATAAGCACCAGCTCGCATGAGTTCCTTTTCAATGCGGTCCTGCACCATTTCCACAGGCAGGTATTCTTCGTGCTTCAGTTTATCCAGCACGTTGGCATAGACAAGAGGATTGTACTCCTCCTGGGAGGCGTGGAACGCCTTCTCGATGGCCTGTTGTACCTTGTAGGCCTCGAAGCGTTCGCGCTTACCGTTTCGTTTGATGATTTCAGGCATGTTGCGTAGAGGTTGTAGAGAGTTTGTAGAACCCGTTTACCGGGGCGTTCCGGCATGCGGGTCGCTGCTCGGTGCACAGGCGCAACTCTACCATGCATACATTCCCTTTGCAAGCAAAAAAATGAAAGAGGTCGCACTTTTCATTACACAAAATATAGAATAGGAAAGCAAGCCCGCATACAATATATTGTATATATAACCAGCTTCTTATTATTTAGAATATTTCCAATAAAGCAATTCCAAACTAGCTTCGGAAGGCCTTGATTCGCATGGATTGCGGACATTTCTGCAGAGGCAGAGAGGCTCTTCTACATAATGTGTGCAGCGACAGGTCGACACACTATATAGAGTGGCACAACCCGGCACCCAGGGGCTGATTAATTTTGCGCCCAGATGCACTTCAAGTAGTCCTCGCCGTCAAAATCGAAGGGCATCGGCACCGGAATGAGCCGGGCAGAGGGGATTCCAGCCGCCACCATGCGTTGGAAGGCCGACATGGACAGCTTGCGGCAATTGGTGGAGCAAAGGATGCGGCCGCGAGGAGCAAGACAGGCCGAAGCCAGACTGACCAGGTGGTCATAATCCTTTTCGACGCGCCACACATGGCCTTTCTCGTCGCGAGAAAAAGTGGGGGGGTCAAGCACGATGATATCGAAGCGACGCCCCTGGCGGGCAAAACGATCCATCCAATGCAACGCATCGCCCTTGCAGAAGTAGTGGTCATCCGGGTCGATATCATTGAGCGCCATATTCTCGCGGCACCAGCTGAGGCAGGGCTGGGCGAGGTCGAGCGTGGTGGTCTGAGCACCGGCCAGCGCCGCGCAGACCGAAAACGCCCCCGTATAGGCAAAGGTATTGAGCAACTTCATCCCCGGCCGGCAGATACGGCGCAGCTCAGCACGGTTATCGCGCTGGTCCAGGAAGATTCCCTGCGAATACCCTGCCCCCATATCCATGAGGTAGTTCACCCCATTCTCCCGGATGATGAAGCGGAGGGGGACCTCCGGACCACAAAGAAACTGAGGAGCCTCCTTCACATCCTTATCCAGGCGCTTGACATACACCGGCCGGGCTGTCGACTTCAGCAGCTCCTTCAGCCCGGCGGGCAAGGCTGTATCGCGCAAAGAAACCAGCAGGCGGTCGGCCAGAGCATCGATGAACACCCCCGGCCAGGGTGCACCATCGGATACGCGGAAAGCATCGGTATCCTGCGGCAGCCTGGCCTGGCGTTGTTCTATCAGGCGCTGGAGGGGATTGTTCACAGCAGGTAGGTCTGGGCTGCGGCATCGGCAGCCTTGCGGATAGTAGCCGCCATGGAAGTAAGCGCATTAGCGCGGGTGGAAGCCAGGTGTTCCTTCAGCCCGCAATCATCGAGGCGGCTCAGGTCAGCAGCCAGAATGGCTGCAGGGGTCAGACCGGAAAGCAGACGGATAAAGAGAGCGATGAGCCCCTTGGTAATGAGGGAATCACTATCGGCGTGAATGATTAGCTTGCCGTCATCCATCTCGGTGCCAACCCAGACGCGACTCTGACAGCCCTTGATCAGGTTGCTGTTCTTGCGGAACTTCTCGGGCATAGCCGGCAGACGGCGCCCCTGGGAGATGATGAATTCGTACTTCTCCGTCCAGTCCTCAAAGACGGACATATCATCCAGCAACTCCTCAATTCTGGTATCGTAGTCCATTACTTCTTGCGGCTGTTGGCCAGCGTGTAGAGCACAGCTTTCTGGGCATGCAGACGGTTCTCAGCCTCGCGGAAGATGACCGGGGCATTCGCTTCCAGCACCTCATCTGTAATCTCATAGCCGCGGTAGGCGGGCAGGCAGTGGAGCACGATATGCCCCGGGGCTGCAAGCTTCAGCAGCTCGGCATTCACCTGGTAGGGGAAGAACGCTTTCTCCTTAGTACCCTTCTCTGCCTCCTGGCCCATGGAAATCCAGGTATCGGTGTTGATCACCATGCAATCGCGCACGGCCTCTGCAGCATCCGTGGTGCAGATGATGTTCGGGCAATCAAGTGCCGCCAGCGTCTCAGCCTTGGGCAGAGCCTGCTCCGGCCCGGCCAGCACCAGGGTGAAGCCCAGGCGCTTGGCCGCCCACATCCACGAGCGGCCCATGTTGTTATCCACATCACCCAGGAAGGAAACCTTCATATCTTTCCAGGAGCCCACGCCGTACTGCTCCTCGATGGTGAGCAAGTCAGCCAGGATCTGGCAGGGATGCTCCAGATCAGTCAGAGCGTTGATGGTGGGGAGCTTGGAGTATTCGGCAAAGTCCACCACATCCTGCTGGTCGTAGGTGCGGATGATGGCACCGTGAATCATGCGGCCCAGCACACGGGCTGTATCCTTGATGGGTTCACCGCGGCCCAGCTGGATATCGCGGGTGGAAAGGAACATCGGGCGGCCGCCCAGTTCGGAAACACCCACCTCGAAAGAAACGCGTGTGCGCGTGGAAGACTTAGAGAAAATCAACGCCCAGGTCTGCCCGGCCAAGGGCTGCTCGGTGTGGCAACCGCGCTCTGCCTTGAGCTTATGGCCCAGGGCAAGGAGTTCGCAAATCTGGTCGCCGCTCAGTTCCTCAATGGAAAGAAGGTTGTTCATGGCTCTATCAATAAAATTCCGGGAAAGCAGCAAGGTAGCATGTTTCCCCTGCACTGTAAAGTTCAGAGTGAGTCAGCGCACGTCATCTTTTGCAACAGTCCCAGAACAGGAAGGCTTCATCTGGGGCGGGTCTGCCCGCCGCTGGATTTCAGATATGCCTCATTCTCCGGGGTCAGCTTTGCACCAGCGGAGCGGATAATCTTCAAGCACTTGCCGTGGCACACATCTGACCTGGTGGGCTCATCGGCATAAGGCACATGGGAATCAGCCACAT
Organism: Akkermansia sp.; assembly: GCA_017517805.1. Classification (GTDB taxonomy): domain Bacteria; phylum Verrucomicrobiota; class Verrucomicrobiia; order Verrucomicrobiales; family Akkermansiaceae; genus Akkermansia. Next base: position 24,924 of record JAFWYD010000023.1, read on the forward strand.
TCAGGACAGTAAACAAAGGGCTGTTGCGCTCATCTGATTCGGTGCGTGCATTCAGGCCGGCAATAAGTCGCTTCACCCATATATGGAAACCGAACTCCGCGGCGCGATGCAAGGGGTAGAGCATTTCATCATCTGAAAGGCTGCCCCCCTGCTCCCACAAAACCTCGGCACATTCAAACAACGGCACCTCACCATACAAAGCCAGCGCCTTGGCCTTCTTGCCCAGCTGGCCGGTAGCGAGCGCACCCGCTTTCAGCAGGTAGCTGACACAGGCATCATGCATCGTACCGGAATCATAATTCCAGCGTTCGGAGCCAGGGGCCTCGGTGCCGCGGCAGCACGCCGCCTGCAAGGCGGTGAGCCCGGTTTCCGGGTCTGTGGCATTGACATCCCAGCCATTCTCCACCAGAAGGCGCACACAGGCCAGGTTACCATTCTCCGCAGCCTGGTTCAGAGCGCCCGGGTCACGCACTTCGTTGCAGGTGGCAGTCATGATATAACGCAGCATATCTGGCTGCCCACGCCGTGCGGCCGCCCGCAGAGGGGTAAGCAGACTCTCGTCCTCGCCAGTAGATAAGGTCAATTCTGCGCCCCTGTTCACAAAGTACATGAAGATATCCATATTTCCACCGGCTATGGCAGCCATCAGCGGGGTGGTTTCTTCCACCTCGACCACCCCGGTGGTGCCGGTCATATCCTCGAATGGGCGCGCATGCTGCACCCGCATGGTGCACTTCGAATTAACCGGCGCAATGTATGTTTCGGCGATGAACCGCACCGCATCCAGATGCCCGAAACGGGCAGCCGCGCACAAACCACGGGTGATATGCTCCGGCTTGGGGGAACATATCTTGAATACCTCACCAATCATCCGTGTATTACCCGAAGCAGCGGCATTTTCAAAAACGCTGCCGGTGTACTTGCTCTCCACCTTGACATCCGGGTCGTGCTGCATGAGACAATTCACCACAGCCACATTGCCCGATGCAGCGGCGCATTGAAGCGCCGTATCCCCGGTGCGCGTCACCTTGTTCACCTCTTTCTTCTTATCCTTGATCCGGTCGAGCACGTAGCGCACACAATCAGCATCACCGCTCAACGCAGCAGTCATCAACGGTGTATAATCGGCCGTACCCACATAGTTGAACTCAGCCCCGCGAGATTCCAGGTACCGCAGAATCTCCACCTCGCCGCTGGTTGCCGAGCGGAGCAGTATCTCATTGGCCCGGAAAGGCCACCCTTTTTCCTCCATGCGGGTGATGATTTCGCGCTTGCCTGCCATACCGGCACTATCAATGACCGACCAGTCATGGCGATTCCGGGGAATCAGGCTGCCTATCTGGCTGTACACATACTCAATGCAATCACGGTCGCCGCTCTGGACCGCGCGCTTCATAATGCCGCACGCGCCCTTCCACGCAGTACGGCAGCGCGGGTCATTCAGAAAAAGGCAGCATTTCTTTTCCAGGAATTCCACGAGTTTCTTGTTTCCTGAAAGGACCGCCCGGTAAATAAGGGATTCCCCATTCCGATACGCACTCGTGGAAGCTCCCTTCCCCAGCAGAAACTCCACGCTCTCCAGCATCCCCTTATCAGCGGCATACCACAACAGACTCGCTCCGTTGATACGCACATCCTCTGGTCCGCGCTTTCCGTGGTATACATCCAGCACCAGCTGGTTGAACTGGGCATCGAAGGGAGTCTTCACAAGCCGCGCAGGAATCAGGTACCCCTTCTTTTCCAGCTCCTCCACCAATGACTGCTCACGCCTCTGCTCGCGCTTCGAACGCCGCCCGGCAGCTGTTGCAGGCTCTCCCGCCAGAACGACCGCCAGCATCGCAACCAGAATCACTCGCAGTATATGGAGAATCTTCATATTACCCAAACTATCACAGATGCCCCCGACTGTCTAGGATTATTCCCGGTAATCTCCTGAATTCCGAGCGACAGTACCGCACGCAAAAACCACTTATTTTTGGAGATGTGGCAGAGATTTGACTTGCCTGAATCCCGCCGCTGGAGTATAGTTTCGCCCCGAAATGAAAGCCCTTGTCAAAACAAAGGCCGATAAAGGCCTGGAGCTGATGGACGTGCCGATGCCCGAAGTCGGCCCGAATGATGTTCTTATCAAGATTTACAAGACCGCCATCTGCGGGACTGACCTGCACATTTGGAACTGGGATACCTGGGCGCAGCAGACCATTCCCGTGGGCATGCACGTAGGCCACGAATTCTGCGGGGTCATTGAGCGCGTTGGCGAGGCCGTGACCGAATTCAAGCCGGGCGATGTCGTCTCCGGTGAAGGTCACATCGTCTGCGGCCACTGCCGCAACTGCCGCAAAGGGCTTTTCCACCTCTGCCCGAACACCAAAGGGGTAGGTGTCAACCGTCCCGGCTGCTTTGCCGAGTACCTTTCCATACCCCAGAGCAACGTCATCCGCATCCACAAGGATATGCCCATGGAGATTGCTTCCATCCTGGACCCCCTGGGCAATGCTACTCACACCGCCCTCTCCTGGGACCTCGTGGGTGAGGACGTGCTCATCACCGGTGCTGGCCTCATCGGTTCCATGGCAGCTGCTGTGTGCAAAAAAGCCGGGGCCCGCACCGTCACCATCACCGATGTGAGCGATTTCAAGCTCAATCTGGCCAGAACCATGGGGGCAGACCGCACCGTCAACGTCATCTCGGGCGATAGCATCGCCGCAGCGCGCGAAGAACTTGAAATTACCGAAGGCTACGGCGTGTGCCTTGAAATGAGTGGTGCGCCCGCCTGCCTCAAGGACATCATCACCCACTCTGCCTACGGGGCCAATATCTCCCTGCTGGGCATCCAGCCTGGTGGTTCCGGCATCGACTGGAACACCTTCGTGTGGAAAGGACTCAAGATGAAGGGTATCTATGGCCGCGAGATGTTCGGCACCTGGCAGAAGATGGATGCCATGCTGCGCTCCGGGCTCGATGTTTCCCCCATCATCACCCACCGCCTGCACTACACTGACTTCAAGCAGGGCTTCGAGGTCATGGCCTCCGGCAAATCCGGCAAGGTCGTCCTCACCTGGGCAGAGTAATCATCAGCCATCATTCATTTCACCGCGCGCCGGAGAATTATTTCTCCGGCGCGTTTTTTTTCACTACAGAAAATATACACTTGCATTCACAATATGATAGTGTATTATGAAAAATATCCGTTTTCTTCTGTCATATAGTTTTATTTCTCTTTTCTATGAAAAATGCCACATTTCCCTACCTTCGTCTGTATAAGTACATGACACTTGAAACCTTCCACGAAACTCTGCGGCTTGGAGGTTTGCGCGCAACCTTTGCCCAGCAGAGCGTCAACCTGATGGAATTCAAGCCAAGCAAAAAAATCAGCACAAATACGGATACAGAACGAGAGCTCCGTTCACACGCTCTGGTCAGCTTTTGCCGCAACTCGACATCTCCGGCATTGTGGGGACTCTATGCCAACCGCGGTAGGGATATCTGTCTGGTATTCTCTTTTCCTGTAGAATACAGGAACTCGCGAAAAATAACAGTTAAAACAAGTGCAGCCACTTCTAAAAGCGGGGTCGCGTCTAAAAGCGCAATCATTCACACCTATAAACTCACCAATGGATATATCCTGCGCGATGTCGTATACGATTACAGACGCTTCAATCGGCAAATCACGCGATTCAACCTGCCCAAACTCCTGACACATAAATCACCATCGTGGGAACACGAAAAAGAAGTACGATACGTGGGGCATGTAGATGATTTCGATGAGATTTCATATTTTAACGAACCTGCATTCCCTTACCGCGACCGTCACAAACTGATATGCAAATGGCCCATGAATTATCTCAGGGGCGCGCTTCTGGGGCCTAAGTGTGAACTCTCTGCTGATTTCGTCAAGCGCCAGATTATCCAGTCCATCCCAGCACTCGCCAATCTGATCCAAGTCGAGCCGACGACATACGATAAAAACAGATACAGCATTGTCACCTACGCATGACGGCACCATCTTTCTGTAAGCTTAAACACTAAAACCGAGTCTGCTCCCATGACATTAAACAACGAACATAAAACTACTGCTGAGAACAAGGGAATCGAAGAAAAGGTGCCCAACGCCGAAATCGAGGCCCGCTACCAGGCGTTGTACATCTACTTCAGTTTTGACTCATTCTGCAAGGCTCTGGACTCATGGTCGCTCAAAGCCTGCCAGGCACATGAAGTCAATGACCCGATGGAAAACAAGCCAAAGAAGCCGAGCAAAATACACGATGAAGCCCCACCCTTTTTCTGCATGTCAAAAGTCATGTCGAACGATGCAATGTGGGGCTCGTACGCCGACCGGGGGCGAGGCCTCTGCCTGGTTTTCTGCTTCCCCAAAGAATATTTAAACGAGCACGCGGCAGACTCAAACGAAACAGACCAAGCAAAAAAAGCAATCTTCAAAGCCATCAAGTACGAGGTGTTGCGACCCGATGTGAAAAATTCCATAGATGCATTATCATCCAAAGGTAAATATTGGGAATACGAAAAGGAAATACGCTGTTTTACCCAATATGAAGCCTCCTGCCATAGCATCAATAATATGCTCTTCTTTCGATGGCCCATGAGATATCTTGCAGGTGCTATCATTGGCCCCGAATGCGACTGCACCATTCAATTCATCAAGCAGAAACTTCATCTCGCATATAAGAATCACTATGTGAATATCGCATCAGGACTTAGCCCACACGACCCTCAGAACGGGGCTCGATGCATCTTTCTCCATCCGACTTCTGGAGCAGTTGACTTCTGCGTTGAAAAGGCCTCTATTCATCCTTTCCTCTACGCGATAACAACGAAAAGCAGGAAGGATAAGCAGACATGCAGGAAGGATAAGCAGACATGCAGGAAGGATAAGCAGACATGCAGGAAGGATAAGCAGACAAGCTGGAAGGATAAGCAGACATTAACTGAAAGCGAATTTTTCACTATGATTTAATACAACAAAATCACCTTATCTTCAGCACAATATGAATAATATAAACAACGATGAGGAGGATAACGACCTCTACAACGTTACCATTGAGGCAGGTAACGAATTCAAAATCTGCGAAGATTTGTCAGGCTGCGTGCATAAACCTTTACTTATTAAGCTAAGGGAAAAAATACTGCAAAACATCACAAGCCGAAACCTCGATGAATACAAATCCAAGGAACCGTGGGAAGTTCGCGCCTATGTCCGTGAATCAAACTACCTTCTGACAGGGAAGCGGGGGAGTGGTAAAACAACATTCATGAAAACCCTGGTCCAGCTTCTACTGGGAAAGAAAAAATATAAGGAAGAAACAAACTTCCCATCAGGCAGACAAAAACCCGAAATCGATTTACTTTGCTGGTATGACCCATCTGAAGCTGTTGGGTGCAACGATTATTTTTTCCTTACCATAGCAGCCGCTCTGAAAAGCAAATTGGAAACAGCCATTAGAAAGAGGAAACAGGAAGACAATGATTTCAACTTCTTAATCGACTACTGCAAAACCAGCATGAAGAAGCTGGACAAAGGCATTGTGCGCCTATCCAATAACAGGAATGCCCTGGAGGGTATCACACCTCCTGGTGCAGCAGCATTGAGAAAAGATAACCCGGAATTCGATGAATCCATTCGCGGGAACTTTGCTGCGGTTGTGGATAGGATATGCGAAATCTGCCATGTCGACAGTTTCATTATTGCCATTGATGATGCAGACTCCAGATCTGAACAGTGTTTCAATGTGCTTGAGGATTTGAGATTATACATCAGTCACCCGCGTCTCATCGTTCTCATGACTGGTGATAAAAACCTCCTGTTGGAACGAATCCGCGAACGTTTGTTCCGTGAATACGACTACAAATATCACAAAGCAGACATCAGGAGACAGGAAACCCGTATGGATCTGGTCATTGCACATACAAGCCAGTACCTCATCAAGCTATTCCCTCTGAACAACCAATGTGAACTGGCCAATATGCAAACCATCATGCATAAGAATAAGCCTATCCATTTCCAGATGTTGTTCTGCAACAAACAGGAAACGGGGTATTTGACTTATGAAAGCAAGGTAATGGATCTCAACGACAAGATTAAAGAAGTTTTTAAAATCGTTATCAGCGAAAAAGATGATGAAGTAGCCCCCTATGTTGACCTGTTCTTACGTTTGCCTCTAAGAAGTATTTTACAAGTACTAAATAACTGGCACTCGAATGATGTGTGGGTGCATCTCGAAAGTTACAAAAAATTAAAAGGCCAGCCTGACAAAGCCCCTTCGACTTGTCAGGAAGAAATCATCTACGCAGTCAAAATGTCGATGAAGCGGGTTCTTGAAGACGAGTTAAGCTCTAGTTACTACAACTTCGAGTCTCTGGATGCAGACGACGGCCGGACTTTTTACTCCATCATGCTCAAACATTGTCAGAACACGGGAGACCTGGAACACGGGTACTTCCTTGCGGGAGGAGTAGGACTGAATGATGAAGAGCGCTACATCACCATGCTTCTTGCCACTTCGTTCAAAGGCAGAGTAAAATGCCTTGATGACTACATTACCTACATGTTGTATGGCCCTGCTACTGTCTCTCTTTTCACGAGAGAAAGTTTTAATTTAAAAAATAACTGGCCGGAGCAGGCAAGTTTATCTTCTTTATCTGAGGCTTTTAATAATTATATGCAAGTCGGTCGTGGAATCAGCCCCTCCCGCTGGGCCAGACACGCCAACGTGATTTTCTCCAGGACAGGTAACCATGCGGGAGTGCAGAAACTAACAAAGATCAAACTGCATGAGAGTACCATCGAGGAAACAGAAGAAGAGACATCTACAGAACGCATACGAGATAAACTTTTTGCAACAAAAAAACACAGTTTGCACGCAACCGCAACCAGAATTGCTATACTCGCTTCTCTATCAAGAACTGCACCTGATGAGAACGCTTATCTAATCTCCATCTACAGTTACATCGCATTCATCCTGCGGTGCTGCCAAGCATGCCATGCTATGACCTCCGTAGGTGATTATCAACATCTAATTGACCTCTTTAAGGAATACGAAGAAATTAAATCATGTTTATATCCAAGCTGGCACACAAAAAAGGAGCCCGAGCAAAATGAGGCAAAGAATCCAACAAAGATAAAACGTATCGAGTTCTCTATTAACTCTGATACACTTTTAAAGATTCTGGCAACAGTTCCTAAGAAACAAGCGGCAAATAAACAGTCCGATTCGCAAGAAACGGAGAAAATTTTACAACTGGCAAATGGCCTCTGGCAAAAAGTAGAAGATCTCTCACAATATGTAGAAGATCTCTCACAATATGTAGAAGGTCCCTCGCAAAATGTAGAGCATTCCAAGCAAATAATACAGCAACTCTCGGAAAAAGCAAAGGAGCTTTCTCTAAATGCGCCAATACTTTTGAGAAAAGAAAAAGCAACTTTACAAACATTAGAGGAGCTATCGAAAGAAGCAGAGACTCTTTTGAATGATACAGAGGACTTTTCAAAAAAGGCAAAGGCTTTTTCTAAAAAAGCAGAGATTCTTTTGATAAATACCAATAACATACTTATAGCAAATAGAATATATACATGGTATACATCGCACAAAGAAAATTTTTCTTCTCCCTCAAAATTGACTCCGCACAGCATTGCAGACGCATGGTCATCGTTATATTACAATATCGAAAGGATTTACTCCCAAAACAAAGATTCTAATCAATTGACGTTATTCCATAAGGCGATAAAGGCTTTCCTTGATAAAACAGGGTCTGGTTTAACAATCGTTGATGGAGCAGAAATTGCTATAGGCGAACAAGAAAATAAAACAGAGCATTTTATGAGCATGATAGGAGATTTTCCCTTGAATGCGTATCTTCTCCAAGCTTCTGTTGCTGTATGCTAATGCAATAAAATCATGGCCGCAGTATCGACCATACCCGCCTATATACTGGCGAATGAGAATTTATTATTCTGGATGCTCAGCAACCCGCTGAGCACCCGATACGAAACGAATGACAAACAGAGGAATCTTCTGAGGGAGTTCGTGTACGTGGATTTTCACCGCTGGAATGATACACGACCGGATCATGTATTCAGGCACAGGTGGAAAAACTTCTATGAAAACTATCTGACAAAGAATCATAAATCATACAGTGTGGGTTTTGCGCATTTCGATGAACACCACGCAACCTGTAGCGTGGTGCTGGCTTCACTCAAATGCCTGGCAGATGAATACATCGAAATCCGCAATGAGTCCATGTACGTCAAGCTGGATAAGTTCGGCTGGTGGCAAAACATGCTCAGCCGGATATCGGCCCTACCGTTACAAGCACTCATGCGCTGGACAATGAGGCGGGAGAACCTTGCGTCGTTTATCGATGAAGAAGGTGAAGTCGATACCGACCGTGATACGCTTAACCCACTGATTCTGTATCCGTACGATGCAGGAGTGGAAAACTACATCAGCCGCAATGGCATCAATGACAGTCATGTGCATGTGAACCTGTGTGCATACGCAGAGGAATGCTGGCTGAAAGCGCTTTCGAATCCCGAAGAAGAATGCCTCAAACAGCAGCAAGAATTCGATAGGATAAGTGATGCAGCAGAACTCTACCGGATCATACACATCGACTTAACACCGGAAATCCTCTACAAGAAGCACCTGGAGACGGCGTGCAGGCTGAGGCATCTACTTATTTGCTATGCCGATGATATCTTACTATTCCCCCCGCATGCGGAAGATGTCTCCCCAGATGGGAGTCAAGCAAAAACAGCAGAACAGAGGCTATACGAACTGGCAGGTATACCACCGGAGCAATGGGGTGAAAACCACGTGCTCATGTGGAAAGGCTCTCCTGAGGTCACCCATGAACACGACTTATCCCGTCCGCCAGTCGTCTTTGCAGAGCTGGAATGGATGGAGAAAGTAATCCACAAACTGGCAATTTCACCAGATGCCATTGTCGACCGCGCTTTCCACCTGTACATTTTATTGATGAATGAATTCCTTTCCTTTTGTGTACAGCGCGATAATTTGTACGGGTTCAAGCAATTCCAGAAATATTCCAATCTGAAAAACACTTTTACAGACCAGCAATACTATTATTACCGAGTATTCACCCGCATGCACGGAAAACGCATGCACAGCCAGACCAATTACATGGAGCTGCGGACTGCGCCCAGTCTGGACGATAAGGAAAATGAAGAAAACATTGCAGCGATTCTGAATGGGTATTTCCAGTATGTCAAAGAGCAGCTCAGAAAGGAAGCTCCTGAATTCAATTCAAAAATCAGCTCACTAGTATTCCTACTGAATGAGCTGAACGAACTCCTGGAATCAACGCCCCTTCAACAAAGACTAATACGGCCAGCCATCGTGCCGCACCTCATCAAGCACCCATGGAACCACCAGAAAGGTATCATGAGACACGGAGAACAAAGGCACCACTATGAAGGAGTTCTTACCTCCCTGTTGAACCTTCTGCAGAATTATCCGGATTTGCGTAAATGGCTCCGCGGAATAGATGCGGCAGCAGATGAATTAGAAACTCCGCCAGATGTTTTTGCCCCCGCATACCGGATGGCTCGGCGAGTGCTCCACCTCCCGCATGCCACCTACCATGCAGGCGAGGATTTCTATCATCTGATAAGTGGAATCCGGACGATATGCGAAGCCGTAGAGATGCTTGATTTGCGGAGAGGAGATCGTATCGGGCATGCAAGTGCCCTAGGGGTAGATCCGCACCTGTGGATGAGGACAATGCCAAGCGTGGTAACGCCGACCCGAGGAGAATGGCTTCAGGATTTGATTTTTACATGGAATCTGTTGCAGGGGGTGCATGATCATCCGGAGCTGGTTCAGAAACTCAACATTGATATCCGGGAACAGGGATACGCTGTATTCCGGAAATCTCATCTCTCACCTTACATTTTGAAAAGGGTATTTGATCTCCGGCATCTTGACCCGGAAACGCTGGTGTCTGTTTATCAGAAAGCAAAAGAGGCACTACAGGAACGCAGGATTAAAAACATTGCAATGGAAGACATCATCGCAGAACTGGAAGAATCGCCAGGCCCCATAGGGGCACATGAGATAGAAAAGCAACTCGTATACGAAGCCTTTGCACGCGAAGCTCCTGAAGTGATGGAACTGATTATCCGCTGGCAGAAGCACGAGAAAACATGGCAACACAGCGAAGAGAGAATTGAGGTGCCTACAGATTATTTCTCCGTTGCAGAATTATTGCTTATTCAGCAACTAGCCATGAAGAAGCTCGTCGATAACGCCATTGTCATCGAAACACTCCCATCGAGCAATCTGCGTATCGGGCAGTACAAGGAAATGGGGCAGCACCACTCGCTCCGCTGGTTGGGAGTATCCAAGGCAGATGGAGATATTCCACCACTTGTGGTCCTCGGTTCTGACGACCCCGGAGTCTTTGCTACTGATATCAAGGCAGAGTTCTACCACATCTACGCATCGCTGCGCAAAAGAGGGCTCAACTCCCAGGAAGCGCTGGAAAAAGTTATCAGAATGGATGAAAACGGGAATCGCTATGCCTTCCGCTCCCTTGCCAGCAACGCCGTAGAATAAACTACAACACATCGCCCCACTCCGGCGCGGGCTGGGGCGCCCCCAGACCGCAGATGCGGTCAATCATCGCATCCCACTTCTCCTGGCCTTGCAGGATATCAATCTGGATGCGGAGGAAGTAGATAGGCACCTCCATCTCGCCCGGTCGCAGGAAGCGCACGGCATCCTTCTCGGTGGTTACAATCATATCCATGGCGCGCTCGGCGCAGCGCTCCACGAAGGCATCAAGGTCTTCCTGATCAAACCAGTAGTGGTCAGGATAACTGCGGCGGATTTCGACATTGGCCCCGAGAGATTCGACGAGGTTTTCGAAGCTCTCCGGGCGGGCGATACCGCTGAGGCAGGCCACATATTTTCCCTTCAGGGCAGAGAGCGGCAGCTGCTCTCCGGTAAAGATATTCTCCAGCAGCACCGGTGCATGATTCGTGACGATGATATCTGCTACCTTGTTGTACTTGCGGATTGTGGAGATGAGCGCATCCTGCGGTTTGCCCTCGCTCTTGGTCAGGATGATGTAGCTGGCGCGCTTCAGGCTGCTGCGTGGTTCCCGCATGGTACCGCGGGGAAGCAGAGCCCCTGTGCCGAAGGGGAAGCCGCAGTCCACCAGCACGATATCAATCTCGTGCTTGAGCTTGAGGAACTGCATACCATCATCCAGGATAAGGGTATTGCTTCCCAGCTGCTCAATGGCAAAGATACCGGACTTCACGCGGTCCTTATCCACCAGCACGGCCACATGGTCAAGATTGCGGGCCAGCATGAATGGCTCGTCCCCTGCGTACAGCGGACTCAGGTAGCGGGTCACGCCATCACTGGCAATCTTAGGCACCCGCTTCACCCGCTTGCCGGCCTTATCCAGCCAGACCTGAGGTTTCTCCAGATCATGGCTCTTGTAGCCACGCGTGAGAATGGCACACTTACGCCCTCGCGCCGCAAGGCTGCGGGAAAGCAGCTCCACCACCGGGGTCTTGCCCGTGCCGCCCGCCGTGATGTTCCCGACGCTCACCACAAAGGTACCCAGGTAATGCACGGTCTTGATGCGGCGGCGGAACAGGAAGAGACGCACCTTGACCAGAATCCAGAAGAAGAACGAGGCCACCCGCAGGAGACACCGCATCAGCCACGCACGGAAACCGTGCGCGCGACCAAAGACCACCTCAGTCCCCCATTCTGCAAATTCCTCCGCGCGTGTCTTCATGCTTGTGTAATCCTAACAGGTGCGGTGCCGCAAGTCAATATCAGAACTCGCAATTTCGCGGAGTTCGCGGATACGGCAGCACGTCGCGGATATTCTGTACGCCGGTCACAAACATGATGAGGCGCTCGAATCCTACACCAAAGCCCGCATGCGGCACGGTACCGAAGCGGCGCAGGTCGTTGTACCAGTAGTAGGCCTCCATGTCCATCCCCATGCGCTCGATATTGCCCTCCAGAATCTCGAGGCGTTCCTCACGCTGGCTGCCGCCGATGATTTCGCCGATTCCCGGCACGAGCACATCCATAGCGGTAACAGTCTTACCATCATCGTTCAGGCGCATATAGAACGGCTTGATTTCCTTCGGGTAATTGTATACAATCACCGGACATTTGAAATGTTTTTCCGTCAGGAAGCGTTCGTGTTCGCTCTGCATATCCATACCCCAGTATGGCGGGTATTCAAACTTCTGCCCGCTTGCCTGCATAATCTCGATAGCTTCTGTATACGAGCAACGCACAAAGGGCTTCTCGGCCACTTCCTCAAGACGGGCTCGCAGCCCCTTATCCACGAACTTGCAGAAGAACTCAAAATCTCCGCTTGCATCTGCCAGCATCGTGCGGGCAATATGCTTGATGAATGCCTCTGCGATGTCCATATCACCGTGAATATCGCAGAAGGCCATCTCGGGCTCAATCATCCAGAACTCTGCGGCGTGGCGGGAGGTGTTGCTGTTCTCTGCGCGGAAGGTGGGGCCGAACGTGTAGATATTGCTCAGCGCACAGGCGAATGTCTCGCCTTCCAGCTGCCCGGAAACAGTCAGATTGGCAGGTTTCCCGAAAAAGTCATTCTCATACCCCTTGTTCTCAGCCAGGGGGTTGAGCGTGGTGACATGAAACATCTCACCAGCCCCTTCGCAATCGCTCGCGGTGATGATGGGTGTGTGCACCCAGATGAAATCACGCTCCAGGAAGAACTGGTGCACCGCAGCCGCCATGCGCGAGCGGGTGCGGAAGATAGCCCCGAAGAGGTTGGTGCGCGGGCGCAGGTGCGCAATCGTGCGCAGGAACTCCGGCGAATGCCCCTTCTTCTGGAGCGGATAAGTCTCCGGAGAGCCTCCCACCAGCTTGATTTCGCTGGCCTGAATCTCCCACTTCTGCTTGCCGGGGCTTTCAACCAGACGCCCCAGGATGCTGACGGATGAACCAGTCGTCATGCGACCTATTTCCTCATAACCGGGGATACCGGCATCGGCCACCACCTGAATGGATGCCAGGCTGGTGCCATCATTCACCTCCAGAAATGAAAATGTTTTGGAATCGCGGCGAGTCCGCACCCATCCTTCCACCAGGATCTGCTCTGCAGGAGCATCACTGGCCAACGCATGTTTCACCAATGTACGCTGTATCATAATCTCTGCGGCGATTGTACCACCGCCCCTGCCCCATTGCCAGCAAAAAAACCGGCATTGACAAAGCGAGACACCCGGAGTATGCTTCCCCTCATGACCGCAGAGGAAAAAGCTCTCTCCTATTTTCATGAAGGATTCAATTGCGCCCAGTCAGTCTTCGCAGCCCTGGCAGACCAGGTGGGGCTGAGCGAACAAGCTGCCCTGCGTCTTTCTTCTGCCTTCGGTGCCGGGCTGGGTCGCATGAGAGGCACTTGTGGTGCCTTTTCCGGGCTCTGCATGGTAGCCGGTTTCTGCAAGGGGAACCTCACCGGTTCCCCCGATGATAAGGAAATCATCTTTTCTCTCACCCGGCAACTTGCCGATGACTTCAAAAACGAATTCGGCACCCTGACCTGCCGCGAGCTCCTACACCTCGACGAAGAGATGGAGACATCAGCACGCCCAAATGACCGCACTGCAAGCTATTATAACTCTCGCCCCTGCGAGCGATGTGTCGCCTTCTGCGCCAAAAAAGCTCAATCATTATTGGACAGGTCGCATAACAGTTAATTAAGAACAACTAAAAAAATATATTTTTTTCAATCATTTCGCTTGACGCGATACCAGAAATCAGATATATTGAGCTCGTCTTCGGGACCGGACGTAAAACAAGGTTCCCGGACTCGAAAGGGTCCGATTCATAGGGTAGTTGGGCAACCTGGGGCTTCGGCCCCAGGTTGACTTCTTTCTGGGGGAAAGCACCAGATGCACCCCGGCAGAGTGCGGGTGAGCCTCCCCCTGTGCAACAGGAATGGCAAAATATAAATAAGTACCATAGAGCGCAACATTTAGCTTGCATAATTGGTGGCGTGTGTTACAATCCGCGCGCGGGGCGGTACAACCCCGGGTGCTACATCATGAACAAATGCTTTCATATTGCAGCAACTCTGGTTGCTATTCTCTACATCAGCATAATGCCCGCAGGTGCAGCGGGAAAATCAGAGGCCCCGCAGAAAGCCAGAGAAGGCATCGCCTGCTTTGAAGATTTGCGCGGGCGAGTGCTGGCCGTTCCCTCATCGACCGTGCAGGATATCTACGTGGAAGAGCACTACCCTGATATCAAACTCGATCGCTTTGATACCGAAGCGGATATGATGCTCTCCCTCCAGCAGGAGAAATGCGACGGAGCCATCATGGACGATGTCATCTGCTATGCCCTGGTGCGCAAGACAGAAGGAGTCACCATCCTGCCGGACAGTCCCGTGCCGCCCTGCCAGATGGGCATGGTCTTTGGCAAGCACAATGCCGAACTCTGCCAGCAATTCAACGCCTTTATCGCCCACCTCAAGAGCACCGGCGAGCTCCAGCAGATTATGGAACGCTGGATCAAGCATTTTGACACCGCTGAAATGCCGGATCTGAAGCTTCCCACCGAGGGGAAACCCATCCGTGTGGCCATGGAGCCCTGCACCGAGCCTATCGTCTTCATCAAAAATGAGAAGATTGCCGGGTTTGATGCCGAGCTGATTCACCGTTTTGCCGTCTATATCAACCGCCCGATTGAAATCGTGGAGATGGAGTATGATTCCCTCATCGCCTCCACAACCACAGGCAAGGCCGATATGGCAGCCTCAGGCATCCTCATCACCGATGAGCGCGCCGAAAGCGTCCTATTCTCTGCCCCCTACTACGACAGCCACTCCCGCGTGGCCGTGCTGACCAAGAATGCCCATTCCTCCATCGTCACCGGCAACGAAGGTACCCCCATCCTGGGAATCTGGGGCAGCATCAAGCGCAGTTTCTACCGCAACATCATCGAGGAACGCCGCTACATGCTCCTCTGGGATGGCCTGAAAGTGACCGTCCACATTTCCTTCTTCTCGGCACTTCTGGGTACCATGCTTGGCGCCTTCATCTGCTACCTGCGCATGAGCAAAGTGCCCCTTCTCCGCAACATCGCCAAGGTCTACATCGACATCATGCGCGGCACTCCCGTGCTGGTCCTTCTCATGATGATGTGCTATGTTGCCTTCACCCAATTTGATAACACCCCGGTGGCCATCATCACCTTTGCCATGAACTTCGCGGCCTATGTCAGCGAAATGTTCCGCACCTCCATCAGCAGCATCGACAAAGGCCAGACCGAAGCAGGCATTGCGCTGGGCTTCTCTCCCGTGCGCACCTTCTGCTACATCGTCCTTCCGCAGGCGGTGCGCCGCGTGTTGCCCGTCTACAAGGGCGAGCTCATCTCCCTCATCAAGAACACCTCCATCGTGGGCTATGTAGCGGTGGCCGACCTGACCCGCGCCTCATACATCATCCGGGGACGCACCTTTGACCCCTTCTTCCCGCTGCTCATGGTGGCGCTCATGTACTTCCTCATCGCATGGTTATTCACCTACATCCTTGACCGCATCGGCCGCAAAATCTGCTAACGTTCACACCACCATTTGAAACGATGATTCAAATCAAACACCTTCAGAAAAGCTTCGATAATCTGGATGTTCTGTGTGATGTGAACCTGAACATCAAACAGGGCGAAATCATCTCCATCATCGGCCCCTCCGGCACCGGGAAAAGCACCTTCCTGCGCTGCCTCAACCTCCTGGAGCAACCCACCGGTGGCAGCATCGTCATCGATGGAGAGGAAGTGCTCAACGGCAAGGTCAACGCCTCGAAGCTGCGCCAGAAAATGGGGATGGTCTTCCAGTCTTTCAACCTGTTCAACCACCTCTCCGTGCTGGACAATGTATGCATCGGCCCCGTAAAGCTCCTGGGCAAAAGCCGCAAGGAAGCCGAAGACAAAGCGATGGAACTTCTGAAGCTCGTAGGCATGGCAGAAAAGGCAAGTTCCATGCCCTCCGAGCTTTCCGGCGGGCAGAAACAACGGGCCGCCATTGCGCGATGCCTCTCCATGGACCCGGAAATCATCCTCTTCGATGAACCGACCTCTGCGCTCGACCCCACCATGGTCAGCGAGGTACTTTCCGTCATCCGCGCCCTGGCACGCCAGGGTATGACCATGGCCATCGTCACCCACGAAATGAACTTCGCGCGCGATGTCAGCACCCGCGTGGTCTACATGGATGAAGGCATCATCTACGAAGAAGGCACACCGGAAGAAATTTTCGAACAGCCGAAGCGAGAGCGCACCCGAGTCTTTGTGAACCGCATCCGCGATTTTCACTACCAGTTCCACAGCCCGGACTACGACCGTTTCCACCTCAAATCCGAATGGCAGGCCTATTGCAACAAATACTTCCTGACTCGCGAAAGCATGCGCAAGGCCCAGCTCATCGGCAATGTACTCTTCCGCAAGCTTCCGCTGGGGAAAGGCACGCTTGATTTCTACTTCCGTTACTCTGAAAAGACCCGTGAAATGAGTATGGAAGCGTTGCTCCCCCTCGGTGCCGAGCCGGTCGGGTTGGAAAACAATAAGGTCATTGCCGAACTCTGCTCTGCGGTAGAGTACAACATGGAAGATGGACGCGTACGCTACAAGCTCAAACTGCGCCACCTCAACCGTTGATACGGCACCGCCCCCATTCTCACGCAGCTTCTGCCCCGGCAGAGGCTGCTTTTTCGTCCTGCCTTGCATATCAGTTGGAAAAAGAGAACAGAATCGGCTTGCCAAGCAGGGTGTTCTCATGTATAATGCGCGCGCATCCAAGCGATGATTCAAGCTATGTCCGGCAATCTCACTTACAAGCAGTCCGGCGTCGACACTATTGAGGCGCAGTCTTTTGTTTCTGATATCAGCGCACACGTGAAGCGCACGCAGAAAAACCGTCAGCTCTGCAATGCCTTCGGGCTCTTCGCAGCAGCATACGACCTTTCCTCCTACAAGGAGCCCGTCATTGTCACCGGCACAGACGGTGTCGGCACCAAGACAGAAATCCTCTTCGATATGGATATGCTCGAAACCGCCGGTAAAGACCTGGTGGCCATGAATGTGAACGACATCCTCACCACCGGTGGTGATCCCCTTGTATTCCTCGACTACCTCGGCATCTCCAACCTCGAAACCGAGCGTCCCCGTATCACCCGCCTCGTGGCCGGCATGTGCGACTATCTCGAAAGCTGCAACTGCATCCTCGCCGGTGGCGAAACCGCTGAGATGCCCGGTGTCGTCCCCGAAAACCTGGTCGAAATGGCAGGTTTCAGCATCGGTTGCGTTGAAAAGAGCCAGATGATTGACCCCTCCAAGGTTGCCGTTGGTGATATCCTCATCGGCTACCCCAGCGATGGCTTCCACGCCAACGGCTGGAGCCTTGTGCGCCGTGTGCTCGCCCAGAATCCCGACCTTCTCAGCGAAGAAGAACTGCGCGACCTGCTCGCCCCCACCCGCCTGTATCATGACGTGGTGTACGACATGCGCAAGCTCGGCATCACCCCCAAGGCATACGCCCACATCACCGGTGGCGGTCTGCCTGAAAACCTGGAGCGATTCCTCGGAGAAAAGGGAGCCGACCTCGAGATTCCCTACTGGAACAACGAACCCGCCCAGAAGGTGCTGCAGTTCGTCGATGCAGAAGACCGCTTCCACACCTTCAACATGGGTATCGGCTGGGTAGCCATCGTCTCCCCTGACCAGGTGGAGCAAGCCCTCACCGCCGGCCCCGGCGGCACCATCATCGGCACTATGCGCGAAGGCAAGGGCATCAAGGTCAGCGTCCGCAAGTAACCCCCATCCCCCCCTCAGAACCTATGTCCGCAGCAATCCGCCTGCTCAAGCCGCTCTCCTACTTCGAGGAAAAGTACGGCAACCCCGAGTGGGCCTTCAACAAGCTTTTCCTCCTCATGGAAAAGCAGCGCAACCGCGGTCAGGATGGTGCCGGATTCGGCAGTATCAAGCTGAACATGCCGCTGGGCGAGCCCTACATTTTCCGCTCGCGCGCAGTGGGGGGCTCAGCCCTTACCAACCTTTTCACGGCCCAGCAGCGCAGCCTTCGCCACATGCGCGAAGACGGCATCATCAACGGTACTGATGCCATCACCTTCAAGAAGAACTTCAACTTCGGCGGCGAAGTGCTCATGGGGCACATGCTCTACGGCAATAGCGGCGTGCAATACGAAGAAGGCAACTGCCATCCCTTTCTGCGCCGTTCGAACTGGCCCACCCGCACCCTCATGCTCCAGGGCGATTTCTCCATGACCAATGTGGAGGAACTGCACGAAAAACTCATGGCCCGTGGCCAGCACCCGGTATTCGATAACAACACCCAGGCCATCCTGGAGGAAGTAGGCTACTACCTCGATGAAGCCCACACCGATATGTATCGCGAACTCCGGGCGCAGAATGTCGATGGACGCGAAATCCCGCAAATCATCTCGGCAAAGCTCAACCTCTTCGATGTCATCAGCCGCTCCTGCAAGGACTGGGACGGCGGTTATGTCATCATGGGCGCGGTGGGCAATGGCGACTTCTTCTGCCTGCGAGACCCGCACGGCATCCGCCACTGCTACTACCTCCTCACCGATGAGTTCCTGGCCATTGCCAGCGAGCGCGCCCCGCTCATGAGCGTCATGGAGGTCGAGGAAAGCGAAGTGAAGGAACTCGGCGCGGCCAATATGATACTCGTCAAGGCCGATGGTCAGGTCAGCATCAAGGAATACACCGCCCCCGGCAAATTCACCCCCTGCTGCTTCGAGGATATCTACACCTCCCGCGGCAACGACCCCGTCATCTACCGCGAGCGCAAGGCTCTGGGCTCCAACCTCACCGAGAAAGTCGTGGCCAGCCTCGATGGAACCGACTTATCCAAGGCGGCCATCACCTTCATTCCCAACACGGCAGAAGTCTCCTACTACGGCCTGCTTGAAGGTCTGCGTGCCTATCGCCGTCACAAGGTGACCCAGGCCATGATTGAGGCCTTCCGCAACGGTACCATGAGCGAGGATCTCATCAACGAGCAAATCCTGCGCCGTTGGCCCCGCGCCGAAAAAATTGCCCACAAGGACATCAAGCTCCGCACCTTCATCTCCGAAGCCAGCAGCCGCAAGCAAATGGCCTCCATGGTGTACGACCTCACCTACGGTGCCGTGCATGAGGATGAAGTGCTCGTGGCCATCGATGACTCCATCGTGCGTGGCACCACGCTCAAGATGAGCCTGCTGCGGCTGCTCACCCGCACCAAGGCCCGCAAGATAGTGATTGTTTCCTCGGCTCCGCAGGTCCGCTATCCCGATTTCTACGGTATCGACATGTCAGAAATGGGGCAGTTTGTTGCCTTCCTGGCTGCCATCAACCTGCTGCACCGCAAGGGGCTCTCCAACATCATCACCGATGTGTACAACGAGTGCCGCCACCAGCTCACCCTGCCGGCAGAAAAACGCACCAACCCCGTACGCCGCATCTACGGTGCCCTCAAGGATGATGAAATCACCGCAGAAATCTCCCGCATGGTAACGCCGGAGGACTCCCCCTGCGAAATCCAATGCGTGTACCAGACCCTCGAAGGCCTGCACAACGCCATCGAGGCCCCCTGCGGCGACTGGTACTTCAGCGGCCACTACCCGACACCGGGTGGCTACACCCTCATCAATAAAACCTACATCGAATGGTACGAAAAGACACGCGGCATGGCCGGTGAATTCGTACTGTAACCCATCAGACCGGGGGAATGGGGAGCCCTGCGAAGCCCCCCCATCCCCCGGCCACCACCCAACCCCACCCTATGTCATCCCACCATGAAAGAAGCAACCAGAGAATCATACGACGACCTGCCAGACGAGGAACTCATTGAGAAGACCCTCGCAGGAAAAACACGTGCGTATGATGAACTCATCCGGCGCCACAGCCGCAAGCTCAACGCCATGCTCATCCAGATGCTCAACAGCGAGGCTGATGCCTACGATGTTGCGCAGGAATCCTTCCTGAAAGCCTTCCACTCCCTGCGCTACTTCAAGGGGAACAGTTCCTTCTACACCTGGCTCTACTCCATTGCCCTGAACAACGCCCGCAATTTCCTGCGCAAGCGCAAACGCGAAAGAAGCTACAGCCTTGATAACGATGAAAAAGGCAATCCTCTTGAAAAAGACAGCGAGCTGGCAGATGGCAACCTGGAAGCCGATCCCATCCGCAAAGCCCAGGTAAACGACCTGCGAGGCAAACTGGCACGTGCCATCTCCCAACTCTCCCCTGCCCACCAGGAAGTCGTCAACCTCTGCGACATTCAGGGGCTTTCCTACCCGCAGATTGCCAAGCTTATCAACATCTCTGAAGGAACCCTGCGCTCCCGCCTGCACTATGCGCACCGCCAGCTCCAGGGACTCCTGGCTGATGAGATGTAAACGCTTTTCTACGATTCTGATCCCTTACCCCCCGTTCATGCCGCAGGCATGAATATCGTTGCCGCGCAGCGGCAATATCGTTGGCCACAGGCCAATATCGTTTTTGCCGCAGGCAAAAATATCGTTCCCCAATCTCCCCTCCCAAAAACAAAGCGGGCATTGGGAAACCTCCTCCCAATGCCTGCTTTCTAATCTTACAGTCCCGTTATCAGAACTTATACGTCGCGCCCACGTTCACGCTGTGCGCGTTCGCGTTCTCCACAACCTCTGCCGTGTAGCTTGCGTTCACGCTCCACTGGTCGCTCAGCGCATAGCTGCCACCGATGGTGAGGTTGATGCCCGTGCGACCCGGGTTCGTGCCGTGGTAGCGCTGCCCGAAGGGCGAGCGCACCTCCGGATTATCGCGCACCAGGTCCTGGTGCAGCGCCAGTTCGGCATACACCGAGCTCTTGTAGGTGCTGCGCACGATACCCACGCCGATTTCACCGCGCAGATTCTGCACCTCGCC
>JAFWYD010000024.1 GCA_017517805.1 Akkermansia sp.
CCGGCCTTATATGCAATTCCTGTTCGTACAGTCGGGATTTCCCCTCGAACTTCCTCTTCCACGGTTCGTTACCTCCCCGCAGTTGTTCTTCAGGTCTGGGATTCCGCATCATCGCGGCTCCGCGCGGACTTTCACCGCAGTGCGCATATCGCGTCGGTCGTACAGCAGAAAAGCCGGGCTGTTTCCAGGACGGAAACAGCCCGGCTTTTTGAAGGCATACGGCCCCGGTCAATCAATTTCCCAGATGATGGAACGGCAATAGGACTCACCCGGACGCAGCACAATGCCGGGGAAATGCGGATGGTGGGGCGAATCCGGGTAATTCTGGGCCTCCAGCGCCACACCGCCCCGCTTCAGCGGCAGGTAATCCCCGGTGTACACCTGAAGGCCCGGAGCATCGGTCAGCACACGGAGTGTACGGCGGCCATTGGTCAGCACGGCAGCAAGCTTCACCCCGCAGAACGCTGGAAGCACGTAGTTATCATCGTATCCGCCTTCGATGGCACCGGCAGCATTGCGCTCACCCAGGGAAGCAGGCCGCCGCAGGTCATACAGCGTACCCTCCACCGGGGAGATATGCCCCGTGGGGATATTGGCAACCATGGGGGTGTAGGCAGAGGCATTCACCTGCAGGCAATGCTGATCAATCGTGCCGGTGCCGGAGAGGTTCCAGTAGGCGTGATTGGTCAGGTTCAATAGAGTCGGAGCATCGGTAGAGGCCTCCATGCGCAGGGAAAGGCGGCGGCCTTCCACTTCATAAATAGCCCGCACCGAAACCGTACCGGGGTAATTTTCCTGCCCGTCCGGTGATATAAGGGAGAGCACCAGGCGCGTTTCCGAGGCCTCCTCCACCGTCCAGAGCATATCCGAAAAACCTTTCAGACCACCATGCAGATGGTTCGGGCCATTGTTGACAGCAAGCTGGTACTCAGCTCCATCAAGCTCAAACCGCCCGCCGGCAATGCGGTTGGCAACGCGGCCGCAGATACTGCCGCAGTAGCAGGTATCGGCCAGTACTTCATCCGGAGTCCTGGGACCATAGATACAGTCCGTGCCCTGGTATTCGAACGAAAGCACGCGGGCACCGTAATCGGAAATCCGCACCACCAGTTCCGGGGTGCTGAGGGTATAGATTGTCATCTTCATAAAAACTCAGGGAGTGTGAACTCGTTTTTCCCAGGAAGTCACCAGATCATTGTGGAAAATGACCCAGGCAGCCTCCTGCGGCACATAGGCGGTGGAAGAACCAATGCCGGTACCATGCCAATGGTAGCCGCACCCCACCCCGACCGTCACCGTATCCATCATGACCGGTCTGTATGCCTGGTATACCCACTTTTCATAGCTGATACCATCCTTCTGGCCGGCAATCGGGGGAGTATTCGGATTTCCCCAGGCCAGGAACACACCATCCTTGGTCATACCTTCGCAGATACGCCCCTGCTGCACCAGGACCTGGTGCTCCGGCGAGAGATGCTGGAACATGACCGGATTCTGGCTGATACGCGTACCAGGATTGGCTGTCTGGCAGGAACCAAACAGAAAGGCGGTTGCGCACAGCAGGAACGATTGAAGGGCTCTGGACACACTCATACCTGCATGACAATACCACCGAATTTCTTGCTTGCCAAGAAAAAAAAACGGTGCTAGAGTAGGCAACATCTGATATGAATCTGCACACGTTTTTCATCGCTACTCTGGCTGCACCGGTTCTGACGTGCAGCGCCGTCTATGCTCAGAACGCCGTAGCCGACTATCTCCCCTGCGATGGTTCCACCATTCAGGGTGTGGTTGTGCGCCCGGTGCGGGATGCTGAGTTTGTAGAACTTCACCGCGCCGCGATTGCCCGTTTTGTGAAACTGCCCAGGGACAAGCAGCAGGCAATCAATGAAAAAGGAGCTCCGGATCGCCTACTGGGATACGATGCCGACCTGTGGCCGGATAAAGCCGAGTACGAGAAATATGCAGCCGCCTGGAAAAAGACCCAGCTGGCCCGCCTTGCAGATGTGCGCGTGGGGCTGAAGGCAGATGGCAATGGCATTTACAGCGTCTTGTCGGGTACGCGCGTGGCCAACGGCGGCTCCATGCCGCTGACTATCGGTTCCCTGCGCTACAATGCCACCAAGAATGTGTGGATTTCCAACAATGGAGAGCTGACAGGCACAGAGTTCAAGGCAGATGAGACTTACGACTACGGTGCCCAGACCGGCTACGAGTGGGTCATGGAGAAGAAGGATTCTCTCTCCTTGCTGCGAGAGCAGATTCGCCTCACCAGGACCACGGACGGGAAAGCCATCTACCTGTCATACAGCCTTGCCGAGCGCTCCGCCATCAGCGGCTCCGTCATCGCCAACCATGGCTACACCATCCTCTTCCCGATTTCCTCCGCTAGTGCCAACGCTACTCGCCCGGGGCAGAAATAAGGGAACATTCCGTTTATAACCAATCAACGGGAGCCTGGCTGCTTGCCATAAATGGCTCCCGTTTCTTACTTAGTCAGATACACGTACCACCATGCGAATCATAGCAGGAGCAGCCAAGGGCCTTCCCATCCGCGTCCCCCAGGGCGAAGTGAGGCCCACCCAGGACCGGGTGCGAGAAGCCTTGTTCAATATACTGGGTCCCACCATCCAGGGAGCCCGCGTGCTGGATTTGTTCTGCGGCTCAGGCTCGGTGGGCATTGAAGCGCTGAGCCGGGGTGCCGCCAGCGCCCGTATGGTGGATGCAGCGCGCCCGTCCTGCGCCATGGCCCGGCAGAATCTGGAACGCTCCAGGCTAGCCGGGGGCAGCGTGGTGCAGAGCGATTGTCTGCAATTTGTCAGACGCGATGCCGGACGCTACGATTACATCTTTGCAGACCCGCCCTATGCCAAGGCCATAGGCGACCGCGATATGATTGCCGAGCTCATGACCGACCGTCTGCATGAGCTGCTGGCAGATGGCGGGTACTTCATCGCCGAAGCGCAGGAAGGCTACGGAGTGGGCGATTCTCACAGCCGGGAGTTCGATGGCTGGAAACTCGTCGACACACGCCACTACGGCAAAAACGTCATTCTCTTCTACCAGGTCGATAAAACCATATGAAACGATTCATCTTTCTACTGATTTACAATCTGCTGCTGCCTGTATTCCTGGTAATCTCCATACCAGGCTACCTCATCAAGATGAAGAAGCGAGGCGGTTTCGGCACCGGGCTCTCCGAGCGTTTCGGTTTCTACAAGAAGCCGGCTTCCGCCGAACCCAGGGGAGGCCTGTACGTACACGCCGTCAGCGTGGGAGAAACTTTTATCGCTCTCAAATTCATCCGCGAGTGGAGCAAGACGCACAGCGAACCGGTCATTCTCTCCACCAGCACGGCAACTGGTCACCAGGTAGCGCGCGAAGCTGCCCTGCCCAATGTGCGCCCGCTCTATTCACCGCTGGATGTACCCGGTCTGCCGGGGCGGTGTCTGAAGCGCTTTGCCCCCCGGGCAGTGGTGCTGATTGAGGCAGAGCTCTGGCCCAATTTTGCCGAATCCTGCCACCGCCTGAAGATACCCATGGTGATGGTGAATGCACGCCTCTCTCCCCGCAGCGAAGGGCGCTATGCCAAGGTGCGCGGTATCACGAGCCTGTTGTTCGAGCGGCTGAGCGCGCTGGGCGCTCAGAATGACAATGACAAGGGCCGCTTTGCCCGTATCGGCGTGAATCCGGATATCATCACCGCCCCCGGCAGCATCAAGTTTGATGTGCTGGGCGATGCACCGCAGCAGCTCCGCGAGGATTTCCAGACCATCCTGAGCACCCTCAGCGGCGGTAAGCCCATCGTGCTGGCAGCCAGCACCCACGCGGGAGAGGAAGCCCTCATTGCCAGCGCCATCCGCGAGGCTGGCGCGTACCCGCTCATCGTGCCGCGCCACGCCGAGCGCCGACCCCAGGTGGTGGCAGATCTGACCCAGGCGGGGTTCACCCCCCTGCTCCGCACCGCCGGCGAGCTGCCGGCCGAAATACCGGCTGATTCATGTTACGTGGCCGATACCACCGGCGAGCTGCGCGACTGGACCGCCCTGGCCGATGCGGTCGTGATTGGCAAGAGCTTCCTGGCTAAGGGCGGGCAGAACCCGGTGGAGGCCATTGCCGCCCGCAAACCAGTCATCATCGGGCCGGATATGACCAACTTTGCCGACCTTGTGAAACTGCTCAAGGATGAAGATGCCATCCTCTCCTGCGAAGCAGATGGGCTCGCAGCCACCATCCGCAGCGCTCTGGATGACAGCCCCGCCACCCGGGAACGCGCCGAGCGGGCCTATCATGCCCTTCATGTACACTCCGGAGCCACCAGCCGCAGCGTCGAACTGGTCGATACCTTCTACCGCGCTTCATGAAGTTTGAGTACAACAAGCTCGTGCACAAGGTAGACACCTACCTGCGCAGAAAGCGCAGCGTGAGTAAGTTGTGGGCATGCATGCTGCCGGAAAAGCTGTTCACCCCTGAGCTGTGGGTGTGGGAACCACGCAGCGTGGCCGTAGGGGCTGCATGGGGAGCCAGCTGGGCCATTGCACCAGTTCCGCTGCAAACCATCTTCACCGTCCTCTGTAGTGTATGGACTCGCGGGAATGTGCCGGTATCTGTGCTCGCCTGCTGCATTTCCTTCCCGGGCTACCAGGTCATCGCGTGGCCACTCCAATGGTATGCCGGAGCATGGCTGCTCAGGCAAGTCGGAATCAGTAGTGGAGTCACGCTGGAGCTCATGCGCGACGCGGCCCTGGCCGCCACTCAGGGGTGGGATGCAGCCACAAACATCCTGAGCAACGCTAATATACTGATACTCAGCATAGAGTTTTTGCTTGGCTGTGCCATAACCTGCGCGGCGATGTGGGTAGCCGCGTACTGCATTGTCTGCCTGGTCTGGGGCAGGAAATAAACACTGTCACTTCTATTTAATGTTATTGTCCTTACGGGCATTTTTTCCGCTTGCAATCAGCCATAGGGATATCTATAATGGCGCGCATGGAATGGAATGACCACTTCATCTCCCTGTTCAGAGAAGCAGTCGAACGCTACCATCTTAACCCGCAGACTCCGGCGGAGCAATTCTACCTGCCCGAAGAGAAAGACTTTCTGAAAACCATCGGCTACCAGGCTGCCGAAATGCATGGCTACGTGCGCGAATACGCCGAAAAAGGAGCCCCCAGCCCCAGCACGGCACTCCTGATAGCAGCTGTGCGCCGGCATTATTTCCTGAACGCCATGAGGGGGATGTCCGGCACGGCAAAACCTATCACCGCAGCGGATTTACCCAAGGAAACAGACGAGTTCCAGGAGATTCCCTACCTGCCACGCATCATCCGCAAAGCTGAGGCCAAGTTGTTTGGTATCCTGGCGCCGGATATCATGTACGGCGATGAGAAGGACCGCGAGTTCCTGCGCACACACGGCAATTTCCACCTGGCTGATTTCCTGCAACTGGCCGCTGCCGCCCGGAGCGACCGCCAGCGGCTCGTGAGCGCCGTGCTCGCCGCCATGAACCACCAGCAGGAAACCCAGGCCCCCCCGGCTGCCAGATAAACCACCACCTCATACCTGCAAACATGGAAAAGCGAGAACAGCAAGTGAGCACAGAGGCCCAGCGCCTCACCCTGGAGGCTATGTCTGCCCAGCTGGTACACAAGCTGCACACCATGATTGCAGAGCAGGAAGCCCGCGCCAGGGAGTTTGCTGCGCAGCACCACACCACCATCTCAATCCCCCGGCAGGACACCCCCGCCCCCCAGCCCCGGCTAAGCCAGCAGGAGCCGGCTCACGCGCCACAACCACAGGCAGAGACCGCCACCAGCCCCAGCCGGCAGGCCCCGAGGGTGCAGCATCAGCGCCAAGTCCCGGTTCCCCCGCTGCCGACCAGCCCCACCTTTGCCGAAAGGCCTGACCAACCAGTCCCCGCCCCTCTGCGCATGGGGCCGAAAAAGAAAACCGAACCAGAATCTGAAAGCAATATCGGCCTGGGCATGGTTATCTTTGCGCTTGTGGGCATCATCATGCTGCTGCGCTCCTGTTCATAATCCTCCAATTTTCCCCTACTTTTCCTTACCATGACAAGAACCACCATACTGGCCATTGCCTTGAGCGGTTGCACGCTCGGACTGCTGCCGTCCTGCACGCCGGAAGAAGAAGCCCCGGCAACAACGCAGGAAAACGCCCCCGCAATCAAAGTCTTCAACATGCGCCACCAGGAGGTCACCGACTACGGCGAGTGGTTCGGCTACCTGCGCGGTGAGCAGGATACGGATATCCACCCCCGCATCTCGGGCTTCCTCATCTCGCAGGAATACATGGAGGGTACCCGGGTCAAAGCAGGCGATGTGCTCTTCCGCATCGACCCCAAGCTCTTTGAAGCCGAGCTCGAACGCTGCAAGGCCAACCTGCTGGCAGCCCGGGCCACGCTGAGCGCAGCTGAAGCCACAGAGCAGAAAGCGGCGCTGGATGTGAAGCGCTACACCCAGCTGGTGCAGTCGGGCTCGGTTTCTGAAAAGGACCTCACGGATGCGCAGCAGACCTTGAAGGCCGCCAAGGCACAGGTAGAGGCAGCCAAAGCGCAGATCGGCCAGCAGGAAGCTGCTGTGAGCAAGGCTCAGATCAACCTGGATTACACGGTCATCCGCGCGCCGTACGATGGCATCATCGGCACGGCAGATGTCTCCATCGGTGACCTGGTGAGTCCCGCTACCAAGCTCACCAACATCACTTCCATCGACCCCATCCGCGTAGACTTCTCCATCAACGGCGACCATCTGCTCAACATCTTCAGTAAGTATGGCAGCATCGGCACCAACAGCGCCGATGCCCCCGCCCCGCCCCAGTTCCAGCTGCTCATGGAAGACGGCACCGTCCTCCCGCATAAGGGCAACCTGGTGGCCATGGACAGCGTGCTGACCCCCTCCGGTCTGGCCAATATCGAAGGTCTCATCCCCAACCCCGATAATGTGCTGCGCGGGGGTATGCCGGTGCGTGTCAAGATTCCGCTGAAAACCGGGAAAGCCATGCTCGTGCCCAAGGCAGCCATCCGCAATGTGCTGCTCAACAACTTCATCGTGGTCGTGAACAAGGAAAACGTTCCCTTCATGGTGCCGGTGCACCTGGGTGGAGAATATGAACTGAGAGTTGACGAAGAAAACGGGTACCACTCCACCCAGACCATGGTAGCTGTGCGCGACTACGGCACGATTTCCCTCTCGGAAAAGCTCAAGGAGCTCGGCTATGAGAACCCGGCAGATGCCCTGGTCGTGACCGATGCGCAGAATGCCCTCTACGCCGTGAACGTCTCCTCTGCCAACAGCCGCCTGGAAAAGGGAGCCAAGCCCGCTACCATCAAGACGGAGCCCTTCACCTTCAAGCCTGCCTCCGACCCCGCCCTGGCAGCTGCCGCCGAGCAGGCCGAAAAGGCCCAGGACGCCCCGGTCAATCCGGGAGCAAAGCCGTCCCTGCCCCCCTTCCCGGTAAAGGTCAGCCACATGCTGCAGCAGGATGTAGCCGAAACCGGCACCTGGTTCGGATCGCTCCGCGGTGTGGAAGAAACCGACATTCGCCCGCAGGTGAGCGGGTTCCTGCTCAAACAGCATTTCAATGATGGCACCATGGTCAAGAAGGGCGATGTGCTCTTCACCATCGACCCCGCCCCCTACCAGGCCACGCTGGATGAAGCACGCGCCAACCTGACAGCCGCCAAGGCAGCACGCGAACAGGCCGAAGCCCAGCTCACCATGAGTCGCCAGAACCTGGACCGCTACATCAAACTCCGCAAGACTACTCCTGGTGCCATTTCGGATAAGGTCGTGACCGACAGCGAAACCCTTGTGACCACGAACGAATCCGCCGTCCGCAAGGCCGAAGCTGCCATTGCCCAGATGCAGGCAGCTGTGCACCAGGCAGAAATCAACCTGGGCTACACCACGATTGAAGCCCCCTTCGATGGCCGCATCGGCATTCACAAGGCCTCTATCGGAGCCCTGGTGAGCGCCTCGGACCCGGAGCCGCTGGTCACCCTTTCATCGGTAGACCCCATCCGTGTGGATTTCGGCATGAGCGGCCGTGGTGCCATGCAGGGCTTTGCCAACTACCGCGTGCGCAAGGCCAATCCCGATAAGGCCCGGAAGCAGGAGTTCGAAATCATCCTGGATGACAACATGCTCTACTCCAAAAAGGGCTACATCGTCACCGCCAACAACACCCTGAACACCAGCACCGGTACGCTCGAAGTGGTCGGCCATATTGAAAATGACAATGCCATCCTGCGCAGCGGTATGGCTGTCACCGTGCGCGCCAAGATGGAGACCATCCCCAATGCATGTCTGGTGCCTGCCCGCGCTCCACTCAACGCCAAGGGCATGGATCTGATTGTCATCCTCAAACCCGACAACTCCCCGCAGATGCTCCCCATCACCAAGGGACCCATCATCAATCTCAAGCTCGACAACGGCGAGGGCAAGGAATACCTGCAGCCCATGCAGGTCATCGAGCCCAACCGCACGGTGCTCACCGGGCTGGTACTGGCCAAGGCAAAAGCCCCGAACCTGGAGTCCATCATCCTGGGTGGAGCCGGGGTGCAGAACTGGGGTGAGCTCATCCTGAAGCAGGCGGGGGTCAGCAGCTTCCGCGAGCTGCTCGAAAAGCAGGCGGGCCATGCTCTGCCCGAATCTGCACTGGCTGAGGCCGGGGTGGATAACTGGGGCGATTACCTGCTGCGCACCAAGGCAGCCCCGGATTTCCGCACCCTGGTGCTGCGCGAAGCCGGAGCCAAGGACGAGCTGGATATGATTGCTTTCGCCGAAGGCTGCAAATCACTCATGGAACTCACCATGAAGAAGATGGGATTTGCGCAGGTAACAGACGTGCCGGTTGTGGTGGAAGGCTCTATGATGGCGGCCCAGGCTTTTGCGGCCAACGAGGCAGTCAAGGCCCCGGTGAACAAGCTCACCCCCACGCCCTTCATCTACGTACCGACCAGGACGGTGACCCCCTCGGTCACAGCAGAACCGGTCAAGGAAGTTCCCCAGTATAACTAATCACCCCCTTTCTTAAAGAATTATGTCCCCATTCTTCATCAAGCATCCGATTATCGCCGGTGTAATCGCTGTGGTGACCACCCTGCTGGGTCTTATCAGCATGGTGGCACTGCCCATTGCCCAGTACCCGGACATCACCCCCGTCACGATTCAGATGTCGGCAGCCTACCCCGGTGCCAATGCAACCGAGGTGGCCGAATCAGTAGCCACCCCGATTGAATTGCAGCTTTCCGGCGTGGAGAAGATGGACTACATGAACTCCACTTCCTCCAACAACGGTTCATGCAGCATCAACGTGATTTTCGAGGCTGGCTCCAACCCGAATACCGACCAGCAGAACACCTACATGCGCTACAGCCAGGCCACCAGCCAGCTGCCCAGCATGGTATCGCAGATGGGTATCACCATCAAGCAGTCCTCAGGCTTGCCGCTCATGCTCTACGCGCTGGACTCCCCCCAGGGCTTCTTCGAACCCGTGAGTCTCACCGGCTACGCCTTCCTGAACCTGGTTGACCCGCTCAAGCGCGTAGAAGGCGTGGGCGATGTGCAGGTATTCGGTGCCCGCTTTGCCGTGCGCATCTGGCTCGATACGGACAAGATGGCCCAGAAGGGAATCTCCGTCGCGGAGGTGTACAACGCTGTCAGCACTCAGAACGCCATCAATCCCGGCGGTGCTGTCGGTGCAGAACCCATGCCCGATGGTCAGGAATTCACCTACACCATCCGCAACCAGGGTCGCATGAGCTCGGTGGATGAGTTCAACTCCATCATCGTACGCCAGAAAGGAACCCAGGCCGTCTACCTCAAGGATATTGCCCAGATTGAGCTTGGCGCCCAGAGCTACTCGCTGGCCAGCCGCATCAATGGCCGCCCGGGTACTGCCATCGCCATTTACCAGGCCGCAGGCTCCAACGCCATCGAAACCGTCAACAACGTCAAGGCCCTGCTGGCCGAAAAAGCCAAAGTGATGCCGGAAGGCATGCGCGGTTTCGTTGCGCTGGATACCACGACCACCGTGCGCGACTCCATCTCGGAAATTGCACACACGCTCTTTGAGGCCATGGTGCTGGTTGCCCTGGTGGTGTTCGTCTTCCTGCAGGGCTGGCGTGCCACGCTCATTCCGCTCATTGCGGTGCCGGTATCTCTGGTGACTACCTTCATCTTCTTCCCCATGCTGGGTTTCTCGCTCAACACCATCTGCCTGCTCGGCATGGTGCTGGCCATCGGTCTGGTGGTGGACGATGCCATCGTGGTAGTGGAAGCCGTTGAGGCCCACATGGAAAATGGCATGACCCCGCGTCAGGCTACCTTTGCCGCCATGAAGGAAGTGAGTGGCCCGGTAGTAGCAATTGCCCTGGTGCTGGCGGCTGTGTTCCTGCCCACCGCCCTGCTGCCGGGTATCACCGGCACATTGTTCCAGCAATTTGCCGTGACCATTGCCGTATCAATGCTCATTTCGGCCTTCAATGCTCTGACGCTCTCGCCGGCATTGTCGGCTCTCATGCTGCAATCAAAGAAAGAGCACCGCTCCCTGCTCACCCCGCTCTACAACCTCTTCAACAAGTGCTATGATGCCGTGGCAGACCAGTTCTCCCGCATCTGCCACTGGCTCTGCAAGCACCTGGTCATCTCCATGGGGCTGCTGGCAGGCATCACCGCCTGCATCATCCCCGTCTCCAAGCAGGTGCCCGGCGGCTTCCTGCCGGCTGAAGACCAGGGGTTCCTCATCGGCGGTGTCATCATGAAACCGGGTGTCTCACTCCAGCGCCTTACCGAGCAGGTCGTACCTGTGGAAAAGGTACTCATGGATGACCCCACCACCGATTTCGCCGTCTCCATCATCGGCATGAACCTCGTCATCGGCGTGCAGACCACGAATGCCCTTTCCTTCTTCGCATGTCTGAAACCCTATGCCGAACGCCCGGTTATGGAGAATGGTGAAATCCCCACGGCGGATGACGTGCAGAAACGAGTGCAGGCCAAGCTTGCCATGTGCGGCGTGGATGGTGTGAGCTTCCTGGTAAGCCCCCCTGCTATTCCCGGTGTGGGCGTAGGCAACGATATTTCCTTTGCCCTGGAAGACCTGGACGGTCAGGGTGTGATGCCCCTCTACGAGCAGGCTCAGCGCCTGGAGGCTGCCCTCATGAAACACCCGGCCATTGCCAAGGCCTCGGATATGATGCTGCCGCAGGTACCGCAGAAGAGTATCGCCATCGACAAGGAGAAGTGCCTGGCCCAGGGCGTGGATTATGCGGCGGCCAACCAGCTGCTGCAATGCTTCAATGGCTCCAGCTTCGTGAACTATTACACCCAGTTCGGGCAGCAGTGGCAGGTCTACATGCAAGCCGCCGGTGTCAGCCGCGCCAATACTGAGCAGATTGCCAACTTCTACGTGAGCAATGCCAGGGGCGATTCCGTGCCGCTGAGCACGCTCGTCACGATCAAGGACATTGCCGATACGGAGTTCGTATGGCGCAACAACAACTACAACGCAGCCAAGATTTCGGTCACGCCCAAGCCGGGCTACTCCACCGCCCAGGCCATGGCTGCCGTGGAAGAAGTCTTCGCACAGACCATGGATACCACCAAGTTCGCCATGGAATATGTGGATATGAGCTTCCAGGAAAAGAAGGTACAGGATGGTCTCGGCCTCGGTTCCATCTTCACCCTCTCGGCTGTGTTCGCCTTCCTCATCATGGCGGCTCTGTACGAGAAGTGGACCCTGCCCATCGCCATCTTCATGACGGTGCCAATCGCCGTGCTCGGTGCCTTCTTCGGGCTGTGGCTTACTGGGCTCGACCTCAACATGTACGCTCAGATCGGTCTGGTGATGCTCGTGGGTCTGGCGGCTAAGAATGCCATTCTCATCGTTGAGTTCGCCGTGCTGCAGATGGAGCGCGGGCAGGAACTCATCGAGGCCGCCGTTACGGCCGCCCGTATGCGTCTGCGCCCAATTCTGATGACCTCCTTCGCCTTCATCCTCGGCTGCGTGCCGCTGGTCACAGCCGAAGGCTCCGGTGCTCTTGCCCGCAATTCCATCGGCGTGGTGGTGGTGATTGGTATGTCCATTGCAACCGGTCTGGGTGTATTCTTCATCCCGAGTTCCTTCGTCTTCATCATGAAGCTCTTCCGCTCGAAGATCTCGAAGGCGCACCACGGGGAAGACCCCGATGAAGTGACCGCCTATGCCATGCTGGAGGCCCAGGAAAAGGAAGCGGAATAACTTACTGCTTCTCCCTCTCGACGTTTCAACGCCCGCGGAGCCAGCTCCGCGGGCGTTCTACGTATCCAGAAAAAAGAACCGGCTGGGGAGCAGCGTTCCCCAGCCGATCTGTAATAGATTCTGTTGCTATGCAGGTTACTTGACAACCGTCAGACTCTCGGCCTGCTCGCGGGTCAGCTCGATGCAATGCCATGGCAGGCCGTACTGGTTGAGGGCCTCCATGAACGGATCCGGGTCATTCTGCTCCATGTTGAACACACCAGCACCGCTCCAGGTACCCGTGAGAATCATGCGGCCACCGATAGCGGCAGGCACGCCTGTCGTGTAGGAAATTGCCTGGGAACCGACCTCCTTGAAGCACTCCTCATGGTCGCAGATGTTGTAGATGTACACAGCCTTGTACTGGCCATCCTTCTTGCCCTGAATCACGCAGCCGATGCAGGTGCGGCCGTGCGTGGTCTTGCCCAGGTCGCCGGGATCCGGCAGCACTGCCTTCAGGAACTGGAGCGGAATAATCTCCACGCCATTGTACATCACGGGATCGATGCGGGTCATGCCCACATTCTTGAGTACCGTGAGGTGGTTGATGTAGTTCGGCGAGAAACTCATCCAGAACTGAGCCCGCTTGATAGTGGGGATATGCTTCACCAGGGACTCCATCTCCTCGTGATACATGCGGTAAATCTCGTAGGTACCCACACCATCCGGGCAGGCAAAGGGACGGTGCATGCTCATAGCGCCCGTCTCCTGGAAATCGCCATTCTCCCAGTGGCGGCAAGGCGCGCTCACTTCGCGGATGTTGATTTCCGGGTTGAAATTGGTCGCAAAGGCCTGGCCATGGTCACCACCATTCACATCGATGATATCGAGATATTCGATTTCATCGAAATGGTGCTTCAGCGCCCAGGCGGTATAAACATTGGTCACACCCGGGTCGAAACCGGAACCCAGCAGCGCATACAGCCCGGCCTGCTTGAATCGCTCCTGGTAGGCCCACTGCCAGCTGTATTCAAACTTAGCAACATCGCGGGGCTCATAGTTGGCTGTATCCATATAGTTTACACCAGCCTCCAGACAGGCATCCATCAGCGGAAGATCCTGATACGGCAGCGCCACATTCAGCACCAGATCAGCCTGCACTTCCTTGATGAGAGCCACCGTGGCGGCCACATCATCGGCATCGACGGCGTGCGTCGTAATCGTCACACCCTCGCGGGCCAGCACATCTGCCGCAATGGCATCGCACTTGCTCTTGGTACGCGAGGCCAGGTGGATGTTTTCGTAAACATCCGCCATCTGGGCGCACTTGTGGGCCACCACGTGCCCCACACCACCAGCTCCGATAATGAGTACTGTCTTCATTGCACGCGCAGAATGCACTATATGCGCTCACAAGTCAAGGATAAATCTCACCCGCGCGCGCGCATGACGCACGCCTGCAACAAAAAGGCACCTGCTTCTCTTGCAGGTGCCCGTAAATCTTGCTCTCTTGCCAGGTATCAACCGCGGCGGCGGCGAGTCGTGGTGCGGCGCTTGGCAACTGCGCGCTTGCGCGTCGCCTTCCCCCTCTTCTTGGCTACAGCCTTGCGGCCGCGCAAGGCCTTGCGCTTGGCTATGGCCTTGCGACTGCCGCTACGCGCGGACCCGCGGCGAGCCGATTTGCGGCTGGAGGCCATCGCTGAGCGGGGCACATAGGCCGGAACCGGTGTGCGCGCAGTCTGAATAGCCGCAGCAAGCGCCTTGCGCTGGTCTGCTGCGCTGAAATTGCTCCCCTGCTGAGATACAAAATATTTGCGGTACTCAGGGTCAACCTGGTTGATATTCGTCACAGCATCCGGAAAGTTTGCATAACGCACCGGAGGCTGGCTCTGGCAGGCCACAAACAGGCACGCTACCAAGGCAAGCAGACTAAGCACTAGCTGGCGTTTGCTGGACATAACAGAAATGATTCAGATAAAACTTATTGTGCGGCAGTCAGGAATCTACGCGAATACCCCGACTATATTGCGTCTCCTCACTCCGCCGAAGTTATCCTATCACAGTATCCGGCCCTATGCCAATACTAAACTTTTCCTTACAATCATTTTTTTACGAGTATGACTTGATTTTCAGCCGGATTGAGCTAAAATCAGGCTCAAATGAACCCACCTGCACCAGATTTCCGGGTAAAACTGGAACAATCGCTTGATTTTTTCAAGCAAGAGCACCCGGCGCAAGCTTCTGTGGCCGACAAGATGCTGCTCTTTCTACGCAGCACACCAGATTGTTTTGAACGCAGCCACAAGGAGGGGCATTTCACCGGCTCAGCCTGGCTGGTGAACCCGGCGGGAGATAAAGCATTGCTGACTCTGCACCGCAAGCTGAAACGCTGGATGCAGACCGGCGGGCATGCCGATGGCGACCCCAACCTGCTGGCCGTAGCATTGCGCGAAGCGACTGAGGAAAGCGGCATCGGCGGGATCTGCCCGGTGAGCGAAAAAATCTTCGATATTGATATCCACGAAATCCCCGCCCGACCAGCCACGGGAGAAGCCGCGCACCTGCATTACGATGTGCGCTACCTGCTCCGCGCGCCGCACGAGGACTTCTGCATTTCAGCTGAATCCGATGCCCTGGCCTGGTGGAGCAGCCACGAGTTGGAAGCGCACCGCACCGAGCTGGATGAAGCAGTCATCCGCATGCAGCACCGCTATTTCGAAGACTGACACAGGAAAGGCCCGGAAAGAAGCGCAGAGAATACGCGGATTGGGCTTGATGCATAGAACGCGGTGTGGTAGAATGCGCTGCGTGAAGGTTATTGTTGTAACAGGAGGCATAGCCTCCGGTAAGTCTACAGTAGTAGAACTGCTGCGCGAAATGGGCGGCGAAGGAGTGGAACTTTTTGACTGTGATGCAGCCGTTGCGGAGCTTCAGCAGGCAGGCAAACTGTCTCGCGACCTCGTAACCGCTTTTGGCCCGGATGCCCTGAATGACAACGGCAGCGTCAATAAGGATTTCCTGCGCCATATCGTGCAGAACGACCCGGAAGGTCGCGATAAACTGAACAATGTGGTACACCCGAAGCTGGCCCAGATGTGTCTGGAAGCCCAGGCCGAAGCCCGCCGCCGGGGCGATGTGCACTCCTTCCTGGTTGATATCCCCCTGTATTTTGAAAGTCCAGTCGAATTTGGTGCCGATATTGTGTGTGTCGTCGCCGTCACGCCTGAAACACAGATTGCCCGGGTCATGAAGCGCGATGGCTTCGACCGACATCAGGCCGAAGCCATGCTGGCAGCCCAGATGCCCACGCAGGCCAAGATAGACCGCGCCAACCTTGTTTTCTGGAATGAAGGCAGCGCAGAAATGCTGCGCAGCCAGGTAGAATTATTCTACGCCACCGAGCTTGCAGCCGATGCCAAGGCCATGCACGCCCGCTCCGTGGTCATCAACCTCAACGAGCTGCGAGCCCTCCCGCTCAACGAACTGCAGCGCATCGCCACCACCGCGGCCCGCCGCGGCACAGAGACCCTGCCCCGCCCGCAACTGGTGGCAGAGCTCGCCCGCAACTATCTGGCCGAAGGCAGCCAGGTCATCGTCAGCGGCGTGCTCGAATTCAGCAAGGACAACACCGTCTACCTGCGCGATGCCTCTCGCAGCTTCCGCCCCGGCGATGATGACCCGCGGGTACCGCAGGATATCATCCGCAGATACGACCTGCGCCCCGGCAACCTGCTCAACGTTAAACTTCGCCCCGCCCAGGGCAAGAACGAACGCAATCTCATGGCGGGTGAAGTGCTGGAAATCGAAGGCACCCCGGCTGCCGAATTCCAGCAACCCAAATCTTTTGACCGCCTCACCCCGCTCATCCCGACGGAGCGCCTCATCCTCGAAAACCCGGATATCAAATCCCCCGCCATGCGCGTGCTCGACCTCATCACCCCGCTGGGCATGGGGCAGCGTGCGCTCGTGGTAGCCCCGCCGCGCGGGGGCAAGACCGTGCTTCTCAAAACCATGGCCCGGAGCCTGCGCGCCAATTACCCCAGGACCGACCTGCTGGTGCTCCTGCTCGATGAACGCCCCGAGGAAGTGACCGATTTTGAAGACACGGTGGATGTGCCGGTATATGCCTCCACTTTCGATGAGCCCTCCCGCCGCCATGCGCAGCTCAGCGACCTCGTGCTTGAACGAGCACGCCGACTCGTGGAGCAAGGGCACGATGTCATCATCATGCTCGATTCCCTCACCCGCCTGGCTCGCGGCTACAACGCCAACCAGAGCGGCGGTCGTACCATGTCTGGCGGCCTCGGCTCCAACGCCCTCGAAAAACCGCGTAAATTCTTCGGTGCTGCCCGCAAAGTCGAGGAAGGCGGCAGCCTCACCATCATCGCCACCTGCCTCATCGAAACCGAATCCCGCATGGATGAAATCATCTTCGAGGAATTTAAAGGCACCGGCAACATGGAAATCCGCCTCGACCGCGAACTTTCCGAGCGCCGCATCTACCCGGCCATTTCCATACCCCAGAGCGGCACGCGCAACGATGACCGCCTCTACCACCCGGAAGAAATGCTCCGCGTGCTCCAGGTGCGCCGCCAGCTGGCAACCCTCCCGGGCTGGGAAGGCCTGCAAACCCTGCTCCGCAATATCGACCAGACGCAGAACAACCTCGAGATCCTGCTCAAGGGACTCACCATAAGCTCCCGCTGACCCCCCTTCCTTTCAACCAACAAAGCACCGGAATACAGCTCGTATTCCGGTGCTCTTTACTTTGCCTCCCAGCCCATCGCAAATCGCACAAAGCAAACCCCGGAAGGCTCAGCAGGAACCTTCCGGGGCTGTAAAGGCTGGCTCTATGGAGTCAGCTGGCAGGGTTTAGCCCTTGCAGCAGCAGCAGATGCTGTCGCCCAGCTTCTTCATAGCCTCAGCGGCGCGGTTGGAGTAACCCCATTCGTTGTCGTACCAGCCGCAAACCTTCACCATGTTGCCGCCCACCACATAGGTGAAGCCGGCATCGAAGATGCAGGAGTGGGGGTTGGACACGATGTCCTGGAGCACGAGAGCCTCCTCGGAGTACTCGAGGATACCCTTAAGCGGGCCCTCAGCAGCCTCCTTCATGGCGGCGTTCACTTCCTCCACGGTCACGTCGCTCTTCAGCACGGCCACGAAGTCGGTCAGAGAACCGGTCGGGGTGGGCACGCGGAAGGAAGCACCGTTGAGCAGGCCCTTCAGCTGGGGAATCACCTCACCGATAGCCTTGGCAGCGCCAGTGGTGGTGGGGATGATGTTGATGGCAGCGGCGCGCATACGACGGGGGTCGCTGTGCGGCAGGTCAAGGATGCGCTGGTCGTTGGTGTAGGAGTGGATGGTGCTCATCATGCCCTTCTCGATGCCCCACTTGTCGTTGAG
>JAFWYD010000025.1 GCA_017517805.1 Akkermansia sp.
CAGTTGGTAGAGCAGTAGACTTTTAATCTATTGGTCTCGGGTTCGAGTCCCGATTCGCGTACTACATGTCCCCATCGTCTAGGGGTTAGGACATATGATTCTCAGTCATAGAACCGCGGTTCGAATCCGCGTGGGGATGCTGACCAGAAGAAAGCCCGGAGTTGCTGCTCCGGGCTTTTTTGTGTCACGGGTGCAATTATGTCTAAGCTTATACTCGACAAACGGGTGGGGATGTGATTTAGTATTGCCACGTTCAGATTTTTATACTGCATATGAAGTCCTACACCATTTTCCAGAAGTCCGATGACGAGACGGTCAATACTTTCCTTGAATGGATGCGCAACCAGGAGCGCAACGTGTACCGCGCTGCTCTGCGCGAACTGGGCGCCCTGAAGAAGCTGCGTCCGCAGTACATGCAGCAGAAGCCTGTGGCAGAGCAGTTTGCCTGGATCAAGAAGATGCTGGCATGGAAGCCTGCCGAGACGATTGCTGACCACCTGCTGCAGGTGTGGCTGATTCGTAAGCATGAGGGGATGCTGGTGAGCTTCATCGAGAAGCTGGGTATTGAGCACAACGGCCACGGTGTGGTGGATGTGCTGCCCGAGACTCTGGATGCCGATAAACTGAAGGAAGCCGTGGATTCCCTTTTCGAGAACTATCCCGCTGGTGCTGTTTCCGTGTACCTGCACATGTTCCAGAACCAGACCGAGGAGGGCTGGCCTGAGCTGCAGGCTATCCTGGATAACGACGAGCGCGTCACTATCAAGTAAATTTTACATTCTGCAACCGCTGAATCGGCCGGTATGGGTGGGGGACTGCCCTCCGGCCGTTTCTCCTTTCTTGCCACCACTCACCTGCCGGATGACAGAGGACGAACAATTCATGCTTCTTGCCATGCGCGAGGCCGAAAAGGCTCGCGAGGCTGACGAGGTGCCATGCGGCTGTGTCATCGTGAAGGACGGCCGCGTGATTGCCCGCGGATGGAACCAGGTGGAGACGCTCAAGGATGCTACGGCGCATGCGGAGATGCTTGCCCTCACCGCAGCTGAGGCCGCAGTAGGTGACTGGCGGCTCGAGGGCTGCACCGTGTATGTGACCAAGGAACCATGCCCGATGTGCGCAGGTGCCCTGGTGCATTGCCGGCCGGACCGCGTGGTGTTCGGCATACCGGACCCCAAGGGCGGTGCCTGCGGAGGGTGGATCAATCTGCTGGATTCCAACCCGCCACTCAATCATAAATGCGCAGTGCAGGGCGGGGTGCTGGGAGAGGCCTGCCTGGAGCAGTTCCGCTCATTCTTCCGCGCGGCTCGCGCAGCTGCCAGGGAAAGGAAATTACGCGAACGCGAGGAGGGTTCAGGTGATGATGCCGGGAATTGAAATCTATGTGAATGTGGAGCGCGACTGGGTGAGCGAGTCGCTCGTTGAGCAGTTTAGTGAAGCCCTGCAGTCGTTGTTGCCAGAGTTGCTCTCTGTGGCTCCCGGGCCGGACCACGTGCTCTCTGAGCTCGATATGGTGGAAATCTCCATTGTCGATGACCCGGCTATTGCCGAGGTGCACGGTGAGTTCCTGGACGACCCGACTCCGACGGATGCCATTACCTTCCCCTACGGCGAAATCCTGGTGAGTTGTGATACTGCTGCCTCCTATGCAGCGGCTCATGGTATCTCCCGTGAAGAGGAGCTTTTCCGCTACATGGTGCATGGTCTGACCCACTTGCATGGGTACCTCGATTATGAACCTGCGGACCGTGAATCTCTGTTCGCTGTGCAGGAACCCCTGGTGAAACGATTCTTTCCGGTGGTGGCATCACCACAGAAAGATTGATTTTTCTGCATCTTTACTCTTGCGCATGATGGGGGGAAAGGGGTATTATTCCCTCCATGAGAAAGATGTTGACATTCTGGACGACGTTGCTTTTGCTGAGCGGTCTGGTGCTCCCCTTGCAGGCTCAGACTGATGATTCCATCTCTGCCGAGAGCGAGCAGCTGGTGGAGGAACCGGAGGTGATTTCCATTCCTGCGCTGCTTAAAGAGGTCAAATACGTCACTAAGGTGCAGCCGAAGAAAAAGGCCTCCGTGTATTTTTTCCTGCGTTCGCATTCCCGCTGCGGCTTCTGCCGCAAGATTTCGGCACAGATGAATGACTTGTACAAGGAGATGAAGAACAAGGGGGCTGAGCTTATCATGCTCAATGGTGACCCGGATACCGAAACGGCTCTCAAGTGGGCTGAGGAAGCATCTATTACGATTCCCATGATAACGCCGGAGACGGCTTCTGTCATCGCTTCCAAAGTGCCGGGCGGTGGCAGCGGTGGCTCACCGAATGTGATGGCGGTCATGGCCGATGGTTCCCAGATTGAGGGGACATCCGGTGCGTCCAAAACCCCACTCCTCGTGGGGGGCTGGAAGGATATGGTAAAGGAAGCCAGAAAGGCTCAGGCAAAGAAAAAAGCTGAGACCGGCAAGGCTAAAAAATCTAAAAAGGGCAAAAAGAAGAAGTCCAAAAAAACCGCCTCTGAGTCAGAGGCGGTTTAAGCGCGAAGCCAGGGGAGGGTATCACTTGGTGGCATCGGGGCGGCAGCAGGAATGCCGGTGCCCTCCTTTTCGCAGCTCATTTATCCAGAGCAGGGTAAGCCCGGCCGTGAGCCCCATGAGGATGACTGCATTGGCAGCGCACAGCGCCGCTTTGCAGCACCGGCGGTGTTGTTTGTCTGCCAGCCAGTCCTGCACCTTCTCCTTTGTTTCCTGTAATTTGTCTTGGTCCATGGTGAGTGGGAACCTTCCCATAGCCCTCTTGTGTAAAAACCTTTATTTTTTTGAAGCCCAATTCTATCCTTTAGGCTTGAAAACGGTGGAGATTGCGGTATACTACCCGCGTGCCGTGGGCACGCATATCATCCTGTAAACAAACCATTCATGAACATGAATACCCCCAGAGTCGCTATTGTGGGCGCCACCGGTGCGGTGGGCGTCGAGATTCTTTCCTGCCTTGAGACCCGTAATTTTCCGCTGGCCTCGCTCAAGCTTCTGGCTTCTCATCGTTCTGCTGGTAAACAGGTTGCCTTCCGGGGCGAGATGCTCACCGTGCAGGAGTTGACCGCAGATTCCTTCGGCGATGTCGATATTGCCCTCTTCGCTGCCGGTGGCGATATTTCCCGCGAGTTTGCACCCATTGCCGGGGCAGCCGGTTGCGTGGTGGTGGATAATTCCTCAGCCTTCCGCCAGGATCCGGATGTACCGCTGGTGGTGCCTGAAATCAACGCCGAGGCCGCGTTCAATCATCCCCGCAATATCATTGCCAACCCGAACTGCACCACCATCATCACGCTGATGGCCCTGTACCCGCTGCATCTTAAGTATGGCCTCAAGACCATCATTGCCAGCAGCTACCAGGCTGTTTCCGGCAGCGGTCAGCATGGTATCACCGAGCTGGAGAACCAGGTGCGTGCCATTGTGGATGGCCACCCGGTGGAAATCAAGACCTATCCCCGCCAGATTGCCTTCAACGTGCTGCCGCAGATTGATAAGTTTGCCGACAATGGCTACACCAAGGAGGAACTCAAGATGCTCAACGAGGGGCGCAAGATTATGAGCCTTCCGGAGCTGAATGTGACCTGCACCTGCGTGCGCGTGCCGGTGTACCGCAGTCACTCGATTTCCTGCATTGCCCAGTTTGAGAAACCGGTGGAGGTCGAGGGAGCCCGCTCCTGCTACGAGGGTATGCCCGGTGTGGAGCTTATGGACGATGTGGCCAGCAACGTGTGGCCCACCCCGCTGGATTCCACCAATGGCGACACCTGCTACGTGGGGCGTATCCGCAAGGATATCGCCATCGACAATGCGCTCAACCTCTGGGTGGTGGGTGACCAGGTGCGCAAGGGCGCGGCTTTGAATGCTGTGCA
Source organism: Akkermansia sp. (assembly GCA_017517805.1). GTDB lineage: Bacteria > Verrucomicrobiota > Verrucomicrobiia > Verrucomicrobiales > Akkermansiaceae > Akkermansia. The sequence continues at coordinate 3,903 of JAFWYD010000025.1, forward strand.
GATTGCCGAGCTCCTCGTCAAGGGTAAGTAATCAATCTGAAAACCATGGATATCAGGACCCTGATCAAGGAATCCGCAGCCAAGGTGGAGCAGCGACTCAACGAGCTGCTGCCTGGGGAGGATATTGCCCCTTCTACCATCCACAAGGCGATGCGTTACAGCATCTTTGCCGGTGGTAAGCGAATCCGCCCGCTGTTGTGTCTGGAAGCGGCCAAGGCCTGCGGTGGTAGTGAGGAGGTGGCGCTTGATGCCGCATGCGCCCTGGAAGCGCTGCACACCTACACGCTGATTCACGATGACCTCCCCTGCATGGATAACGATGACCTGCGCCGCGGCCGCC
>JAFWYD010000026.1 GCA_017517805.1 Akkermansia sp.
AGCGTTGCGCGGCAGCATCGTAAGACCGATGTAGTCGCCTTCAGCCTTCAGCTTGGCACGGAGGTCTGCATAACGAGCCGCGACAGCTGCCTTCTTCTTGTTTCTTTCAATCCAGCTTTTCTTTGCCATAACTTTGTGGGCGGGATATATACAGCATATCGCCCGATTAGTCAAGCGGAATTTGCTCCGAAATTAAAAAAATCTCATTTTATGGCTCTTTTATGAAAAAAATGCTTTCCTTACTCCCTGTTTTGTGGTAGGAATTAGACATGAGGCCACTTACCTGTTTCATAATGCTGGGTGCACTACCTGCGCTGGCTGCGGTGGAGTTCGATGCCATCTATGGTGATGGCATGGTGCTGCAGCGTGGTCGCGAGGTTGTGGTGCGTGGAACTACTGATAAGCCATCGGAGCCGGTAACGGTGAGTTTCAACGGGCAGACGGTGAAGGCCGAGACCCGGGGACGGCAGTGGCAGGCCGTGCTGAAACCCATGAAGGCCAATGCCACCGGGCAGGTGCTGGAGGCAAAGCAGAAGAGTGCCTCTGCCACGGTGCAGAATGTGGTCGTAGGCGAGGTGTGGGTTGCCAGCGGGCAGTCGAACATGCTCTGGCGTCTGAACCAGACCCCGGGCAACGCCCAGACCATTGCTCAGTCGGCCAATGAGCATTTCCGTTTTTTCCATAGTGAACCACAGGTGCATACCTCGCCTCCTCGTTACAACGCAGAGCAGCTCAAGCGCGTGCAGGAGAAGCGCATGTATGAAGGTAAGTGGGCCGTGAGTACCCCGGCATCCTCGCCTCGCATGAGTGCTGTGGGCTACTATTTCGGGCAGGCGCTGCAGAAGCAGCTGGGTGTGCCGGTGGGGGTGATTCACGTATCTCTGGGTGGTTCCAACATGCTGGCCTGGATTCCCCGCGATGTGGTGCGCAAGGAGTACCCCGGCTGCCAGGGTGCCAACTGGGTGAAGAGCAAGTACGCCAGTGCGTGGGTGCGCGGGCGCGCCCAGCAGAATGTAGGCCCCGGCGGCGATTTCTCTCTGCATCCCTATGCTCCGTCCTATCTGTATGAAACCGGACTGGAGAAGTGGGAGGGTTTTCCCGTGGCTGGTGCCATCTGGTACCAGGGGGAGTCTGATGCCGAGATTCTGGATAACGAGCAGAACAAGAAGTTGCTGAAGGATATCATCACCTCCTGGCGCGATAAACTGGGTAACCCCGCGTTGCCTTTCATCCAGGTGCAGCTCCCGCGCATCAATGACAAGAGCAAGCTGCGTGCTTACTGGCCGGAGTTCCGCCAGGTGCAGGCCGAGGTGGCCGGGGAACTTCCCGGGGTGAGCTGCGTGGTCACGCTCGACCTCGGCTCCACTAATAGCGATGTGCACCCTCCCCGTAAGGTAGAGGTAGGCGAGCGACTGGCCGCCACCGCGCTGAAGGAGGTCTACGGCAAGGACGTGGCCGCCAGCGGCCCGGTTATCAATGAGTTCAAGGTCAAGGGCGGCAAGGTGACCGTCAGCTTCAAGAATGCAGCCGGTCTCAAGACAACCGATGGTGCAGCGCCTGTCGGTTTCGAACTCGCTGGCAGCGATAAGAAGTTTGCCCCTGCCGTGGCCGAAATCAAGGGCGATAAGGTGATTCTGACCTCCGAGACCATCAAGGCTCCCAAGTTCCTGCGCTACGGTTGGGCTGTCTTCATGACTCCCAACCTCGTAAACGAAGCTGGTCTCCCCACCGCTCCCTGCGCTGCAACCGATGGCAAGGCGGCCAGAAAAAAAACTAAGCGTAAATAAGGCGTAGTTTCTGCTGCCCCACAAAAAAGCCTGAGAGCTCTCTCAGGCTTTTTTGTGATAATCCCCATGCTGCCGGGAGGCAGCATGCGAACGATGGTCATTCTGCATTCTGCGTGTTGAGCTCTGCATTCATCAGGTGTTCGCGGAGGGGCTTGGTGAGGCGGTTGATGCCGAGGTAGGAGGCGATGCCTTTGAGGTGTTCCTCGCAGCCGCTGATGCATTTGAGGTGTGCCAGCACCAGGGAAGAGATAGCTCGGAGCTCGGAATCTGGCACATCATCCCAATTGCGGGGACCCTTGGTGCGGGGGAGCACGGAGGGAGAGCCGTTGGCATAGAGTACGCGGCTGGTTCCTTCCTGCTGGCAGTTGTAGTCCCCGCTTGCCAGTTGCTTGCTGATGATTTCCTGCAGGCGGGTGCGCAGCGTGGCCGTGAGCGCCGGGGTGAGCGAGTGACTCCGCAGGCGATTCATGAGGAATCCTTCCTTAATCGGCCCCTCTTCTTTCACAAACCGGGCGATGCAGGAGCGCAGGCTCGCTTCGCTCATTTCAAAGAGCGGGGGCAGAGGTGTATGCTGCTGCACTTCGCGGTAGGGTGCACCCTCCAGCGCTTGTTGCGGTTCCGGCGTGGCGGTGGCGGTTTCGGTGATGCCGGCTCCGGGCTCTTCTGCTGCGGCCAGGGGGGCAGTGAGCAGTGGCAGCTCCGGTGCGGGCAGGGGACCTGCTTCCACAAAGCCTTTCAACGCAGTATCCAGCGCGTCCACGCAGGCTTCCGGGTTGCGCCACCAATCGATGGCCCACACGCGCAGGAGCCTCCAGCCCAGGAGGTGCAGCACGGAGTGTCGCAGCACATCGCGGTCGCGCGCGGTGTTGGCGGAGGCGTAGGAATATCCATCGGTGGCAATGCCGGCCAGCACGCTGCCGGGTGATTCGGGGTTCTCTACGGCGATGTCGATGCGGTAGTCCGACACCCCTACATGGGGGTGGCATTTCCAGCCCCGGGCGGTCAGGTCGGCGCAGAGCCGGGCAATGAGACTCTCCTTTTCGGGCTGGCGGATACCCTGTTGCAGCTCCAGATAGGCTGCGGCACCGCGGCGGGCGTAGTCCAGGAAACCGCGCAGGTCGGCAGCGCCGCGGGCGCGGGTGCGGGAGAGGTCGATATCCTCCGGCAGGAGGCTGGTGAACACATGCATGGCGGAGCGGGCGCGGGTGATGGCCACATTCAGCCGGCGTTCGCCGCCCATGAGGTTCAGAGGCCCGAAATTCATCGACATCCTGCCCTTGGCATCGCGCCCGAAGGTGGTGGAGAAGTAGATGACACCGCGCTCATCGCCCTGCACATTTTCCAGATTCTTCACAAAGATGGCTTCAGGGTTGTTTTCTGCGAAATAGGGCTCCAGCGATTCATCCCTGGCGCGTTCGGCCTCCAGCAGGTCTTCGATGAGCGCCTGCTGCTGGGTGTTGAAGGTCACGATCCCGATGCTGCTGGCCTCGGTGTAGCGGAAATCCGGGGCGCGCAGGGTGGCAATCACATGGGCCACCAGGGCGGTGGCTTCCGCCTGGTTGATTCGCCTGCTGCTGCCGGGCTCGTATATGCCTTTCACGTGGTGGTAGTGCACGGCGTTGTCCCGGGTGCGTGGTGCGGGGAATGTGGTGAGCTTCTGCTCGTAGTACTGGTTGTTGGAGAAAGCGATGAGGCTCTCGGACTTGCTGCGGTAGTGCCAGGTGAGGTTGAGTGCGGGGATATTGCAGGCCAAACATTCATCCAGAATGCTTTCCATGTCCTTTTCTGTGGTGCCGTCATCGTCTTCCTCGGCCTCCTTGCTGCGGGAGAAGAAGCTGGTGGGCGGCATCTGGCGCGGGTCACCCACGATGATGGCGTTGTGCCCTCGACCAATGGCACCGATGGCATCCCAGACCGGAATCTGCGAGGCTTCATCAAAGATGACCACATCGAAAGGCGTAGCATCGGTGGTGAGGTACTGGGCCACGGAAAGCGGGCTCATGAGCATGCAGGGTTTGAGCAGCGGAGTGAGGTGCGGGATGGAGGTGAGCAGCTGGCGCAGCGGCATGTGCGCGCGCTGCTTGGAAAGCTCGCGCTGAAGCAGGGCCACTTCAGTACCGTGGCGGGATATGCCGGAGGCTCGCCGGATGAGCTGGTTGCGCACTTGGCGTGAGGTGGCATCCAGAATCGCGGCATCCTTGGCGGCAAAGTCGGCAATGCGTCCTTCGTGGATGGCCGGCATAAACTCCAGCAGGGTCTTGTTCTCTGTCGCGGCGGCGCGGAGCCGCTGGCGGGCCATGTTTACCTGCACCGCCAGGGGGAAGTCCTCCGGCGCGACAATCCCTTGCTGCAAGGGGGCTATCCAGTCTGGGTGGCATTCGCGGGTCTTGCGGTTCCAGAGCACCAGGTGGCGCCATTGCGGGCGCAGCGCCAGCAAGGCACTAGCCCAGGCGGCGCTGCAAGCTCCTTCCGGAGCTTCGGTGCGCAAGGTTGATTCTGCTTCGCTGAGCGTCTGCTCCAGCTCCATCAGGCGGCAGATGTTGCTTTGCGCTCCCGGTATCTGGCCTTGCAGTATCGCTTGCAGAGAGACTTCGCTGGAATCCGCAGTGGCATACAGCGCTGCCACCTGCCGGGCTTGGCGGCACACTTCATCGGTAGTGTCAAGCTTCTTATCATACTCTGACGGTAGAGAGGTGGTATCCTGCTGCGCTATCCAGCGGGTGATTTCCTGCATGCGGACAAGCGCCTGCAGCTCGGCCAGACAATCGACCGGTTTACGGTTGCTCCCGGCCAGCATCTGCAAGTAGCGCCGCATGCGGCGCATACCGAAGAAGCGTGTGAAGAAGCCGGAAATGGCAATATCCTTGCACTCGCGCAGGCGGGCGGGCAGGTCATCGTCCTGCAGGGCTTCATCCGGGTAGGTGAGGGAAAGCTTCGCCTGGTGCTGCCGGAACTGACCGGCCCTCCCGGCAATCTCGCTGAGAAACTCCAGAGTAGTGCGGGCTCGGCTGGGGAGTAGTGCCTCCTGGCCGCTGCCGATGGCTGCTGCAGCCTGCTTCAGCACCGGCAGCATGCGCCGGATGTCTGCTGCCGGAATCTGCAAGGCATCTGCCGCTCGCCCGGCCTCTTTTTCCCAGGATTCCAGACTGTCGATGTAGTGGCGCAGTCTGCGCTCCAGCCCCTCTTCCCATTCCAGACTGTATTCTGTGCTGTGGAGCAAGTCGCATTGCGCAGGGCTGAGATACCGCACCAGTTCAAAATGCAGCGCGAGGTCGCGCGCTTCCTCCAGTCGTTTCGATTTATCAACCCGGGTGAGCTCGGTCGGCTTTTCCGGGCAGGGGGAGAACTCCGGCAGCTGTGGGTGAGTGGCTGCCAGGTCGATATCCTGGAACAGGCTGCTCTCGTCCGGGTAGAGGTGGTGCAGCTCCCACGGAAGCTTGTTGAGCAACTGGCGCAGCTGGGCCATGGTGCCGACCTGCGCCTCCCAATCCTGCTTGCCGGGGCCGGCGCTGATGGCTTCCACCGCAGCCTTGTATTGCGCCAGCACGTCCTTCTTATTGGCTTTGTTGGAGTGCAGCTCCAGACAGAATTCCTCCAGCCCCACGCGCTTGAGTCGCTTGTGTACCACTTGCAGAGCCGCTGCCTTTTCGGCTACAAAGAGCACGGTCTTGCCGTGCGCCAGGCAGTGTGCAATCATATTCGTGATAGTCTGGCTCTTGCCCGTGCCGGGCGGCCCGATGAGTACGAAATTCTTGCCCCGGCCTGCGGCCAGCACCGCCGAAAGCTGCGAGGAATCCGATGAGAGTGGGGTGAATACCTGGTGCGCCTCTACCTCGTCATCCAGGGTGGCCGGGTCGGGGAATCCCACCTGCGCGGGGAAGATTCCTCGCTCGGTGGCGGCAATCTGGCTCACAATCGGATTGCGGAGCAGGTTGGCCTGTCGGTCGCATAAATCCTTCCACATCAGGTATTTGGTGAAGGAAAAGGTGCCGAGTACACAATGCTCTTCCACCTCCCAGCCGGGCTGGGAGTCGATGGCCGCGCGCAGAATCTGGAAGATGCGTGGCACATCCAGCCCGGAGGAATCGGTGGGCAGCTCTCCCTCCAGAGCGGGGATACTGAGTCCGAATTCCGTTTTGAGCAGCTCCAGCAGCGTCATGTTCAGGCGGGGCTCCTCATCACTGCCGCGCAGGGTAAAGCCTGCTTTCACGCTCGGTCGAGTCAGCCGCACCGGCAGCAGCAGGAGCGGGGCTCGGAACGCACGTTGCTCGCGTGCATTCCGGCGATACCATTTCAGGAACCCGCAGGCAATGTAGAGTGTATTGGCCCCGCTTTCCTCCATCTCGCGCCGCGTGGTCAGATACAGGGTTTGCAACTGCTTCTGCAACTGTTGTGGCGGCAGGTCGGATGCCAGTTCGTTGTTGCGGAACATTGAATCCACACAATCGCTCAGATGCCGGCTCATCACCCCGGAATCGGCTCCATGCTGCACCTGTGAGGTGAGGCTCCAGTAGGTCTCTGGTACTGGTTTTACGCGGAATGCTACTCCATCGGCCAGCTTATCCTCCAGTCTGGCTACATCCGGCAGCAGGAGCGGCAGGTGCCGCTTGCCGCCGGAGCGGGTGTTCAGCAGAGGGTTGCGCAGGGAAAGATCCAGTAGTTTGAGCTGCCACACATCCATGCGGTTGCGGGGCATGTGGCTCACCAGACTGTCAGCTTCCTCTGCCGTGGGCACTGGATTCGTATCCTCCGGTAGCTTGCCCAGAATCGGGTGAATCCCCACCTGGTACCACAGGCTCTTGATGTCCAGCGCCTGGAAATAATCATCATCTCCCACATCTTCCAGCTGGGCGGTACCGGTGGCTGCTGCGGTGTCGAAATCCACCGGAGTGCGGCTGCCGTGGGTGTTCAGCATTGTGGTTTCCAGCACGAGCAGCTGACCGCGCTTCAGCTGGTTGCGGATGCTCGAAACTGGTGTGAGCTGCGGAGATGGCAGGTAGCGGTTCTCCTTCTGCACGCCCAGGAAGGCGTGACCCGCAGTCAGGATGACAAAGGGATTCAGCCCCAGCCGCGCGACGCAGGCGGCCAGCATCAGCGTGGAATCCAGACAGGTGGAGCACTTCTCGGCCACGATGCACGAGGGGGTGCGTACCCGCTGCCCTCGGCCATCTTCAATCCAGCTTTCCGGCGGCAGGGCGTATTCGATGCCCAGCCCGGCGATATGCTCCCACAGGCTGCGCAGTCGGGCGAGTGCGGCATCGGGTGTATCGGCGTAGCCCTGACCAGCGCCAATGCTGGTCACAACGGCCTCCACCGCCGGGTCATCGGGCAGGGTGAGGGCCGCCAGCAACTCCGGGTATTCATGGCCCCCGGCCCAGGTGTTGAAGGCCAGCCAGGTAAAATGGTCTTCCTGCTGTGCCAGCACCGTTCCCTCGCGATCCAGCAGCTCCACCACGATGCGTCCCGGCTTATCATCCTTCAGCGCCAGCAACGCCGCATCATCAAACTCCGGGCACGCGCCATGCCGCGTGTATAGCTGACCTGCGGCCAGCGGCGGCAGCTCCCACTCCTGCACCTTGGTGAAAGATGCCGGCTCATGCCGGACCCTCAGTCGAGCTCCTTGCAGCACTTCCGTGCTTTGCACCTCAACCTGCCACAGCACGGGGCGGTCGTTTCGCAGATAAACAATCGAGGAATACCGGTAGGTGGAAATCTGGAGCTTGATTCCGGAGGGTGGTTGCATAGTGGAGTAGGGGGTGAACTATCTCCATGCTAACATTCTGGAGACGGTGCGTCAAGACGCAATCATACTTATGTCAGGGCAAACGCATTGGAGTAGTGTCATGCAAAGCAGGTCATACAAATACAGACTTAAGGACCTCTAAAGCAAAGTCTTCCTGCAAGGCAGCCTTGAACTTCATAGAGAGATAGGATAACTTAGTAGGATGAGTATCTTTGTATCGTCTGAGAATATTTCGAGCAAAGCGCAGCAAACGCGAGAAATTCTCCGCTGAATACCCCGACCTCTTCTGGCTGGCATCTTCATTGAAGGCCATATCCAGCACCCTGTGTAATTGGTTTTCAATCCCCCAATGGGCACGAATCCATCGCGTAAATTGAGATGCCTCTACATGGTGCAAGCTGGTGATATAGAATCTGGTTTCCAATCCTTTATACTCGTCATTGGATTTGTCGTAACGTAGCGAGTCCACGCGAATTACGGCAGATACTCCAGGCCAGAATTGGCTGATATAAGCCATGTCTCTGTAAATTCTTGTTCTGCGTTTGAGTTGTCTGTTGATGCATTCCATGATGTTGGAGGTTCCGAGCCGTCGCTGTACCTCGGGAGGGCAATCAATGACGGTAAGGCATTCATCAACGTTTTCTTCAAACCAATCGGCCAACTTGTGTTGGTTGTCCGCTCTGAAAATAGATAAGGTATTCTGAATCATAATCTTGGCAGATGCTCGATTAGCCGCGTTAAACACGTTTCGAATCATTGTTGTTGAGTGGATTATGAGTAAACAAACAATGCAGCAATTGACCGAACACTTCAAGTTTTCATCCAGACATGGCGATGTAAAGGCATCGTTCAGCCGGCGCAGAATGGGGGCTGTAGATGAAAACATAGTGCTCATTTGATTTTACAGAAAGAAGTTTACGCTAGCAAGTTTTCATCCTGTTCGTAAATGCGACGCAAAGATGTTCAGGTGAAAATGATAGTTAAAAATATTCTTTCTTTGCGCTTTTTTTAAGTTTTTAGCATGAATGAATAGCAAGATAGTTAAAATAAAATAATTATTACCCCCCCCAATTTTATATAATGCGCTGGTAATAAGCAATTAACAAAATCTGATAAAAATAATTTAAGAAAATGAAGAAATAATGCTTGTGTTAGCGGGCTGCTTTGATAGAATCTAACTTGGTTAGCGGAAATCAGGATTACTAGAAATCATGGACTTTTCCTTATTCAGAGCAGGTCATAAAGTGCAGCGCGGAGCATCGCGCTGGATGCTTTATTTTATGGCCATGCTGGGTAGTGCTTCTGGTCAGGAAACGCTGCTGGATTATTGGTTTCTGTGGGGTGATGAGAAGGCCGCAAGCCGTGGAGGGGATGCATCGCGCGTGATCCGCGTGGAGGGGGCTAAGGGAGAGCATTATGTTCCGGTGTATGAAAAATTGCACAGCCACCCCTTGGTGGCACAGGCCAGGGCAGGTCTCAACGCCAGGAGGCGCCAGGAGGCGCTCAAGCTTTCCCGCCAGTACCGGGATGCCGGAATGAGCCCTGAGGCCGCTTATGAAAAAGCCTGGGCGGAGGTATACCAGCGCTTCCGCAGCCAGAGCAGCAAGGAAGAGGCAAAGGAAACTCTGTTGCAACTGGTGGCGCGCACGCAGGCAGCTGGTGCCGGCGTGTCCGCGAACGATGCGGCAGTGCAGCATGTGCTGCAGCTGCTGGTGCTGCATGAGGAATTGCTTGCAACCGCAGAAGCCCGGGAGTTGCTGGATTATCTTTCCCGGCAGCAACTTATTTTTGAGAAAGAAGCCCTGCTGGCGGAACCTGGCACCAATGATGCGCTGATGGGGCTTTTTGCCGATGCCATGGAACATGGCATGAAGGGTGCCAATGCCTTCCGCGATGCCCAGTTCAAGCTGAACCGGGAGCGCATCATTCACCACGAACTCACCGGCTACCTTGCCCCCTGGGGGGCAGGCATGGGTGGCCGCATCAGCTACCGCCAGGCTCCCCGCAGGAAGGTCATCGCTGCGACGACACTGGGCTCCGGCACGCTGAAGGACACTCTTCCCGATGAGGATGAGAAGAAAAAACAGCAAGAGCAGGAAGAAGAGAAGAAAGTAACCTCGACCTCCGGGGAGGCAGAAAACAACGGCCCGCAGCCGGTCTACATGGGACCTCTGTCAAGCGGGGGCGATGGCCCCATGCGTTTTACCATGATGCGCGCAGCGGCGCCTGAGGCCGGCTCTCCGGAAGCTGGGGAAATCAGCGACTATACATACACCTGGAACGGCGCAGGCACCAACAACATCTGGAGCGCAGCGGGCTCTGCAGAAAATTCCGCCTGGGGAAACCAGACGGCATCTGGAAATACCCCCGGAGTCTATGAAAACGGGAATCAGGTCGTTTTCGGTGATTCTGCAACCGGACGAGATGTCTCCATCTCCGGCGTGGTGGCACCGGGGCTCATCACGGTGAACGCCAATACGGAACCGGCCAGTAGTGGTACTGGTGATGCAATTCTGAATTACGGCTATGCTTTTACGGGGAACGGAAGCATTGCGGACTATAGCGATTCTGTCAGAACATCCATTGATGTCAAAGGGAACGCCTTGTTGATTCTCAACACCGTTAACACGTTCAGCGGGGGAATTACGATGGCAGATGGCGCATCTGTGTATCTGGGGCGCGACCATGCCGCAGGTACTGGAACCATCAACATGGGAGCAAATTCCACTCTGTATGTGAATTATCGTTCGGATGACCTCTCCTTCCGCTCTCCGGCGTTGAGTAATGCGCTTGTGATTGCTGGAGAAACCGCAATCCGGACCGGTACTGGTTCCTATGGCGAAGACAGAATGCCTTCCGACTGGCGAACGCTGACTCTGTCGGGTGGTATTTCGGGTTCGGGGACGCTTTCTCTTTATGGCTATTCCTATTTGATTAAGCCGACTCAATATGAAGACCGTCTGGTTTCGTTCAACTACGTTTCGGCCTTTGCCATTAATGAGCGCGACGCTGTTGTGGCAGGTGGAGGTACGCCGGACCGCTTTACGGGAACGGTTTACCTGAAGAACGAGTTCAATGACCGCCCCGATAATGTTCAGGAAATTCCTGTTGATAAGAATAAAATTCTCGCCGGCGCGCTGCAGTTGACTCTGGTGGACGATGTGTTTTCTGTGGCAGTATTGGATTTAACCCGAGATGAGTCAACCACCCGTACTGCCGGACATAACCAGGGGCAGACGGGTAAGAGTGGTAATCCTTCCACCTCGGATAATATTCTGGTATTGAGTGAAAATTCTCAAATCCGGATTAAGGCGTTGGATGCAAAATTCCTGGGCCACGGCTTCAAGCTGAATTACCGTGATAATAACGCCAGTAGTTATGTCGCAATTACTGCTCATATCACCGATTATAAGCAGATGGATGAACGCTGGCTGGTTCGCGTTGTAGCGGATGGTACCACCAATCTGGTGTTGGAGGATAACGCGAACACCGTTCATCAGTTTGCCGGCTCCATGGGGTTTGCTCATTCATACACCGCGCTGGGGCAATCTCATATCTATGCGGCTGGTGGCCCGTCGAAGAAAAATTCAAATGATGCCGCAGTTGCAGAACCGTCCGAGCCCGGCGGTGGCTCTGTGGGCGTGGAGTCTCTCAGCCTGGAAAAACGGGGACAGTCAACGCAGTATATTCATACGGCCAACCTGCAGGATTTATCTGTGCTGGGCGGCACGGCCGGGTTTAATTACCTGAACCTTTCAGGAGACCTGAATATGGTGAGTGGTAGTAAGCTGCAGCTGGCTACCGCCACATACTCAGCTACGGGGTGGGAGAGTATCAGCGGTACTTCCTACGATTCAACAGATACGGTTACCGTCACTGGTGGCAATCGTGTATCCGTGGTGACTCTGCCGGGAGGAAATACTGACCCTGCTGCCATTGCGGGAGGCCTGACCATGGCGGAGGGAAGCTCGTTGAACTTTGAGATTCAGAGCTTGTCGCCAAGCGCGGATTCATCGCTTCCCCATTTGCAAATTTCAGGGGCTCTCACCATGCAATATGATACCCCTGTTTCTGTCAGCATTACGAACGCAGACTTTGCACAGACTGCTGGCACAACTAAATATTATCTGGCGGGAGCCGGTTCACTCAGCGTGCTGGATGGTACTAAAAATGCCAAGTTCCAGTCCCAGCTGATTCCTCTGGGGTATGGCTATTACGGTACGGTGTTCGTGGAGGGAAATTACCTTGTGCTAACCGTTGATGGCGACCCCCGTCGCACTTGGTCCGGTATGGTGAAATACGATTCAACTGATGCCACCAGCGCGCGCAAGGCCTATGGGTGGTATACGACGGCCTATACCGCGGAGCAGATAAAAGCAGACCAGATATCCATGGACCCGGATAAGCGCTGGAAGGAAAATTGCATTTTCCAGGACGCGCAGGTGGTGATGTTCGGTAATTTATATGAACCGATGGAATGGGAGGCTGATACAAGCTTGCTCAGCAGCCAGACTGTTATTGTAAACGGCTCGGATGACAAGTTGCATGATGGTACTCTCGTGGGAGAAACGGAGGAAGGGATAGCTGGTTCGCAAATCTTCCAGATTGATGATGTATCGCTTGTTTCTCTGGGAACTGGGGAAGATGCCGATAGAACCCTGGGGTATCAGGCGGTGAAGATTTCTGGTGAGGTTGCACCGTTGTCGGTGGTTATCAATTCGAAGTTCACCAAGGTCCTGAGCGATGGTAGCTCCAAGCTGGAAGATGATGATACTAATTATTTCTTCTACGGTGATGGCTGTATTGCTGATGCTGATGAAATATCTCTTGGCGTTACAGACTTTGATCAGTTTGATCAGGACTGGAAAACCAATTTGCGTAAGACGGGGCTGGGTACAGCAGTCATTGCCACGAAAAACACCTATAGCGGTGGCACGGTGATTGAAGGTGGCCGCTTGGTGATGCAGAATATCCATGCCTTGGGAAAGGGAAGTATCACCATGCAGAATGTTTCTGATAAAGGGGTGAATATTCCTGTGCTGCAGGGTGATTTCAGTGATACTGACAAATCTACCAAAGACTGGGCAGGGCGCATTGACTCCGATAACCTGTCTGCCTATCAGGGCGAGGGAATGGATACGACAACGATCCATAACCCGGTAAATGTCGTGCTTCCGTCCGGTATCGGTGGCGGAGTGAATACATCCCGGGTGGATGCACGTATTGCTAATGCTCATGATAAGAAGTTGGTTCTGAAAGAATTGAAGGGTGATGTCGGCACGGTGTTGACCTTGTATGGCACCAGTCTTGCAGAAGACGCGGCGAATCATCACGGCGGTATGTATACCTATGCCGTATTCAAGGTGCTTGATCCGAGTGAATTCTACGGCACTATCAAGATGGATGGCAACCTCTGGGGCAAAGCAGAGGGGACCCCGGGGGGTAATGTGCAGATGGAAATCATGACCACCGCCAAGTCAGCTACTGGTGCCGACTGGCTGCATACGACAGTAGATTTGTCGGTGGAAAATGGTACCACCCGCACGGTGCTGGCTCTGGATGCGCTCGGAACTGATGGGGCTGACCTTCAGCAGACGGCTCAGGTTGATTCGCTGAATGGTACAGGAAATTCTGGCGGGTGTATGAATTCTTCCGTACTCAGTATGAGTCATGAAAAGAAGATAACGCTTGAACTGGAGGGCTTGGTTGCTGGTAATTATGACGGTGTTCTTGGCTTTGGTGATTTTCAGAAAACGGTTGATTATGGAAAATCCAGTGATGTAGCCATTGGTGCGGTGGCTCACCACTATGGCGGCAGAGGAAAAGAGGGTGAGCTGAGCGTGCGCAAACTCGGTAACACCACCCAGTCAGTCAATAGTGCCTGGTTGAATCGTTTAACGGTGGGCTACAGGCTCGCAGAAGGAAAGGAATCTGCAGATGCTGACGGCGAAGTCGCAACTGCCGGTGGTGCTTTTGTGGTAGACGAAGCTCTGGTGGTGTCTGAGCTGAAGATTGCCGACGGTATGCACACCGTGGTGGGGCAACTGGGGTCGTCAAGTACTCATGCTCTGACCGTGGGGGCTGGCGGTATACTGGCCTTTGAGCAGACGGGTAAAGATGCGTTCAATGGTATTGGTGCCGGTATAGCGAAGCAGACGAAGGAAGAAATCAATGGGGAGAATATTACCATCAAGGAAATTGCCCCGGAAAACTTTGTGTTGCTGGCCGATGGGTCACGGTTTCTGCATACGGCGACTGGTATACGAATCGGCAGCGAGTTGAAAGCATCAATGGAACTTCAGTTACTCTTGAAGTGGGGATTGATATTGAGAGCGCTGCAACGGTGACGTTCAATACACATAATTTCACACCGGATGCCTACATTTCGGACGATAATGATGACTTTGGCAACTATAAACACAGCCATGTAATCCAGTTGCTGGGCGAGATGAAGGGGCAGGATGTGAACCTCATCTTCAACAACGAGCTTATCAGCGCTGCTGCCCAGAAAGAGAACGAGGCAGTAAAACGTGCTGATGGTCTGGGTTACGAAGGTAAAACAGGCACGGAGATGGGCCACGTCGCCATCCGCGATATCCACCAGTTCACCGGCGATATCACCGTGAAGGATATGACTGCGCTGCAGGTCAACCAGTCCAACACCGCAGCGAATGCTGAGAAGGCTGATATAGAGGTAACAGTGTCGGGTAAGAATGCTGCCCTCCAGTTCGTGGATGGCGTGACCGACCAGTACATCAACCAGGTGAACCTGGAGCAGGGTGGCCATATCCTCCTGGGTGGCGAGCTGCAGACGCAGCGCACCGGGTGGAAGTCGCTTGACCAGACCCAGGTGGAGGTCGACATCGCCCACCGCGAAGGAAAGCCCGCCGGTTCCATCAATAACCTGGATCTGGTGAAAGATACCAGCAATAAGAGTATCAGCATCGGCGGAACGGATGCCACCCCCGCTGTGGCGGCCAATGTTCACATCACTTCCCGTGAAACGGCTGAGGCATACAACGCCCTGGAGCTGCGGGATACCCATCTGCAGGGCAGTATTGTGGAGCTGCACAAAGCCTGCCGGCTGGATATTGCGGATGTAGTGGTGGTAGACAGGGAATCTGTCGTACGGGCCTCTGTGGCAGATGGCGGGATTGATACCTCCGCCATTGCCGTCAACCCGGAGATGCTGCAGGCTAATCTCAAAGTACCGGATGTATCTAAACTGGGTAACAATGTGAGCACCTCGGTCGGTACGGTGGTGCAGATGACCTTTACTGGGCATTCTCATCAATCCTATACGGTAGGGACAGAAGAAATCCTGGTGGTGCAGGCAGACCAGCTCCAGGGAGTAGATGTGGCGGGCGACGGCCTCACCCTCCAGATTCATGATGATACCTGGTATGCCTGGGTGACTCCCGGTACGCGCTACATGGCGGTGCAGATGGGCGGCGGCAGTGGCCAGTTCCATTACGAGGTGGATAACACCACGGCGAGTGCCAGCTTTGGCAGCCTCATCGGCTCCCAGTTTGTCCTGCAGGATAAGGATGGCAACACGCATGAGCACTTATACTGGGTGACCAGTACAGAGGTGGGTGAAGCTACAGGGAAAACCGTTTCTCCGTACTTGCTTTATTTTGCTGTGAATGTTCCCGAGCCCGCCACTGCAACGTTGAGTCTGCTGGCGCTGGCCGGTCTCTGCGCCCGCCGCCGGAGAAAGTAAATGGGCCCCTCATACTTTCTCGCCCCTGGTTCCGGAAGAGAACCAGGGGCTTTGTCGCAGCACGGGACTTCAGTCCCGTTTGTTGAGATACTGTGATTGAAAATAAATTTCCGCTCTAACTCGCACGAAATATCGGGGCTTAGAGCGAAAGTGCAAAAATACTGTACAAAAAATCTCAAAAATACGCTTGACGTGAAATGAGGTTTCTGGTAAACTCTGCCCCGCACCCCGCTACGGGGTTGCCCGAAAGGAAAGCGAGCCGCGCTTGCTGACCCACCGGGCGAGGCAATTTTCCAAGTATGACTTTCCGTGGTACCACGGGCTGC
>JAFWYD010000027.1 GCA_017517805.1 Akkermansia sp.
GTAGCGGATGATGAGCATGGTGCCCAGCACGACTGCCGGAACTCCGTAGTCAGCAGCGGCACCGGGATAGAGCGCCGGGAGCAGAGCTGCTGCCAGCCCCAGCAGGGTGAGTAGCGTTGCTTTTGCCTTGCTGCTGGTGAGTGGAAGCAGGAGAATGGCTCCGCCTGCCAGCGGTTCCCAGAGTCGGGGCAGGGTGCTGTAGTGTGATATCTCTTCAATCTGCTTCCACGAGGGAAGATGCAGAGCCTGGAGCAGATTGCTCATGTGGTACGAGTAGCAGTACCCGAAGGAGGCAATGCCAACCACCCACAGCAGAATTCGTGCCAGCTTGGCTGGGATGAAGCGGTACACCACGCAACCGAGGGCAAACAGGGCGTAGATGTGGATGGTGACCGACATGTACCACATGTGCAGGAAGGGTGTTTCCAGCGCTTCCGGGGCAAAGTAGTCGCCCTGTGTGCGGCGCAGGAAGCCGTTCACATTGCACAGCAGGGTGTGCTGCCCTGTGCGTGAGGTATAGAGCAGGTCTTCATAGTCTTGAAGGAGCATGCCAACCAGCATTCCTGCCAGTACCATGATAATCATGGGTGGGAAGATGCGGAATAGCTTCTTAGTGGCAAATTCTTTGAGGTCAAGCTTGTGGTTCTGCCGGGCGAGGGAAAGAAACAGCAGGTAGCCGGAAATCACAAGGAAGATATCCACCCCATAGAATCCGTGGGGAAAATAGCCGGCATTGAGGTGGAAGAGAATGACCAGGATGATGGCGATACCTCTCAGCCCACCGATGTGGTTGTAGAATGGTTTTGTGGACATGTGCTGGATTGTACTCTCCTCATTATATCTGGTTGAAATTAGTTTGTAAAGCGGCAATGAAAAAAAGTCGGATTGAGAAAAGTGAAACGGCCTGTCCGGGAAAAATCCCGTGCAGGCCGTCATCTGCTGGTAAGTCTTGATTACTGCGCGAGGGCAATCAGAAGCTTGTTGTGAATGCCGCCAAAGCCGCCGTTACTCATGACGAGCAGTACATCGTTCGGGTGCACATGGGTCACGACATGGGCTACGATGTCATCTACATTTCTGCCTACATAACAGTTGGTGCCGGCTGCTTCGATGTCTGCAAGAAGCCGGGCTTCATCGAGGCGCTGTTCCGGTGCAAGCCGCTTGTGGTTCTCAATGGGGGAGATAACGGCAAAGTCGGCATCGGCCAGGGCTTCTGCCAGCTCCTTTTGGAACAGATTGCGGATGGTGGTGTTGCTTCGCGGTTCAAAGAGCACCCAGAGACGGCTCTTCGGGAAACGCTGGCGTAGCCCTTCAATAGCCTGGCGGATAGCGGTTGGGTGGTGAGCGAAGTCATCCACCACGGTGACTCCATTGACCGTGCCGCGCACTTCCTGTCGGCGGGCAACTCCTTCGAAACTATCGAGCGCGGTGCGAATCTGCCCGGCATTCAGGCCGGTGAAGGCAGCAGCGCAGGCTGCCATGGCGGCATTGCGCACGTTGAAATCGCCAATCATGGGTACGCTGAAGCGTTCGCCGTTCAATCGGGTCGCTTCTTCTGATTCTATGCTGGAGGTGAGGGTAAAGGAGCATCCATCGGTTCGGCGTTCGATATCCGTGATGCGGATATCTGCCTCTTCCCCCATGCCGACGCTGAGCATGCGCACCATCTTCAGCTCGCTGGCTGCGTGGCTGCATACATCGGCGCAGTTCGGGCAATCGGCGTTGATGAATACGATGCCCTTGCGGGGGACTACGCGCAGCAGACGCTTGAAGGAGAGCTTGATTTCCTCTACATTGGCATAGATGTCCGCGTGGTCCATCTCAATGTTGTTGATGATGACAACCTCCGGCAGGTAGTGGAGGAACTTGGAGCGCTTGTCGAAGAAGGAGGTGTCGTATTCATCGCCTTCCAGGACGCAGAAGTCCGAATCGGTGAAGCGGCCACCACGTCCCAGATTGCGGGCGATGCCTCCAATCATGAAACTGGGGTTCTGCCCGTTAGCCTCAAGCATCCAGGTGAGCATAGAGGTGGTGGTGGTCTTGCCATGGGTCCCGGTGACGACCAGGTTGCGCTTGCCCCACAGGAAGAACTCCTTCATGGTTTCGGGCAGGCTCATGTAGCGCAGGCGGGAATCCAGCACGGCTTCCACCTCTATGTTGCCGCGGCTCATGGCATTACCGATGACGACAAGGTCGGTATCAGCCGGGATATTGGCGGGGTTGTAACCTTGGAAAATCTGGATGCCTTCATTTTCGAGGAAGGTGGACATAGGCGGGTACACATTGGCATCGGTGCCGGTGACCACGTAGCCCTGACGTGCCATAGCTGATGCTACTGCCCCCATGGCTGTGCCACAAATTCCGAGAAAATGCACGTGTTTCATATAGTTCCTATCGCTGCGTAGAAGTGGTGTAGAGGTTATATCATCTCCCTTGTCAATGCAAGTATTTTTTGGGTACATGTCAGAGGATTGCAGTTGCGTGTAGTCTGCTATCGAAGGTGCATGAAGCCCGGTCGGGGGGCTGGGTGATTCCGGAATCTGTAAACTTCACGCTGCGTATTTTGCTGTTGCTTCTGGGAGTGTTGGGAGCTGGGACTCGGATACAGCCGGGGTATGCATGCAGTATGTAGAGGAGGAGATGGTCAGCATGTGAAAAGAAATTTGGCGGCTCTGTATGATGGCAAATGAAGATACGGAGCCTGTGTGCTCATGGTTTGAATGTTCTCAATACGGCTCAGTTCATGTGCATTGGGCAATTCTACTTTACCAGCAGATTTGAAACAGATCTGCGTGATGATGCCTCAGATTGGTGTCTGTATGGGCTTGGCTGGTGCTGGTGGATAGGTGCCCAGAATATGCCCACTGACGCGAAATAGACTATTTCTGACGCGAAATCAGGAAAATGACGCACTATAATATTGAGGCGCGCGCGTACGCGCGTATAATGGGCGGCACTTATGAGTGATAACGTAACGCCCCCGGAGGATGCTGAGAAGCTTTCGACCGGGGCTCAGCAGGAGTACGGCGCCGCCCAGATTGACAAGCTGGAGGGCCTTGAAGCCGTGCGTAAGCGTCCGGGTATGTATATTGGCGACCCGGATGAACGTGGTTTGCATCACTGTGTGTTCGAAGTGCTGGATAACTCGATTGACGAGCACCTGGCCGGATATTGCAGCAAGATCATCATCCAGATTCACGAGGGTGGCACCATTTCCGTGATTGATAACGGACGTGGTATCCCGGTGGATATGCACCCGAAGTTCGGCATTCCGGCCGTGGAGCTGGTGCTGACCAACCTGCACGCCGGCGGTAAGTTCGGCCAGGGGGCATACAAGTACTCCGGTGGTCTGCACGGTGTGGGTGCCAAGTGTGTGAACGCCCTTTCCGATTTCTTCAAGGCCGAGGTGCGCCGCGACGGCAAGCGCCATGTCATCACTTTCGAGCGCGGCAAGACCACCGAGAAGCTGCATGTGGTGGGTTCCTGCCCTGAGGGGCAGACCGGCACCGCCATCACCTTTCTGCCTGACCCGACCATTTTCACCGACACCACGGAATTCAAGTTTGACCTGCTGGCCCGCCGCCTGCGCGAACTGGCCTTCCTGAACCCCGGCCTCGTCATCGAACTGGTGGATGAGCGCAGCGGCCAGGATCGTACCGAGACCTTCTACTATGCCGACGGTATCCGCGAGTTCGTGAAGCAGCTCGGCGAGAACAAGACCCTCATCACCGCCGAGCCTATCGCCATGAGCGGCGTGCGCCACATCGAGGTGGAGTACGACGGCAAGACCATGGAGGACGATGTGATTGTGGATGTGGTGATGCAGTACAACGACAGCGACCGCTACCAGATTCAGTGCTATGCCAACTCCATTTTCAATGCTGACGGCGGTACGCACCTTTCCGGTTTCCGCAGCTCGCTGACCCGCGCCATCAATAACTACGCCAAGAGCAATAACCTGCTCAAGGATAAGGACCCCAGCCTGAATGGCGACGACGTGCGCGAAGGTCTGGTGGCTGTCATCTCTGTGAAGATGCCTAACCCGCGCTTCTCCTCCCAGACGAAGGATAAGCTCGTGAACACCGAAATCGAAGGTGTGGTGAGCAGCGTGGTCTACGAGGAACTCAAGGAATACTTCGAGGAAAATCCGCAGGTTGCCAAGAC
>JAFWYD010000028.1 GCA_017517805.1 Akkermansia sp.
GCGAGGAGCTTGGCATCGAACTGCATACCCAGGGACAGACCGTGCTGCACGAGCTTGTCCTTAATCTCGTTGAGGGACTTCTTACCGAAGTTGCGGTACTTGAGCATTTCGCTCTCGGTCTTCATGGCCAGCTGACCAACGGTGGTGATGTTGGCGTTGTTCAGGCAGTTGGCAGCACGCACAGAGAGTTCGATTTCGTTCACGCTCATGTTGAGCAGCTTGCGGAGCTGGGCTGTGTTGGCATCCTGCTCACCGCCGTTGGCCTTGTCGAACTCAACGCGGCGGCTGTCTGCATCCACGAACACGTCGAGGTGGTGGCGCATGATGCTGGCGGCCTGCAGCATGGCATCAGCCGGGCTCACGCGACCGTCCGTCCAGATATCGAGCACGAGCTTGTCGAACTCAGTCATCTGACCCACACGGGCGTTGTCCACAGCGTACTTCACGCGGGTCACCGGGGAGAAGATGGAATCAATCGGGATCACGCCGATGGGGCGGTCCTTATCGTTGTTGTCGTCGGCGGTGTGGAAACCACGGCCCACGTTCACCTCGAAGTCGCAGTCAAAGATGGTGCTCTGGTCAAGGTGGCAGATTACCTGATCCTTGTTCACCACGGAATAGATGTGGTCCTCCTGGATATCACCAGCGGTCACAACGCCCTGCTTGGTCACGCGGAGAGAAAGGGTGCGGGGCTCCTTGCCGTAGTGCTTGAACTTGACCTTCTTGAGGTTGAGGATGATTTCTGTCACATCTTCCACCACGCCGGGCAGAGAAGTGAACTCGTGCTGAGCACCGGCAATACGCACGCTGGTGATGGCAGCACCCTCCAGGGAGCTGAGCAGCACGCGGCGAAGCGAGTTACCGAGAGTGTGACCAAAGCCCGTTTCGATAGGCTCGGCAATGAAGGTCACGTGGTTGGGATCCTCCGGGTCAGCAATGCGCTTAAGCGTGTTGGGAATCTCGAAATGGGCCAGCTTGATGGGCCCCTGCTCCTGAATGATTTCGTCAGTCATATTTGTGTGTAGGTGTGGCCGGGTTTCCCTCCTTGCGGGCTCTGCTTCCTGACGGAAAGGGAGGACCAACGACCGGATTTTGAATAAACCCGCGCGGCGCAAAGGATACCCCTAATCCACTCACTTGGCAAGCCTTTTCTTCAAAAATGCCATCTTTTGTTCTAAAACAGCCTGATATCGGGGATTTATTGCTGATTTTTGCATCAATTATGAATCAGACCAGTAGTTACCTCGGCATACTGGAAGCGGACGAGGCGGGCAAGGGATTCCAGGGAGAGCTGCACTTGCAAGCCGATGCGGCCGCCGGAGAAGATGATGGAATCGAAATTCTGCGCGCTCGTATCAATCGTGGTGCGGAAGGGCTTTTTCATGCCGATGGGTGAGCAGCCTCCATGCACATAGCCCGTAAGGGGGAGGAGGTCTTTCTGCTTGAGCATTTCGAGCGATTTCTCGCCCACAGCCTTAGCCGCTTTCTTGAGCTCCAGCCCTGCGCCCACGGGGATGACAAAGACGTAGTGCGCACCGCTGCGCCCGGTGGTGACGAGAGTCTTGAATACCTGGGCGGGGTCCTGCCCAAGTTTCTCGGCGACTTCGAGTCCGGAGATAGCCCCGGCAGATTCGTAGGTAAAATGCTGGTACGGCACCTTTTTCTGCTCCAGGAGCCGCATCACATTGGTCTTTTCAGCGGCTTTCATGGCTGAATGCTGGCAATAGCCCAGCTCCACGGGCGGTGGAAATCGGGTTCACCGCTCAGGTCATCGGAGGTGGTGAGGAACTGGTAGTCGGGGCTGTTGAGGATACAGGTGGCAGCCAGGCGGCAGTTGAAGATATCGATACCCAGGCTGCTGAAATAGCTCAGCGGGATGCGGGCAGAGCAGCTCCAGCCCCCGGGCGCAACCTGGCCCTCGGTGCGCACCCCGAGCGGGAGCCCGGCGGCGGCATCGCGCACACGCGGCTCCGTGAAGGCACAGGCCCACCAGGCACCGTTCGGGCAAAGGTTGAACTCCAGGTATTGTTTCCCATCAGCATCGGCCACGAAGAATTCGGCGGTATCATACATCCACAACTCTTCGGTAAACTCGCCTGGGCAGGCATCGGGGTGAATCGTGACCGGAGCCGCCTGAGCCGCGCGGAACACCAGGTAATCACCCTCCAGGGTGAAGCTGAATTCTACCGGCACCGCAACAGGTGCACCATACCATTCGTGAGTGAGCTGCCGGGTGACAGGGGCTGTGGTACTGATGATGTTCTGCATGGGGCCATGATACCAGATTCTCGAACGGTTGGCAATCATTCTGCTCTATATTTTTCTTTGAACATTGACAATGTCATTTTTCCTGATAAAATCACAAACGCGGGACTAAAGAAAAGCCTGCCTATATACTATGTCTACTACTACCGTATCGTACAATCTCATCAATGCATTAACCTGCTGTCTGAAGCGCTATACTAAGTTCGAAGGTCGCGCAAGCCGCTCCGAATTTTGGTACTGGGTACTCTCCACATTCATTATCGGCTTTGTTATCGGCTTTGTCGGGGTCCTGACTGTGGGTGAAGAGGTCACGAACGTCATCTTAAACATCCTGCAGTTAGCCCTGCTGCTGCCCGGTCTGGCCGTGGCCGTGCGTCGTCTGCACGATACTGGCCGCAGCGGCTGGAATCTCCTGTGGACTTTCCTTCCTCTGATTGGCGCGATTATCCTGATTATATTCTACTGTCAGGCCAGCCGCGAGGCGAACCAGTACGGCGAAGGCCCTGCCAGCCCCGAGGCCTGATTACATTCCCGATTCATCCCATTTCTTCCACGGCGCACCGCTCAGCAGGTGCGCCGTTTTTGTCATTCTCTCTAACGATGAGTCTGATATTTGAACGCGGGTCTCGTCATCTGCGTCAACTGACATTGTAGAAACTTGTCAAAACGCACGCAGATGGTAGACTGGTGCGCAAATCCACGACCATGAACACACAGGAATTCAACGAACAAATTGCGCAGAAATCCGCCTGGGTAAGCGCAGTGAAACAGGAGATGGCCAAAGTGGTAGTTGGCCAGCAGAAGCTGGTGAACCGACTGATTCTGAGCCTGCTCTGCAAGGGCCACGTGCTGCTGGAGGGTGTGCCGGGTCTTGCCAAAACCCTTTCAGTAAAGGCGCTGGCCGGCACCATGCAGGCAGCGTTTTCCCGCATCCAGTTCACGCCGGACCTGCTGCCCGCCGACCTGCTGGGCACCATGATATACAACCCTGAGGAGCGCCAGTTCTCCGCCAAGAAGGGGCCGGTGTTTGCCAACCTGATTCTGGCAGACGAAATCAACCGCGCCCCGGCCAAGGTGCAGAGCGCCCTGCTGGAAGCCATGCAGGAGCGCCAGGTGACCCTGGGTGAACGCAGTTATCCCCTGCCCAATCCCTTCCTGGTGCTGGCCACGCAGAACCCGATTGAGCAGGAAGGCACTTACCAGCTGCCGGAGGCTCAGCTCGACCGTTTCCTCTTCAAGGTGGTGGTGGATTACCCCAGCCGCGATGAGGAGCTCAAGGTGCTGGAAATGATGAGCAGCACCTCTGCCACCCCCCATACGAGCCCGGTTGTGACGGTGGAAGAAATTGACGAATCGCGCGCGCTCATGGACCAGATTTTCATCGACCCCGCCGTGCAGCGCTACATCGTGGACCTGGTGCGCGCCACCCGCACACCGGAAAAAGTCGACACCCGGCTGGAAGGCCTGGTGCGGGCCGGTGCCTCCCCGCGCGCCACCATCAACATTGCCCTGGCGGCCAAGGCCCTGGCCTTCACCCGCCAGCGGGGCTATGTGACCCCGCAGGATGTGAAGGACCTCGCGCACGACATTCTGCGCCACCGTATCCTGCTCTCCTACGAGGCAGAAGCCGCCAACAAGACCAGCGACAACGTCATCGACAGCATTCTTTCGAAGGTACCCGTGCCGTAAACCCACCGCTATGGACAGGACGCAGGAAATCATGGAAAAGGTGCGCCGCATCGAGCTGCAGGCGCGCCGCATGTCCACCGCCACCTTTGCCGGGCAATACCGCTCCGGTTTCCGTGGCCAGGGGCTTGATTTTGATGATTTCCGCGAATACCGCGCCGGCGATGAGCCCCGCTTCATCGACTGGAAGGTGACCGCCCGCACCGGCACACCGTACGTGCGCACCTTCCACGAGGAACGCGAGCAGGTACTGCTGCTGGCGGTAGATGTGAGCGGCAGCATGGATTATGCCAGCGCGGGGCTTGCAGATACCAAGCGCGAATATGCGGCGCAGATAGCCGCCGTGCTGGCTTATAGCGCAGCGCTGAATGGCGATAAGGTGGGGCTTCTGCTCTTCGGGCACCGGCCGCACTTCTACCTCCCCCCGGCCAAGGGCATGAAGCAATGCCAGCGCGTGGTGCGGGAGATTCTGAACGCCCCCACCGCCGGGGCAGATGATACCATGGAGGAGGTCGCGGCAGAAATTCTGCGCACGCAGCGCAAGAGCGCCATGGTGTTCCTCCTGAGCGATTTTCTGGCCCCTCCGGATAAACAATCCATCGGCAAGCTCAATTTCCGGCACGAGCTGGTACCGGTGCGGGTGAGTGACCCGGCAGAACTGGAGCTGCCCACCGCCGGGCGCATCTGCTTCCGCGACCCGGAAAGCGGAGAACTCCTGGTGGGTGACCTGCGGAACCCGCAGCTGCGCCAGGCGCACGCCAGCGCGGTGCAGGCGCACCGGGTGGAATGGCAGCGCATTTTCAACCAACTGGGCATTGATTCGCTGGATTTACGCACGACGCAGGATTTCATCCCCGCCCTGCGCCAATTATTCAACCGCCGCAGCCGGCTCTTTGCACGCTAACTCACCATGGGCAACGATATTTTACAGGCAATTCCCCAGCTGGAGCAGGACATCCCGGCAGACCAGTTCATGGTTCAGTCGTTCTGGGAGCCGCTGGCCTGGGTCTGCGCCATCCTCATCCCGCTGGCCTGTCTGGCAGCCTGGTGGCTCTACCGCCGCAACCAGAAAGCAGCCGCCCCGCTCATCACCCCCGTGCAGGAAGCCCTGCGCGCACTTGATGAGCTGGATTCCCAGCTGCCGCCCATGCGCGAGTGCGCGCTGCGGCTTTCCATGATTCTGCGTTCCTTCCTGGCAGGGCAGACCCAGGATCCGGCCCTTTACGAGACGCACGAGGAATTCTCCCAGCGCATGGATTCGCTGGCCGGGGTTCCCGTGAGCTGCCAGCTGGAAACCCGCGATTTGCTGGAGCACCTGGCTGAGTTCAAGTACGCCGGCGAAACAGCGCACGATGTCACCCGTGTCCACGGGCTTGTGGAGCGTGCCCGCCAGCTCGTCAGCAGCATTGATGCAGCCCAGCTGCAGGAACTGCAGAACCAGAAGGAGGACCGCGTATGATACTGGCCGCTGCTACAGAACCCGTGCTGACCGCCACGCGGGAGTTCACCTTTGCCCAGCCCGGCTGGCTCTGGACGCTGCCTGCTGTTCTGCTCTTCCTCATCCTGCGCCGCCGCCGGGGTACTACTGCCAGCCTGGTGCACCCCACCATCCGCTTTGCGGCTGCGCACATGAAGCGCCCCTCCACCCTGGCGGGCAGTCTCGGCCCCATCTGCCTGCTGCTGGCCATGGCGGCTCTCATCGTCGCGCTGGCCCGCCCGCAGTGGAAAAACCAACACACCGAGGAAAGTGTGAGCGGTATCGACATCATGATTGCCTGCGACCTTTCCGGCTCCATGGCCGCACCGGATATGCTTTTCACTGCCAGGGATGAGCAAGGCAACATCAGGCGTGCTGCCATCGACCGCCTCACCGCGGCCAAATACGTCATCAACGAATTCATCACCGGCCGACCGACCGACCGCATCGGTCTCGTGGCCTTTGCCGGCAAGGCCAAATTATGCAGCCCGCTCACGCTCGACCACGGCATTGTGCGCTACATCATCCGCGAGTTCTACCTGGGGGATGACAGACAGCCCGGCTATATCGCAGAAGATGGCACCGCCATCGGCACGGCGATTGCCTCTGCTGCCCTGCGGCTCGATGAGCGCAAGGAAACCAAGAGCAAGGTCATCATCCTGGTGACAGATGGTATGAGCAACCGCGGCAGCATCACTCCCACAGATGCCGCCAAGCAAGCCGCGGCTCTGGGTATCAAGATTTTCACCATCGCCATCGGCAAGGATGAGCGTCTCTCGCGCTACACGGCCAATGTCGACACCTTCGATGAGAAGACGCTGCGGGAAATTGCACGTATCACCGGCGGGCAGTTCTACAGGGCAAGCAGCGGTGCAAGACTGAAACAAGCCTTCGAAAACATCGATAAATTGGAAAAGACAGAAGCCAAGCGCCGCACGCTCATCAGCTTCGATGAACTCTTCCCCTGGCCCCTGGCCGCGGCGGTCCTCCTCACCCTGTGTGGTATCCTGCTTAATTTCGCACGGCCCAAGCCCGCACCATAATTCAGCACCATGACTTTCCTATACCCCCATGCTCTGTGGCTCCTGCTGCTTGTCCCCCTGCTGGCCGGCATCATCATCCTGGTATGGCGCAACACCGGCCATGCCTGGCGCAAGCTGGTCTCGGCGCAGCACCAGGAGCTGGTCAACCAGCGACCGCTCTGGAAAACCGCCGTACCAGCCGCTCTGGCCCTCGCAGCCCTGGTCTGCTCTATCCTGGCCCTGGCCCGCCCCATCAATGGTTACAGGGAAGGCGGAGCCACCACCACGGGGCGCAACATCCTGCTTGCGCTGGATATTTCCCGCTCCATGGAGACGGAGGATGTGAAACCCTCGCGCCTGGCAGAAGCACGCGCCGCAGCCTACGAGCTCATCAATGCCCTGCCGGGGGATAAGATAGGCCTCATTGTCTTTTCCGGCGAAGCAGACCTGGTAGTCCCGCTGACTTACGACCACACCGCGCTGCGCGATGCGCTCAAGCAGGTCAACCGCAACTGGGCCGGGGTGGGCGGCACCAACTTCGGGCTGGTACTCCGCAAAGCCATGCAGGATTTCAAACGCAGCACGCCGAAGGGCAGCACGAATGCCCTCGTCATCCTGAGTGATGGTGAAGACACCGTTGATTCCTCACTCGAGGTAGCTGAGGAGGCCAGGGAAAACAAGCTGCTGGTCATCACCGTCGGTATCGGGACGGCTGCGGGCGGCCCCATCCCCGATGCGCGCGGGGAAAACGGCCTCTGGCAGGATGCCCAGGGCAAACACGTCATCAGCAAGCTCAACACCGAATCGCTGCGCCG
This sequence comes from Akkermansia sp., assembly GCA_017517805.1. Lineage (GTDB taxonomy): Bacteria > Verrucomicrobiota > Verrucomicrobiia > Verrucomicrobiales > Akkermansiaceae > Akkermansia. Next base: position 7,266 of record JAFWYD010000028.1, read on the forward strand.
CTTTGCCGAAGCCACAGGCGGGGATTTCTTCATCATGAACTCAAACGCTGACCTTACGGCTTTCACCCAGTCAGCGGTCAGCAAAATTGATAAGCATGAGGAGGCTTTTTCCATCAACAAAGTCCCGAACGACCTTTTCTCACCCTTTGCCATCGCTGCACTCATCTTACTCGTGCTCTGCATCTTGTGCAGCACAGACTGGAAACAATCGAAGACGCTGGCGCTGATTCTCACCCTGGGTATCATGACACCGCATCTCCAGGCAGCTCCGCTTGCAGAATCGGCAGCGGCCTACCAACAGGGGCTCACCAGCATGCGCAACCAGGAGCAGGAAAAAGCCAGAGAAGCATTCTCACTTGCACTGCTCGATGAGGATACCCCCTTGCAGGCCGCGGCGTACTACCAGCTTGGGCAGCTGAACACAGCCCAGACCCTGCAGAAACTGCGTGAGCTATACGGCGAAGCCCCGGCGCAGGAGGGCTTGAACACGGCAGAAGAGAACGCCCCTCAAGTAAGCCCGGAAAAACTGCAGGAAATCGTGGATTCGCTCAAGCAGGACCTCACGCCGTATCGCGATGCCCTCAAACTGCAACCTTCCCTGAACCGAGCTCAGAAAAATATCACCAATATCGAGAAGCTCATCAAAAAGCTCGAGGAGGAAATAGAACGCCTCAAACAGCAGCAGCAACAACAGAACCAGCAACAGGACCAGCAGAACCAGCAGCAGAATCAGGACAAGCAACAGGATTCCGACCAGCAGGAGCAGAAAGACGACCAGCAGAACCAGGAAGCTGATAAGGAAAACAAAGACGAGCAGCAGAAGGATTCTGACCAGCAACAAGACCAGCAGGACCAGCAGGACCAGAAGAACCAGGACAATAAGCAAGATCAGAACCAGCAGCAAGAGCAGAAAAACGACCAGCAAGCGCAGAATAACGACCAGCAGGAGCAGAAAGACGAACAGCAGCCCCAGCAGAACCAGGACGACAAACAACCCCAGCAGCAACAGCAGCAGGCACCCCGCCCCGAAGAGCAGGAGCAGCCCAGTGATGAGGAAAAGGCCCGGCAGTATGCGGCCTCTGTGCTGCGCAGTCACATGGACGAGGAGCAAGGTTCCCCGATTCCGCATGCGGATATGCAGGTCCGTCCCCCTGATAAAGATTATTAATCCCCCAATCCACCCCAGATGAGAATACCTTCCATGAAAACCATCCTGAGCACGCTCTGTACCCTCATTTGTTTCCTCTGCCCACAGATTGTGGCAGATGTAGTGCCAATCTGGTCTGTCGATGTAGCCCTGCCAGGTGAAAAGGTAGTGCTTTACCTTGTGGATTCAGAAATCGGTGAGGATCTTTTCTCCTTCAGCAAGCGCCCAGCGGCGGAAAACGCCTCGGTGCAGGTGCTGCAACCCTATGCGTCCGCCAACCCGATGGATCCGAACCGCGCCAGAATCCAGGTGACTCCGCTTCTCGTTACGCCTGATGCTCCGGGTACGGTGAAACTGACTAATCTTGAGCTCCAATACAAATCCGGCCGCAACGCCAGCGTGGCAGTACCCCAGCTGAGTGTTGTTTCCCAGAGCGACATCCGATGGCTGAAATCTCCGGTCGAAATGGGTGTCATCTGGCATACGGAAACAAAGGATGGCTATGTGCACCAGCCGGTTGAAACCGCCCTGAAACTTCTTCTGCCAGCCGGCACCGATACCGCCGGCACCCCTCTGCTCAATTCTGTAAATGTGCGGGTAAGCGATTTCCAGCATACGCTGCAAGGTGTGCTGGCCAACATTCACAGCCAGCTCAAAGGTGCCACCACAGCCTATGCCAAGGGGCAGATCTGGCGCACCGTTGACTTCTCCGGCACGCTCACTCCGTTCCGCTCCGGCAATTCGGATGTTGCGGGCAAGGTCATCCTGCAGCGCAGAGCCGATTTCTTCTCGGTGATGCACGAGGAGGCAGAGCTGCCTGTCCTCACCCTCGGAGCTCTTCCCCTGCCCCCTGGCGCACCTGCCAACTTTACTGATATGGTGGGCGAGTACACTATATCCGCCAGCACGACAGCCAAGTCACTCGCTATGCATGAGGCGGTAGAGGTTGAAATCACGGTGAAAGGCTCGGGCAACCTCAATTTCATGGAATGCCCGAAACCCGAAGATGCCGCCAGCTGGAAGCTGGTTCCCGCCACGAAAAAACCAATACTCGGTCCGAATGGCGAGACTCTCGGCATGGTGTTTAGTCAACTACTCCGCCCCTCTGCCGAAGTGGCAGGTATCCCCTCATTTGGTTTTTCCTATTTTGACCCGAAGCGGATGGAATACCGCCAAGCCACAACGGCCCCCATTCCTCTGGAGTGGAAAGAGACCGATGCAACCAGCAACGTGGTGCAGCATACAGCCATGACCGAGCCCCCACCCGCCGGGAGTATTCCTGTGGCAGAAATGACTGATATTTATGGCTATATGCCACGCGCCATGTATGCCAGCAGCTGGGATTTACCTCGTTGGTTGTGGTACTTGCTCTACCTGCCTGCCATCGTTATACTGGCGACTGTTGCCACCCAGGCTGTGCGCCGTAAAGTAGCCGCCGGAGCAGCTGGTCGCGCCCGTGAAAGAGCACTCACCGAACTGGCCTCACGCCAGGATGCGCTGAGTTTCCTGAAAGGAGTGGGCGCTTACATCGAAACCCATGTCGAACCAGGTGGCATGACACCCGAATTACAGCAGATTCTGGACCGGCGTGATGCAGAGGCCTTCCGCCCGGATGCGCAGTCCGACCTGAGCCAGCAGGAGCGCAACATCATCATGCGGGCACTGCGCCGCATCGGGACAGGAGCAGCAGTTCTCATGCTGATGCTCATGCCCCTGAGCGAAGCCGGAACAGCACCGAGCCCATCTGCCTACGATGACTATAAGGGAGGACAATATAGCAAGGCCCTGGCGCAACTGGAATCCGCAAAGCAGTACCCGGAAGCCCTGAGACAATACAACATGGGCAACTGCTATTACCGCCTGGGCAAACCCGGCATGGCGGCCCTGAGCTATGCGCGCGCCTTGCGTGAAGACAACACTCTGGCAGAAGCCCAGGCAAATCTGCAATTCATCCAGCGCAAGGAGGGCGCATTGCTCCCCAGCGGCAGCATCACAAGCGATATCTTCACGCTGCTCACCCCCTCTCAGCTCTGGTGTGCCACGATAGTGAGCTCCGCCGGGCTGGCCCTGTGCATCGCGCTGCTGATTGCGCGCCGAGGGCAGCGCAAGCCCTGGTTGCAGACCAGCACCGCCGTCTGTGCGCTTGCCAGCCTGCTCTGCGCCGCAGACTGGGGCTACTACACCACCCGCCAGACACCGGATATGGCCATGCTTCCACCGGCAGATACAGCCATCGTCACCACTGCCACAGAGCTGCGCAACACAGCCGATGCCAAGGGAGCCAGCATCATGAGGCTCCCGGCTTCCACACCGCTGCATCTGCTGGCTGAGCGCGGCTCCTGGAGCTACGTTGAAACCTTCACAGGTGTGCGCGGATGGGTCGCTGGAGCAGACGCAAGCACCCTTATTCCCGCAGGAGAACCTCGACTGCAGCCAGTCATCCTCCGTTTCAAATGAAGAAGACACTCCGCATCCTGCTGCTGAGCCTTTCTACGGCGCTGCTGGCGCTTCCCCTGCTCTGGAGCTTCGGCTTGTGGTATTACCAGCCCATCAGCCTGCTTCCCTCTGCCGCCGTACTGGCCGCTGCCGGCATCTGGTGGAAAAAGCGGAGACGCCCCTCGCTTCACGCGGTGCTCTGGCTGCTCGTAGCAGCGAATCTGACAACGTATGCGCTGATACCCGGCCCCACCCCGGAACGCTGGCAGAAGCCCTGGGCCATCGCCCCGGAGTTCGAGCAGCATGGCGATATGCTCACCGTGCGCAACATCCGCGATTTCCGCTACCGCACCGAGCAGGATAGTGACGCGCACTACCGCAATGAAACCTATGACCTGAGCACTCTCACCGGGGTTGACTTTGCGGCCTGTCATTGGGATGGGCTGACGGCAATCTGCCACACGATGCTCAGTTTCCGGTTTGCAGATGGGCGGAGACTGGCCGTCTCTGCCGAAACCCGCCTGCCCGAAGGGGTGGAGCAAGGTGCAATTCCCGGCCTGTATAAGAAATTCGGCATACTCTATCTCTTCGGGACCGAGGAAGACCTCTTCGGACTCCGCACCAACATCCGCCACGAGGATTTGAGCGTGTATCCCCTGAATGTCCGCCCCGAAAATGCCCGGAAACTCCTGCAGCACTACATCGGCCTGGCCCGCCACGCCGAAGCCACACACCAGGCCTACAACACCATCACCGATAATTGCTCCACCGGCATCATCAGCGCCTTCAGAACCCTGGCACCTGATATGCCCCGCAAGTATGATTTCCTCCCCCTGCACAACGGAGATATTGCCAGCCTTCTCCTCAGACACGGTGCCATCCCGCTTCGGCCTGGGGAATCCGAGGAAGAAGCCCGCCTGCGTTACTACGCCGGGTACGATATCCCGCTTGAATCCTATTCACAAAACCTGCGCCAACGCACTGGCAGTTGAGCGACTGTCACCTGGTGACTAAAAATGGGTGATTCCTTACCGGAACCACCCATTTTTCATTATCGGGAACGGAGATTATATATCCCAGTTATCGAGCCACTTGAAGGATACGATGCGGAACTGGCGCCCCATGACCCTGTTAATGTCACTCAGGCCTTTACCCTTGGTACCATCAGGTTTGTACTCAACATCCTGCGGGTCATTGGTGGGATCCACATAGTTCATGGTACGCTGTACGACAGCCTCGCACCAGGCCTGGGCCAGAATGGCCTTGTTTGCATTGCGCACGCAGCCGTAGGCACGCACGGTGAAAGTATCATCGCGCACCGTGAGGATATTGCCCAGAGAGGCCAGCACATCACTCTGAATCAGGTAACCAGGAGCAGCTGTATGCAGCGAGCCCATGCCGGCCTTGGAATTCTTGAACATATCGCCCTGCGCTTCCGGCACCTTGACCTCATTAAAATCCTGGTTGATGTCGGTAGCATCAATGGCGGCCTGCAGCGCCCCCTTAAGCCCCTTCTCGCCCGATTCCAGGCGGCGGTTCACAAAGTCTGACATGCTCAGGAACGGTCCACGCTCGCGCACCTGCTTCACAATCTCTTCGGCCAGTTTGCGAATTCCCTCCGGCTCCAACATGCGAACCTCGCCCCACGCAGAAGCAAAACCACCATTGCGGAATGAAGTAGAGCCCTGCATCATGCTGTAACCGCCAAGTCCATCCACGCTCTTATCCGTTGTAGAAAGCATAAAGCGAGAGAAGAGAACCTGGTTATCTCCCTTACCGTTTTCTACAAAATCAAGCTTACCATTCCGCCCGGTCACCAGCTTTCGCTTGGCCAAGCCCTGAAGTGTAGCAGCCCAGGCTTCCTCCGATACAGAATTCACATTGAACCCGCCGTCAATCATGAGGTACTGCGCTATGTACTTCCACCCATCCTTTTCCATGATGCGCTTCACAATCTGGTCGTCATCATAGGGAGTGCCAACCCGCTTGTAACGAGACACGGGTAACTCCTCCTTGCCGGAAAGGAAATCCCGGAGAACATCTTCCGCTTCAATCTTACCCTTCCTGGATGGCATATCGGAAATGGAAGAGCAGAACCAACGATCCCACATGGCATCATTGATTAACAAACCGTGGTCAAAGAAATCACCAAACAACCGGGCATTGCTCGAAAGCTTGGAATCTTCCATCTTCGTTGCAAAATACGTATACACGTCATCCGCAGGCAGACAGGGGTCCGCAAAAGCATTGCCAATACCAACACCCGGCACACCAGACTGATACTGCATACGACGCAGTACACTCTGATTACCGAAGTCTCCAGATGCGGTTGAACGGTACCAGCCAGGCTGCAATCTCATACCCGCAAAACCCGCCAGCGAGAACGGAGGATGAACCGGCAGCTCCATGACAGAAGCAAAGGAAACCTGCTCACCATCACTCGTGATCCCCAGGAAACCATTCCGGCCGATGTTATCCATCGGGGCACTATCCATACCTGCACTCACCGGTAGTGTGGCAAGCTGGTAGGGATGATACTTGCGCATCTGGTCATCCGGCGCACTCAACGCACTTCCCCAGAAGGCAGGACTTGAATGCTGCCAGATTTTTGAGCGGAAGTCGCCATCGTATATATAAGAATCCACGCGGGGATTGGCAGATTTTGCCACCACACCGATTGCCGCCACGTAATACGGCATATCGATATCTTCCTGAGAACCATCGGTCTTCCATGTACCATCGTCCTTATTCAGGAATACAAGCCCCTGACCTGGGCCATCCTTCATCGAACCGACATGCTTCTCCGGATCATACCAGCCAAGCAGCATTCGAGCCGGTGTCGATGCTCGCTTACCCAGACCTGTATCGGCGGAGTTTGTACCGTCCTGCCCGTTGTACCCAGCCATCACCGTTATACACTCAGGTCTGCGGGGAGCAAAGAAATAGCCGTCAGTCTTACGATTGGGGACATTCACCTGAGCAAGGCGCATACCAACATACCACTTACCGGTAGAGACCTCCGATGCAGGCTTGTTGCTGTAGAAGTGAGATTCATACGCAGACACACTGCTCGGATGATAGCCCGGAATCCAAGGGTTAGTGAAGCCCTGGTTCATATTGGAACGAGCCTTACCCGGCGAGAAGAAGATGATTTCGCCAGGCTGGAAAACGATGTCACCCTTGGCATCGCTTAATGAAGCCTGGAAATATTCGCCATAATCCTGACCAAAGCCCGGACTACTACCGCCGCCACCCTGAGTCATGGCATAATCGCTCCACCCCCAGGCATTACCGGTCTTCGGTCCCAGAGAGTATGTCTCCATACATATCGTCTTGTACGGAACAGATTGAGCCCAGAGCTGCTGGCCACGAACTTTCATGGGGACATTGTAGGGGTTCCACCACAAAAACATAGGTGCAAAGCACATACGAAGCGTGTAAGTAGGCTCTTTGCCGCCACCGGCACTCTCCACCGCTTCCGTCTGTCTTGTTGTCAGACCAAAATTGGTCATGAACGCCAGCATCACCGGAGTGCGGGCATAACCGGCAGATTCACTTCCTTCCTCAAGCATCGCACGTGAATCATAATAGCTCACGGAGGAAGTTCCCACCTGCTTCATGTCCGGGTCGTCTGTATAATTGATGGAGTTATGCTCAAATACACAACCACTCATGCGCGTGTACGCCCCGTCAAGAGATCCCAGGAGTCGAGCGGTGAAGTTCTTTGTGTCCTTTGCCGAGCCATCCGGCCAGCAATGGTAATAGGCGTGCAGATTCTGCCAGGATCCGATGGGCATATCAGATTCGGTACCACGGGGCATATCATCATTCTCTACCAGCGGGCAGTCCTGGTTAGAGCGAGCCTCAAACTCGGTTCCCTTCAATGTCTTCTTGTTCAGCAGCAGGTTCAGGTCTTGCTTAAAGCCGCCCATGCTCACATTGATGGGGAGCGAATACGATGAGGTAGTCACATCGAAGAAGTACGGCATGCCGGCCGCCTGGGAAGCAGAGGCCAGCAGAGGCAGCGATGCCATTGTCACCACTCGGGCCGGGTCCTCAACCTTTTCCGGCAGGAAATCCAAATCCCGGTTATCAACGAAACTTGGAGCGGGAGTATCCCATGTGCGATGCAGGGCTTCGTAGGCATCCTCTGCCTCGTCGCGGTCCTGAATTGAAACCTTGGCCTTCTGGTTTTCGCCGCCTACCCACCATGCGTAGCACGCCTCATTCCCCGCGCCCAGGGAGGGCATGCTCAGCAGGTCAGCATAAATGTAGTGCTGGGGAGAAAGGCTCTTGCCCAGTGTACCTTCGCCGACCAGACAAATGCGGCGTCCGGGATCGCGGCGGCAAAGACTATTCGCCGCATTGAGTGTCCGCGTAGCATTGAGATCGCGGCTGGAAATCAACCAGCGGCGGAACATATTGCTGCGACCGTTTCCATAGGTCGCCGAAATCTTGCCAGCATGACCAGACTTACTCCTGCCGTAGATGGGGCCATCCCAGCTATTCCACACACCAAGCAAATGCTGCGCCTCTCCCTTGCCGAGGATACCGGAACTCGCCGTCACACGCTGGTCGGGACCGAGCTCCACCTGCAGCTCGCCAATGGCGGCATCCAGGCCGACCAGCGCCTGCTGGCGGGCTTCGGCCTGCAGCATAGTCTGCAGCGCTATGCGGTTCTGCGAAGCCGCTGTCGCCATGATGGCTACCGCCAGCATGGCCAGCAACATCATGAGCGTCAGAGTAGCGATGAGGGCAAAGCCCTTCTTCGTCCGCTTCCGGGAAATTGTAGAAAGTTTATGGGGATGTCTGAATTTCATACCACAAAAAATGCGTATACTTTGTTACTATACACCACTAGCGCCGCGCGTCAAGCAAAAACGGCTGAAATACCAGGGCAAACGCATTTCGATGACTCTTTTTATTGTTGACTTTCCGCTTTTGCTTCTTCTGTGGCAAACGCAGTAAAGAGAATCTCCTCCAGTACCGCCGTATTCCACGCTGCTTGTTTTCTCATTCTTGCTAAAGAC
>JAFWYD010000029.1 GCA_017517805.1 Akkermansia sp.
CCACCCCATTCAACCAATTTTCAAAAACAACTTATTCTTAGTATGAACACAGGTAAAATCGTGCAGATTATCGGCGCCGTGGTAGACGTCGACTTCTCCCAGGCGCAGATGCCCGCCATTTACAACGCCCTCACCGTCGATTACGAAATCGACGGCAATCCTACCCAGCTCGTGCTGGAAGTAGAGCAACACCTGCCCGATGGCTGGGTGCGCACCGTGGCCATGAGCACCACCGATGGTCTGAAACGCGGTATGGATGTCATCGACACCGGCGCGCCCATCTCCGTGCCGGTGGGGCCGAAGGTGCTGGGCCGAATCTTCAATGTACTGGGTGAAACGGTGGACGAAAAGGGCCAGCTGGACGGTGTGAAGCGCTACCCGATTCACCGCGATGCCCCCACCCTGGAGGAACAATCCACTTCCTCCGAAGTGCTGGAATCGGGCATCAAGGTGATTGACCTCATCTGCCCCTTCCTGAAGGGTGGCAAAGCCGGTTCCTTCGGTGGTGCAGGTGTGGGCAAGACCGTGCTCATCATGGAGCTCATCAACAACATCGCCAAAGCACACTCCGGTCTCTCCGTATTCGCCGGCGTGGGTGAGCGCACCCGCGAAGGCAATGACTTCTACATGGAAATGAGCGAATCCGGTGTCATCGACCAGAAGAACCCGGAGAACTCCAAGGTAGCCCTGGTGTACGGTCAGATGAACGAGCCCCCCGGTGCCCGTCTCCGCGTGGCCCTCTCCGCCCTTTCTATGTCCGAGTACTTCCGCGATGAAGAGAACCGCGATGTGCTCCTCTTTGTGGATAACATCTTCCGTTTCTCCCAAGCCGGTTCCGAGGTGTCCGCTCTGCTGGGCCGCACCCCCTCTGCCGTGGGTTACCAGCCCAACCTGGCCGAGGAAATGGCCGGTCTGCAGGAGCGAATCACCTCCACCAAGAAGGGTTCCATCACCTCCATGCAGGCTGTATACGTGCCGGCGGACGACTTGACCGACCCCGCCCCCGCCACCACCTTCTCCCACCTGGACTCCACCGTGGTGCTGGAGCGTGCGCTGGCCGCCCAGGGTATCTACCCCGCTGTGGACCCGCTGGCCTCCACCTCCAAGGCCCTGGCTCCCGAACTCGTGGGCGAGGAGCACTACCGCGTGGCACGCGGCGTGCAGCAGACTCTCCAGCGCTACAAGGACCTGCAGGATATGATTGCCATCCTGGGCATGGACGAACTCTCCGAGGCCGACAAGCTCACTGTGAGCCGAGCCCGCAAGATTCAGCGTTTCCTTTCCCAGCCCTTCAGCGTGGCCGAAACCTTCACCGGCATCAAGGGCGAATACGTGCCCGTGGCCGAAACCGTCCGCGGCTTCGCCGAGATTCTGGACGGCAAGTGGGACTCGGTCCCCGAAGTGAACTTCTACATGAAGGGCAGCATTGACACCGTAGAGAAAGCCTGATTCCGCCCATGCCCATGCAATTCAAAATCATCACTCCCATGCGCACCGCCCTCGAGGCGGAGGTGACAAGCATTCATCTGCCTGCCACCACGGGTGAAATGGAAGTGCTGCCAGGGCACGCATCAATCATCACCTCCGTGGCCAATGGTGAGCTCACCTACACCTGCCCCGGTCAGGCTCCGCAAAGCCTCTTCGTGGGCGGCGGCTTCCTGCAGGTGGATAAGGACGATGTGCTCCTGGTGACAGATACCGCCCTCACCGTGGACGAAATCGATACCTCCAGCATCGAAAAAGCACTCGAACGCGCCCAGGCCGCCTTCCGCGACAGCGCATCCGTACTCGACCGCGAAGAGCAGGCCAAGCTCGAAGCGGCTATCTCCAAGCAGCTCGCCATGCTCGATTTCCGAAAGAAACGACGCATCTGATTGTTTTCACCAGGCCCCGCAGCCCACAAGCTGCGGGGCTTTTTCCATTTCGGGGCTGAAGTCCCGTGCCTCGATATGAACGGAAAGCGAATTTACAAGCACCTGCGGAACAAGAGAATCGATTATAGCCGAGGCCGGTTCTTCATAACCATGCAGGTTGAGCACAATCAATCTATCCTGGGAACAATCGTGGGAGAAGAGTGTATCCTGAACGAGCTTGGACATGTAGTACGAAACGAGCTTACAGCCTTGCCTCAAAAATATCCCGAGCTGGAACTGGGTGAATATGTAGTGATGCCAAATCACCTTCACGCAATTTTTATCATCCATGAACGGCCGACCAACAAAAAGAACCACCTGGGCTTTCTCGTCGGGCGCTTCAAAGGAGTCACCACATTCCTTTACGGCAAGCTCAAAGGAGCCGGAAAAATTCCCGATATAGGCGGTCATCTGTGGCAAATTGACTACTGGGAAGATTTGATTTCCAGCGCTGAAGAGCTTCTACATTACGAGCGATACATACGCAGCAACCCGAAGAGATGGACACGTGACCGTTGGGGTGAAGTAACCAGATACATGCTGGGCAACGAGTCGCTCCTGAGCCTTCCCAAACGAGCTTGCGTAGCATCTCAGGGATACAGCGCAACAAATCTGACTCTACGTCGCTTTCTCTTTCGGGGCACGGGCCTTCAGTCCCGACCACCCAGGAAATGGCGCTCATCTCCACCTTCACGAGCCCGCAGGAACGTGAAATCCTCTGCCGGGCATTGGCAAAAAAGCGACCTATCATCCACGTATGCCCCCAAGGCATTCCAAGGGAGCTTTCTGCAGAGCAGCACCAAGCATTGATAGAAAACCGGCTCTTATTCCTCTCGCCGCAGCCCTCCGGCTCCCGGTTGAATAAAAAGGTCGCAACCTGGTGCAACGAATACGTTCTGCGTCACGCATCAGAAATCTGGGTGGGCGACATCACCCCCAACGGAATGCTCGCCACCATGCTCGCATCCCTGACGCAGGACAAATGAATCTATACTGTCCGAGGAGGGACTTCAGTCCCTCTTTCAATCATTCGCTTTCTGCCGCACGGCGTCGCTCGAGACGCTGTAAATAATCGCACCGGCAATCATGGGCGGTGCCAGTGCAATGGTAGCCAGATTCATAGGAACATCCACACACACCAGCAAAGGTAATGCCTTCATCGAGGTGCCCGGAGCCTGCATCCGCTGCTACGATGCCCACGATGATGGTACCATCTTTGAAGGCTTCCGGGCGCAGGTAACGCTCGATGCCCCCAACCGCAATGGCTACCGCAAGTTAGATGCCAAACATACAACAATTACCGAATTAGGTTGATTTGAGTGAAAAATGGGTATATACCGGATATGGTACAACCACCGATTCCTCTCACCATGAAAACGCACCTCAACCTTACTCTTATCCTGGCTGCCTCCCTGCTTTCCGCTCCATCTGTACAAGCCGATGACTACACCGGCTGGCAAAGCAAGAACCCCGATTGGGGACTCGTCTTCAGCGATGACTTCAACGGCACGACGCTCGACTCCTCGAAATGGAATAAAATTGATTACGTCTCCTGGGGTGTCTCCGACTGGCGCAAATACCAATCGCGCGATGACGAGCTTGTCACCATGAATGGCGATGGCACCGTGTCCCTCTGGGGTAAGTACGGTGACTACACCAGCCAGAGCGACCAGTCCGGCGCGAACGACACCTACGCCTGCGGCGGTATCTTCACCGATAAGACCTTCACCTTCCAATACGGATACGTGGAAGTACGCGCCAAATTCGACTGCGCCCAGGGTGCCTGGCCAGCCATCTGGATGATGCCCACCAACGGTCCCTGGCCGCAGACGGGGGAAATCGACCTCATGGAACACCTCAACTACGAAGGCATCGTGCACCAGACCCTGCACTACAACAACGCCAACGGCGGCAAAGCTACGGCTGGCACCGTGAATGCCAGCGGCGGCAGCACAGCCTACTTCACCTCGCTGGAGGATAAGGCCGCCTTCCACACCTACGGCGTAGAGTGGACCCCGGATGCACTCACTTTCTACATGGATGGCAAGGCCACCATGGTCAAGACCACCGAGGCCAACAACCCCAACTGGCCCTTCAACAAGGACAATAACCCCTATTACCTGCTGCTTGATATGCAGCTCGGTGGCAGCTGGGTGGGCGAAATCGGAGATATCGGCGATGGAGTTGCCATGACCATTGATTACGTACACGTCTATTCCCAGGTGCCTGAACCGGGCTCTGCCGCTCTCAGCCTCTGCGCACTCGCCCTCATGGCCACACGCCGCAAACGCGCATAGTATCCAACAGAATCCACCACCATCTTTCCCGCCCCGCTTTATCAAGCGGGGCTGTTTATTTCCCCCTCTACCAGCAAAATATCTCTGGTCTGGTGTTTCTACATTGACTGCACCAGACACATGTGGTATGTTCATAGTAGTGTGCTGGTAAACATCCAATCGCATGTTATGAAGGATAAAATCATGAATCTCAGAGATTACCTCCCCCGTGGTAATCACATACCGGAGTGGCTTCTCAACATTGGTGAGAGATGGCTCGGATTCCATGTATTCAACACAGCACACCGTAAAGTTGAAAAAGAAATCCAGGACGGCAGCACGGCTCATTTCTTCAGCCTCGCCTGCAAGCACCTTCCCCTGCACTACGAGGCAGAGGGCGTGGAGAACATACCGGCAGAGGGACCGTGCGTCATTGTGAGCAACCACCCGCACGGCATGTCGGAAGGGCTCATGATTGGCGATATCGCCATGCAGGTCAGAAGCGATATCCGCATTGTGGGCAACGAATTCCTCCAATGCGTGAAAAGAATGCGACCTTACCTGATTACGGTGGATGTCTACGGTGGAGATGCGGCCCGCCGAGCCAACATGGCCGGAATCCGCGAAATGCTCAGGTGGCTCAAAGACGGCCATTGCCTCATTCTCTTCCCGAGCGGTTCGGCAGCCTCCTGGTCAGATGAATACCGCCGGGTCGTAGAAGATCCCTGGCAGACCAACATGGCCTCCATCATCCGCAAATCCGGAGCAACGGTTGTACCCATGCACTTCTCTGGTGAAAATGGAGCCCTTTTCCAGTTTGTCACCCGGCATTGGAAAGCCAGGCGCTCGGCCCTCCTCCCCAGAGAAATCAAGCGCGACCGTAAGACAAAGCACCAGGTGCGCGTAGGCAGAGCTATTTCCGCCAACCGGATTACCCAGTTTGAAACAGACCAGGCACTTTCAGACTACCTGAGACTCTCTTGCATGATGCTCAGGTACCCCGGGCTCCCCGCCAACCAGACCGTTGACAACAAGCGCGACATGGAGCCCATCGATTCCCCGGCCTCCCCCGCCAGTCTCCAGCAGGAAATTGACACACTCCCGGCAGACGAGCACCTGCTCTATACCCATAAAAGCACAGGTCTGCAGATATACTCTGCCCCGGGCTGCAAAATACCCAAACTCCTGCATGAAATCGGCGTGCAACGCGAAATCACCTTCCGGGCGGTAGGCGAAGGCTCCGGCCTCGCTTGCGACACTGATGAATACGACCTCTACTATGACCACCTCATCATGTGGGACCCGCAGGAACACCGGCTCGCCGGTGCCTACCGCATGGGCAGGACCGATGAAATCATCCGCTCCAGAGGCACCAGCGGCATCTATAATTCCGAATTCTTTTCTCTCGGAAATGACTTTGTCAATTTCGTGAAAAACGGTCTGGAAATGGGGCGAGCCTTCATCACCGCCCCCTACCAGAAGCACCCTGCCTCCCTCGACACGCTATGGATGGGAATCGGCCGCTTCATCGTCAGGCACCCGCAATACCGCTACCTGTACGGCACTGTCAGCGTATCATCCGACTATACAACCCGCTCACGAGCCCTCATCCATGAGTATCTCAAATGCCTCTGCATGAACCAGCAGCTTGCTCAGGATGTCTCCGCGAAAACACCCCCAGCCGGTATGAATCTACTGGGAGAAGATGCTGCCCTTCTCCCCTCTGCACTAGGTAGCCTCCAGCACCTCTCTGCCCTTGTAAGCGACCTGGAACCGGATACCCGCAGCATCCCTGTGCTTCTGCGGCAATACCTGCGCCTGGGGGGGCAGATGATTGCTTTCAACGTCGACAGCGAATTCGGCCACACCCTGGATTGCCTCGTTATCGTCGATTTACAGAAGGCTCCCGAAAGGCTCACCACCCGATATTGCGGCATTCCGATATTTTCTGCCAGCCAAACATCGAGCGAAGCTTGACAAACTAATCACTTTAAGGCAAAATCACAACTGTTCATGGGGAAAAAACACACTACGAAACACGCACGCTATACTAGGGTTGCACTAGCCTTGGTCATGGGGGGGCTCGTTCAAGTTCCTGCTCAAGCAGCCCACCTTGTACCACTGCCGGAGGATATCTTTGAAAACAAAGAAAATGCAAATCCCATCCTCGACATCACTAACAGGGCAGTCAGCACGCTCAGCAACACATCAGCTGTCATTCCCGCAAACCTGCAAGTGACCAGCGAAGATGCAACCATTTCCTACCTCAGTGGAAAACATGCTTTCCTCTACCAGGCAAATGGCAAGAAAAACATACGCTTACGCACAGACGGAGGTTCTGATATCCACACCCCCACCATCGAAGCACACCTTAAAACTAACGAAGCAGCCCTCTCCGGGCCCCTGACCATCTACCAGGATGAAATCTTGGTCAGAGCCCAAGAAGGAGGGTACTACAACTGGAAAGATAACCGCACCGCAGTCAGCAAGGTACGACTCAAAGCCCAGGGCATGATCATCAGGGGCTCGCGCATCGAATACAATACTGATTCAGAAGGCAAAGAATACATCACCGTATACGATGCCTACGTCACGACGGAAGACAAAAAAGATCCCTCCGTCTGGGTGGGTGCTGGTACCCTCACCATCTACCCTGGAGACTACGGCAAAGCCTCCCGTCTCAGCATTGCAACCGAAAATGCGGACTATACCGTACCAGTCTTAGGCTGGTTCACCTTCTCACACTCCCTCAACCCGCATGAGGGCTACATACCCGGTGCAGGTTCACGCTCTCACTGGGGAACCTACATCGAAAACAGTTACGGCATCCTCTTCGGCAATCGCCGGGTAGACGGCATCATGCCCACAGCAGATTATCTCGCAACCCTGCACCTTGATTACAGAACCCGCCGTGGTCTTGCATACGGTCTGGATATCGAAGATATTAAAATGTCCGACAAATACAAGGACATGACAGGTCTCTCCACCTATCTACTCTTCGATGAAGAGCCCTCCATCACCCCCACGGAGGAACCCCGCGAACCGATAGACAGCACTCGCTACCGTGTCGCGCTCCAGGCGCTCTGGGACATCAAACATGGTGCAGACCCTCACGCAGAATGGCAACTTGTAACAGACATTAACATTCTCAGCGACCGCTACTTGCTGCGAGACTTCTTCCCCGAAATCAGCCGCACAGATGATAAACCGGACAACACCGTACGCCTTGTCCGGAGAACCTCCACCACGCAAAGCATGCTATACACACGCTTTGCCCCCAATGACTACTACATGACCAATGAGCGCATCGAAGCATCATTCTACCGCGTTCGCTCGGCCATCGGCAATACAGGCATCAACTACGAGACCAACAACTCAGCCTGCATCATGCGGCAGTACCTTCCCCATGAAACACGCCTGGCATACAAATTCGCCATAGACAACCTGCGGGATAACTCCATAAGGGAATATTACAGCCGACTCCTCAACACAGAAAGCTACTTCCGGGTCAACACAACCCACGAGTTCACCTCCAACCTTACTGCATTCAAATTCCTCAACATCACGCCAAAAGCAGGAGGTGCCTACACCGGTTATTACGATGTAGGAGGCATCGGTTCCGACAACAGACTACTCGGCTACATAGGCTGTGACCTCAATATGAAATTCCACAGAAGTTACCCCGGCTTCAAATGGAAGACATACGGATTGGACGGCCTCAACCACCTGATTCAACCCTACGCGAGCTATTCGCAAGGTCATATTTCCTCCTCCAACGACCTCGTTCCACAAGTAGACGTGTGGTCCAGTACCTGGGGTTCCACTACAGTTCCCATGGCATTAGATCTTGCAGGATTTAGTGCGATAGACAGCTGGGGCAACTGGAATATATGGCGTATAGGTCTCAAAAACGCCCTCACCTCCAAAGTTGAAGACCAGCGCATCCAAGTGCTCTCATGGGATTCGTTTGTAGATTACAACATCGACAATCCCAACACCGATTGTAACTTCTCCAACCTGTACAACATCATCAGGTTCAGTCCATCTCAACGCTTCAATTTCTACATCAATACCCAGACCCCGACAATAGATAACGGCGAAGGCTACAGCCAGTATGGTACCGGCGTGCGGATAATCCCCTGCGCCTGGCTCGAAGCAAGCATGGGATACAACAGCATCATGGACCATCCCCTCTTGTCCGATGCAGAACAATTCTACATTCGCTCCAATATCCGGGTTAGTGAGAAAACAACGCTCTCAATCCAGTGGTACTACGATATTGAGAACGGGCGCATGCCGATTCAGCAGTATTCCATCTTCCGCCACATGGGGCCGTGGTATGTTGGTGCAACCTTCTACCTGCGTGACAACGGAGGTAAGAGAGAAACCGGCTTCGGTATCTCCTTCACACTCGGAGAAACTGGTTCAACCATGCCCATTAGTATTCTTTAACATCACTTTCTGTAAGATTCACAACTCCCGCCTGGCACAGGCGGGAGTTTTTTTGTTCCTCCTCCACACACGCCCGCCGAAGACAGATATTGTTAACCTATCGTCCGACCCTTCCCCAATCAACTACTGCGGCTCCCTGCCCGCAATTTCGTTGCCCTCCTCAAGGCGGGCATGTAAGGTAGTAGGGCATCCGGCAAGCCCATGAAGGACTGTAGGGGCCTATAACGATATTCTGGAGTTCACGCGCAGCGTGAATATCGTTGCCCGAAGGGCAATATCGTTTTTGCCAAAGGCAAAAATATCGTTCAAGCCGCAGGCTTGAATATCGTTATCCCGCTGCAGCCATGAACAAAAGGCCGCG
>JAFWYD010000030.1 GCA_017517805.1 Akkermansia sp.
ATACTGAATTTATCATGGTTATAGAAACCCAAAATCCTACTATACAACAAGAGGTTTTAGTTAAGTTTTTGAATTAGTTTATTATTATTCAATAGATTACGCATCTATCGCACTCAAAATGCGATAGACTGGCTATGGAGCGATGAGAATGCTTACTTGTCGCTTCATCAGATCTGAACTCTATTTTGAAGCATTATGAAAAAGACATTATTAACTATAGCTCTTCTGGCATTGGGCACCTCTGCTTTCGCAGCTGTTACAGTTAAAGAAGCCGGGTCTATTAACCAGACTGCAGACTATACCAAAAACTGGGTAACAGATAGAGACACCAATACCATCGTCAAGTATGGCAGCATCCAAACCGAAGGCTCAGTATACATCAATCATGCCCCCCTTAGAGGAAACAGCACCTTCAGCGTGGAAGTTGACAGCATCAAAGCAAATGGCAGCGATGTCCACATCAACACCTCTGCCGGCGATATCACGCTTGGCGATGTAGAGGCAGCCTGTATCCAGGCCGCTACAAATAATGGTAATATCCGGATTACCGGCACACTCAACGTAACGGATACAGATGGTGCCTACCTTGTGGCTGCCGCCTACGGTGGCACGGGAAGCATCATTCTTGACAACGCTACAGTCAAGAACGTATCGCTGGAGACAAATCTGGAAAACGGCACTATTGAATTCAGTGGCGAAGTAACGCTGTCAGATGTCTACCTCAAAGCAACCACGGTAGAAATTGCCGACGGAGCCCGCTTGACACTAGACAATGCCGTTTTCGTTGACCGCGGAAGCTATGACCAGGGATTAGTAACAGAGGCCATTACCGGTCTTGCTGTGGGTGACAATGTAACCCTGACCCTGAGCGGAGACCAGCCGCTGGAAGTGGCTTCCCTGAGCATGGGCTCCGGTGTAAGCTTCGTGGTGGAACTCAGTGACGAAGTCTTCGAAAACCTGGACAACACGGAAATCAACCTTATCAGCATTGTAGGCGAAGATGAGGACGATATCGACCTTACCGGTGTCAAGTTCACCTTCACCAATGCTGATGGCACTGAGGCGAAGAGCGGCACCATCACTGCTGGCAGCGGTGGTTCCATCACGGTGACGAACAGCTACACCGTATCCATCCCCGAACCCGCCACAGCCACGCTGAGCCTGCTGGCCCTCGCCGGCCTGGCCATGCGTCGCAGACGCAAGTGAGACTCGAGAGGCCGTAGATTTATCGAAGGCCCGCCGCCGCCGCAAGTGAGTGATTAGTTACTAATGATTAGTGATTAATTAACAGCGAAAGCTGCACTATTTCATTAAAGCCCCGGAGGGATTACTTCCTCCGGGGCTTTTTACCGCTCCTGCTGCGCGGGTGAGTATTCTTCATATCCGGCAGGCAAAATACGCTCCAAATCAGCGCTTGTTAAGCAAGGTGGATGGTGTGTTTATATAAGAAATGGGATGGAGAACATAAGAAGTTTGTTATGTTGTGGTGAATAATATAACAAACAAGTGAACAAAACGTGCAATAACATAAGAAATAAGGTAAGAATTCTGGAAGGTTCTTATGTTATTGAGCTGTGTTGTTATGAAAAAGAAGCCCGGAGGCGGATTCCGGGCTTATATTCCGCTCCTGTGGAGCGGGTGAAAACGCGCTGGCGCGCGTGTGAAAAGTGAAAACAGGCTGCGCCTGAATGAAAACCCGCGCCGGAGGCGCGGGTGAGTATCAAATGTCCCGGGCAGAATGCCCGGCAAATTTTTCAATTGTCAATCGTCAATCGTCAATTGTCAATCTCCTTGAGTGCCTCGTTGATGCTGCCCATGTATTCGACAATCTGCTTGTTGACGTTGTTGTCGTGGAGTTCGCAGGCCATGCGGATGGCGTTGAGGATGGCGACGCCTGTGGCAGAGCCGTGGGCGATGATGGAGAGGCCGTTCACGCCGATGAGGGGACTGCCGCCGACGGCATCGGCGCTCATGCGCTTGCGGAGGGTCTTGAAGACGCTGCTCATGCCGATGGCACCAATCATGGCCATGATGCTGCTCTTGATGGCAGCCTTCATGGTGTGAGAGAAGAATTTGGCGGTGCTTTCGACGCATTTGAGGAGGATGTTGCCGGTGAAACCATCGGTCACGGCGACATCGAGCCCGTGTTCAAAGAGGTCGTGGCCTTCGGTGTTGCCCACGAAGTCGAAGGGCAGCAGGCCGCGCTTGTTGAGCTCACTGAGCAGGGCATAGGTCTTGAGGGAGGTCTCGCTGCCTTTGCAGTCCTCTGTGCCGTTGCTCATGACACCGACTCTGGGCTGCGGGCGGTTGTACACATAGCGCGACATGAGGGCGGCCATGACAGCGTAGCCGACCATGTGGCTGGGCTTGGCATCCGGGTTGGCGCCGGTGTCGCTCACGAGCACGTTGCCATGCGCAGCGGGCAGGGGGGAGATGATGCCGGCGCGTTCCACACCGGGCAGCAGGCGCAGCTTGATGGTGCTGGCGGCCACGGCGGCACCGGTGTTGCCGGCAGAGAGCACGGCATCGGCCACGCCGCTCTTCACCAGATCAACGGCGATGCTCATGGAGGATTTCTTCTTCTGGCGCACGGCCATGATGCCGCTTTCCTCCATGGTGACCACCTCCGGGGCATGCACGAACTCAATCTTGGGATGATTGGCGATGCCGGCGGCTTCGCAGCAGGCTTTGACGGTATCGCCATCGCCCACCATATAGATTTTTTCCAGGTTAGGGATTTGAGCCAGAGCTAATTTAGCGCCGTCAACATTGATTTGCGGCGCGTTATCGCCGCCCATGGCATCGAGTGCAAGCTTCATGGAATGAGGAAAATGGTTGTAGAGAAAATGCTTGACTCTAATCTATCAGATAATGCTATCTTGTCAATACAAAAACAGCCCATACGCATGCGTATGGGCTGTTGCTGAAAAAAAAGACTTATCGCGTGGATGAAGCGGTGTGGAATCAGTCCACAAGCTTCACCACAACCTCAGCACCACTCTGGGTCTTGTAGGTACCGCACTGAGCGCAAGCGGTGTGACCGGGGACGGCTGCGCCACACTTCGGGCACTTGCCGAGCTTGGGAGCCTTCCAGGCCTGGGCGGCCAGGCGGGAGCGCTGCTTCATCTTGGACGTTCTGCGTTTCGGAGCTGCCATAGTTCTATATCTGGTTTAAGATTTTCGAGATGTGATACATGTGAGTGGAGCTTCGGCGCTTAGTTTTTGGGAAGCGAATCCAGGGCATCCCAGACGCTTTCACCACTCGGGGTGGCAGAGTCTACACCCGATTGGGGGGATTTGTCCAGTCTAAAATCACCAAAAGTGTCATTTATTTCACATTCAAGCCCTGAAATCTCGCATTTCGGGTAGCTGGGCAGGGCCAGAACAACCTCTTCGCGCAAATCTTCGGTGATATCCAGCGCGAGTTTTCCCTTCACATCGTACGAGAAGGCGAGGCCTTCCAGCTCGACGGTGTAGGGGAACCGGGCGAGGCAGCGGTCGCAGCGCAGCTCGAAGGGGGCGGTGATGCTGCCGCGCACCATGAGCTCGGTTTCAAAGAGCTGCACCTCCAGTTCGTAGCTCAGCGGACCGGTGCTGCGCAGCGCGGCACTATCGATGCCGAACACGGCGGCATCGAGCTCGCCGCTCAGGTAGCGGCCTTCCTCCGGGAACTCCTCCAGCGGGATGATGAGTTGCGTCTGCATGCCACTACCTTACCGCTTCTGCGCCGGCCTGGCAAGCCTATTGTGTTCCATGGCAGGAGCGAGTGCGTGCAGGATCCGGAATTTTGAGAAGCCGCAATTTGGCAATTGTCACTGCATGAGTCCGGCATGTTCCTGGAGCCATTGCTCAAATTGGCGCAGGGCTTCGCCGCGGTGGGAGATGGCGTTTTTCTCTTCGGGGCTGATTTCGGCCATGGTGCAGTCGTAGCCTCGGGGGATGAAGAGGGGGTCATAGCCGAAACCGCCCGTGCCGCGGGGGTCGAGCGTAATCTGCCCCTCTACTGTTCCCGTGAAACAGGCCAGTTCCCGGCCGGCCCGGGCCACGGAGATGGCGCACTTGTAGCGCGCGGTGAAGGGCTTTGCACTCTCCGGCTTTGCTGCCAGCTCTTCCAGCATCTTGCGGTTGTTGCCCTCATCATCTCCGTGGGTTCCGGCGTAGCGGGCAGAGTAGACTCCAGGCATGCCCCCCAGGGCATCCACGCAGATGCCGCTGTCGTCCGATACGACCAGACCGGGGAACACGGCCGAGATGCTTTCTGCCTTGATGGCGGCATTCGCTTCAAAGGTGGTGCCGGTTTCCTCCGGGTCTGGGGCACCGGGGAAATCGGCCAGGGTCTTGAGCTCGAACTGCGGCGGCAGGATGCGTGCAAATTCGCGTGCTTTGTGGGCGTTGCGCGTGGCGATGAGCAGGGGGATACGGGTCATGGGCGGGAATTAGTGTATGCTGGAGTCGTTCTTATGGAATACTTTGGTGAAGAAGAGGAAGATGACCAGGTAGGAGAGCAGGGCGCAGAAGACATCTGCCACCATCTGCGAAAGCCAGATTCCTTCACCCTCAAACCAGAGCGGCAACAGCAGCAGGCAGGGAATGAGCACCAGGAACTGGCGCGAGACGTTCAGGAACACGCTCATAATCGGCCGGCCAATGCTCTGGAAGAAGTTGCCGATGATGATCTGGGTGCCGACCAGGGGGAAGGCCAGACCCATGATGCGCAGGCCGTGCGTGGCCAGGGTGATGAGCTGGGTGGAGTTGGCATCCTGCTCTTTCACGAAGGCTCGCACCACGGCTTCCGGGAAGAACTGGATGCCCAGCCAGCAGATGAGCGTGAGCACAAAGCCGGAACCAACTGCGTAATAAAACACCCGGCGCACGCGGCTGTAGTAGCCGATACCCAGGTTATACCCAGCTATGGGCTGCATGCTCTGGGCAATGCCCACTACCACCATGGCGATGGAGAGCAACACGCGGTTCACGATGCTGAAGGCTCCCACACCCATGGCTCCTTCGTAGCGCAGGAACTGCGTGTTGAACACAATGACCACCAGGCAGCCGCACAGGTTCATGAGGCAGGGAGGCAGCCCCAGCAGGCAGATGCGCCGCATGATGGGACCGCAGAGTTTCCACATGCGCCCGCGGAAATAGATGACGCTGCGGCGGTTCAGGAAATGGGCCAGTACCCACAGCATGCCGACCCCTTGACCCGCAGTAGTGGACAGGGCCGCACCGGTCATGCCCCAGCCCAGCACATACACGAAGAGGTGCGCGCAGGCGATATTCACCACCATGGAGATGAGCAGGCTGTACATGGCCTTGTACGGGTAGCCGCTCGCGCGCATCACGTGGTTGAGATTCATGAACGAGAAGGTGAGCGGGCAGGTCAGCATGAGCACCAGCATGAAATCACGCGCGGGTTCCACGGTGTTTTCATCGGCACCGAAAAGGTAGAGTATCTCATCCGTCCACGGCAGGGGGAACCAGCCGAAGATGACCCCCAGCGCAAAGCCCATGATGGTGCAGTGCCCCAGCACCCGGAATGCCCGCGGAAAATCCTGCTGCCCCAGGGTGATGGAGGTAGTAGCTGCCCCACCCAGCCCCACCAGGGTGCCCAGCGCCACCAGCAGGTTCATGATGGGGAAAAGCAGCCCCATAGCGGTGATGGCGTATGCCCCGCAGCACTGGCCAATGTAGATGGAGTCCACGATGTTGTAGAACGACATGGCCGCCATGCCTACAATGGCAGGCAGAGAATACTGCGCCAGCAGCCGCCCCATGGGCATCTGCTCCAAATCCACCAGCTTTTGGTCCTTCTGCATGCTCTACGCCAATTTACTCCTACCCGGACGAAGAGTCAAGCTCAGTAGATCGTAAATGACGAATCGCACATGCGCCCCGAAGATTGCAGGAAATCAGCTCCATATGCCATATAAGCATCGTATTCGACATGAATTTGGCGTGGGAATATCACATGCCTCTCCATCGGTCGTGAGTCTTCACTGGTGAACTAATCGGCGTAAGACGCTAAAATCCAAATAGCCAATAGTAAATTGTCAATCCAAGTGTCCCAAATCATTGGGACACTTGTGGACGAATCGTGAAATGGTCATTTTCAGTATTCCCAAGTCCCGCAAAATCTGCTAGAATACGCCGCGGCGGCCCCCTGGCATTCACTTCTTCACTATTCACTTACCATGGTCCTTTCTCTCAAGACTCTGCTCTGCATCGGCTGCGGCTGCTTTGCGGGCGGCGTGCTGCGTTACCTGACCAGCTACTACATCTGCACCCGCTGGCAGATAAGTGCCACCGATATGCCCTGGCACACCTTGCTCATCAACTTTGGCGGCTGCCTGTTCATGGGGCTTTTCTGCGGGCTGGCCACCGCCGGGTTCATCGAATCGCCCAACCTGCGGCTCGCACTCACCGCCGGGCTCTGCGGTGGCTATTCCACCCTGGCTGCCTTTGCCTTTGAAAACACCATGCTCTTCCGCGCCGGCAACTTGCTCACTGCTGGCTCCTACATAGCCGCCACCCTGGTGGGCAGCATCATCTGCTTCGTGGCCGGCTATGCCGCCGCCAACTGCTGCGCCAGGTAAACTGGGTGCAGATTGTCATTTCCACCGTAGTAGTGACCAAGCTCATGCATGTGAGCAACTCCAGGACTACTACTACCTCAGGCATGATGTCTCCATCAGTCTGCCGTTCTAACCTGTAAAAAGCCGTTGCCCTATGAAGAGCAACGGCTTGAATTTACATTTACCGAAAATTATCTTACTTGCGGCCTGTCTGGGCGAATAAACGAGAAGCCCGACGGCGACGTGCTGCAAGACCACAGGGGGCCAGTAGGGAAAGCGTGGCGGTGGCAGGCTCAGGGATGGTGACTGTCAGAGAGCCGCTGTTATAGTCATAGCTTGTTTGCAGCGTGGTTCCATCGTTTAGTTGTATCGTCACGCTATCAAGCCCGCTAGACATATCAGAAGCATTCTCAAACAGAGTATAGTTGCCACCTAACTCATTTACTGAATCAACGTTCAGATGAATGACCGTATCGTATAACCACACAGCCTTCCCGTCGAGGTCAAGCGTGTAATTACCAGCAAAATTGAGCTCACCTCCATTAAGAGTCAATGCCCCTACAGTAGCATCACCATTAATGTTGATTTCACCGCTATTCAAAGAAATGTCTCCCGTGACGGACCCATTCTCCAGCGTAAGAGTACCGCCTTCTATAAGGCTGCTCATATTTATCTGGCCATAATTCTTAACCTCACCTGTAGCGTTGATCGTTATACCTCCACCTTGTTCGCCCACATAATTGATGGACGATTCAGCCCCCACTTCCATATAGGCATGCCCCACAGCAGAGGCTTGCTTTCTGCCGACGCGAATGTCGCCTGTAGCAGCCAGGTCGATATTGTTGACTTGGCAATAAAACATTATTGTGTTAAAATGACTGCGCATGGAGTTAATACAACAAAAACAAAACCTCAAACATATATCGATTGAAGCAAGACATCAGACCAAACTTCAATTCTTCCGCTTGCTTGAAAAATATGGCAACGTTGCAAAGTGTGCCAGAGATTTGGGCATTGCCTCCAGTACTGCTACTGTCTGGGTTCGCGAATATAAAGCTAACGGAAATAAAGTTGTAAAAGAAAAGCGACACGGGCGCAAAAAGGGTGACGGTCGAACTTTATCAGAAGAGCAAGAGAAAGAGTTGCTTAGAATGATTGTAGACAAAACACCTCAGCAATATAAGTTCAAGTTTGCACTCTGGAATGCCAAAGCCATCAAACAGCTAATCCAATACATGTTCGGCATAGATATGCCCACCCGTACAGTTCGCGACTATATGAAGCGGAATGGTTTTACGCCTCAACGTCCGGAAAAGCGAGCCCGGGAACAAAAACCGGAAAAGGTCAATAAGTGGCTGAATCGTAATTATCCACGCATTCGCAAAGCAGCAAAAAAGGAAAAAGCAGAAATCTATTGGTGCGACGAGACGGGCGTGAGCACGCGAGAAAACGACCAACGAGGTTATGCCCCTAAAGGCAAGACTCCTATTCTTGAGGTCACATCAGTAGTGTCATGCCGAATCAGTATGATATCAGCCGTGAATAACCAGGGGCGACTCTGCTTCCACGCATATAGTGGGGGACTTTCGATACGCAGATTCTTGCGCTTTGCAAAAGCTGTAATACATGATAGCCCAAGCAAAAAGGTAGTTTTGATAGTTGACAATCTGAGGATTCACCATGCAAAAATAGTTCGAGCGTGGGCTGCCCGACACCGAGACGAAATAAAGATTTTCTACTTACCTGCATATTCTCCGGAACTTAATCCTGATGAGTTGGTAAATGGTGATCTCAAGCTGGGCGTTGGACAGCGAGAGCCGGCAGTTAATAAAGAGGAGCTTCGCATGCAAATTGTCGAACACATGGAAGAAACAAAAAGCAATTCAGAAAAGGTGAGGAATTTCTTCCGTAAAGCCATCGTTTGCTATGCCGTAAACGATGATGTTTTATCGCCGGAGCAATAAAATGCTATCGCTGTGTGATTTGCGCACAGCGATAGCCAATTTCCTAAATTTAAGATGAAAAAATTATTATTTAAATATATAGGTATTGCAGCAGCTGTTTTATTTTCTCTTTCATTGGGAGAAATAGTAAGTAGAGCAATAATCATGTATAAACGTGATATTTATGTTAATAAATTAATAGGACGATATCAACCAAGATATCCATCGATAACACAAAAGAACCTTATTAGCGCGGAATTAACCTCAAAATGGTGGAATACATATATTCACCTTACGTTTGAAGACGCCACAGCAGAAATCGATATCACAGCACAACTTTATGTATTTGATGTAGGTGAAAGCTGGATTTTATACGAACCAAAGTCTTAATGTTACCACCATAACATACGATATACACCATCAGTGCGACGGATGCAACAAGGGTTATTTCGACTACCGTATGCGACAGTATACACGATCTCCCCGCATTCGTAGCAGATGCCAGATAGTACCAGGAGGGTGACAACCACACAAAAATCAACATATTCATCCCTAAATCACCTTAATGAGAATCTCCGCACTTAATGTTAACGTGTTCTACAAAGTAAGGTATGCTGGTTAGTTTGACACTAAATTTATTTTTGAAAATACTTGCACGCCCCTGTGTAACCATTTCACCAACACCTTGAACTTCACGCAGAACACGGACCCCATACACCGCGACATTACAGCCTCGACATAACGTTGAAAAGTTATTTCACAACGAACATTTCAGAGTTCTCTCCCCACCCCATCATCAACACGCGCTCCTGCCTGTATATCACAAATCAGGCGGCGGTGAGATGCTTCTGAAAGCATAGGCACTGCCGGCTTCATTCAATCGCTTGATGTAGACCATGCATTCGGCCGGAGAAAGGCCAATTTGCCGCAGATTAGCAAAGATGTGGTAATACTCGTTCTTGATATCGGTCACAAAAATGCCGGGGTCATCAGACCCCATGCAGACAGACATAGGATAATCACCAGGGACAACACTTCCCGGCACCATCATCCAGCGGAGAATATGATGCTGACGGATGTCATCATACTGGCTGATGCGCAGATTGCTGACAGGGAGCGTTTCCAGCACAACGTTGCGCTCGCTGATGAGCTTTTGCACCGCCTGCTGTAATTGAAGAAGTGTCACATCATCTAAAAAATCCCGTTCTATTTCAACGATAGCCGATTTTGCCTGCTGAGTGAGAGGATTATAGTTCCAGGCATCCAGATACTCCAGCCCCTTTCCCCCCCATTTCTGACGATGCTCCTCCACTAAATCATCTTCATCATCCATGGTTTTAAAATACGGGCCCTGGCTCACGGAACGTTTGACGCGCTGCGGCAACAGTCGTCTTGCTTCGTAAAAATCCTGCAAGATATGAGTACTCACCGTTTCATCTGGAAATAGCTTCTGAGCAAGGGGAAGCATGACTGATTCCACATGGGCGCGAGCTTGCAGATCCTGCTCTCCTAGCATAATCCAGGCAAAAATCAAATCCAGCAGATAATCTCCCTGCCTTATGCACAGGATGTTGGGCATATGACTGCGCCATTGTTCCGGTCGTATGCCTATGGCTGTCGCATGCCCCAGGCGGTGTCCGCACCGCATGTCCAGAAACTTGACTGCATCATACACCGCGCGTATGCCGCCAAGAAGATGGTAAAAATCCTCCCCGCAATGGTACGTACGGTGACTGACTCCAGTCTGCCGCTCAAATTGCCGGAATATGGGCGCGAGAACTTCTGCCGGAAGGTCCAGTTCGTCTCCGGCGGCATCGATTCCTATTGATATGAAGCGGTTCTTGCAATATGAATTGATAAAGCGAGCAAGGCGATTGCATTCGCGGGTCAGAGCATTGCGTTTCGTGGCGTATGGCTCACGTTCCATTTGAACGAGCCGTTTGTTTTCAGAGGGTGATTTTCCGCGATTCGACTTGCTGAAATGCAACACAAAAATAGGCTGCGGAACTCGACTGAGTCTGATTCTCCCTTCCTCCAACTCATCTGCCCCGGCATATGTGCAAAGACAGCTGATTTTTTCTTTACGATAGCCCTGCCACTCTTCTTTCCACCACTTCAGCAAATAATGAGCACGTCTGATAAAAGCATCTGGCTGCAAACGGAGTTCGATGCAGGTTGACTCATGTACATCTGAAGCCCTGAATATGTTGCGGAATATAGTGCGGTAATAATGGTGATTCGATATAGACGGAGGCTGATGCCGAGAAACCATGTGGAAAGCATCAAAGCCGCGTCTGCCTTCCCGGTGGCGGTATAAATGCAGATATTCGTTCTGAATCAGCAGATACAAATGCGCATAAAACTGGATATCCCGCCAATAGGATTTCTTTTGCTCAATCCTGTCAAAAACACCATGCCAGAGCTTCAGTTCCTCATTTTGATAATCCCGAATGTTATCCACCAGGTGCAGATTCGTCTCCCCCAGTAGAATTTCATCTGGACAACGCACCATTTTCTTGTAGACTCGCTCCATCTCCCTAACGAGATCCCCGACATCGTCGTCATCAAACACCTGGAGCAATTGGGTTCGTATAACATTGGCCAACCGAACGCGCGATGCAAGACGCCGTTGTGTCAGTTCAGGATGCACCGATGAATAGAGACGCCGCAGTTTTTTATCCCTGATGCCGGTCCGCTCACGATACTCAAATTCAAGAACATTATTGACATCCTGCAACCAGAAGGTTTCAGGACGATAAAACGCGTGCAGATGCATATGAGCCTCATTGAGCCCTTCCTGACCTATGTATTCATCCAGCATGGCCTCCATCGGATGCACCAGGAAATCCCGCATGCTCAACTGGTGCTTGTAGAGCATCCAGCATTTAACGGGTAGCATCGTCATTCGCCCGCGCAAATTCTGCCAATAACTGAACAACTTGGGTTCCTTGATAAAAATCCGCTGGTTATGCACCTTCAGGAATTCATCTCCCAGGCAGTTCAAAGCCTTCACCAGAGTAGGCTCCGTAACCTGTTCAAATTTCTTCCAGCGCATGTCAAAAACATGCCCCGGACGCGTGGAATCCCGCATCAGACTCGCCTGCTGCACCCAGTCAGCCCAATCATCCCGCTGTTTTCTCGCATCGTCTGTGTGGTATCGACAGTTCTCCCCAAGCAACCCATTGAGTGCATATGAGTTGGATAAGACAAAAACGGGCAGTGTCGCAACGATGGACATGGAATCTACTTATTTCTTTCTCTTCGCAATGGCAGGAAGCCCCTTCTTTGTAGTTTTATTGACGTAAGTTTCCAGCAGTTTTTTCCACCTGCCAATCTGAAGATATGCCTTGCTTTCCACATTTTCGACGCATGTCGCAATCAAGGTATTTTGAGCACTCATGAAGTTATTCAAGGCACGATTCACCACATCTGCTGCCTCTTCCTCGCTTTCGGCTAATTTCAATTCGGGCTGCAAGGCGTCCCACAAGGGCTGTGTATTGGTCAGGATTTCCGCATGTAACAGTTTTTCTTCCTTAGCGAGTTCCAGCTCCATATCAAGTCTCAAATCTTTCATAGCCTGTTCATTTCGACGTTTCATATTCTTGATCAAAACGTCCACATATGCCTGTATCTGAGCCAATTCTGCTTCGGGCAACTCATATAGCGGTGATTTAAACCGAGGATTATCCTTTTTCAATTGTGCATAAACGGAATTCGTATACAGCGTCTGAATTTTTTCAGATTCAGTCTCACACCATTCAGAAACGGAAGCCCGGAGTTTAGAAAGTTTCTCTCCTGCGAGGTCACGATATCTATATTCCAATCTGCTGATTCTGTTGCGCAAACGCACCTCGAACAAACTTCTGAGTGATTCATGCATGTAGGAAATTTTCACCGTACCCATGTTGACCTTGTTGAGCGCTCCAGTTAATTCAGGCAAAACCTGCTGAGGATTCAACAGAGGCTCCCATATCGGGCATGTGATAAGAGGATTATCCACAGGAGAATCGTTCTCGCTTTCCAGACATATGGTAAGCGACTTGCAAAAAGCGTCCACATATTGCCCGAATAAATCACCTGCCGCCACCAGATCGCTTTCTTGCGTGGCAGTAAGACGGGATGCTTTGGTGATGAGGATACACTCCCGTATAAAGGTCTGCCATCCTTCCACCAACGCTGCTGCAGTTACCAGAATGGAACTCTCATTACATTTGGAAAGCCACATCTGCAAGTTCTCGCAAATGGAATCAATGACATCTTTGTTCGATTCATCGTTAATGATTCCTTCCAGACTTTCCCGAATGGGGACGCTCAGATCATCTGTTTTGTCATTTCCTTCGAGAGGCTCAACAACATTCACATTGCGCATGGCTGATTTGATATTGTTGAACGAGAATAAAACACCGCGCAGTTGTTCAATTGCAGGTTTCTCTTCAGATATATCTACATCTAACAAACGAATGGTAAACGCCAGCAAGTTGTACACCGATAAACAATAATATCCCCGGTCGTGATCCACTACCAAACTGAGAGAATTCAATATTGCGATGTAGTACAACAACGAAGCCTCATTCCATGGTTTTTCATTACCATGTTTCCCTTTAAAAATGCTTGCCATTTTATCCAGGCAGTCTTTAACAACCAGACGCTTCTGAACTGCGTTGAAAGCCCGTTCCTCCCGAGAGAACAGGGGGATGACACCGTTGGCAAACCATTTTTGAAAGTTCTTCTGCTCTTTTAAAACAGGCAACATCACAGCCGTGCTATTGGCAGCTATCTGCCGCTCATATGCCTCTGGGAGTTCACAGATAATATTGCTGTGCAGAATCACTTCCTTGTTGTCATCTTTTTGCAACAAAGGGAAAAGATGGAGAATATATGACAACAAGTCAAAAGGTGTGCGCACCTGCCGGGACACTTCAGTCGACAAGAAAAAGGCCACCTGACGCTCGGAATCACTCTCTCCCGCAGGTACAAATGTAGCAGCGTCTATGCCACGGTGAGTGGTCCGCACATAGCTTCTGATTGCTTTCATCAAGGCTTGCAACCCATCTTCGTAGATTTTGTTAGCGTTGATATTGTGCTTGACTAAAGCGTTGGACGTCACATGATGCACCCCGTAACTCCATTGTCGGCAGGCAACATCGGCTGATGTTTTATCCGTTATGTTCTTACTCCAATACGCAAGGAGTTGCAAGGAACTACGCACGTGCAACTGCGACATGTAATTTTCGACTAACCAGGGAACACAGCATGGCACCCTTGCTGGCAATGTATTAAAGATGTACGTCTCCAATTTTTCCCTGCGAGGCTTCTCGCCATCTCCTATATGGGAAATGTCAACATCTTTCGCAAGAAGTCCACCAAAACCTCCTAATCTAACGCGATTGTACACCGGAAACAATTTCATGATATACTGGTTTTCCAGGTCATCCAGCAGTTCCTGTCGTTGCCTGGAGCGCTGAGGGTCGTGTTTTAAGGCTACATCACCAAAGTGCTGCATCTGCATACCACGAACCACAAGCGAATACAATTTCAAATCACCGGCGAACACAAAAATCATCCGCTTATTCAACAGATACTTCCGCACCGTTTCAAAAATTTCTCTGCATTTGCAAAAATTCATGTCGGCATCATCAATGGTGACCAGGATTGCATCGGCCTTGATATACTCGCACAAATTTTCTATCACTTCGGCAAACTGTTTCTGCAAGGTAGCACTACTCATACCCCCCTCTACGCTTTCCTGCACATAAAAAAGGGCATCTGCCATATTCGAGACTGTATCCGGCCTATGTATCAGACTAGCCAGTCCATTATTCAACTCACTTGTGCATTTCCGTAAATGGCGCAAGAGCTTCTTTGGCTTATCCTCCAGAAACTCCTCTTTCCGGTCATCAAGTATTTTTTGAACGCGACTCATGAGATGCACAAAGAAAGATTCACCATCGGCCAGCGTCGTCGGATCCATATCTGCCAGCAAATGGATGCGGCCCCCCTCTTTGTTGCCATTGCATATCTTCTTCCTCAAGGCGCGAAGAAACGTAGTCTTTCCCGAACCTCGGCTCCCGTTAATGAAAAAACAGGGTTGATACAGCAATTGTCCATCCGGCGCCATTGCATTTTTACCAACCAGAGCGACAATCTCATCACTCAACTTTTCAAATTCACTACGGTAAATGAGGTCTTTCGCCTCTAAAGCCTCTGTCTTTTCGAGGCCTTCCAAATCAATGATTATCTCCTGCTTCTGCTCCATGATTACCTTGTATTACTTATTTCTTTCAAACTTGTAACACGAAGCATGACAGAAGTCAATAAATTTCACCGACAATCAAATACAAAAAACAACTTTGAGAAGTGTAAAAACAAATGCGACACCGAAAAGCGCCCAAAAAGTCACCCAAGGTGCCCAAACTGCCCTAGCCCGGATGGGGGTGTGGGGGAAGGACGGCAATGAGTCCTTCCCCCGCAGACTGTAATGAAACAGAAAAAGGGTGCTTTCCGGTGTTGTAGGTGGCATAATGCCAGGACTGAAACTAATACAAACAACACGTACCTATATGAAAAGCACCCAGACAGATTGTAGCAAGGCTCTTTCTAAATGCAAGCATATAACCCTCATTGAGCGTCAGCAAATCGAACGTTGGCTCAAAGAGAAAGTGAAAGTCGCAGAAATTGCCCGCAGGCGCAATCGACATCGATCAACCATATATCGAGAGATTCAAAGAGGACTTGTTGATCACGTTAATTCAGATCTATCTGTAAGTTACATCTATCAATGGGATGTTGCTCAACGTGATTACGAGAAGAATCAAGGTGGCGGAGGACGACCTCCCAAACTTCACCGGGCGCATCCGCTTATGGAACGCTTAACTTCCTTGATAACAGAAAAACGACTGTCGCCTTATGCTGCCATGGAAGTATTAACCAGACAGGGGCACAAGATTGATTTCTGTGAGAAGACTTTCTATAACCATGTGGGTAAAGATGAGTTTCCTATAAAACCTGAGCAACTACCCATGGGACGCTATCGCAGACGGAAACGAGAAACGCCTCTGCTGTCCCGTAAACACGAGAAGCTTAAAGGAGAGAGTATTGAAAACCGCCCTGCTCAAATCAATGACAGAACAGAACCGGGGCATCATGAAATGGATCTGGTCGTTGCTGCCAGGGGTGGAAAAAAGGCGCTTCTTGTCTTCACTGAACGAACAACTCGCTTTCAGCATATCATCCTCATCAAAGACAAAACCCAGAAAAATGTTATTTCTGCAATCAACCGTCTGGAGCACAGGATGAGACTAGAAAAATTTCACACCTTATTCAAAAGCATTCCTTGTGACAATGGCGTTGAGTTTCAGAACTTTGATGGTATTGAAAAATCTGTATTCAGCAAAACTAAGAAGCGAACAAAAGTCTATTTTGCCCATCCGTATTCCTTCTATGAACGGGGGAGTAATGAGAATGCGTACAGGCTTATCAGGCGTTTCCTGCCGAAAGGGAGCACGTTTGATAAATTACGCCAGCGCGATGTGCAGAAACTGGCTCGCTGGATGAACAAAAAAACCAGAAAACTTTTCGCCGGCATGTCTGCAAATGACAAGGCTAAGGAGTTCGGTCTAAATTTTAAGCCTGAAAAAACCTGAGTATGCATTTTTTTCACAAAGTGTCGCATTTAAACTTACAATTCACCCAGTGTGCATTCTCAATAATTGAGGAATATCATTCATCGGTATATTTGTTACGTCAGAGCTGAGAAAAATGGCTAAAAGTGCATAATTTTAAGCGTTTTCGGGGGGTAATGCTCACCGGGGCTTGACCAGCCTTTTTCAGATTGTAGGTGGTCAGCTTGATTTCAACTACTTCGGCAGCTTCCGGATTTTTGGGCTCAACGATGGATTCCTGTGCCGGGGCTTCGGCGGTCGGCTCCACGTCCGTCACGGGCTCGTTTAATTCTTCTGCAAGCTCGGCTTCGCGGGCTTCTTCGACTTCCTGCCATAGGGCGGCTTCGATTTCAGCATCGCTGGGAGTTTCTGCCTGAGACTGCTGCGCTTCATCGTCCATCAGCCACGGGGGAATGACCTCTACGCGTTGAATCGCATCGTTGGTTGACTTGCGGCGAGGTTGCCGCTCCGGGGCGCTCAGCGTGACCTTGAACAGCTTTTCCACCATTTCCCGGTGTTTGGCATGGGGTAGCTCGTATTCGCCGGATATGACCAGCTCTGTGAGCGGCTTGGCAATCTTGCGGTCTTTGGTGAAAGCCCCGCGAATATGCTGGCACAGGTAGGTGACTTTTTGTTTCGCTTTTCCACGAGGGCGCGGTAGGTAGTTCCGCTGGCGCTCTTCACGCGGACTTCGATGTCTGCGCTTACCGACTTTGCTTTGCTTGTCTTCTTATTCATAAAACAGGGGGTAAAAAGTTCCTTTGTATAGTATAAGCTATTTATTATAAATATGCAAGGTTTTTATTACTTTTTCTTTTGTGACTGTGAATAAAAATCGGATGACTTTTTCCGTTATGAGAAAATCGTCACAAAACACTCATTTTCAACACTTGCAAGGCAAGCAATGTGATTTGACTGATAGACGCCGATTTTTTTGCTATTTAAGCTGCGGATATTGAGTCGATTGCATATAATGTGACTGGAACCGCACGAGTCTAAGCGAGTCCTTTTGGCTGCAAAACGGGGGCAAAAGGGATGCAAAATCAGCCACGGAAGTCCGGTTTGCGTTATGAGTTCAGCGTTTTATAAGTTGCTGAAATTCAGGCACAAAAAAGGAGCGGTCGTTACCATTTTGTCTTGGTTACGACCGCTCCCAAAATAGCAGGGAGGTGATTTGAACACCCGACCAAAGGCTTATGAGTCCTCTGCTCTACCACTGAGCTACCCTGCCGTTTGGCTTGCCTGCCACCGAAGTGGCTGGTGAGGGAAGTATACACGCCACTCTGCGCTTTGGCAAGCCTAAAATTATATTTTTTTATTTTTTCGGGGTGCGCATGCGTTGAAGTCGTTCGAAAACAGCTTCGGGATTGGCGAAGACGGCATCGAATTTCTGCCTGGCTTCGGGGGTGGCTGCGGGGTCGTTATCCAACGCTTCGCGACCTGTGGCGATGGCTGTGTTCACATCGTCGAGGCTCTGGGCGCTCATCAGCAGAATCTGGAATTTAAGCTGGAGCATGCCGGGTTTGTTTTCGGGCTCGGCGGTGGTCAGGGCTTTATCGATGGCTGCGAGAGCATCTTCGCGGGAGGTGGCATCGGAAAGTTCCTTCATGAGCTCCCCGCGCTGGAGCTGGAGCCTTTGCTGGTGACCGAGGCCGGTGGTGTCGTGCGGGTCGAGTGCAATGATGCGCTGGCGGAGAGCTGTGGCATTGGGCTGCATGGCTTCGGGAATGGATTTGTATGCCTGTGCGAGCGTTGCGAGCTGCTCGGCACCCTGCTGGGTTTCCGCTTTCCGGAGCAGGGCAGCAGTGGCGAGGGCGGCATCGAGAGGTTTTGCGGCCTCGGTCACATTGGGCAGGAAGCCGCTGAAGCCCCCCACGGCATCGCCTCCCGGAGTGATGACCATGATGGTGGGGAAGCCCTGCACACCATACTGCTCGCAGAGTTTTTCGTTGCGGGCGCGTAGTTCCTTATCGAATTTCGGGTTCTGGGGTACATCCACCTCCATGAGTACAAATTTATCTTTGGCGTAGGTTTCGAAGGCAGGGGTATCGAGCACCTGCTTGCGCAGGCGGATGCACCACCCGCACCAATCCGAGCCGGTGAAATCCACCAGCACGGCCTTATTTTCAGCTGCAGCCTTGGCCTTGGCTGCTTCGATATCGGTCATCCACTCTGCAGCCCAGGAGGGCAGCAGTGCGGTCAGTAGCGCCGCAGCGCAAATTAATTTTCTGCTCATGCAGCGATTATACCAATAGGGGGATGCGGCATGCAAGTGTAAAATTCTGTCAATTATCTCCCTGTCAGCGGGTGCGCGGTTGGGTTTAGTGGATTGAAATTCCGGCTATCAGGTAATTATTTTGCAAAATTCGTTGCACATTAGTCTTGCATTTTAGGTCGAGATGTGGCATATATCTGCAAGTTTACACCGACCATGCCTAAAGACACATCTATCAAGAAGATTCTCGTCATTGGCTCGGGCCCCATTGTTATCGGTCAGGGGTGTGAGTTTGACTACTCCGGCACACAGGCTTGCAAAGCTCTGAAGCAGGAAGGTTATGAAGTGGTGTTGGTAAACTCCAACCCCGCCACCATCATGACCGACCCGGAGACAGCTCCCCGCACTTACGTGGAACCGATTACGCCCGAATATGTAGAAAAAATCATTGCCCGCGAGCGACCGGATGCCATGCTGCCCACCCTGGGTGGCCAGACGGCTCTGAACTGCGCCATGGCCCTGCACAAGGCCGGCACGCTGGAGAAGTACGGCGTGCGCATGATTGGTGCAGATGCCGAGGCAATCGACAAGGGCGAAGACCGCCAGAGCTTCAAGGATGCGATGATGCGCATCGGGCTCGACCTGCCGGCCAGCGGCGTGGCCCACAACATGGCTGAGGCCTGGGATATCGCTAAGAATGTGGTAGGCAACTACCCGATGATTATCCGCCCGGCCTTCACGCTGGGTGGCACGGGTGGCGGCGTGGCCTACAATAAGACCGAGTTTGAAGAAATCGTGTCCCGCGGTCTGGATCTTTCCCCGGTGCACGAGGTGCTCATCGAAGAAAGCCTGCTGGGCTGGAAGGAGATTGAGATGGAAGTGATGCGTGACTGCGCCGACAACTGCATCGCTATCTGCTCGATTGAGAACCTGGACCCCATGGGTATCCACACCGGCGACTCCATCACCGTGGCGCCGGCCATGACGCTTACCGCCCGCGAATACGCCATTGTGCGTGACGCCTCCTTCGCCATCATCCGCGAAATCGGCGTGAAGAGCGGCGGCAGTAACATCCAGTTCGCCATGTGCCCGCGCACCGGCCGCCTGGTGGTCATTGAGATGAATCCGCGCGTGAGCCGCTCTTCGGCCCTGGCTTCCAAGGCTACCGGCTTCCCCATTGCGAAGTTTGCCGCCAAGCTGGCTATCGGCTACACGCTCGATGAGCTGCGCAACGATATCACCAAGGTGACTCCTGCTTCCTTCGAGCCCACCATCGACTACGTGGTGGTGAAGGTGCCTCGCTTCACCTTCGAGAAGTTCAAGAAGGCTGATGAGCGCCTGACCACGGCGATGAAGAGCGTGGGTGAGGTGATGAGCATTGGCCGCACCTTCAAGGAATCCCTGCAGAAGGCGCTCCGCTCGCTGGAGACTGGCCGCTGGGGCTTTGGGTTCGACCTGAAGGACCCGAAGAACCCGACCCGCGATGAGATTGCCGCCAAGCTGGCCGTGCCGAATGCCGACCGCATCTTCTGGATTCAGACGGCGTATGTGAACGGCTGGACTCTGGAGGAAATCCAGGATCTGACCGATATCGACCCCTGGTTCCTCGACCAGCTTAAGCAGCTGGCCGAAGCCGGCATGAAGCTCAAGGAGCTCCCGCTGCTGGAGGCCAAGAAGCTGGGCTTCTCCGACCGCCAGATTGCCCTGGCCCGTGGCTGCACCGAGGATGAAGTGCGCGCCGCCCGCAAGGCAGAAGGCGTGGTTCCCTGCTACCGTCTGGTCGATAGCTGCGCGGCAGAGTTCGAGGCTATCACGCCCTACTTCTACTCCTCCTATGGCGAGGAGAACGAGGTCCGCAAGACTGATACGAAGAAGATTATGATTCTGGGTGGTGGCCCGAACCGCATCGGTCAGGGTATTGAGTTCGACTACTGCTGCTCGCATGCCTCCTTCGCGCTGAAGGAGCTGGGCTACGAGACCATCATGGTCAACTCCAACCCCGAAACTGTCTCCACCGACTTCGATACCTCCGATAAGCTCTACTTCGAACCTCTCACCCTGGAAGATGTACTCAACATCTGCGACCAGGAGAAGCCCGATGGTGTCATCGTGCAATTCGGTGGTCAGACCCCGCTGAACCTTGCCGCAGCCCTGCAGGAACGCGGTGTACCCATCATCGGCACCAGCCCCCGCAGCATCGAACTGGCCGAAGACCGCAAGTACTTCTCTGCTTTGCTCGATGAAATCGGCCTGAAGCAGGCCGAGGCCGGTACCGCTACCAATGAAGACGAAGCCGTGGCCGTGGCTAGCCGCATCGGTTACCCGGTGCTGGTGCGTCCCTCCTTCGTGCTGGGTGGCCGCGCCATGATGATTGTGTACGATGAGAAGGAACTGCGCACCTACATGCGCGAGGCGGTAGATGCCTCGCCGGAGCGCCCGGTGCTGGTCGACCGCTTCCTGGAGCACGCCATGGAAATCGATGTCGACGTGATTGCCGATGGCGAGACCAGCGTGGTGGGTGCCATCATGCAGCATGTGGAACCGGCAGGTATTCACTCCGGCGACTCTGCCTGCATGATTCCGCCGAACCGCGTCTCCGTGGGCATGCACAAGGAAATGATGCGCGCCGCCAAGGAACTCGCCGCCAAGCTCAATGTGAAGGGTCTCATGAATTGCCAGTTCGCCATCAAGGACGAGCAGCTCTATGTCATTGAGGTGAACCCGCGTGCCTCCCGCACCGTGCCTTTCGTTTCCAAGTCCATCGGCGTGCCGCTGGCCAAGCTGGCCGCCAAGGTGATGAGCGGCTGCAAGCTCAAGGACCTGGGCTTCACCAAGGAAGTGGTGCCGCCCTACTACACCGTGAAGGAAGCCGTGTTCCCCTGGAACCGCTTCCCGGGTATCGATGTGGTGCTGGGGCCGGAAATGCACTCCACCGGTGAGGTGATGGGCATTGATGCCGACCCGGAAGTGGCCTACCTGAAGAGCCAGATTTCGGCCTTCAACGCGTTGCCGAAGGAGGGCCTCGTGTTCATCTCCGTGAGCGATCGCGATAAGCACATGGTGACCGATATTGCCCGCAACCTGGAAAAGGCCGGCTTCGATATCTGCGCCACCAAGGGTACCATGATTCACCTGCTGCAGAACGGCATTGAGTGCGAACGCGCCTACAAGGTGCATGAGCGCCGCCGCCCGGATATTGTGGACCGCATCAAGAACGGCGATATTGTCTTCGTCATCAACACTCCCGGCTCCCACGATGCTCGCGAGGACGAAGTCTCCATCCGCGCCGCTGCGGTGAGCAGCAATATCTCCTACACCACGGACCTCTCCAGCGCCCGCGCCTGCGCCGCCGCCATGCTCCATGCCAAGAACAGGGAGACCACGGTGCGCACCCTGCAGGAATATCACGCTGAGGCCATGGCCGAGTACCAGAGCTGATACGCAGCATTCCCTGAATTTCAACGCCCCTTTTCCTATGCTGGAAAAGGGGCGTTCTGCATTGAGTTGATGGTGGTGGAGCTTACTCTTCGGTGATAATCAGGCGGCGCTCCCGGCGGCAGGCCTGGCGACCACCGGGCAGATTCACGCGGGCGGAGGATACTTGCGCCGGCAGGATATCCAGAATGGCCAGCACCAGTTCCTCGCTGATATCGGAGACATGCTTGAGCTGCAGGTAGCGGCGTACGATAGCTTTCTGCAGGGACACCGGCTGGAGCCACACAAAGGGAAGGTACAGGCGTTTCTGGGGGTCGAGCATCGGCAGGGCAGAAAGCGCCGCCTCCAGCGCCTCCTGGGTTTCGCCGTGCAGCCGGGCGCTGCGGTTCAGGATGGGGGTCACATCGCGCCCCAGTGCCTTGTTGAGCGTGGGCAGCACCTCCAGCCGCAGGGTGTTGCGGGCCACATCGGCCACAGAGTTGGTGGCATCATCGCGCCAGCCCTGGCCCTGCGCCTGGAGCCACGCGGTAATTTCTGCCCTGCGGCAGCTGAGCAGCGGGCGAATCCAGGTGATGCCGCCAGCTTCGTGCACCGGCTGCATGCCGCGCAGCCCGGCAGAGCCGCGCGCCAGGTGAAAGAGCACCGTCTCAGCCTGGTCATCAGCATGGTGAGCCAGCGCTACCGTGCAGCCTTTGTATCGGCGGGCGGCGGCGGCCAGCAGCCAGCGGCGGGCATGGCGGCCTGCTGTTTCCAGGGAGATGCCTTGCTCGGCAGCGAGGGCGGGCACATCCACCCGCTGCTGTTCAAACGGGACATCGAGTTGCTCGCAGAGCCGCGCGCAGAAGGCTGCATCGGCATCGGCCTCCTCGGCGCGGATGCCGTGGTGCACATGCAGGGCGTGCACGGTGCATCCTTTCTGCACAAGCTGGCAGAGCAGGGCCACGGAATCCCTGCCCCCGCTGAGTCCCAGCACGACGGGTTGTTGCAGGTAGGGCAGGCAGTCCGGCTCCAGGGGGAGCGGCTCCGGTGCAGTTGTATCAGTCTTCGTCATCGTCAGAAACCGCGCGGCGGCTCTTCTTGCCTTTCTTGCCCTTAGTGGCTTTTTCTGCTTTGCGGGCCAGCTCCGGGGCAATCTTCCTGAATACCTTTTCCGCGCTGGTGTCTTCCTCAATTTCGTACACCTTCACTGCGCCGCTGGCATAGGCCACCAGGATTTTACCATCGTGGCGCTCTGCCGTGGGCATCACCTGCTTCTTGAAGGTATCCACATCGGTGACGCTCACACCCTTCACCGGGTTGCCATCGGACAACCAGGGCAGGGTATCCAGGTTCTGTTTGGCGGTGGTGCGGATGCAGGAGTTCGGGTTTTCGGGATCATCGGAGGCATCGGTCCAGGAGACGTAGGAAACGCTCTTCTCATCGGCCGCAAAGGTGGAATCGTTGCCGATATCGGCCCGGTGGTCGGACGGACAGTGGAAAATCGAGGAAACCTTCATCTTGCCACCCATCTGGCGGGGGAAGGAGACGGCATCGAGCTCCGGGGCAACGGAGAGCCACCAGCCTTCGCTTTCGTTCACCGTGTCGGTATCTTCATCATCATCCATGCCGCTGGTGGGCAGGAGCCCGGTGTGGGAGATGTCCTGGCTGTATTTGGTGCCCAGCTGGACGAGCTGCTCCAGGTTGGCGCGGCACTTGGCCTCGTTGCCTGCGCCCAGGTGCGAGTAGATAGCCGTGCCGGCAATGCTGGCCAGAGTCACCATGATGGCGATCACCACCATCAATTCAATCAGTGTGAAACCGGCTGCGCGCCGGAGAGAATAGTGAAGCTTCATACCCCATTACTCTACCATATTTCAGCCCCACCGCAAGAAAAATAACCCACACGGCTGCTGAATACACAAATTTAGCTTGCAATACCAACGGCCATTGTTACAATTTCCGCAGTACCTTCAGACGCTGAGGTCTGGAAATATAACCCCACAGAAATAACGATGAACATTCTCCACGATAAGGACGCCGATGTGAGCGTTCTCAATGGTAAGACCGTGGCCGTCATCGGCTACGGTGCCCAGGGCCGCGCCCAGGCACTCTGCATGCGCGACAGCGGTGTACACGTCATTATCGGTATCCGCCCCGGCAAGAGCTGGGATGCCGCCGCCCAGGATGGTTTTGAGGTCATGCCCGTAGCAGAGGCTGCAGCTAAGGCCGATATCATCCATATCCTGCTGCCTGACGAGCACCACGGCGAGGTATACGAGACTCAGATCAAGCCGAATCTGGCCGCTGGCAAGACCCTGTGCTGCTCCCACGGGTTCGCCTATGTGTTCAAGACCATCGTTCCTCCGGCAGATGTGGATGTCATCATGGTAGCCCCCAAGGGCCCGGGCACCGAGGTTCGCCGTGTGTTCGAGGAAGGCTTCGGCTGCCCCGGCCTCATCGCCGTGTGGCAGAACCCGAGCGGCAACGCCCAGGCTACCGCCCTGGCCATGGCCAAGGCTGAGGGGCTGACCCGCGGCGGCGTGCTCGAATGCACCATGCAGCAGGAAACCTACGAAGACCTCTTCGGCGAGCAGAATGTGCTTTGCGGTGGTCTGGTGGACCTCATGAAGTATGGTTTCGAAACCCTCATCGAAGCCGGCTACCCCGCAGAGATGGCCTACTTCGAATGCGTGCACGAAGCCAAGCTCATCGTCGACATCATCTACAACAAGGGCATCCAGGCCATGAACAGCGTCATCTCCAACACCGCAGAGTTCGGTGAATACTACAACGGCCCGCAGATTCTGGGTCCGGAGGTGAAGGAGAAGATGAAGGAAAGCCTCAAGCGCATCGAAACCGGCGAGTTTGCCCGCGTGTGGCTGGCCGAAGCCGCAGCCGGCGCTCCCAACCTGCTGGCCAAGCGCGCCGCTCTGGCCGAGCACCCGGTCGAAATCGTGGGCAGCAAGATCCGCTCCCTCTTCGAACGCAACTAATCCGACACATTCAGCAGGATTCGGCGGGTTGTACCAACCCGCCGAATCTTTTTCCCCCCACCCTCCCATGAGCGCAGAAAACATCATCAAGGTCGAGAAAGCTACCGTCTACCTCAGCGGCCGCGAAATCCTGCACGGCATCGACTGGCAGGTGAAACGCGGCGAGCGCTGCTTCATCCTTGGTGCCAATGGTGCTGGCAAAACCACGCTGGTACGAATGCTCATGGGCTATGCCTGGCCGCTTTTCGGCGCGACGGTAGAGGTGCTTGGTAAGCGCTTCGGCACCGTCAACCTCCAGGAACTCCGCAAGCGTATCGCCTGGGTCAGCCCGCTCATGCACCAGTGGCTGGGCGACCGCGACTGGAC
The DNA here is from genome assembly GCA_017517805.1 of Akkermansia sp. GTDB lineage: Bacteria > Verrucomicrobiota > Verrucomicrobiia > Verrucomicrobiales > Akkermansiaceae > Akkermansia. Next base: position 25,165 of record JAFWYD010000030.1, read on the forward strand.
CGGCCGTGAAATGGTGCTCAGCGGACCGGATGCCACCATCGGCCTTTATCGCGAGGCCACCCAGGAGGAAGAAGCTCGCGCCGCCACCCTCATGCACAAACTGCGCGCCGGGCATCTCATGGAGCGCACGGTGGCCACCATGAGCAGCGGCGAGCAGGTTAAGGTGCTCATTGCCCGGGCTCTCATGACCAACCCTGAGCTCATGATACTGGATGAACCCAGCGTCTACCTCGATATTGCCGGGCGCGAATTCCTGCTTTCCACCATCGCGGAGCTGGCCACCACCCACCCGGAGCTCACCATCATCTTCATCACCCAGCGCATTGAGGATATCCTGCCCGAATTCAACCGCGGCATGATTTTGCGACAGGGCGAAATTCAGGCCTATGGTACACGCGATGAGGTGCTTACCGAGCAGAATCTCAAAGCGGCCTTCGACCTCGATATCCGCCTCATCCGAGCCCGCAACGGCCGGCTTTGGAGCGTCATTGAATAAGGGAGGCACCAGGTTCTGCCTGAATCCTGGCTTGTTTGCCTGGGTGTTGCCATGATTCCTTGTTTTCAATTCTGCCGGATTGTGGTAGAATGCTGCCGGCATGTTACCGATTGTCCGGAGAGTTTGTATTGTGAGTGTGGCGGCGCTGCCTGTGGCGCTGGCCGATTCCTTGTCGTATTGGGAGCAGCAGGGAATTATCAATATCAATTTTGATGAGCCTGTGGTAAGCCGCGCGGTGGTGGAAAAACAGGCAGATGCCAGCTGCAGTGAGGCAGAAAAGGGCTTGGATTTATTCAGTATCAGCGGCGATGATGCCCACCAACCCCGCGTTATCTGGGTAGAGCAGGATTGTCTGCGCATCGAACCAGCACCCGGCAGCAGCGTGCAGACCGAGTATACGCTGCGCTTCCGCCCGGATGCCCGCTACCTGAGCAACCGCCGCCTGCAGCAGCGCGAGTATCGTTTCCATGCACCGGCCAGTCCTCTGCTGCACGAAGATTTGCGCTCCTGCCCGAATGGGGCGGCTCTGCTGGCGGCGCGCTACCAGAATACCACCGAGGCAGCCGGTCTGAGCCCGCAGGCTCCTATCCGCTACACATACACGCGTATGAAGATGGATGAGCGCGGAGATTTTTTCGAAACGGGCGAGACTGCCGGTGCCATTGTGGAGCAAGCGAAGATATGCCACGGCAGCAGTTTTACGATGTTGCAATCGCTGGCGCGCCGCGGGGTGAAGTGGGAGGAGTTGCAGCAGGATGCCCCGCTGCCCGGCTATGTGGTGGTGCGCCCGGACCGCCCGGTGCCTGCCGGGAGTATCTGGCGGCTGAATGCCAAGGCTGCGCCTGGCTGCGGTATAGCCGATAGCAACCTGGGGCCTATTTATGTGAACCGCCAGCTCAGCGCACGCATGGAGCAGCACGTGCACGCCCCCGCTCAGGGCGAGACGCTGGAGAATCAGCTGCTACTGCGCTTTAATTCCCTGGTGGAGAAAGAGACCCTGCAGCGCGCCTTTCGCGATATGCGCCTGGTGCTCAACGGGGTGGAAACTCAGCTTTCTGAGGATGGCTGCACCCGCAGCGCGGTAGTGGATGGCCAGGAACTGCGGGTACGCTATGCCGGAGCATTGCCGCCGCAGCGTTTCAGCGTGCTGCCGACAGACCCGGAGCGTTTTGATGTGGCCGAGCACCAGGAGACCGCCACTTCAGCAATACACTACGCGCACCCTACGGCAGCTCCCGGCATGCGCCTGGTAGTGGAAAGCCCGGTTCCGGTGCTGGTGGAGTGCACGCTGAAGAGTGGATTGCAGGGTATTCTGGGCTTGCAATTCGAGCAGGATTTCACCTGCCGCTATCACCTGACCCCGCTGAGTCCCGCTCTTCCTGTCGAAATCCGCCACACGATGCCGCAGCAGGGGCCTCACCATCTGGAGGTGGCTGCCGCCAGCGGAAGCCGGCTGCACTTGCGACTCCGCTACTGGAAGGCGGGCGAATTCGTGAAGGCCTGGCCGCATATCAAATCCCACCTCGAGCAGCAGGACCGCCGCAGCAGTATGCCCCACAACCGCTACCTGCGCGCGCTGGCCAGAGCCTGCCGCCAGGCAGGGCTGGAGCCGCTCGAAGAGCCTGCCATGGAGGAAAATGCCACCCGCGCCTGGGAGGTGCTGCAGAACCGCATCTTCCTGCAACCCGCAGGTGGCCGGATGCTTGCAGAGCGCGATATCCCGCTTGGCGGCGCTACTCATTCTCTGCTCGGGGTGAGTTGCGCCCGGCTGGAGCTGGACGCTCTTTGTGGTGGGAAGCCGGCTCCCGGCATGTACCTGGTCGAGATGGACCTGCATCCTTCTGAGACGCTGGCGGTGCACTTGCGCTCCCTGGGGCTGGATCCGGCAGATTTTGTGGAGCGGCGCGATGCGCTGGTTTCGGTCACCGACCTGGCGGTGCTGCCGGTGCAGCAGTCGAACCAGCAGACTCACCTGCTGGTGCTCCGGCAGGGTACTGGTGAACCTCTGCCCCAGGGGGAGATTATTCCGCTGGGAGAGGAGGGGGGGCACCCGCAACCTGTGGAGCAGGGATATGCAAACCTGGGTGATTGGACAGGCGATGTGCTGGTGCGCAGCGGCGAGGATTGCTGCCTGGTTTCTGCTCCCGGTGCCTTCAATGACGGCGCGGAGGATGCCTCTGCCGGAGCACCGGAATTGCGGGCAATGCTCTGGACGGATCGTCCGGCATACCGCCCGGGAGATAAAGTCTATGTGCGTGGATTCCTGCGCGCGGTGGATGGCATGAACCGCATGTCCCACTCGAATTATAAGACCCTGGAGCTGCATTTTGAAGCGCCGGATGGTTCCCGCTTGTTCAGCCGCACGTTCGATGTGGATGCCTACGGGGCGTTCAGCCAGGAACTGACCTTGCCGCGCGGGCAGGAGGAAGTCTGCGGTAATTACACGGTGCGGGTGGGTACAACGCGCCCGCGCACACTGGCCAGACACGCAGTTTCCTGCCAGCTGCCGCAGCGGGAGGCATTTGAAGTGCAGGTCTGGGATCGCACAGCCAGGGTGGCACCCCAGGAGCTAGTTCTGCAGGTGCGGGCGCAGGATTCTGCTGGTATGGCGGTGAGCAATGCCCGGGTGGAACTGCGGGTGCAGAGCAGCACTCCGCTGCGGGGAAGCCGGCCGCTTCCTGGCGGTAAGCTGCATGAACTGGAGCTCACGCGCCAGGTGGCAGTAGATGGTGTGGCGGTGTTCTGCATGCCTTTTGAGGCGGTGCCTGAAGAGGATTTCTCGGTCAGCTATGAAGGGGCGGTGGTGAATGAACGCGAGGAGCACAGCCGCTTCAACACGCAGGGACACTATACAGCTGCCGGGGTCCGGGTGCAGCTGGGCGAGGATGACCGCCTGCGCCTGCTGTGCGCAGACTGCGGTGAGGCGCTGGGGCATAGTATGACGGTGCGGGTTTCGCTGCAGGGCAAGCAGCGCAGGGAATCGCCGCTGCCCAATGGATTTTCGGTGGAGGACTCGGAGCCGGTCGAGCTCTGGTCGGAGTGGGTGAGTGTGCCTGCCGGCTCGGCAGATGGAGTGCAGCTTCCCCTGGCTGAACTGGTCAGGCAGCATGCTGGCCAGAAGCCTGATTCTCTGGTGGTGCAGGTGATGGGGCGCGATGCCGCAGGCCAGGTGTTCCGCGCGGCATTCCCCCGCAAGGCCTGGGAGATGGCCTCGCCCCGGTACTACCGGATGTGGAATAGCAGCAAACCCGGACACGTGGTGATTGAAACCGGGGCAGATGCCCTTGTGGCCCTGGTGCTGGAGCATGGCAGCCGCGTGCGTGTGCACACCATGGAGCTCCAGCGCGGCCGGCACGAACTGGCTCTGCCCCTGCTGGGGGATGAGGAGGGGCGCGTGGCGGTTGCTTCGGCCCGCCTCCAGCGCGATGCCCACACGGGGTGCCTGGCGGTGGCCTCGGCCGCCTCGTGCCAGGTGGAATTGCCTGCCCGGCAGAGCGCCTTGAATCTGGAACTCTTCCTTCCCGGTACGGTGCGCCCCGGTACCAGCCAGCAGCTGGCCGGGCGGGTTACCTTGCCGGGTGGTCAGCCTGCCCAGGCCGTGGTGACTCTCTACGCAGTCGGCACCGAGCCGGGGCAGTCGGCAGGGGCGCAGCCGCTGCCGGATGTGACCGCCGCACTGGGGCGGTGGGCTGGCGGTGCCCTTAGCCTGAATCATCAACTCCCCCAATCCGGGCAGAATTCTTTTACTGGTGCAGCATACAGCCCGGGGCTGCTTCCCCTGCCGGGTATCTGGCAGGGTGAGGGGCGCATGGCCGATGGCTCCTGGAAACAACAGCCATGGTGGATGCAGGCCTACACGGGACCGGAGATGCCCGCCGCTGTGGCAGAGGAGGCAGCCGCTGCCCCCGCCACCGGGAGTAACCCGGCTCCGGCTGTGCCCGGTAATCCTCAGCTGGCTTCTCCGGTGGCATTGTGGCGCTCTGCGCTCAGGACCGATGCGGAGGGCCGCTTCTCAACCACCTGTACCCTGCCATCTGTGCTGACTCCCTACCGAGTGATTGCCGTGGCTGCGGATAAGGACGGTAAGCGCTTTGGCTCGCAGGAGGGGAGTTTTGAGGTGAATCAGCCCGTGTTGCTGCGGGCGGGTACGCCTGTGGCCATGTGTGTGGGCGATTCCCTGCGGGTGCCGCTGTCTGTGACCAATAATACCCGGCAGGAAGGTAGCTGGGAGGTAGCGCTGGAGGGGAACCCGGAAGCGCAGCAGCTGCACCTGCCCCCGGGTGCAACTGAGACTGTGGATTTTGAAATCAGTCCGCAGAATCCGGGGGTGCAGTCTTTCCGCTGGGTGGCCCGGGGTACCGCGGGAGAGGATACCGCCCATTCGGCGGTGGAGGTAAGCTACCCCTCCCCTTTGCTGAAGGAGGTGCACCAGCTGGCGCTTACGCCGGGGCAGGGGGATTTGCAGCCGCGCCGCCTGCTGGGAGCCGAGCTGGCCGGAGCCCCTGCCTGTGAGCTGGTGCTCCAGGTATCGGCCAATCCGCTGCTTTTCATGCAGGGAGCGGTGGATTACCTGCTTCAGCAGCCGGCGGGGAGTCTTTCCAATGCGGCTTCGGCCTTGCTTCCCTGGTTGCTGCATGACCGTCTCGCCCCCCTCTGTCCGCGCATGGCGCGTATCCCGGCCAGCCAGGCAGGGGAGCATATCGAACGCATCGTGGCAGATTTGCTCAACCAGCAGCTGCCCGGTGGCGGGCTTCCTATGACCCGTGGTGGCAATGAACCCTGCCTGTGGGTTTCGGCCCAGGCTGCGGTGGCGCTCCGCATGGCTGAGGAGCGCGGGTATGAGCTCCCGCTGCGCGCCTGGTATAACCTGCTTGCGTATCTGGAAAAGGCAGATGCGAGCAGCGAGCATCCGCTGGTCCGCTACCTGGTGGCCCGCGCGTTGCAGGACCGCGCCCGGCAGCGCGAGGCTCTGCTTGCCGCCCTGGCCGCCCCGCCCGATGAGCGATGGTGTACCCCGGGTGTGCGCCAGGATATCGAGTTCCTGGAGTACCTCCGCACGAATAATGATGGCCGCCGAGAGGCCTTCCTGCGCTGGATGCGCACCCGAGCTGCGGATTACCGCCAGCGCGGAGCGTGGAGTGGAGCATGGTCCGTTTATACGCTGCTTTCCTACATAGGCAAGTCCCCCAGCGCGCCGGTGGAGTCCTCCCTGCGCTTGCCCGATGGCAGCACGGCCACCCTGGGTCGCGAGGTACGCACCATTTCCCTGGCCGGGGTGGATGAGGTCTGCGCTCCTCTGCGGGGTGAGACATACGCCGTGCTGCGGGCGCAGGCGCGCCCCGCCCGCCAGGAGTACGCCGGTTTTGCCGAGCGCGGCTTGCAGTTGACCCGCCTCTACGAAACGAAGGGGGCCGATGGTAACTGGCACCCGGCCACAGAGTTCGCTGTGGGGGATGTGGTGCGCGTTTCCGTCACCTGCACCAAATCCGGGGAGCAGGAATTGCAGCACCTGGTGCTGGAGGATTACCTGCCAGCCAGCATGGAAGCCGTCAATCCCACGGGGAGCAGCCACTCTGCCGGGCTGGAGCCCCTCAGCTGGAGCGATTGCTTCGACCAGCGCGAATATCAGGCCAGCCGAGTGCGCGGTGGCTGCACCCGCTGGGCTGGGAGTGAGGCGTTGCGCCTGCGCTACTATGCCCGCGTCAAACGCCCCGGCAGCACGACGGCTCCACCCGCCCAGGTGCAGTTGCAGTACGACCCGCAGACTTATGCGCTCTCGCCGAGCGCCAGGATTATCAGCCGGTGACAAATGACATATCAGCATCGTATCCGATATAAAATTTTGCATGGGGGTACCGCATACCTTGCCATCGGACGTAAGCCGCTAAAATCCAAATAGTCAATAGTCATTAGTCAATTGTCAATCCATGTGCCCCGGATCTTTGGGACGCATGGGCCGGATGTTCAGGCTTGAATATGAAGCGAATTTCTGGTATGCTGGTCTTTCACCTGTTACCGAAAACACATATTATGAGCGCGATACCGAATGTACTGGCAGGCCGTTATGCCTCTGATTCCATGAAAGCCATCTGGTCTGCAGAAGGCCGCATTGTGCTGGAGCGTGAGTTCTGGATTGCTGTGATGAAGGCCCAGAAAGACCTGGGGCTGGATATCCCCCAGGAGGCGATTGATGCCTACGAGCGCGTGAAGAACCAGGTGGATGTGGAGAGTATCAATGCCCGTGAGCGCATCACCCGCCATGATGTGAAGGCACGCATCGAGGAGTTCTGCGACCTGGCCGGTCATGAGCATATCCACAAGGGAATGACCAGCCGCGACCTCACGGAAAACGTGGAGCAGCTGCAGATCTGGCGTTCCATGCACATCATCCGCGATAAGGCGGTGGCGGTGCTGGACCGCATGGCCCGCTGCGCTGGCAACTGGCGCGATATGGTCTTTGCTGCCCGCACGCACAATGTGGCTGCCCAGGCCACGACCATGGGCAAGCGCGTGGCGATGTTCGGCGAGGAGATTGTGCACTGGGCCTGGGCCTGGGTGAGCATGATGGAGCGCTACCGGGTGCGTGGCCTCAAGGGCGCGGTGGGTACCCAGCTCGACCAGCTTTCCCTCTTCGGCAAGAACCCGGATACGGTGCGCGAGCTCGAGGAGCGTATCTGCTCCCACCTCGGCATTGCTGCCAAGTGGATGAATGTGGGCCAGGTGTATCCCCGCTCGCTTGATTTCGAGATTATTTCCGGCCTGGTGGGTCTGGCCAGTGGCCCCAGCAGTTTCTGCAAGACCTGGCGCCTCATGGTGGGCCACGAGCTCTGCACCGAGGGCTTTGCCAAGGGGCAGACCGGCTCCAGCGCTATGCCGCACAAGATGAATCCGCGCTCCTGCGAGCGTGTGAACGGGTTCCATGCCATCCTCAAGGGGCATCTTACCATGATCGGTGGTATCATCGGCGACCAGTGGAATGAGGGCGATGTGTCTTGCTCGGTGGTGCGCCGCTGCGTGCTGCCCGATGCATTCCTGGCGGCTGATGGCCTGTTTGAAACATTCATCACCGTGCTCGACCAGATGGGTATGTATGAACCGGTAGTGCGCACGGAGCTCAACCGCTACCTGCCGTTCCTGATGACCACCACCATCATGATGGCTGCGGTGAAGCGTGGCGTGGGCCGCGAGACGGCTCACGAGGTCATCAAGGAGCATGCCGTGGCTGTTTCCAATGACCTGCGCAACGGTCTCATCTCCACCAATGACCTGCTCGACCGCCTGGGGGCCGATGGCCGCCTGATGCTCACTCGCGAGGAGATTCAGGAGATTTACGATGCCAATGCCGGTGATACGGGTATGGCTGCCCAGCAGGTGGATGCCTTTGTGGCTATGGTGCAGGAGCTCGCCACCCGCTTCCCGGAGGGTGTGGGCTATGTGCCCGGCGCGATTCTCTGATGCTTGCCTATGGCCGCAGAGCAGGAACAGGTATTGTTTGATAACGGCGCCTACAGGCTGACCAGCAACCGGCTGGAGCAGCCCGGGCTGCTGGCTGAGCTGGTATCGCCCACCTGCCTGCGCATCACCCGCGAGGGCGAGGTGCGCGAGGTGGCGCTGCCTCAGTCTGCCCCGGCAGGCTTTGCCGGGGTGCGTAGTTCCATTCCTGTGCTCCAGGCCATGTATGCGCTCGCTGCGCATGAACTCCAGGCCAATCTGAACCCTGAGGGGCTTTTGCTGGCCGGGGCAAACTGGTTCTCTGTCTGGACTCGTGATATTGCCTTTGCGGCAGCTCTGGGGGCGGCGCTGGCAGCCCCGGAGGCGACGCGCGCCAGCCTGGAATCCCGCGTGCGAGATGGTGTGGTGATGCAGGATACCGGCACCGGTGGCGGCTGGCCCGTTTCGACAGACCGCGTTTCCTGGGCTCTGGGTGCCTGGTCGCTCTACCAGGCGCAGGGCGGGCGCGACTGGCTGGAGTACTGTGTGAAGGTGCTGGTGGCTACGCTGGAGCAGGATGCCCGCGTGCTGCCGGCGCATGAGGTACTGCGCCCGGGCGAGACTTCATTCATCGACTGGCGCGAGCAGAGTTATCCGGATTGGATGACCCCGGTGGATATTGCTGCTTCATACGCCTTCGGCACCAATGTGCTGCATTATCTCTGCCGGCAGCTGCTGGCCCGCATGCTCCGCGAACTTGGCCGCACCGATGAGGCTGCTGTGTACGCTGAGGCTGCGGCAGAGCTGGCTTCCCGTATCGATGAGGCTTTCTGGAGCGCGGGAACTGACCGCTACGGCATGATGCGCACCGCTGAGGGGTATTTGGATGACCGGGTGGATTCTCTGGCCAGTTCGCTGGCGGTGCTCTGTGGGCTGGCCGGTGACCAGGCCGAGGTGGTGATGCAGCAACTGCCCCGCTCGCCCTTCGGTACGCCGGTGTTCACTCCCTATAAGTCACGCCAGGAAAAGGCGTATCATAATCGCAGCGTGTGGCCTTTTGTGGAGGCGTATGTGCTGCTGGCGCAGGCTGACCAGCAGAATGCCGCTGGTGCGGTGTTCTCCATGTCGGCCCTGCTGCGCGCGGCCATGGCATTTGGCACCAATAAGGAGAATTTCCACGCCGAGAGCGGTGAGGCCCACGAGACGCTCCAGAACTCAGACCGCCAGCTCTGGAGTGTGGCCGGCATGCTCGGCATGTTCTATTTTGCGCTTTTCGGTATCAAGTATGAAGGGGATAATCTCGTGGTTTCTCCCTGTGTACCCTATGAATACCGGGGCAGCCACTGGCTCACAGGCCTGCGTATCCGTGATATGGTGCTCGATATCCACCTCAACGGCTACGGAACCGAGGTATGGTCGGTCAAGGTGAACGGTAAACCGGATTCCCCCATTATTCCGCTGGATGCCAAGGGGTACATGCAGATTGAGCTGGAGCTCATGCCGGTGGAAGCAGAAGCCCCGCGCTTCCTCCCCCGCCGCGCGCAGGAGGATTTGCCCGAGCCGGAGTGGGATGCCCCCACCGCCCGTCTCCTGCGCTGGTTCCCGGTTCCCGGGGCTGAGAGCTACAATGTGTTCCGCAACGGGGTCGCCTTTTCTGCCACCCTGGATTGCCAATGTCCGCTCCCCCCGGGCAAGGCCTATTTTAACGAATACACAGTGCAGGCGGTTAATGCCACCACGACCTCCTGTTTCAGCAAACCATTTGAATGCCCGGCGCCCGGTTGTCGCTACGAGCTGGCTCCTCTGCGTGTGGGCGAGCAGGCCGAGTTCAAGGTGGAGCAGGGGCAGGCGTGGCTCGATACGCGGCCTTGCACTGCCCGCCTGGATTACGAGGAACTCACCCTGCCTGAGGGGGAGTACATCGTACGCGTGTTCTATTGCAACGCCACGGCTTCTCTGCGCGATAGTGATACTTGTGCTCTGCGTGAGTTGATGGTGGATGGTGAGCCGGCCGGTGTGCTGCTGCTCCCCCACAATACCGAGGAGGGGCGCTGGGAGGATTACACCCGCTCCGCAGGGCTCCGGGTCGGGCTTGCTGCCGGGGCGCACCGTTTCTCGCTCTGCTACACTCCCCGCTGCGCCAATGCCAACGGCAACACCAACCAATGCATGGTGCGTGCGATGGAGATTACCCGGGTTGGGTAGCATTTTTTTGCTTTATGTTCAGTATCTTGCCTTTGATATAAGAGAGCACATGTTGTGCCAGAATGCAGCAACATAAGGTGGCGACTAGCATTACCGGCAGATAGATGGCCTTGTGGATGGAGGCCCCTTGATTTGAAAAATACTCGTATACGACCTTGATGAGTCGGGCGAAAAATAGGTGCGAACACATGATGGTAAGTGATATGCGACCAAAATAGGCAAAATAATGGCACAGCCGTGAGTGGTTGATCAACATGAAAAATGTGGCATATGATACGGTTCCCAGGATGCCTATGATACCAAAAAGAGGCAGGCTTATCAGCCCTAGGTTGCCGTATTCACGTACAGACATGTTGATGCCGCTGTTGATATGAGAGAGAATAAGGTAGATAGGTGTGCAAACAAGGAAAGCAATCCATATTCTTCGGCGGTTTAACCGGATGTCCTTGAATAAGTATCCCGCATAGATGAACAGGGCTCCCATAAAAGCGGTATCCAGGCTCCATGGCATTAATATCGGGCAAAATATAAGACATGCAGAAATTCCTAGATAGATAAGGATGAGTATGAGGCGCATTGTTGATTTTGCCTGGATAAGCGGGCAGACCAGCAGGTAGGATAAGGCCATGCATGTCAGGAACCACAATGGTCCGGCTCCGGGTGGCAGAAGCTTGATGTTCGGCATTGTACCCAGTTCAAATAGATTGAATCTCGAGTAGACAATACCGATTAACCAAATTCCTATTTTTTTTAAATCAGTAACATGGTATAAGATACATGCTGCTGACAGATAAACAATGGCCCAGCTTATGTACGGCACGAGGAGTTGTATGAATTTTCGCTGGTAGCATCCTGCTTTTTTCTTGAATACGTATCCAGAAGCAATGAAAAAAAGAGGCATGTAACATGCAGTCAGATATTTGTGGAGGAAGGGAACGCCACAATCTGTGTGAGACATGACAACAAGGATGATTGCAAGTCCCTTGAGGGCATCCAGCCATTCCTTTCTCGAAGTAGATGTTAATGCAGATTCCGACATGTTTCTGGAGCCTCACTCTATCGTATTTCTTGAGAGAAATCTTCAAGCGCTTCAAAAAACAATCGGTTGCATCAATCTATTCACTCCGATATCCCACATATATACAACGATAACGTGGGGTCACATCAGCAAGTTATAGTTTTTTTCTGTACACCGCACAAGAAAAGCGATATACAAAAAGGAAACCCTCCAACCAGTCGTTGCTGTGTTGGAGGGTGATTAAGAGGTATGGGATCGTTACTTCAGCAGCTCGTCGATGAGGAAATCGCCCGTAATCATCCAGTAGCGCATGGTAAGGCCTGCGAGGAAGGCGAGAGCCAGGATGAGGATGACATACAGCCGGCGAATCACGATGTGTAGCGCGCTGTCTTCCTCCGTGTACATGGCGGTGGTGGTTAGCGGGGCAGAGCCACCTGTGCGTATCTTTTTCTTTTTGGGTTTGGAGGCTTCTTCTTCCTCCGGTTCCTCTGCTACCGGTTCGGCCGGGGCTTCCTGAGCCTCCAGAGCTTCCTGAGCCTCCGGGGCGGGGACAGCGGCATCGTTGAACATCACCATGGTCGAGCCCAGGTTGTACACAGCGTGCGGCACCAGGACTGCAGACTGCGTGGGCTGCCCTTCGGCCATGAGGCTGGCTTCCTCAGAAAGGGCGGTAATGACATAGCCCTCCTGCTGCAGGCTGATGGTGCAGTGCTGCGGCTGCAAATCCGCTATGTGCGGCAGGCTGATGGAGCAGTCTGCACCGCTGCCTATCAGCAGAACCGAGCCGTCTTCCGGCAGGGCGTAGCGGAAATCATTACCATTGGAATCGATGATGTCGATGTAGGCCATATGCGTGTGTCAGTATGCCAGAAGTGATACAAATTGCAAGGAAAAACGGCTTCGGCGGGTATTTATTCCGGCAGTGCGGCCAGGATTTCTTGCACGGCCAGGTCCTCTGCCACCAGGCGGCCTTTGCCGCATGTGCCGCAGGCCAGCATGCCGTCCTCTGCCGGGCCGATGATGCGGTGCCCCTCGCGCGCGGCCAGGGTGGCGGCGTTCGCCTGGGTGGCCGGGTGGTCCCACATCATGCCGTTCATGGCCGGGAAGATGAGCACCGGCCCACGGTAGGCCAGGTAGAGGCTGGTGAGGGCATTCGGGCATTGCCCGTGGGCCATGCAGGCCATGGTGTTGGCCGATGCGGGGATGATGGCCAGCACATCGGCCCGCTGGGCCAGGTCAATATGCACCGGAACCCAGCTGCCTGTCTCATCCTCAAAGGTGGTGACAACCGGGTTCCGGGAAAGGGTCATGAGGGTGAGCGGAGTCACGAATTCCAGCGCAGCCGGGGTACATACGCAGTGTACCTCGTGCCCCAGCTTGACCAGCCGCGAGGCTACTCCCGCTGCTTTGTAGGCCGCGATGGATCCGCAGACTCCCAGTACGATGGTGGCCATGGCTTGTGCTCTCCCTCGGTTGGTTCTTATCAGCAGGCGGAGGGGTCAAACTCAACAATCATGTTGATTTCCACCGCGACACCCAGCGGCAGGCTCGGCACACCCACGGCAGAACGGGTGTGGGCTGCTTCCGGCCCAAGCAGTTCTACCAGCAGGTCAGAGGCACCGTTGAGCACCTTGGCCTGGTCTGTGAAATCCGGGGTGCAGTTCACAAATCCATTCACCGCCACTATCTTGCGCAGCGGGGCAAAGCTGCCCAGCTCAGCCTGGATGACGGCCAGTCGGTTCAGGATGGCGGCCTGGGCGGCGCGCTGACCTTCCTCGATGCTTACCTCGGCACCGAGCTTGCCGTAGATGGCTACATCGCCGTTGATGGAGATGCCACCGGAAAGGTGCAGGTAGTTGCCGGTGCGGATGCACTGGACGTAGGAGCCAACGGGTGCGGGTGCGGGGTTGAGTTTCAGCCCCTTCTTTTCAAGTGCTTCAAAATTGAATTCCATAATGGTTATAATTGCTTTACTGCAGCCAAGCATACACCGCCGGGCTCTGCTTGGCAAGGAAAAACAAAGAAGCCCGGCAAGTTGACTTGCTGGGCTTCCTTACTCCGGCGGTTGGGATCGAACCAACGACCTAATGATTAACAGTCATCCGCTCTTCCGCTGAGCTACGCCGGATTTTGCTTGCCCCGTTCACGGGGTGCGGGCAGATATTACTACTTTGCGAGCTCCATTGCAAGCCTTTTTTGATAAAAAAATCAAATTTTATTGCAAAAACCGGGTCAAAAGGGGTAAAATATGCCCATGAACAGCCCTGAATCATCTGCCTGGACCCTCCGTTTCTCGCTTTTTCGCATTCCCGTGAGCATCAGCCCGGTTTCCTGGGTGGTGCTGGCCCTGCTGGGCGGGGCGTTCGGGGTGAGTAATGGCGAGGATGCCTCACGAGTGCTCCTCTTCATGGTGGCGGGTATGCTCTGCCTGCTGGTGCATGAGTTCGGACATGCGCTGACCGGGCGTGCTACCGGGGCGGTGGTTGGCGGGATTGAGATTGCCGGCATGGGGGGTACTACTTCGTTTGTTTCTCTGCCTGCCGGGCGCGGGGCGTACATGCTGGTGGTGCTGGCGGGGCCGCTGGCTTCTCTGCTGCTCTGCGCGGGCTTCGGGCTGGCATTTGGCCTGCAGCTCGGAAATGTGGCAGCCGGGTTGCGCTATGCCTTCCTCATGCCCTGGCAGGATACCTTGCCGTTGGATTTGCAGCAGCAGATTGTGCTGGGGGTCTATGCAAACGATATCCCGCAGATGCTCATCCAGGCCTACACGGTGGGAATCCTGGTGTGTTTCTGGTGGAGCGTGTTCAACCTCTTGCCCATTTTTCCGCTCGATGGCGGTAAATTCCTGGGGTCTCTGCTGAATAATTACCTCATTCCGTGCGGGCTGGGGCTGCTGCTCAGCGCTGGTCTGGCCATCTGGGCCCTGCTGGAAGCTCAGTGGTTCAATGTGATGATTCTGGGCTACCTCGGTTTTATCAACTGGCAGTATCTCCGCGTGTTCCTTGCCGGAAAAAAGGCCTGAGCCCGCTTCCCAGATTGCGCGTGGGGGGGTTACAACCCTGCATTCTGAGCCCTCTGGCGCAGCAGGTGGTCGCAGAGCACCAGCCACACCATCGATTCCACCACGGGAACCGCGCGCGGCAGCACGCACGCATCGTGCCGCCCCTTGCCGCGCAGTGTGGCGGCCTGGTGCTGGTCGTTGACGGTTTCCTGCTCAATCATGAGGGTGGCCGTCGGTTTGAACGCCAGGCGCATGTTGATGGCCTCGCCATTGGAAATGCCACCCTGGATACCGCCGGAGTTGTTGGTGCGGGTGCGCACGCGCTCGCCTTCCATGTAGAAGGCATCGTTGTGCTCGCTGCCCTTGTACAGCGGGGCTGAAAAACCGCTGCCTACCTCGAACCCCTTGCAGGCCGGAATGCTCAGCATGGCATGCGCCAGCGTAGCTTCCAGTTTGTCGAAAACCGGGTCACCCAGCCCCACCGGGCAGTTGCGCACGGTGCAGGCTACCACGCCGCCCAGCGAATCGCCGGCGCTGCGGGCGGAGCGGATAGCGGCTGCCATCTCTTCGGCGGTGGCGGGGTCTGCAGTGCGCACGATGTTGCCCTCCACCACCGCGGCGCTGACCTGATCTGCCGGGGTGGGGCACACGATGCTGTGCACCTGCTGCACCCAGGCCAGCACCTCCACCTGCGGGTGCAGAGCCTGCACCACGGCCCTGGCCACGGCACCGGCTGCCACGCGCCCTATGGTTTCGCGTGCGCTGGCTCGCCCACCACCTGCCCAGGCGCGGATGCCGTACTTGGCATCGTAGCAGTAATCGGCATGCGAGGGACGGTAGGTGTGCTGCATCTCATCATACGCGGTCGGTCGCTGGTCCTTGTTGCGCACCGAAAGCGCAATCGGGGTGCCCAGACTCAGTCCATCCAGCACACCGGATAAAATCTCTACGCTGTCGGCTTCGTTGCGCGGGGTGACGATATCGCTCTGCCCGGGGCGGCGGCGGTCCAGTTCCTTCTGAATCAGCTCGCGGGTGAGGGGGACCCGGGGCGGGCAGCCATCAATCACCACACCCACCCCCGCACCGTGGGATTCTCCCCATGTGCTGATTTTGAAAACGGAACCAAATGAACTCGACATAGCGTAACTGCGCATCATGATACTCCATGCACTGTCGGAATGCAAGTCTTCATTGATGAATCTATCGGCGGTTTGTCTCGTTGTAGCCCACAAGGTGCAGACGGGGAAGGTGCTAATTATCAATCCATGAGTTGTCTGGTTTTCAAATGGCTCTTTTTGCTTGATATGAGGCGTTGCTCGTGTTATCTTGAACACCGTATGCTGCTCTCTCTGTTTCGCCGCTTACTCGCTGTGCTTCTGGCTACCTGTGTGTTGATGGGTGGTGCCATGCATGCTGAAGAGGAATTTTACGATGATGCCCCTTCGGCGAAGAAGTCCAAGAAGAAGAAAAAGAACAAAAAGAAAAAGAAGAAGTCCCGGAAAAAGAGGGATAAGGAAGAGGATTACTGGTCCGGGACGGAGTGGGATACGGATGATGCCGATTCTAGTGATGCGGACGATGCTGATGATGAGGATACGGTGACCAAGGCTGATGTGGATGCCTTCTTCAGCGGGGCTGATGACAAGCCGGAACCGGTGGTAGATAAGCGCCCCTCCCGGGGGAGTGCCGGCGAGGCTCCTGCTCCCAGGATAGTGGCAGAGCAGGCGCCTGCGGTGAAGCCCGTGGTGCAGCCCGGGCCGGTGCCTCCTGCGCCGGTGGTCAGTCCGCGTGATGAGTGCGTGAAGAAGATGCTTTCCCGCCCCGGCGAGGTGGCCCATACCGATGTGGAGGTGCAGCACCAGGTCTGGAGCGGGCGTCTCCGCATCAATACGGAGCAGAAGGTGCTGGTGCGCCTGAATGGACGGAAGGATGTGGCTACCGTCCTGAAGTTCGATGATAAGGAATTGCGTGTGAAGTGGGATCTCTGGAGCGAGGAGGTCTACTACCGCCAGTCGGATGGTCGCTATGTGCAGGATGCGGTGATTGATAAGCGCGTGGGCGATGAGATGGCACGCCGGGCTTCCCGCGTGGGCAAGCGCCTGCGCAGCCGCAAGGCAGTGAATTGGGAGGATTATGGCTGGACCGGTTCGCTCATGGACTGGGTACTGGGCAACAAGCCGCCGCTCACCTACAAGGTGCTCAAACTGACCAATGAACGGGGGAGTTTCCGCGTGCGCTTCTCGGAGGATGAAATGGTGCTTGCCAAGATGGGCGAGGGAAATCAGTCTGCCGTGGTTCTGGAATACACGGGCATGAAGCTGCATGTGCGCTGGGAAAATGGCTCAACGGCCAGTTTCAAACGCCAGAAGGATGGCTCTTACCGCAAGATTGATGACTGGGCGCTGGCCCGCCGCTTGCGCGAGGGCGATGATGTGGTGCGTGAAAAATCGGAAGATGATTGGTTCACGGTCTGGTGGCGCGATGTGATGGATGAGGAGAAACCACTTTCATATAAGGAAATCCGCATGCAGATCGGCGGCACGGAATGTGAACCACGCCTGAGCATGGATAACCGCTTGCTGGTGATGATTCCCCCGCAGAATGGTTGGGCCAAGGTGGTGAAAATCAACCGCTTCCAGCTCCATATCCGCTGGCATGATAAACAAGATGAGATTTTCCAGCGCGATGAAGACAAGGTGTATCGCCGCGCCAGGTAAATGAAGAAATGGCCAGGAGAAATGAACCGCTCTCCTGGCCATTTTGGGTGTAAGCTGCTTCCGGGATTCAGGGTACCAGGGCGCTGGTAATCTCGCAGATGTACAGGTAGTGCAGGGGATTATCCTCGGCATACCAGGCGGGGGAAACCTCGCTCCAGTCCAGGAAATCGGCCTCCTGCAGCGTGGTGCGGAACATCTTGCGGCACTCCAGCACCAGCTCGGCATTCTCGAAGGTGGGCAGGCCGCCTGGTGTGCTGGCGGGTACCAGCGAGGTGCTGGCCACCTTGTCCACATCGCGTCCGGAGTTGCGCCCGCAGAAGATGAGGTCCTGGCGGTACTGCTCCGGCATGAAGCTCAGGGTGAATGCCGGCTGATCCTCGATGAAGTTCACCGTGTGGCGGTTCGGGCGCACAAAGACAAACGCCACCGGGCGGTTCCAGAGGAAGCCGATGCCGCCCCAGCTGGCCGTCATGCAGTTGAACTTTTCTGCCGTACCCGCAGTAATCAGCATCCACTGCTTACCAATCAGCTCCACCGGGCTCTTCGTTATCTCTGTTATATCAATCTTCTTCATAATCGTTCACAAAACCGGCGCGCCCGCAGGCGCGCCGAAAAAAATTAATCATTATTAATTAATCACTAATCACTCCATCAGCGGCTGTAATTGCCGGGGTCCTGGGTGATGGTCACATCGTGCGGATGGCTTTCCTGCAAGCCGCCAGCGGTGATGCGCACGAAGCGGGCGTGCTCGCGCAGCTCGTTGAGGTTCTTGGCACCGAGGTAACCCATGCCGGAGCGCAGACCGCCCACCAGCTGGAAGATGACATCGGCCAGCATGCCCTTGTAGGGAACGCGGGCTTCCACACCCTCGGCCACCAGCTTGCCGCTGCCATTCTGACCGTAGCGGTCACCGGAGCCGGCGCGCATGGCACCCAGCGAGCCCATGCCGCGGTAGGTCTTGAAATTGCGACCCTGGTAGTGTACCACAGCACCGGGGCTTTCCTCGCAACCGGCCAGCAGACCACCCATCATGATAAGGTCGGCACCAGCGGCCAGAGCCTTCACCACATCGCCGGAGTAGCGGATACCGCCGTCGGCAATCACGGTCACACCAGCGGGACGGGCCACGGTGGCCACCTCCTGGATGGCGGTGAACTGGGGCATACCCACGCCGGAGATGATGCGGGTCGTGCAGATGGAGCCGGGACCCACACCTACCTTGATGGCGCTGGCACCGGCCGAGATGAGGTCGCGGGCACCATCCTGCGTTACCACATTGCCGGCCACTACCGGCTTGCCCAGCTCGCTGAGCTTCTCAATCACATGCAGCACGCGGCTGGTGTGGCCCGTAGCGGCATCGATGAAGAGGGCATCGGCACCGGCATCGACCACCGCCTGGGCGCGGGCCAGGAATTCCGGGCCGGGGCCTACGGCAGCGCCGCAGCGCAGGCGGCCCAGGTCATCCTTGGTGGATTCCTGGAATGCTTCGCGCTTGCGGATGTCGGTATCGGTAATCAGGCCGACGAGGCAACCAGCTTCATCCACCAGGGGCAGCTTTTCAATGCGGTTGCTGTAAAGAATCTTGCGGGCTTCTTCCTGCGTGGTGCTGGGGGTGCCGGTAATCAGGCGGCTCATGGGGGTCATCACGTCAGCCACGGTGAGCTTGTCGAGGTCGTGGCCATCCACCACGCGCATATCGCGGCCGGTGATGATACCCACCAGCAGATTGCCTTCGGCCACCACGGGCAGACCGGAGAATCCATGCTCCAGCATGATACCCTTCACGCGGCTCAGGCTCATATCGCTCGTCACCGTGAGCGGCTTGGTGATGACGGCATTTTCAAAACGCTTCACCTTGGCCACCATGGCGGCCTGGTCATCGATGCGGTTGTTGCGGTGAATCACACCCAGACCGCCTTCGCGGGCCATTGCAATGGCCATTTCCACTTCTGTCACCGTATCCATCGGTGCTGAGAGGAAGGGAAGACGCAGCGGAATGCCAGCGCAAAGCTGGGAAGAGGGGTCGGCCTCGCCGGGAAGAATCGTGCTCAGGCAAGGCAGCAGGAGCACGTCGTCAAATGTAAGTCCAAGCTGAATTTCTGCCATAGCGGAGACTACTACGCCACCAGCTAATTTGCAAGCCTAATCTGCTCAAAATTTGCTTTTTTTTCTGAAATCTGTCGATTTATATGCAATTATATGCCAACTTGTATAATTTGGCGTTTTCCTGACTTGCATTTCGCGGCAGATAGTGTATACTCGCCGCGGTTTATACACGATTAACGCCAAATTATCAGCACCATGAACACACAGCGCACCTTCACCACCGGCAGCGGCAAGAGCGGCCAGTATTATTCACTCCCTGCACTCGCCGAGCAGGGATATCCGGGGATTTCCCGCATGCCGGTTTCGCTGCGCATCGTGCTGGAAAGCCTGCTGCGCAACTGCGATGGCCTGAAAGTGACCGAAACCGACGTGAAGAACCTGGCTGGTTGGAACGCGAAGTCTCCCGGCAGCTATGAGATTCCCTTCACCGTGGCACGCATCATCCTGCAGGATCTCACAGGTGTCCCCCTGCTGGTGGATCTGGCAGCCATGCGAGCCGCCGTGCAGGATCTGGGCAAGAACCCGGCCGATATGGAACCGCTGGTGCCGGTGGATCTGGTGGTGGACCACAGCGTGCAGGTGGACTGGGCGGGATTCCCTGCCGCCTACCAGAAGAACCTGACCCGTGAGTTCGAGCGCAATACCGAACGCTACGAGTTCCTCAAATGGGGGCAGCAGGCCTTCAAGACCTTCTCCGTCGTGCCGCCGAGCACCGGCATCGTACACCAGGTGAACCTCGAATACCTGGCCCGCGGGGTTATGGAAAACAACGGCGTCTACTACCCGGATACCCTGGTGGGCACCGACTCCCACACCACCATGATCAACGGCCTGGGCATCGTGGCCTGGGGTGTGGGTGGCATCGAAGCCGAAGCTGGCATGCTCGGCCAGCCGGTCACCTTCCTGGTGCCGGAGGTCGTGGGTGTACACCTGAGCGGCAAACTGCGCGAAGGCGTGACCGCCACCGACCTGGCGCTGCACGTGACCCAGATGCTTCGAGCCCACGGCGTAGTGGGCAAGTTTGTGGAGTTCTTCGGAGAGGGTGCCGCCTCCCTCTCCCTGCCCGACCGCGCCACCGTGGCCAACATGGCTCCCGAATACGGTGCCACCATGGGCTTCTTCCCCTTCGATGAAGTCTCTGCCGCCTACCTGCGCACCACCGGTCGCAGCGAGGAACAGGTGCAGACTTGCGAGAACTACTTCCGCGCCCAGGGGCTCTTCGGCATGCCCCGCCAGGGCGAGCTGGACTACACCGTGGAGCTCGAAGTCGATCTCTCCAGCATTGTGCCGGCCGTGGCAGGTCCCAAACGCCCGCAGGACCGCATCCCCCTGAGCACCCTCAAGAAACAATTTGCCGAAATCTGCCGCAGCACCTATGGACAGGAGCAACGCACAGCCCCCGTGGCGGTGACCATGCAGGGGGATGCAGGCAATCCCGATGCCGCCACCACGCACGATGTGCAGCTTACCGATGGCTCCATCCTCGTGGCAGCCATCACCAGCTGCACCAACACCAGCAACGATGGCCTCATGCTCGCTGCCGGCCTGCTGGCAAAAAAAGCCGCCGCCCTGGGACTCAAAGTGCCGGCCTACGTCAAGACCAGCATCGCCCCCGGCTCCCGTATTGCCGCCCGCTACTTTGCCAACAACGACCTGAGCGATGCGCTCGACAGCATCGGCTTCTCTACCGTGGGCTACGGCTGCACCACCTGCATCGGCAACAGCGGCCCGCTCAACTCCGCGCTGGAGGAAGCCGTGGTGAACCATAACCTCGTCTCCTGCTCCGTGCTCTCCGGCAACCGCAACTTCGAGGCTCGCATCCACTCTCACGTGAAGGCCAATTTCCTCATGTCGCCCCCGCTTGTCATCGCTTTTGCTCTGGCTGGCAGGGTTGATATCGACATGGAAACCGAACCTCTGGGTACCGCCGCTGATGGCTCTGCCGTATACCTGCGCGATATCTGGCCCAGCGGCGAGGAAATCGCCGCCGCCCAGGCCAAGGCTGCCACCCCGGACGACTACGCCGCCTGCTATGCCGGCCACGTGCCGGAGTGGGATGGTGTGAGCGCCCCCACCGGTGCCACATTCGCCTGGAATCCTGCCTCCACCTACATTCACCGTCCGCCCTTCTTCGATGGCTTCGATGGCCGCAAGGGCGATATCACCGATATCGTGAACGCCCGCCCGCTGGGCATCTTCGGCGATAGCGTCACCACCGACCACATCTCCCCCGCCGGAGCCATCAAGCCTACAGCTCCCGCCGGGCAATTCCTCAGCGCCCAGGGCGTGGAGCGCCGCGATTTCAACACCTACGGCTCCCGCCGCGGCAACGACCTCGTCATGGCTCGCGGTACCTTCGCCAACGTGCGCATCAAGAACCTTCTCACCGCCGGGGTGGAAGGTGGTTACACGCTCTACTTCGGCACCAGCCCCGTGAGCGCGCCTGATACTGAAATCGCCGCACCTTGCGGCACCCCCACCTTCATCTACGATGCCGGCATGGCCTACATGAAGGACGGCGTACCCACCATCATCATCGGTGGCGAGGACTATGGCATGGGATCCAGTCGCGACTGGGCTGCCAAGGGTACCAACCTGCTCGGCGTCAAGGCCGTCATTACCAAGAGCTTCGAACGCATCCACCGCAGCAACCTCATCGGCATGGGCGTGCTGCCCCTCAACTTCGCCAACCCGGCCGATTACGACCGCGTGAAGGAACTCAGGGATGTGCGCTTCTCCATCATCGGACTGCACAACGACATGGTGCCCCGCAGTACCGCCACCCTCCTGGTGCAACCCGCCGGAGCCGAGCCCTTCGAGCTGCCGCTCATCGTGCGCCTCGATACTCCCATCGAGAAGGAGTATTTCCGCGCCGGCGGTATCTTGCAGTATGTCCTCACCCAGTACTGCTGATTTCGCCAGATATCAGCAGTACTGCATCCTCATGTAGTGATCTGTGCATTCTCTCTTCAAGGCGAGGAGGAATCACTAAGTGCAATGTGGGCAGTATTCCCGCAGGCAGATATTTTTTCTGCTGAGTGGGTAATACTGCCGATTTTTTTTGTAGTCATGCGTCGCTTTGGTTCGTAAGGATGTTGGACTTATTTTTCTATCTATTTGTCAATTCTGCATTTTTTTAGATTGCTTTGCCCTCCAATTTTGCTATGATGATAATATCTGACTGTGGGGGAGTACTGTCTCTACTCAGGTCAAAATGCTTTTTATACCCCGATTCCGATATATGAAACTACATCTCCCGAAATTGCTCCGAAATGCATTGTTGGCGTGCATGGCATCCGTGGTTGTTCAGGCTCAGGCTGCAACAATAGACGTGACACTTCTGCCTGATCTGCTGCAACCCGCAGCAGAAGGAGGGGGGGAGACCACGAGCATGAATTTCTTGCAGGGCAGTCAGCCCGAAGGGTATAATATTACCGGGTTGACTGGTAATGCATCGGCCAATCTGACAACCGAGATTGTAACGCAGACATTTGCGGCCGAAGCGGCGTTGGCAGATCAGGCTAACTCACTTGTCGCCCCTGGCTGGCATGCTGTATTGGGGCAGAAAGGCAGGGCCTCGACTTATGTTGCGGGCGTTGATGCTGGTAATGAGGTCTATGTAAGTGCTAATAATGCGTTTACATTTTATGGAAGGAATGGCTATCAGGGTGAGATTGTAGCGAGCTGTATTTCGGTATCCTCCCTGCTGGGGGATACCGGGGCAGAGAGCGTATCTGCTATTACCATCGATTTTGCTCTTACACCAGGAGAAGGGCAGGGTAGCAAGACTGTTTTTTCTGTCTGGTCGTGGGATGGTGAAACGGCGGGGTCGCTGGTTTCCGGGGGGGAGATGAATGGAACAGAGATTGCGGCAGATGCCTTGGCGTATGATATGCCAGCAACATCTGCGGAGTATAGTTTTTCTGCCTCCGAACTGGCATTGACTGCCGAGGACTACATCATTGTCGTCTGGGGTAACTCGGCCGCGGGGAAGAGGTTGACCATTAGTGAGCTGTCGTCCACGGCTTCCCTCTATGTTGCAGATTCCGGCTGGCCGTCTGCATCTGATTTCACCTGGGTTCCTGGAAGTAATGCCTCCGGAATTGGTAGTGGAGCTTCGGCAGAAATCGTGAAGAACCTTGCTTCGGCCATCACGAGCCAAGGCGCTGATTTAACCGGCTGGTTTGGCGGTACCGGGCAGGGCCATACTAATAATGGGGAAATCAGTATCACTTCCGATAACTCGTTTACATTCATGAGTCGCCCGAGATTCTCCGGCGAATATGTAGCCCTGGGTGTTGAGCTGACTGAGGATTCGGAAAGTATCACGCTGACTTTCAATACAGATAATAAACTGGGGTATTCCCTGTGGAGTTATGATGCCGCAACCGAGACGGCAACGGAATTGATTGGATATACGGTCGTAGATGAAGCCGGATCCATTACGCAGACCTTCGATGCAAGCCTGGTTTCGGCTGGCTCCCAGCTTTTTGCTATTTGGTCAACTAAAATACCGTCAGGCGAAGCAGGTGGCGGAACAGTCATAGCAGTGACCGATATATCGCTGACCTGGGTGAATACAGATGTAGCAACTCTCTATTGGGAGGGTGGAAATGCTGCCTGGAGCTCCAATGGCTGGTCCACAGAGGATGGAGTGACGACTGATCTGCAGGCATTCTCCAACGGGGCTGACGTGGTTTTCAGCGGCTCGGCTTCCACTATTTCCGTGGATACCAATGCCACGGTGAATACCATGACGGTTTCCGGCGCGGATTATACTTTCGAAAGAACGGATAGCAACACTATCACGGCCAGGGAGTTGACGATCGAGGCAGATGCCACGGCCTCATTTGGTACGGGTGCTCTCAATGTAGATGCGTTGAACACCCTTGCTGTGGGTGGTGTGTTGGATTTGTCCGAAACGGCCAAGGCGGCTTTCGTCAAGTTGGTAGGTATCACGACTGGTGATGGCATGGTGGTGCTGGATGGGCATAGTGGCGATGTAGGCGATGACGGTGCCAAGGTGGATTTGTCCGCGATTACCGACAGTTCCATTGAGTTGAACACCAGCTATCAGATTGATGGCAACATGGCTCTTGACTCTGCCCAGAGTGCGAAGACGGTGACAGTTCACAAGGACCTGATTCTTCGCACGGGGGATTCCGGTAGCCTTCATACTCTCCGTTTGCAGAACGGCACAACCCTGGAGGTGTCCGATGGCGGTTCGCTGGTGGCGAGTGCCGTTCATCTTGGGCAGGGGAGTAGCGGTGGCGATGCTACGCTGGGCCATCTTGTGTTGGATGACGGCGGTTCAGTCAACTTGCAGTCCTTCATTAAATGTAGCAGACAGGATGCATGGAAGAACACCTTCACCATGCGGGGCGGTGAGTTGACCATGACCGGAAATAATACGAATATCACTCATATCGCCACCGAAATCACCGGCGGTACCCTGAAGACTGGTACCAATAACTGGAGCATTACCGGTGCAGTAGCAGGTGGTGTCGTTTCCGGTGTCTCCATCGGCGGTGCAACCATCGAAACGGGCACAGGTACCATCACCCTGGCCAATGCCTCCATCACAGGCCTGCTGAGCAATGACAATGGTAACCTTAAGATGACCGGGGCTATTGATATCAGCTCAGGAGCGTTTGATGCCTCCTCTGGAGGCGTGGCTACCCCGGCAGATAATGGTTACGCTTTGCAGAATACGGGCTATACCATTGTATCGAACGCTGATAAGCTGACGGTTGAGTCCGTGACCTGGACCGTTGACGGCTCAGCAGATAACGTTGGCTATAGTGACGGCGTGGTGACTGTGGGCAGCCTTACAACGGAGTATTATCTCGTTAGCGGAGACACAGGTTATGGCAGCATCGAAAAGACAAATGCGGACGGCGCTGCCCTCTCCTCTGTAGTCCTGGCTGGCGGGGGTCTTAATCTGGATACAGCTCTGGACGCAAGTGTCATCATCAAGGCCGCTAAGGAAGGTGAGTCTGTGGTGGATGTCGCGAATGGTGTCACCCTGGCTTCCGGCAGCGTGAGCGCTGATGCTTCGCATCAACTGGCGTTGAATGGTTCCGGCACCTATGCCCTGGCAGATGGCGTTGCCGCGCTGGGGGATGGTGTTGTGCTGGGTGATACCTGGACGGGTTTGGTGAAAGTGACAAATGCTACCGGATTGACAGGCTTCAATGTCGACAGCCTTGCCAATATTGCGGATGGGGTTTCCAAGTCTACGGTTGAACTGACTGGTGTCACCGGACACCTGACACAGCCAGCCGTCACTTACAATGCCAACCTGAAGCTGACGAATGACGGAGACACTAAGGCTCTCACCATTACTAATGGGTGGAGAAACAACGTAACCACCTTTGCCGGTGAGATTAGCGGCAGCGGTAGCTTCGTGATTGCCTCTGCTACACCTAGTGGGGCAAGCTTCCAGTTTACCGGTGAGCTGACCCAGTGGGATGGTGCCTTTGAACAGAACAGCACAGGCACGATCAATCTGTCGATTGCCAGCACGGGTACCGTGAGCACAAGTATCATCCGCAACAATGGTACGCTCAATGTGACCTTCACGGGTGCCGATGTGGTGATGAATGGTGCGATTGGTGGTGCAGCAGCCACAAATACGGCTATGACCAACGTCACCATCGCTTCTGGTGCTAGTGTTGATATGCAGGGTAGCGTGCTTGCGAATAGGCTGACTAATAATGGAACCTTGAGTCTGGCCAATGACCTGAGCCTGACCTCCCTGAGCAATACGGGTTCGCTCACCGCCACGGATAAGAGCATCACCGTAACAGGTGCCATGACCGGTACCGGCAGCATCGACGCCGGGGCTCTCACCCTGCAGGGGGCTGAGAACGAAGTGGGCGATCTGACGCTGAGTGGTGCGCTGACCCTGGGCTCGACCGATGTGGCCAGCAAGCTGACAGCTGGTGCGCTGAATGTTGCCGGTGGGGTTCAGGTGAATAATGTGGTGGAATCCCTCATTTCGGCTTCTTCCCTTGCTGGTGGAATTACGTTTAATATCGCAGAAAACCTGCTGACGGATGGCATAGCAACGACAGAAGGTAAGACTGTCAAGCTGATGACTCTGACAACCGGGATTACTGAAGCTGAGGCTGCTTCCGTGCTTCTGGGGGCATTCGTAAACGGTGGTGCAGCTGGCACAGAACAGGAGAGTAGCGACGGACGTTTCGTTTATACCTTGGAATGGAATGATGACTATACCGAGCTTTCCCTGGTCGCCGTGTTCAGCCAGAATACGGTCGAGTGGCAAGGTGATGAAAATTACGAATGGTCAACTGGCGGGAACTGGTCAACCGATGGGGTGCCCACGGAGGAATCGGTGGTCCTTATCAAGGGCGGGGATGTCAGAACCAATATCATTCTGGAAGATGCCGCTGTCATCAACAGCCTTACTGTAGAAGACTGGAATATCGCGAAGCAGCCGTGCAACATTGGCTCCTTGACTGGTGCCGGTTCGCTTGAGGTTGTAAAGAATGTATCCGTGAATAGTGGCGCACTCGGCATGATGCTTGATGCCACCATCGGTGAAAACCTTGTGGTGGGGCAGGGTGCTACGGTCGTTTTGGATGATATTCAGCCAGATAATCCTATCGCGGTGGAGGTGACAAAGGATCTGGCCAATTCAGGAAGTGTGCAAGTGAATGAGGGCGCATCTCTTAGTGTTGGCGGAGTCTTGAATAATGGTGCCGATGCCACATTCGAAAATATCGGTGGCACCGTGACCATCGGTGTAACCGGCACGGCAGATGATGTCGTCAGCCTCGATAACAGCGGCACGGTGGCCGTGAGCGGTGGCGTGGTCACCATCAACGGCAGCGTGGAGAACAGCGGCGAGATGACCGTGAGCGGTGGCGAAGTTGCCATCAGCGGCAGCGTGACCAACACCGGCGAGCTCACCGTGAGCGGTGGCGAGACCTCCATCGGTGGCGATGTTGCCAACCAGGGCAACATCACGGTGAGCTCCGGCGAGCTGGCCATCGAAGGCAGCGTCGATAACACGAATGGAGATATCTCCATCGGCTCGGAAGGCAACAGCGCATCCATGACCGTGGGCGGCGACCTGACCGGCACGGGAGCCACCGATAAGCTGACCGTGGAGGAAGGCTCCAGCCTGGCAGTAGGCGGCGACCTGACGGCAGCGGATGTGGCCCTCGAGTTCGGCGGCGATGTGACCGTGGGAGGTACGGCAACGGTGGGCGACCTGACCATTGCTGAAGATGCCTCCTTCGCAGCAGCCAATGCAACGATAGGCGATGTGGCCAACGATGGTACCCTGACCGTGGGAACGGTTGATACCGCCACCGGTGAGCTGGTGGGCGGAGAGCTCAATATCGACTCGCTGAGCGGCAGCGGCGATGTGGCCGTGGGCAAGGATGGCGTGCTCAACATCGACTCGATGACCGAATTCAGCGGCCAGCTGACCGGCGAGGGAACGCTGAACACCGGCGACAATGCCTTCGTGCTGGAAAGCAAGCAGGAGGGAGCCGCCAGCA
This sequence comes from Akkermansia sp., assembly GCA_017517805.1. Classification (GTDB taxonomy): domain Bacteria; phylum Verrucomicrobiota; class Verrucomicrobiia; order Verrucomicrobiales; family Akkermansiaceae; genus Akkermansia. The sequence goes on from JAFWYD010000030.1 coordinate 52,670, forward strand.
TCACAGCCGGCAGCCTGGAGATTACCGAGGCGGCCAATGGCTCTGTCATCGACGGCAAGCTGACCACCGATGAAATCGAGGTCGAGAAGCTCAGCGGCAGCGTCACCACCCCGGTGCTGACGACAGGCGAGCTGGCAGCCAGGACCACAGATGGCAAGATCACTATCGTGCTCTCCGAAGTGGAAGCCGGCAGCGTGGATGCCACCAGCAGCACACTGCTCATCTGCGTAGAGGACGGCATGAGCGGCACCCTGGCCGATAACTTCGACCTGAGCCGCTACGGCTACGATGCAGCCGGTGAATACGATGCTGACTCCGCCGCCGTGCAGAGCGACTACATGCAGGAGCTCCTGGGCAAGGGCCTCATCGTGCGCTTCTCCGAGACGGAGCCGACCCCCACGACCAGCCTGCTTACCGCCGGCACGGGCATGGATGTCTATGCGCAGATTGATAACCAGAGCGCCGAGGAAGCCACCTGGGACGTCTCCGGCGACCGCACCGCCGCCGGCTACATCGTCGGCACGAACACGAATGGCACCATCATCCTCAACGACGAGGCCAGCCTGGATAACGTGCAGATTGTCAATGTCGATACCGATGCGACCCTCGATATCACCGGCATGAACAACGTGCAGCTCAACAATGTGTACAGCGCCAACGGCAGCACCCTCACAGTAGTGGGTGGAGATACAGGCACAGCAACCATGAATGCCACGGCACTGGGAGTCGAAGGCGCCTCGGTGGTGGCCGATAGCGTGGAACTCGCCATCGATGGCGATGAGACGCAGCACCTGGAGGAGCTGACCGTCCGGAATGGAGCCACGGTGTACGTAGACGGCACGCTGTGCACAGAGAGCATCGACCTGAGCGATGCCGACTCTGCCCTGGTGGTGGAAGGCGTGGCCGATACGGTGGCCCTGAATGGCACGGGTGAACTCGTAGGCGAACTCATTATCGTGGATGGCGCGACGACGCAGCCGGGCAACTTCACCGGTACCTACACAGATGCCACCGTGTGGATGGAAGGCGGCAAGCAGACACTTGCCCCCGATGCAGGACTCACCGTGGCCGGCGACAGCGGCACCGCAACGCTGGCCTACGATACGGATGCCACGATGGATGCGCTTGCCACCACGGGAGCAACCGTCGTGCTCGACCGGGCCGGCGGCACCACCCTGGAACTTGCGAAGGATTCCAGCATGTACAAGGGACAGCTGAAGTTCGGCGTAACAGCAGAAGAGATTGCCCAGGGTACGGTGCAGGTCATCGATGGCAATCTGGATATGGAGCAGACGCGCGTGACCATCTCCATCGATACCGAGGAAATGGTACTGGATGTGGAAGCCATGGGTGATACCCTCGCGCAGGTGGGCACGGGCAGCTCCAAGCGCGTGAGCGTGGAGCTTGATGGCGATGTGTTCGACAAGTACTTCAGCGAAGCCAGCATGGTGAACGGAGCCGTCGTGACCGAACGCAACGAGAGCTACTACTCAGATGCCTTCGAGGTAGATTCCAAGAACGGCAACGCCGGTCTTGCACTTGCCAGCGCGGCCCTGCTCAATGTCAACCCGCAGGCAACGAATCCTGAAGGAGGCCTGGCCAAGGTGCTCGATGAATTCGACAAGCTGATTGCAAGCGGCGATAGCGCAGCAGCTGAAGACCTTGGCGCAGCACTGGCCGGTGCCAGCACCGCCGTGCTGGGCATAGCTCTCCAGGATGACGTGGAGCGCCAGTTGAAGGCCATCCGCAACCGCACCACCACCATGGGAGTGGACCAGACCGTCGTGAACCACGACATGCCCTACTTCAACGCCTGGATCAACGCGGAGGGCGACCACCGCGAGCTGAGCGACGACGGCACCGCCGGCGGCTACACCATCAACAGCTGGGGTGGCACCGTGGGCTTCGATGTGGATATCTGCCCGACCTTCACCGCGGGCCTTGCCCTCACCGCGATGTATGGCGATCTGGATGTCTCCGGAGCGGATGAAGCCTCCGGCGATATGGATACCTACTACGTGAGCGCCTTCGCCCGCTACTGCGCCAGCGCCTGGACGCACACCTTCGTGGCCACCGCCGGCCTGGCAGACCTGAGCCTTGACCGCACCGTCATGGGCGAGAAGGTGAGAGGCGAGTCGGATGCCATCAGCTTCGGTCTCATGTATGAAGTGGGCCGAGTCTTCGCGCTGAACGAAGATGCCACCGCGTGCCTGCAGCCCATCTTCAACGTCAGCTGGCGGCACACCGAGATGGAAGGCTACCAGGAAACTGGCAGCGACCTGGGCCTGACCGTAGGCGACCAGACGCTCGACACCGTGACCTTCGGTTTGGGTGCCCGTCTGCAGGCCGTAGTGGGTGAAAGCATGTACAACCGCACCAGCATCTTCGAATGCCGCGTGCTGGCCAAGGCCGATGTGGGAGACCGCCAGGGCGACTCCAAGGTGGGTCTGGCAGGTCTGACCACCGAGGTTGAAAGTGCAGAGATCGGGGCCTTCGGACTGGAAGCCGGTGCGGGTCTGACCATCCCGCTGGGTGATGAAGGCAGCAGCATCTTCATGGATGCCTCCGTGGA
>JAFWYD010000031.1 GCA_017517805.1 Akkermansia sp.
GAACTCAATCCTCACGGTGAATGGCGGTGTGGTTGATTCTGAAGGCAAGCTCAGCACGAATGAGTTGCAGATGACCGGCGGTGAAATCTCCATTGATACCGCCAAGGCCATGAGCCTGGATATCAAGGGCAAGACCACGAGCCGCCTGGTCGACAATGGCAGAATCAGAGTCGCGGGCAAGATGAGCGTGGCGGGCAATCTGGAGCTGGCGGGAGCAGCCTCTATCCACCTCTACGACCCGAGCGGAAATAACAAGGCTATGCCGCTGGCGGTGAAGGGGCGCCTCACCCTGGGCAGCGGCAGCATGCTCACCATCAGCGGGGCGCTCAGCGCCAGGGATATGGTGCTCGATGGCGGTACCATCAATCTGACCAGCAATAAGCCGTTGACCATCAAGGTGGGCAACCGACTGGATATCAATGGCCCAGTCGATTTGAATCTGGGCTTTACCGTGGCTGATAAGGATGTGAATAAGAAGAGCTTCAAGATACTCACCTTCAAGAGTAGCAATCTGGGTGATGCCGGGGAACTCTACGACTTGCTGGGCCTGAGCGATTCTTACTGCTCGCTGAGCTTCGATAAGAAGAAGACTTCGGTCATGCTGACGGTGACGGACAAGGAGGCATGGGATGCCTATATAGCGGATGAAGAAACAGAGGCTCCGACGGCTACGACTGCTCTCGTGAATCCGGTGCTGCCGGATTACAGCGGGGTGGCCGATGCGCTGGTGCAGGCCAACTGGGGGCTCGTGGAAAGCAGCCGCGCCTTTGTGAATGCTATCGGCAACCGCAGCATGGCGGTGCAGCTGGGCAGCGGTGAGCGTGCGGTGTGGGCCAGCGCGATTGCCGGCTCCAGCCGCTGCAGCAGCTCGGGGACGCATGGCGGGGCCGATACGAATATCACCGGCGGAGCCATCGGTATGGAGACGCAGCTGGGCGAGGGCAGTCTGCTGGGCATGGCCCTGGGCAACAGCTGGACGCGCGTGAGCGCGCACAACTACGGCACCATTAAGCAGGATACCACGCACCTGGGCCTCTATGGCCAGACGAACTGGAACAAGCTGAGTGCTGACTGGAGCGCTGCCTATGGCAGCAGCGAGTCGAAGGTGAACGGCAGCGACTGGAGCCAGCGCGCTATCCAGCTGGATGGTCGCCTGAGCTACAATCACGCGCTGAGCGAGACGGTACTGCTGCGTGGCTTCGGTGGTGTGCAGTACTATGCGAGCGACAGCGCCCGCGTGGATGGCATCGACACCGGCGAGGTGCAGAATCTGCGCGGTGAAATCGGCGTGGGCATTGTGCGCAGTACCTACAAGAGCTCGGTGTATGCCGAGCTGGCGCTGCATCAGGATATCGTGCGCGATAATCCTGAGGTGCGCTCACCCTTCGGGCTGCGCTACCACGGCACGAACCCGGGTCGCACGGGCATCAACTTCACTATCGGCGGCAGCTATGCGCTGAGCGACCAGTGGAGCGTGAACGCAAGCTACACGGCAGAGGTCGTGGAGAACGCGAATGCGCACAGCGTGAACGTGGGCGCGACGTATAAGTTCTGATAACGGGACTGTAAGATTAGAAAGCAGGCATTGGGAGGAGGTTTCCCAATGCCCGCTTTGTTTTTTGGGAGGGGAGATTGGGGAACGATATTTTTGCCTGCGGCAAAAACGATATTGGCCTGCGGCCAACGATATTGCCGCTGTGCGGCAACGATATTCATGCCTGTCGGCATGAACGGGCAGGGGGATTTGCGCGAAGGGCGCACTCTGAGGATTCAGAATCCGAGGGGGGATGCCTGTCAGTTATTTCCCGCTTGACGCTGGGCGGGCCAGATGATAGGATTGTCCCATGAGTACGAAGTTCAGTTGGGAATTACGCCCGATGGACGGAAGTGTGGATTTTGGTGACGAGCTCAACCAGCAGCTGCCGCTGCTAGTGCGAAAGCTCCTGGCACAGAGAGGCATTTCCGGTCGCGAGAGGGCACAGCGATTCCTGCGACCAAAGCTAGCGGAGCTGGGAGACCCTTTTGCCTTGCGGGAGATGGATGTAGCCGTTGAGCGCATCTTCCGCGCGGCAGACAACGGCGAGCACGTCTGCATCTATGGTGATTATGATGTGGACGGTGTGAGCTCTGTCACGCTGTTGCATGCCGTCCTGCGCGCCTATGAGATCAAGGTCGACTACTTTATCCCCGTGCGCACGCGCGAGGGCTATGGCTTGAGCGAGGAAGGAATGGCCAATGCATTCACCCGCTGCGGAGGCAAGCCAGCCTTGCTGATTGCGGTAGACTGCGGCACCTCATCGGTGGAGGAAGTGGCATGGCTGCAGGGGCAGGGAATTGATGTGGTGATTCTCGACCACCACGAGGCCAGTACCCTGGGGCGTCCCCCGGCGGTGGCGGTGGTGAATGCCAAGCTCGAAGAATCCAGCCCCTTCACCTACCTCTGCAGCGCCGGTGTCGTGTTCAAACTGGCTCACGCCATGCTCAAACAACGCCGTCTGCCGCAGTTTGACCTCAAGCAGTACCTCGATGTGGTGGCCATCGCCACCGTGGCCGATATTGTGCCCCTGGTGGATGAGAACCGCCTGCTGACCCGCCATGGATTGCGGGTGATGGAAAAAGGCGGCAATATCGGCATCCAGGCTCTGAACCGTGTGACTAACCTGAGTCGGCGTCCGAGTGCAAGCCATGTTTCCTTCCGCATCGGTCCCCGGCTCAACGCGGCGGGGCGCATGGATAGCCCGCTGGATGCCCTCAACCTCCTGATGGCACGCGATACCGCCCGCGCCCAGGAACTCGCAGAGCGGCTCGAGGCCCACAACCGCGCCCGCCAGCAGGAGGAAGAGAAAATCCGCCACGAAGCCATGGAAATGCTGGCGCGCTCCTTCTCACCCACCCGCGACAATGTGATAGTGCTGGGATCCCGCACCTGGCACCCCGGTGTGGTCGGCATTGTCGCCTCGTTGCTCATGCGCCGCTATCACAAACCCACCTTTGTCATCTCTCTCGATGAAAACGGTATCGGCAAAGGCAGCGGTCGTTCCGTCCCCGGTGTCTCCCTGGTGCAGGCCATTCATGCCTGCGCCGATACCCTCATCTCCGGCGGTGGGCACGATATGGCCGCGGGCCTCGTCATTCACGAGGATATGATAGATGCCTTCCGCGAGCGCTTCGATGCCTTTGTGCGCGAAAATGTGGCCCCGGAGCAGCTCATCCCCGTGCTGAGCATCGATGCCGAAGTCACATTCCCCGAACTGACACTCGACCTGCTGGATAGCTACGAACTGCTCGAACCCTTCGGCAACTCGAATCCCCAGCCCGTGTTCATGAGCCGTAACGTGATGCTCACCGATGCTCCGCGCCACCTCCAGGGCAACCACCTGCGGCTCGGGCTCCGCCAGGGTACCTACGAGTGCGATGCCATGTATTTCAATGGCGGCACCCGCCAGCTGCCCGACCCGCCCTGGGATATCGCCTACACCATCGACCGCAACGTCTGGCGTGGCCGCACATCCCTTTCCATCTCGATTCAGGATATACGCCCCGCAGCCCACGCATGAATCACCGCTCCACACAGCCAGGCCGGAAACAGTACCGCTCTCCCGCCAAGGAGTTCGGTGACTGGCGCGTGCCGCTCGAAAAACCGCATGAGGCCGAGCACCTGCAACCCTTGCCCCTCGGCATGATGCATCGCGTCCGCGTACAAGTCGCCTATTGGCAGGATACCACACCCTCCTACACCCCGAACGATGTCGCAGACTGGCAACCGGTTCGGGGCCTCAAACGCTGCGTGCGCCTCCTCATCGGCTGGGGCCTCCTCATGCCCCTTTCCGTCATCATGGTCTTTGCCCTCATGTTGCAGCTCTACCACGCGGCACCCGTCGTCGGCAATATCGACTTCTGGCAGAGCATCCCCGTGTGGTACAGCTTGCTGGGTTGCCTGGTCTTTGCCGCGCTCAAATACTTCCGCCTCATCGACCCCATACTCATGTTCAGCTATGTGCTCGGCCATGAACTGACCCACGCCCTCGCCGCCATCCTCTGTTTCGGTAAAGTGCAGGCCGTGAGCGTCGACCTTGATGGAGGCTATGTCGACACCGACACCGACAACCTCTTCGTCTCCCTTGCTCCCTACTTCGTTCCGCTCTGGATGCTGCTCTGGATGGCATGCCTCTTTGCCGCAAACTGGATCTACCCCTTTGAAACCTACCATCACTGGCTTTATGCCGGATTCGGCTTCTGGTGGTCCTTCCACGTCTACTGGACCATGTGGGTCATCCCCCGCGAACAACCAGACCTCCTTGAAAACGGTGTTGTCTTCTCCTTCCTCATCATCATGCTGACCAACATCGCCGCCCTCATCCTCATGCTGCGTTGTTTCGGTGTCATCACTTTCCATGGATACTGGGCCGATTTCAAAAACTGCGCCATGGATATTTACACCACTTATAGTGAACTTGCTGCATTCATCTGGCAACTCATATAGTACAAAAAAATCAAAAAAGAGGAAAAATAGGCTTGCATTCGCCCCGTCTCTCGTGTATACTGCTCCCGCACGCTGTGCGACACAATGGTGGACGTAGTTCAGCGGTAGAGCCCCGGATTGTGGTTCCGGTTGTCGTGGGTTCGAATCCCATCGTCCACCCTGCGGGGGGATTACGAAAAAATCTCGTAATCCCCCCGCTTTTTTTGTTTACCCCCTTAACCTGTTTGCGTTACGCTTGCCGACACCGTGTCCGGTTTCCGTTGTAGAGTGCCTTAATGACCCCGAATTGGGTTAAAACGACGCTATGCCGGCACTCCGTTGCACTCTGCACTTCCACAGTGACATTGAGACCCCCTCAATGCCCTGAGACACCCATAACCTATTGACTGTGTGTGTTCGAAATCCGGCTTTGCATAAAGCCATTGGGAATCGGCGGTGTTCGCCATCCAGACAAAATTTCGTAAAAAGATGCAATTCGTTCTCTATGAGCGCAATGTAGAAAATGGCATCCTTTAAGCGGACTAAACAAACACCGCTTAACCGACACATCGGTTAAGCGGCGGAACCATCATCAATCAGCGATGATGATGGTGTATCTCTCTCTTAATTCCGTAATAGCCTCTGTTGACCAATAGTAGCAAAGGTCAGACCATATACTTCTGTCTATTATTATCTTTTCTTTTTCCATACGGTATCACATCCTTTCTATGTGTATTTAACACTTTCATACTACTATTATACACTAGTTCTCCAAAAACTTCTGAAAATCTGCCCGCTTAATTGAGCCCCGATTAAGCGGGACTTTTTTTATTTATTTTTGCAGCGTAATATCAGCAGTTTACGCTAAATTGTCCCCGTTTTTTTCCGGCAAAAACCACCTCCGCGCTTAATCGAGAGGTGCGATAGTGATGAAAAACTCACTTTCTTACGCCGGAATCAACCCTATTATCGTCTCCGTTTCCAAGAACCTTTCACATGGCATCGTCATCAAGCTCCAGCTACCCAGGCACGAACAGGATGACATCCTCCAGACCATGCTGATAGCAGGAGTTCGCTGGGAGCAGGAATACCGTCCCGGGCAGATATCTCTCTCCACCTATTTAACCGAACGCCTGACGCATCTGCAGATAGACCTGCTGAGGGCATACCAGGCAGAAAAACGCCGGACTTATCTTCACCAGATATACGAATACGAGGAGGTGGACGAGGATGGAGAGACAAGCTCTTTGTTAGAACGCATGCCCTCCACCGATGCCGGCTCCGATATTGTCGGAAGTGTGCAGGTGCGGGATGTCCTGGAAGCCTTGTCAGGCAGAGAACGCGAATTGGCAGGCCTACTCATGCAGGGTTATACCACTCAGGAAGCTGCCGGGATTATGGGCGAGAAACCGCGTAAAATTGAACTCATGCGGGCAAAAATCCGGGAAAGTGCAAAAAAATTAAAAAAATTACGCGGGGATTTTGGCGGCACTACGAGGAAATGAGTAAGGACACATTTATTTCTGCACCCATGTTAACGCTTCATCACTATCAGAAAGCCCACGCCAACCACCTTGCCGATTGCATCAGGCAGAGCCGTTCGGCCATCGATGCCAGCGACCCCGGCTCAGGCAAAACCTACGTGGCCAGCTCCATCGCTGCGGAGCTGCGGGTTCCGGTCGTTATCATCACCACGAAAGCTACGGTTCCGAATTGGAGCAGCGTAGCAGCCGGGTTCGGAGTCACGCCCATTCTTGTAACCAATTACGAGAAAATCCGTCTGGGCAAGCAGGCAATCTGCCGCCGTAGCGGAAACCGGTACATCTGGAACGTGCCGGAGAATACACTTCTCATCTTTGACGAATGTCAGAAATGCAAAGGCCGGACCAGTCTCAATGGGAAACTCCTCATTGCCGCCCGCTCCCAGCATCTCCGCATTCTGCTCTGTTCCGCTACCGCTGCAAGCAACCCCTTGGAGATGCGGGCTATCGGATATGCGCTGGGATTGCACAATATCTCCGATTTCTGGTCATGGGCCATTCGTTATGGAGTCCGGGAAACGGCATTTGGAATGAAGTTCACCGGGGATGAAAGCTATCTGAAATCCTTGCATGAGCGAATCTTTCCCGCCAAAGGAAGTCGTTTACGCATCGCCGACATCCCGGATTTTCCTGAAACCTCTATTGAATCTGTCGTCCTTGAAACAGGCAAAGCCAAAACCATACAGCGCATATACGATGGTATGCGCCGGGAATTGAAGCAAGCTACCAAAGCAGAAGATAAGGCTGCGCTTAAGAACCTGGCCGAACGAATGGATGCCAGAAAGGCCAGCGCCATGACGATTGTACTTCGAGCCCGCCAGGCAATCGAGCTACACAAAGTTCCGGCCATGGTCGAATTGGCCAAAGATGGTATCGAGGAAGGCATGGGGGTTGTCCTGCTTGTCAACTTTACTGAAACCATCAAAGCACTTTCCGAGCAACTGGACTGCCCTCACATTATTCAAGGCAACCAGACGCCGGAAGAGCGGCAGCGAATCATCGAGCAGTTTCAACGGAACGAAATCCCTCTCGTCATTGCCAACATTCAGGCGGGTGGCGTGGGCGTAAGCCTCCACGACCCGAGCGGTCAGCGTCCGCGCCTGAGCATCATCTCACCCACATTTTCTGCACAGGACCTGCGCCAGGCGCTCGGGCGCGTTCACCGTAGCGGTGGAGCTGCCAGCATTCAGAAGATTTGCTTTGCCGCAGGCACTTGCGAGGAGACCACCGCCAGGACATGCGCCACCAAACTGGCCAATATAGACCTCCTCAATGATGGCGACATGCAGCCATTCCCCATTTCCAGCCTTTAACCCCCAATTCAACACATGAGTACTCCCCCCAAACACGCACGTCATTCGCCCTCCAGTCTGGGCTACAAAGAACTTTGCCCCTCGTTCCGTAACCGCTCTGGTTCCAATCCGGCAGCCGAAGAAGGAACACTTCTCCATGAAGCTCTGGAGAATGAAGATTTTTCCAAGCTTAACGAAGAGCAGGCATTTCTCTGCGGTCTTTGCCGGGATTACCGTGATGGCGAGCTTGCCCGCTTCAAAGCTCCCACCATCTATCGGGAATTACGCCTTACCATAGCCGATGGCCTTACTTTTGGCACCGCAGATTTTGTGGCTGTTGCCGGAACCCGTGGCATGGTCATGGACTGGAAGTTCGGGCGTGGTGAAATAGACCCGGCCGATATCAACGCCCAGGGATGCGCCTATGCCCTGGGCGTGCTGGAACGCTTTGAGGAATTGCAGGAACTGGAAGTGCATTTTGTTCAGCCCCGCCGCCAGTTCATCAGCAAACACACCTACACCCGGGCCGATATGGGCATGATGCGAGTCCGCATCGATACCATCATCCGCCGGGCAAATGCCCGCAACCGCGAAGAAGTTCCCGGGTCACATTGCTGCTATTGCCGCAAACAGGCAACATGTGCCGCGCTGCGCCAAATTGCACTCCCCATCGCTTCCCGGTATTCCGGCCTGGTTATTCCGGAGGAGTTGCATCCCTCCCGCATTTCCGATCCTGCCATGATGGCCCATTGTCTGGATTGTGCCAAGATTCTGAAAGAATGGGTGGATTCGGTGAATTTCCATGCGGTGGATATGGCCATCAACGGAACAGAAATCCCTGGCTATGTCCTGACTCGCCGAGCCGGACGCCGCAGTATCTCTGATGCCATGGCGGCCTATGGTGTTGTGCAGGAAAAGATGAGTCTGGAAGATTTCCTTTCCTGTTGCGGTAGCGTCAGCATCGAAGACCTCTGCTCCAAATTTTCCGCATCTGCTCCGCGTGGGCAGAAGCAGAAGACCAAGGATGCCCTCGTTTCCCAGCTCACGGAAGATGGCATCATCACCACAGGTGCTCCCAGCCGTTCGCTTAAGCGCCTGTAAAAACTAACAAGATAAACGAAAAATCAAGATTATGGCTAAAGTGAAACCATACGAAATTACTGGCTCCGATGAGAATCTGTCGGAGGTTAACGAAGAGACCACGCTCATGGCAAGCACCCGGGAAACGCCGCTCCCGCTGGGGGCGATTGCCGGAGACATCAGCACGGACGACATTGTCATTCCCCGCATGAATCTCGTACAGGGCGTGGGTACTCTTTCCGAATTGTTTACTCCGGGCAGCGTTGTGCTCAACAAAGAGGTTGTGCTCACTACTGGGGAAACTCCTCTGGAACTCACCATTTTGTCTGCCCGCAAGCAGTTCGCAGAAAATCTGCCCTTTGATTCCGAAGAAAAGCCTCGCGTTTACAACACGCTTGACGAAGTGAAAGAAGCAGGTGGCAGTATTGAATGGGTGAATGACGAACAGCCCAGCTTTACTCCCATCCTGCATCTGCAGCTCGTATTCAAGGCTCCTGATGGCGAGGATAATTACGCCTATCCGTTGGAGTTTGATGGGAAGCCTTACGGTCTGGCTGTCTGGACGCTGCGTGGCGTGGCCTATACGAGGGCTGGTCGTAATATCCTGACTGCTGCGCGGTTTGCCTTGCGTGATGGCCTGTTCAACGGTAAGTGGGCGCTTACTGCCAAACGCGAGAAGTTTGGACGCAACAGCGTCGTAGTGCCGGTTCTCCGCAACATCGGACGCAACACGCCCGAGTTCGTGGAGTTCCTGCGAAACATCGGGTAATCCCATCTTTTGATTAGCTTTGTCCGGTCATGAAGAAGAAACTGGAAATGCGCCCACGGGAATTCAGTCGCAAGATGCAGGCCTTGGCCGATTTGTTTGCGCCGCTGGTCAACCGCATGTTGCACGATCCCGATGTGGTATTTGCCAGACCGGATTCTTTGGCTCATGAAGCGTGGTATTCCTCCGGAAGTTCCCGCAGGAATACCACCCGGACAAAGCCCTTTTCTCCACGCTGCATCAGCTCGGAATGATTGCTCTAATTGATTGAAAATAAAGGCGTAAAAATATAAGAAAAAGCTAGACTTGAGTTGCTGATTTGCTATACTCTACAAAGAGACAAAGCGCTAATAGTTAAAGCGTTACATTAAATAGCATGAATCAGGATAACTCAAAAAAAGCCCGGACGCGCCTACGCATTACGCGTTATCGCAAGACGCGCTACTGGGCCATCTGGGAAAACGATGAATTGCTGACCGTAACGGTTTACCTGAAAGGCGCACGTTCCATACTAACCAAAATCACGACTATGAAGAAAAACGACAAACCGGGATTGATAGTTCCCGCCACCGACAGGGATGGTGCCAAGGTGCGCCTGATGGTAACCGCCAGCGATAAATCCGTCACCTACATCAGCCGATGCCTGAAAGGAGAATTCGTAGTGGATGACTCTATTGAGCAATCGCTCCCGGAGTTATTGGACGAAAGCATCTTTTTCCTGACAACGGCCAAGGGAGAACAGCAAGTGAGCAAGTTCTTTGCTGAAAAGCAAAAAGCCAAGCGTAAAAAGTCGGCCAAGGCTAAGGCCAAAAAGGCCAAGCGCATCGAAAGCAAACCGACAGAACAAGTTCCCCCGTGGCTGGTGGATGAACCGGAAGCTGCTGCAGCCGAACAGGAAGCCGCCATCTGGCAGGAAGTAGAGGCAGAACGAGAGCGAGAAGCTCAGGAATCTATCATTTCCCCGGAGGAGGAATCGATACCAACAGAGGAAGAAACAGAACACCCGGCTGTTCCGGCCACTAAGTCCAGAGCAACCAAAGCAAAGCAAGTCATCCTCCCCGGCGATACCACGCCTCAGCCTATCCCGGCAGATTTTGTTATAACCCCCGGATGCCGGCTGCTGCGAAGCTACAAAGGCCGGACGATTGAGGTCGAGATGGTATCAGAACGCCAGTTCCGGTGGGAGGATGAGGTATATCCGACCCTGACCCATATCAGCTGGAAAGTCGCCGGGTATCAGGTAGCAGGTACAACATTCTTCGGACTCCCCATCAAGCACCGATGAACCGAGAAGAAGCAGACGCTCTCATCGAGCAGCTTTACAACATGAGCTTCGGAGAGCTGGAAAAACGGTGGAAAGCCCTGTTCGGCACACATTGCTACTCCCACAACCGGGCTTACCTCTGCCGCCGTCTGGAGTGGCGTATCAACACGCTGGTCAGCGGCGGCATTTCAGAACGAGCCATGAAGCGGGCTGAGGAGATAGCTGACGACACTTTGCTGAAAACCCGCTGTCGGAAATACCGCCCACGACAGCCGAAGAAGTCTCAGACTCAGAAATTGCCGACCTATATCCGAAAGCGTTATAAAGGAAAGGATTATGAGGTCAGACAGACCGCCGATGGCTTTTTCTACAACGGACAGCGATATGCCACGCTGTCCGAAGTCAGTTCGCTGATTGCTGGCTACTACGTCAGCGGTAAGCGCTTCTTTGGAATCAAGCGCGAATCTGAGTCATGAAAAATCGTGATTTACCAGAAAGGGTGCGGTGTGTGATTTACACGCGAAAATCCACCTTCAAGGGCTTGGAACAACAGTACAATTCCTTGGAAGCTCAGGAGGATCGCTGCAAGTCCTTCATTGATATTCATGAGGCTCAGGGCTGGATGTATACTGCGACTTATTCCGATGCCGGCATCAGCGGCGGCACAACCCAGCGCCCGGCTTTGCAGCGCATGATTGAGGATGCCCGCAAGAAGAAGTTTGATATGGTTATCGTATTCAAGCTCGACCGTCTGGCCAGAAATCAGCGTGATTTCCTGAACCTGCTGGAAAACTTGTCAAAGAATGGGGTTGAAGTGGCCAGCGCTACGGAACCATTCGATTCTGCGTCCTATCTCGGCCGGGCTATGCGCAACCTGCTGGGCGTTTTTGCCGAGATGGAGCGCGAAATGATTTCCGAACGAACCCGGGAAAAGATAGCTGCGTCCTGCCGCAAGGGATTGTACCTTGTGGGCAAGCCCCCGCTGGGGTACGTCCGCGTAGACTCCCGGCTGAAGATTGTTCCGGAGGAAGCGGCCATTGTGCGCTTCATGTTCGAGGAATACGCTGAATCCCAATCCTGTTACGCAGTAGCGGATAAACTCACGCAGAACAATATCCGCCGCACGCGCCGGGATGGTTCCACCGAGGAATGGACGGCCAAGACCGTTCACCGGGTGCTCCGAAATGTCCTGTACGGGGGATTTGTAGCCCTGGGGGATGAGCGATTCCCCGGCCAGCACGAAGCCATCGTCAAACGGCCTCTTTGGAATCAGGTGCAGAAAATACTGGATGCCGCAGGAACGATGATGAAAGAGCGGGTGCGGAAGAAAAAACGCAGCAAACTGCATTATCCCCTCCTGGGGCTTATGAGGTGCGGAAAATGCGGTAAGCTGATGCAGGGAACCTACGCATGCAAGGATGGCATTAGCTACCGCTACTACACTTGCCGTACACGCCGGGCGTTGGGCGAGGCGGCCTGCGGATGCCCCCATCTGAATGCCGAGGAAATGGAAAACTTTGTCCGGGGCAGCATGACCCATCTGCAGAACAATAACGAGTTCATAGCAGCTGTCATCAGCCGTTTGCCCGATGCCCCGGCGGGAAAGGTGTCGGACTGCATTTTTAATCTGGAGCGTTTGCTCAACTATGGCCGCCCGGCAGAGATGGAGGCCATCTATAAGCAGGTATTCGAGACCATTTCATTCGACTGGGTTCACGAAAAAGTGGACTTCAAGTATCGCGACCTTTCATGAAAAAAGCCCCCAATTGCATCAGTCTGGCCTACAAGCCATCCGGCTTCTACACCCCCTCGAAGCAAAAACTTGTCGAGTACACCAATTTAGACACCCCTTGCGAAATCAAGACGACTCCGGGTTGGGATATATCGGTTCCCGTGCAGATGTCGCCTTCCTCCCGGGGAACGCTCAGGGAAATCCGCCGCAAGACCGTGGGCGATGCGCTGGCCAATCAGCTTGCCAAAAAACCGCAACCAACCATGAGGGCCATCCGTATGGCCAATGCCATCATGCTGGAAAAGTTGCTGGGTACGGGACAATACAAGTCTCCCGCTGCACTAGCGGCGAAAATAGGCGTTAATCGTAGTTTGCTCAGCGAGTTGCTGGCACTGCTGAATCAGCCCCCGGAGGATATCGAGCGTCAGCTTTTTGAAACAAAATAATTTTTTTGAAAAAAATTACGCGGTTTTTCCGGCTGCGTTACGAGGAATATGAGTATAGGCCCATTTTATTTCACCAACAAACCAATCCAAAAACATGAGTACACAGATAAAACGAGTATTCGTCAATGGGTTCCCCAGCCTCTACGGTGGCGCGGGAA
>JAFWYD010000032.1 GCA_017517805.1 Akkermansia sp.
GAGCGTGAACGCGAGCTACACGGCAGAGGTCGTGGAGAATGCGAATGCGCACAGCGTGAACGTGGGCGCGACGTATAAGTTCTGATATAGAGAACAGAAGGACTAAGAAACGGGCATTGGGAGGCGTTTTCCCAATGCCCGTTTTGCTATTTGGGGACATAGATATTCAAGGAATAGTGGGGGCGAATATAATGTATTCAAAATCGTCTGTTTGTCATTCTTTTACTACGGAGTAGATGCGCTTTCGGGTTGCATTTCCGGAATAATCTGTTAAAATAGCCGCACAAAGCATTATGGCCAGTTACCACACACCAATCAAGACGCGTCGCGCCAGTGAGCGCGATGGTATACTATTCTGGATTCTCCCTCCGCTGCTGCTGGGTGCCATATTTGCCTTCTGCGCGATGGCGAACAGCGATGGTATGGAGAAGGGGGAGGCTGAGCCTGCTGCTGCAGAAGTCTCTGATGAGGAATAATTGATAACAGGTAAATCTGATTATGAGCAAAGGAACTCCCATTACCATGACTGGGCAGGGACTGAATGTCCCGGATTTTCCCATTATCCCGCACATTATCGGCGATGGCTCCGGCCCGGATATCTGGCGGGCTGCGAAGCGCGTGATTGACGCTGCGGTGAGTGCTGCCTATGGCGATAAGCGAGCCCTGGTGTGGCAGGAGGTGCTGGCCGGGCAGAAGGCTTTTGATACGGTGGGGACCTGGTTGCCCAATGATACGATGGATGCTTTCCGCTCGCTGCTGGTGGGTATCAAGGGGCCGCTGACCACGCCGGTAGGCAAGGGGATCCGTTCGCTGAATGTGGCGCTGCGCCAAGGGCTCGACCTGTACTGCTGCGTGCGCCCGGTGCGCTATTTCCAGGGTATCGAGACCCCGGTGAAGTCTCCCGAGAAGGTGGATATGGTCATCTTCCGTGAGAATACGGAGGATATCTATGCCGGTATTGAGTTTGAGTGCGGCACCCCCGAGGCTGAGAAATTCTTTGACTGGCTGTCGCAGGAGTTCCCTCAGCGTGCCAACAAGGTACGTTTCCCGCAGACTTCCGGGTTCGGCATCAAGCCGGTGTCGAAAGAAGGCACGGAGCGTCTGGTGCGCTCGGCTATCCAGTATGCTATTGAGACGAATCGTCCGTATGTGACCCTGGTGCACAAAGGCAACATCATGAAGTTCACCGAAGGCGGCTTCCGCGACTGGGGATATGACCTGGCCCGCCGCGAGTTCGGAGCCGAGCCCATAGGCGATGGTCCCTGGTGCAAGCTGCCCAACGGTATCATCATCAAGGATTGTATCTGCGATGCCTTCCTTCAGGAAATCCTCATCCACCCGCAGGAACATTCGGTGGTGGCTACGCTGAATCTGAATGGCGACTATTGCTCCGATGCGCTGGCTGCCCAGGTGGGTGGTATCGGCATTGCCCCCGGTGCCAATATCAACTACCGCACGGGGCATGCGGTGTTTGAGGCTACTCATGGTACTGCTCCCAAGCTGGCGGGGCTGGATAAGGTGAATCCCTGTTCCTTCCTGCTTTCGGCGGAGATGATGCTGCGCTACATGGGCTGGGTGGAGGCTGCCGACCGTATCGTAGCGGCTATTGAGGGTGCCATTGCGGATAAGACCGTGACGGCCGACCTGGCCGAGATGATTCCTGGCAGCAAGGCGGTGAGTACCACAGCCTTTGCTGATGCCTTGCTGGCTCATATCAAGTAACGCTCCATGCCGGATCCCGCCTATGTTCATGCGGCCTTTTCGTCCATAGCAGAGCGCTATGTGACGGCGAATCATGTGCTCTCCCTGGGGACAGACATCCTGTGGCGTGAGCGCGTGGTGCAGATGGTGGCCGAGTGGAAACCAGCCCGCTTGCTCGATGTGGCAACGGGCACGGGAGACCTTGCGCTGGCCATCAGACGGGCTTTTCCGGAAATGGAGGTGCTGGGTACGGATTTCTGCCGCCCGATGCTGGATGTGGCGGTGCGCCGGGGGCTGGAGCAGGTGCTGGAGGCCGATGCCATGAATCTCCCCCTGGCCGATGCGAGTTACGATGCCGTGACGGTGGCATTCGGTCTGCGCAATATGGCTGATTATGAGAAAGCCCTGCGGGAATGGCGCCGTATCCTGCGCCCCGGCGGGCATTTGCTGGTGCTGGATTTCAGCATGCCGGAAAATATCCTGGCGACTCCGTACCGCCTGTATCTGCACCATGTTCTGCCCCGTATCGCGGGCTGGCTGACCGGGAATAGCGGTGCCTACGATTACCTGGGGGAGAGCATCGAGGCGTTTCCCCGCGGCGGGGCCTTCTGCGAACTGCTGTGCCGGGTCGGTTTCCGGGAGCCGGTCTGTCATCCCCTGAGCATGGGGATTGCCTCCATCTACACCGCCGAGGTGTGAACGGGCGAGGCCCGGAAGTAGAAGGGAAAAGGCCTATGGCTGATTTGGAATGGCTGGAGAATAATGAGTACACCAAGCACCAGCGCCGGAGTGCCTGGGGAGCAAGGGCGCTTCTCCTGGCGTTTCTTGCTGCGGTGTGGGGCTGGCCGACGTTGCGCTCCTGGCAGCAGGTCTACTATGTGCTGAGTGCAGATGCGGCTTCGCCTGTGGTGGGATATGTGGAAAGTTATCGTGATAATTACAGCCGGAGGAGCGGTGCGAGCAGAAGCACGGGGGCGAAGCTCCGGGTGGCTATCGAATACCAGGGGCAGACTTATACGGTGAAGCGTAAGGGATATAATTTCACCCATAGCCGCTACGAAAAAGCCAGGGAAAGTCGGCGGGTCAAGGTCTATGTGAATCACCAGAATCCGGCAGAATCGGTGATGAGTCTGGGGGTGCCTCCGGAGACCTGGGTGCTGAATTCCCTGGTGGCGATGGGGGAGCTGCTGCTTCTGGGGGGAGCGTTGTATTGTGGCTGGCATTACTGGCGGTGGAAGAAGGAAGCGTGACCCGCCTTCAGGACAAAAAAATTGGTATCTGACAAATTTTCATATCGACAAAGGTGGCGTAAAACTGTACCATATAACCAGCGCCGGAACTGGTGTGCGTGATTTTCTATAAATAATTTACAACGAAAAGATTATGTTCAAATACCCCCAAAAGCCTACTGCCCCGACTCCTCCCGCCTCTCCCTTTGCAGATAACGATGTGCCGGATGAGTGGTCCAATCCCGTCCAGCAGCCTTCTGCTTCCGATGCCGGATACTACGGCACCGAGACCTCCGGTGGCTCTGCTTTCGATGTCAGCGGTGCTGCTTCCTCAGCCCCTGCCGCCACCCGCAATGTGCTGAACTATGACGTATCCGTGGTGGGTACGCTGCGTTTCACCGATGACCTGCTGGTCGATGGCTCCGTGGAAGGTGAGATTACTTCTGATGGTGTACTGACCGTTGGTGCCAATGCCAGCATCCAGGCCGGTGCCAAGAACAAGGTGGCAGTGCGTACCCAGAGCGCTATCATTCATGGTAAGGTGATGGGCGATATCGAAGTGACCGACCGCGTGGAGCTGACTGCTACAGCTGAGCTGGTGGGTGATGTGACCGCCGCCAAGATTTCCATCCAGGAGGGTGCTGTATTTGTGGGGCACTGCCGCGTGGGCTCCCCCGCGAACATGCCGGTGCCTGCTGCCGCCCCCGCTCCTGCCAAGAAGGCCTCCCGCGCCGCTGCCAAGAGCGACGAGGCTAACCTGCTTGGTTAAGTAGAAGCCCCCTCCATCGTCCATGCCGGAGTTCAGGACAGAACCGCTTGTTGTTCCGACTGTCTCCGGCCTGTTACCCGCAGGTGAGCGCGACCGCCGAGTTGCGCTCACCTCGTTTCGTGCAGAGACAGACCGCGTGCAGGTTCCTCTGCGCGATGTGGTGTGCTACGAATGCGGGCAGGCTTCGCAAGTGCCATCGGCCGCGCTTTCGGCCAACTGCATCCATTGCCACGCGCACCTCAACATGGCCGATGTGGAGATCCGCCCCGGATCCCGGCGGCTGACGGTGCGCACGCTGGGCAATGTGCATGTGCCTTCCGGCACCAAACTTTCCAATTTATCGGTGGTGTGTCACGATATGGAGGTGGATGGCCGTGTCTCCGGCACCTTCCGCTGCACGGGGAAGCTGAGTTTCAACGCATCGAGCCGTGTAGACGGCTCCATCAGCGCGGCACATCTGGTTGTGGATAAGGGGGCAGAGCTGGAGCTGACGGTGGGTGCAGCCGCCGGTATGGCAGATATCTATGGCAGCTTGAAGGGGCGTTTGCAGTGCAAAGGCCTGCTGCATGTGTACCGCGGTGGTGCCTATGAGGGGGTGTGCAAGGCCGCCGATGTGAAAGTGGATCCGGGCGGACAGTTTACTGACCTGAGCCGGTTCTGATACCAGGGGGGCTGACGATGAATATCCGCATCACCGGGGCAAGCCAGAATACCTTGCGGCATATCAGCCTGGAGCTGCCTGCTGGGCGGCTCATTGCGCTGGTGGGGCCCAGCGGCTCCGGCAAGAGCACCCTGGCTTACGATACGCTTTTTGCAGAATCTCGCCGCCGTTTCCTGGATTGCTTATCGGCAGGTGCGCGGCGTCTGCTGGCCCGCCCGGAAAAACCGCGGGTCGAAAGCATCGAAGGTCTGCCACCGGCCTTGTGTCTGGAGCAGCACCTGCCTGCCGGGCAGTCGCGCACGCTGCTCGGCTCGCTGACTGAAACGCTGGATTACCTGCGGATACTCTATGCGGCCATCGGGGTGCCGCACGACCCCGCCACCGGTGCGCGTCTCACCCGCCTCAGCCCGGAGGAGATAGCCACCAGCCTGGTTTCGCTGCCGGAAAACACGCGGCTCACTCTGCTGGCACCGCTTTCCCCGGCATTCGGGCAGACCCCGGAGAGCGATATCCTGATGCTGCGCAAGCAGGGGTATCTGCGTGTGCGGGTGAGTGGCGAGATTGTCGAGCTCGATGAGCTGGAGCAAAACCCGCCCGCCCCGGGGCTGTGCTGCGAACTGGTGGTGGATCGCATTGTCCTGCGCGAGGGGGTGGAATCCCGCGTGGCGGATTCGGTGCAGGCGGCGCTTCGCCTGTGGCCCGATGAATTGCGCGCGCTGGTCCAGCCCCGCGGTGGTGATGCGGAGCTGCTCTGCTTCCACACCCGGTATCGCAATGCTGAAACCGGCTTTACTCTGCCGGATCTGACCCCCGGTTTCTTTTCCCATTTTTCGCCGCATGGTGCCTGCCCGGAATGCCAGGGGCTGGGCACGGTGGAGCGTGCCAGAGGCGAACTCGCGCTCTGCCCGGCGTGCAGAGGCATGCGCCTGAACCCGACTGCCCTGGCGGTGACGCTGGATTTTGCCGGGCGGGAGCTGAGCCTGGGGGCTTTCTGTGAGCTCTCTGTGCAGGAAAATCGGCAGCTGGTGGAGGAACTGGTGGTGCCGCCTGCTTTCCGCGAGGCCTTGCTGCCCGCTCTGGGTAGCCTGAAGCAGAGGCTCGACTGCCTGCTGGAGCTGGGGCTGGGCTATCTGAGCCTCTCGCGCGCGGCCAATACGCTTTCCGGCGGCGAGCTGCAGCGTGCCCGCCTGGCCGGGCAGATTGGCGGCGGGCTTTCCGGTGTGCTGTATATTCTGGATGAACCCACCATCGGCCTGCACCCGAAAGAGACGGAGAAATTGATTGCGGCCCTGCTGCGTTTGCGCGATAGGGGGAACACCATACTGGTGGTGGAGCACGATGAGCAATTGTTGCAGGCCTGCGACTGGCTGGTGGAGATGGGGCCCGGCAGCGGCCCCGCTGGCGGCCTGGTTCTGGCCGAGGGCACGTACGCCAGCTTCCTGAAGAATGCGGATTCACCCACAGGAGCCTGGCTTGCGGGGCGTAAGCTGCTACCCGCGGTCGAACCACGCAATCTTTCCGCCTGCCGCTGGCTGGTGTTGCCGAAGGCGAATGCCCGGAACCTGAAAGATGTGGAATTCCGCATGCCTCTGGGGGCGTTTACCTGCCTTTCCGGACCCGGCGGGTCGGGCAAGAGCACCTTGGTGCACGAATGCCTGCTGCCTGCCATGAAGGAGGGGCGCGTGCAGGGGGCTGAGCACATCACCCGGGCGGTGCTGGTGGACCAGAGCCCCCTGGGTGCTTCCCCCCGTTCTACCCCTGCTACTGCCACCGGCCTGCTGGATGTGTTGCGACCGCTCTATGCCGCCTTGCCGCTTTCGCGCCAGCGCGGGTATACTGCAGCGCGCTTCTCGTTG
The DNA here is from genome assembly GCA_017517805.1 of Akkermansia sp. Classification (GTDB taxonomy): domain Bacteria; phylum Verrucomicrobiota; class Verrucomicrobiia; order Verrucomicrobiales; family Akkermansiaceae; genus Akkermansia. Next base: position 6,217 of record JAFWYD010000032.1, read on the forward strand.
AACGCCCGCGGTGGACGCTGTGAGCGCTGCGGTGGCACGGGTCGCCTGCAGGTCGATATGAATTTCCTGGCAGATTTGTACACCGAATGCGATGCCTGCCACGGCGCGCGCTACAACCGCGAAACCCTGGAGGTCACCTGGCGCGGCAAATCCATTGCCCAGGCGCTGGCCCAGACGGTGGATGAAGCGGTGGAATTCTTTGCTGCCGTGCCGCAGGCGGCTGCCATCTTGAAAGCCATGCAGGAACTGGGGCTGGGGTACTTGCCGCTCGATCGCTCAGTTACCACGCTTTCCGGCGGTGAATCCCAGCGAGTGAAACTGGCTACCTACCTATCGAAAGCTGCCCCGAAACGCGGCAGCCGCCCCGGTGAGCATCTGCTGCTCGTTCTCGATGAACCCAGCACGGGCTTGCACTTCAACGAACTGGAGATGCTCCTGCGAGCCATTTACCGTCTGCGGGCTGCGGGGCATACCATCCTCTGCATTGAGCACAATCAGGGTATCCTCTCCCGCGCCGATTACCTGGTCGAGCTCGGCCCCGGCTCCGGCGCAGAGGGCGGCCTCATCACCTACGCCGGTGAGCCTGTTTAAGTCATCCGGCTGCTCAGGCTGGTTGCGGTGTTTCGCAATCATGATACCGGGCCTGTTTCAGATTTGCTGATGCCAAAGTGATGCCTTAATGACAAAAGTCCGGATGCCCCGTGGTATAAAAATGCGGCATGGTCACCACTTCGTAACGCCATTAGTAACGATGATGAGGAAACAGCTATATTGCTTCTGCAGCATGGGTGCAGCCTGCGCACGCCTGATGGAACGAATCTTGTTCACTGGCTCTGCGATATGCCGCGTGCTTTTCAGCTGGCGGTGCAGCGCGGAGCCTGCGGGGATGAGCTGAGCCCTGCAGCGTCAGCGGGGTGATAAATGTTGCCGCGCGGTTCGGAAAACGTGGCGCCAGAAGTTGGCGAGACGGCCTTGGCGGGGGCGTTGCATTTTCCGGTGAATGCTGAGCCGGAGGGTGGCTCCCAATTCCGCCAGGGCGCTGATGGCCTCCGGCTCCAAATCAACCCAGCACCATGGACTGTTGCTGAAATAGTCCAGCCGCAGGGTGGGCGGGGTGCCGGAGCGGAGGGGCAGGGTTGCCAGTTGCGAGATGAGGAAGTCTACCCCGTTTTCGTGGGCATCGAACAGGATATAGGGTGTACCCTGGTAATCTTCCATCCACACGCGAAAGTTATGCGGAAGCATTTTTTCTGTGATGAGTTGCGCAAGCTGTTGTTGCATGTTTTTGCGAAAACGCAGCACGTAGAAACTGCTTATGGCATAGTGCGAACTCTCATAGTAGGAGGAGAAAGCGCCATAGCTGAAATCGGCCCCGTGTCCGGCCATGGCTCGTAATATTTCGGGGCAGAGACTGCAGCCGGCTGACCGTCCGCTTACCCGCCGCGCCGATTCGGTGATGTAGAAACTCTCAATTGCCATGCCGCGGCGCTGTGCCCGCTCCATCAGGCGGGCAGCGTAGCGCAGCCTTTCGGGCAGTGTGCAACGCAGCCCCGTGCCGACCACATCGTGCCACTCGGTTTCGTTGGCATTCCCCTCTCCGGGGACTACTAGCTTGAGCGCCAGGCTTATCATATCTATTATCGGCCATCAGGATATCCCCTCACCCCACCGGAAGTCAAGATTTATCATGATTTTCAGGAGCATTGCCTGACGATGCCGATGCTGCTGTGAAGCTGCCGGATTACTCTGCGTATGGCTCACCCTGGGCGGGACAATTTGTTGGCGGCAAAAGATTCCCACGTTGCACTTTGCCCTTTCTTATTATTGACTTTTGGTGGAGTATGGTCTAAGATTGGCGCATGGAGACCCGAGTGATTGAGGTGGATCCGCTGGAGGATTGCCGCAGCATTTATAAGGAAGCCGCTGCCGTGCTGGCAGAGGGTGGGCTGGTGGCTATCCCCACGGAGACGGTATACGGCCTGGGGGCTGATGCGTTCAACCCGGATGCTGTGGCCAAGGTTTTTGAAGTGAAGGGGCGGCCGAGTTTTGACCCGCTCATCTGCCACCTGCCGAATGGTAAGGCGCTGAAGGAGATTGCCGAGGTGCCGGCAGAGCTGCAGCCGCTGGTGGATAAGCTGGTGAAGGAATTCTGGCCGGGGCCGATGACGCTGGTGCTGCCGCGCAAGGAATGCGTGCCGGATATCGTGACGAGCGGGCTACCCACCGTGGCCTGCCGCGTGACAAGCCATGAGGTGATGCGCGCGGTTTCCCGCGCCCTGGGACACCCGATTGCCGCGCCGAGCGCGAATCGTTTCGGGCATATTTCGCCCACGAGCGCTCCGGCAGTAATGAAGGAGCTGGGCGGCTCCATTCCGCTGGTGCTGGATGCCGGTGCTTGTTCGGAGGGCCTGGAGAGCACGATTCTGCAACCCTGCTTCGATGAGAAGGGAGCCCCCGCCGTGCGCGTGCTGCGCGAAGGGCCGGTGACCCGCGAGAAGCTCCGCAAAATCTGCAAGGTGGTGAAGCCTGGCAAGGGCAGCGATATCGAGGCGGCCACACCCTGCGCCCCCGGCATGCTGAAAAGCCACTATGCCCCCACCAAACCGCTCATCCTGCACGACCCGAAGGAGCCGTTCACCCCGCAGGAGGGCGTGAGCTACGGCCTCATCACCTACCAGGGGGATTCTCCGTTGGCTGAGCAGGATTGCTGGACCGAGGTGATGCCGCTTTCCCCCGGCAGCGGGCGTCTGGCCGAGGCCGCAGTGCGCCTGTTCGCGGTGATGCGAGCCATGGATGAGTGCGCGGAGGTGCAGGTGATCGTGGCCGAGGAGCTGCCGAAAATGGGGCTCGGCATGGCGATGATGGATCGTCTGAACCGAGCTGCAGCTCAGCGTGGGGAGTAAATGATGAAGCTGGCCTTGCAGAAACTGACGGTGGGTATCGTGCTGCGCGTGGTGCATGCGGCGCTGGTGGAGCTATATGGGCTCGATTCCCGGGTGCGGGAGGAATTTGACCGCATGCCGGAGGGTATGAGCTACGCCCTGCAGACCGGCTACGCTGCGCCGGAGCTCTATGTGCAGTGGAAGGATGGCAGGTTGCTGAATCTGAAGAAGATTGAGAATCCGACTTGCGCGCTTCGCCTGAAATCCACGGGGATTTCCTTTCGCATGTTCACCGGGCAGATGGGGCTGGCGCAGGCCTACGCCCAGCATGCTTTCAGTATGCAGGGAGAGATTGCGGATGTGATGCGTCTGGCGCGTCTGGTGAACCTGGTGGAGGGTTACTTGTTCCCGAAATTCATCACGAAACACATTTTAACCGATATTCCGGCCTTGCAGGTGAACCCGCTGCGAGTATACGGGCGTATTTTCTGCGGGTTCCTGACTGGCCGATATAACTGACCATGAACAAATACTTTGAATTTCAGAATGCCGTGAAACTGCTTTGTGGCGACTCTGCCCTGGAGCGTCTGGCAAATGAGCTGGAGCACCTGGGGGCCAGGGCTCCCATGTTGCTTTCTGATGCTGTGCTGGCAAAAATCGGCACCATGCAGCAGGTGGTGGATGCCATGGCGGCCGAGGGGTGCACGCCGGCTTGCACCTTCACGGATATTCCGGTGGATTCCTCGCTGAAGGTAGTGAATGACATTGCCGCCCTCTACCGCAGCAGCGGCTGCGATTCCCTGGTGGCCGTGGGCGGTGGCTCGGTCATCGACACCGCCAAGGGCGTGCGCCTGGTGCTATCGCAGGAGGCAGAGGATATTCTGGCCATCGGCGGGGTGGAGAATCTGGTGCGCGGTCAGTACATTCCCTTTGTGGTGGTACCCACCACCGCCGGTACCGGTTCCGAATGCACGGGTGTGGCGGTCATCCGCAACGATGCCAATGGTGTGAAGATGGAGTTCCTCTCTCCCTTTGTGGAGCCGGATGTGGCAGTAATTGACCCGCGTATGACCGCCGGGCTGCCGCCCAAGGCTACGGCCAGCACCGGGTTCGATGCCATGGTGCATGCCATCGAGGCCTGCACCTGCCTGCAAGCCAACCCGATGAGCACCGCCTACGGTACCACCGCCATCAAGCTTATCTGCGAGAACCTGGAGGAAGCCACCCGCAATGGCTCCAATAAGAAGGCCCGCTATGCCATGGCTGTGGCCTCCACCATGGCCGGTATCGCTTTCTCCAACAGCATGGTGGGTGCGGTGCATGCCATCGGCCATGCGCTGGGCGGTGTGAGCCATGTCCCGCACGCCGTGGCCATGACTATTCTGCTGCCGCATGTGATGCGCTACAACCTGGAACGCTGCACCGAATCCTACGCCGCGCTGCTGCCCTGGCTGGTGGGTATGGATGCCGCCATGGCTACCCCCGCAGAGAAGCGCGCAGCCGCTGCCATTGAAGCGGTGGAGGGGCTCGCCCGCCGCTTGAATACCCTTTGCGGTCTGCCGCTCACGCTGAGGGAGGCCGGGGTGAGCCGGGATGACTTTGCCAAGGTGGCTGAGTTTGCCGTGAACGACGGAGCCCTCATCGTGAACCCCCGCGCTGCCGATGAGGCGCAGGTGATTGAAATCCTTAACGCTGCCTACTGATATGCACGATATTGTCGAGACTCAACGTAAGTTCTTCCTGACCCATGTGACCCGCGATGTGGAGTTCCGCATCCGCGCGCTCAAGAAGTTGCAACAGACCATCCGCGAGTGGGAAGCCCGCATTGCGGAGGCGCTTCATGCTGACCTGGGCAAGAGTGCCACCGAGGGGTACATGTGCGAAATAGGGCTGGTGTTGGGGAGCCTGCGCGATACGCTCAAACACATCCGCAAATGGAGCAGGCCTCGCCGCGTGAGTGCTTCGCTGGCGCATTTCCCGAGCAGCTGCCGGGTGGAGGCAGATCCCTACGGTGTGGTGCTTATCATGAGCCCCTGGAACTATCCGGTGCTGCTGTGCCTCGACCCGCTCATCGCCGCGCTTTCTGCTGGCAATTGCTGCGTGGTGAAGCCCTCATCCACCACCCCGGCTACGTCCGCGGTGCTGGCTGAGATGCTGGGTTCCATCTTCCCGCCGGAATATGTGAAGGTGGTGCTCGGTGGCCGCGAGAACTGCAACGCTCTGCTGGAGGAGAAGTTCGACTATATCTTTTTCACCGGTAGCCCGAGTGTGGGACATGGCATCATGGAAGCCGCTGCGCGCCACCTCACCCCGGTTACCCTGGAGCTGGGCGGCAAGAGCCCCTGCATTGTGGACCAGAGTGCCAATGTGAAAGTGGCTGCCCGCCGCATTGCCTTCGGCAAGATTCTCAACGCTGGGCAGACCTGCGTGGCACCGGATTACCTGCTTATCCACAGCAGCCGTAAGCAGGAGTTTATCACCGAATTCCGCGAGGCGGTAGCTGAGATGCTCGGTGATCAGCCGGTGGATAATGCATCGCTGACCCATATCATCAACGCCCGCCATTTCGAGCGACTCATGGGGCTCATGGATGATGCCTCCATCGTGGTGGGTGGCCGAGGCAACGCGGAGACGCTTCGTATCGAACCGACGCTGCTCGATGCCGTAACCCCGGATTCCTCCAGCATGCAGCAGGAAATCTTCGGCCCGCTGCTGCCGATGCTGACCTGGGAAAAATGGGAGGATGTGGAAGGTTTTGTGCTTTCGCGCCCGCGCCCTCTGGCTTCTTACCTGTTCACCACGGATAAGGGGACTGAGCGCTGCTTCCGCAACAATCTGGCCTTTGGCGGTGGCTGTGTGAATGATACCATCATCCACCTGGCGGTGCATGGTATGCCCTTCGGCGGTGTGGGCAACAGCGGTATGGGCTCATACCACGGTAAGACCGGGTTCGATACCTTTACCCACTATAAATCCATTCTGAAAAAGGGTAACTGGCTGGATCTTCCTTTCCGCTACCAACCTTACAATAAATTGAAGAGCAGCCTGCTGCGTATGTTCCTGCGATAATGAATGCTGCTCTCACAGATGAAGAACAGGCACGCCTGGCCGCCGCTCTGCGGCCGGGGGAGCAGTGCCTCTGGCAAGGGAAGGGCGGGGCTGCCGCCGACTCGCCACCTGCTGGTCTGCTGGCCCGCTTGTTTGGCAAAAAGGCGCAGCCCGCTGTTGCGGCCACGCTCTACGCTATTACTCCGAAACGAGTGTTGGCTCTGCCGCCGCAGGGCGAGCTGCAGGAGTGGTTCCTCATGCTTGGCCTGATTCAGAATGTGGAAGAACTGGCGGATGGCAGCGGCAGCATCATTTTTGATTATGAGGAGCTGAACGGACAGAAAATCCCCCGCGGTATCATCGCTATACCGCATGTGGCCCAGGTGAAGATTCTCCTGGCCGATTCCATCGATGCGGCGTACAATGCGTCACCTTGGTCCGTGTGATTCGCGGAATCCTTTTTGAAGATGCTATCATATCTGTGCGTGCCGCCAACAGCAAGACCGGTGGCCAGCGCCATATCGAAATGTACCCCACACTGCGCGCCTGGTTGCTCGCCTGCCGCCCGGCAGATGTCGAACCGGGCAGCCTGGTGACACCCGCCAAAAACCTGCACGCCAACCTTGCCGCCCTGCGTCACCGTGCCGGGTTCGGCGGTGGCACCTGGCAGCATGACTGCCTGTGCCATTCATATGCCACATACTACCTCAAGGCCCGCCACGGCGAAATCACCCGCCTACAGCTCAACATGGGCCACCGTTCCGCGCAGCTGCTCTATTCCCGATATGTCAACATGGCAGGCACCACCCGCGACATGGCAGAAAAATGGTGGAAAATCCTGCCGGATTAACCACCCAGGGGCGCGGGGAAAACTCAGCCCCACCCGGTCACCCGGGCAGGGCCTTGTCTTTCATCTCAGCAGCTCACGCGTCAGGTAAATAATGCTGAGAATCAACTCAACCACCACCAGGGCGGTTACTGCTTTCGATGTCGTAGGTTTGTTTTGCATTTTTGGAATGCCGCCCTACGGCTTCATGCCGCAGTTGCGGCGCGCGCATTATAATGCATTACATGTTTATTGTCAAGATAATGCGATATTTTTTTTCTGCAAAAAAACAAACAAAAAAACAGCCGCGCAAGCTTTCACCGGCGCGGCTATTTATCCAAAAATGCAAGGGAACCACCCCTTGTGCCTCCATTCTACCCATTACCCTCACTTTGTCAAGCATTTTCTTCCACACTTTCGCACCGCTCCGCTCAGCTGCTCTACTCCCGGTACGTCAACATGGCCGGCACCACCCGCGACATGGTAGAAAAATGGTGGCAAATCCTGCCTGATTAACCACCCAGGGGCTCGGGGAAACGCCACAATTTTATCGATTGTCCAATCACTCCGCACACAATATCTTGTACCGCGTGCGGCGCTACTCAAACGCTACGCACAGCACCCACCCCGTGCGGTTATCGCTCATGCGCTGCACCAGGTAATACGGCTCTAGCCATCCGTCTATATCAATGATAGCCACCTCTTCCCCGGCTTCCAGGATAAATGCCTGCCCACGGCTCGCCCGCTCCAGCAAAAACGCCGTGGCCGTCTCGTTGTTACGTGCTGCCATTGTTATCATTCTGCCTAAATCCTCCTTGCTGGAAAACACCGGCGCCATACGCTTTGCTGTCACCTTTTCACCCACACCGGGGCGCGATTCTGGGGTGGCCTTTTCCTGCTCCCGCGCATAGTCTTGCGCGCGCCGCTCATCTTTACCACCTCCTCTGTGCTCTTACCCAGCACCGAGGCCAGCGCCTCAAAAATCGGCACGCCCTTGTTAGCAAGCTCTGTTAATTCTGCCTTACCCATGTCCACCATACGTGCTATCAACTCCGCTAGGCGAGACGCCGGAATATCCGCACCTGTCGCAATGTCCGCCAAGCGGCTCACATAGTGCGATATTACCGCATCATCCTGGAATACGTTAGTAAGCGCCCGTGCACTCCGGTGCAGCTCATCGAAACTTACCACCCCATTAGTGGCCAGCCGTCGCAAGTTCCCCGTAAGCCGCTCCGCCGCCTCGGCGTTCCCCATCACTACCCCCAGACTGGTGGCCACGTTCTCCAACTCCGCCGCCGGTTCCGTAAACGCGCTGAGCGCAGAGGCTATGCCTTTGCCAGCTGCTATCACGCCCAGCACTCCCATATACGCCTTGCCTATGCCGTCCAACCCCTTGCGCACCGTTGTGCTAAGTTCCTCCATTTTACTGACTGCCACGGTTGTATCGGCTCCTCCTGATATCTTTGCGTCCGGTGTCATGATTGTTTTTTTTGTTGAATTGTTGAAATTATCTTGCCTCGTAAGTCTCTCGCATGCTAAAATCCGGGTGCATGGCTCGCACCCTCACAGCATCCGAGGCTCTGTCCTGGTACTTCAAACGCCGCCCCGCGTTTGTCAAGGATATCTGCCACCATGTTTTTTTTGCAAACCGCAACAGGGGTGTTGACAGAAAATTTCATGCCGGATACGCTATACAGGCTATGGCAGAGCCTGCCCGCGTGAATGCTTTTCTTTTGCAACAGGCTGATTCGCTTGGCCTGGATACCACCATACGCACGGCACTCGAAAATGATGCCGCCGAAATGCACGCATACACCGCGCGCATGCGTACTTATCTGGCAAATTCCTGGGCGTAATCCGTTCATTTTTTTCGGGGCGCGGGACTTTAGTCCCGCTTTTTTTGTCTCATCCACCGCCGCAGGTGCCGCAGATTCCAAAACGCGTCTGCCATGGCGGCTATCGGGTCAGTATTACCCTCTTGCGCTCACCAGGCATCATCCACCCACCAGCCACGGCACCACCCCAAACCGCCGCCCACTTTCCTAACCGCCGTTTTCCCCTATCCCGCCCACCCAATTCACTAAGGCCGCTAAAGATAGACCGAAATTTGAAAAAAGATGCCTTACCCCCCCTATACCCCTACGGGGTCGAGGGGATTAGGTAGTGCGGCACCCCTGGTGCCGTGTGGCATATCGAGGCCGTGCATGGCACCGGCGCTGCAATGTGGAACTATAGGAATACCACGTATAGCCTAAAAGATAAATGCCACTAATATAAAAACAAGGCAACAGGCAAGCGAAAATGTTGCCTTGCTGTTGCCTGTTGTATGACGCAGAAAAGCGGCGTGTATCGTACACAGCTATATGCCAATGCTTTGCGCTTATTTTAGCGCGTTTTATTGTTGCCTTCTGAAACAACGGAAATTCCTTCAACGAGGGCGAAATTCGCACTCCTCTAGTGGAATAATGCTGCCCTGTTTGTTATTTGTGCAAAAAACCAGTTGCCTTCGCCCAACTTTTAGAGTATACTTAAGGCACATGGTTGAGAATATTCTGTACATCGTTGCAGCCTACCTGATTGGTTCTGTGCCGTTCGGCTACATTGCCGGGCGTCTGAATGGTATTGACCTGCGGGAGCATGGATCTCGCAACATCGGAGCCACGAACGCCGTGCGCGTGCTCGGCAAAGGGTGGGGTATACCGGTTTTCGTTATGGATTTCCTGAAGGGCTTTGTGCCACTTCTGTGCATGAAATACCACTTGGGTGGAGAACTTGCCGCCTTCAGCCCGGCAGATATGGGTTGGTTCCTGGGGATGATGTTTGCGCTGATTCTGGGGCACACCTTCACCTGCTTCCTGAAGTTCAAGGGAGGCAAGGGCGTGGCAACCACGGGTGGCTGCCTGTTTGCGATGTCTCTCTGGGTGGGTGGCTCGGCACTTTTGTTCTGGCTTGGCAGCATGGTGGTGACCCGCTACGTCTCCTTCTCCAGCATCATGGCTGGTGTGGGGATGATGCTGGCGGCCGGCATTGAGCTCTGGTACCACGATGGAGTCTACTCGGTGGCCGATTACATGGTGCTGGGGCTGCTGCTGCTCATTCTGGTGCTGGTGACTTGGAAACACCGCGCGAATCTGGTGCGTATCATGAATGGCACCGAACCCAAGGCTTTTGCTCCTAAAAACTGATAAATCATCGATTATGGAACGCACTTTCAATAAGACTGCAATCATTGGTGCTGGTGCATGGGGCACCGCGCTGGCATACACGGCCGCTGTGGCCCAGCCGGAAGGCGAAGTTGTGCTCTGGACCTACAAGGAAGAAGAGGCTTCCACCATCCGCGAAACGCGCATGAGCCTGGTTCCCATTGCCGGGGCCCGGCCACTTCCGGAAAATGTGAAGGTGACCAGCGATTGGGCTGATGTGGCAGGTTCCCAGCTGGTGATTGTGGTGGTGCCGAGTGTGGTGATGCGCAGCGTTGCGACCAGCCTGGCCAATGTGGGGCTGGCAGAGGATGCGGTGATTGTCTCCTGCTCCAAGGGTATTGAAAAGGATACTCACCTGCTCATGAGCGAGATTCTTTCGGCCAATCTGCCGTATCCCGTAGGCTCACTTTCCGGCCCGAACCATGCAGAGGATATCGTGCAGGGGCTCCCCAGCCTCACGCTTATCGGCTTCGAGGATATCTCCATCGCGAAGGCGGTGCAGAAGCGCATGAGCACCGGTTTCCTGCGTATCTACACCAGTAGTGACGTGGTGGGGATGCAGATTGGTGGTGCCATCAAGAACGTCTTTGCCCTGGCTAGCGGTATCTGCGCCGGCCTGGGCCTGGGGGATAATGCCCGCGCGGCCCTCTCTACCCGTGGCCTGGGCGAGATGACTCGCCTGGGCATGGCCCGTGGTGGCCGCATGGAAACCTTCATGGGGCTTTCCGGCATGGGCGATCTGGTGGTGACCTGCTACTCCAACCACAGCCGCAACCTGACGGCTGGTCGTCTGCTGGCCAAGGGAATGCCGCTGGATGAGTGCCTGAAGCAAATCGGCCAGGTGGTGGAAGGCGTGCCGAATACGCTTTCGACCTACCAGATGTCGCGCAGCCTGGGCGTGCGTACTCCGATTGTTGATGCCATGTACGATATCCTTTATAACGGCAAGCACCCCAGCGAGGCGCTCAAGGAACTCATGGTGCGCGACCTGCGCGAGGAAAATGTGACAGATTGAGTATCTGCGCATGTCGAATTTCCGGGCGGTCTGCGTTCCTCATAACAGGGAGGAATAAGCAGGCCGCCCTTTTCATTATACCGGATATGGTTGAAACTCCTGAAAATCTCTGGCTGGCAGAAATATGGCTGGAACACCGCGAACGCCTGCTGCGGTTGCTGGCGCTGCGTATGCCTGCGGCGTTGCAGAGGCGCATGTCGGCCGAGGATTTACTGCAGGAAAGCTATCTGGCTTGCGGTCGCCGGGTGGCATTTCTGCAGGGGGAACCAGAGCTGCCCATGTACGTGAAGCTGCGTCGCATTGCTCTGCAGACGCTTACCGACATGGAGCGCCGCCATCTGGCTGCAGCCAAGCGCGATGCCATGAAGGAACAGAACCCGGAGGACGATGAGGGTATGGCTGATGCCTGGGCCCACTTTGCGGATACGATTTCGAGCCCGCGGACGCACCTGGAGCGACTCGAGCGCCAGGCCCTGGCCCGGAGGGTACTTGCCCAGCTTTCGGATACAGACCGCGAGATTCTTGAACTCCGGCATTTCGAGGAGATGGGCAACGCAGAGTGCGCGGCTGCTTTAGGTATAGAGTCAAAGGCTGCCAGTATACGCTACGTGCGCGCGCTGAAACGCTTCCAGGAACTGGTCAACCGCGAGAATCCCTATGCCTGAACCAGATGCCACAGAGGAACAACTTGCCGCGCTGGTAGAGCAGTATCTGGAGCTCATGAGGAAGGGCGAAGCTCCACCTCTGACCGACTATGCGGCTGAGCATCCGGCATGTGCCGATGAATTGCGCGACTTGCTCAAGGGCATGGTTGAAATGGAAGGCCTGAGCGTCTCTACGCATAGCGCCTCGACTGCTTATAATACGAGCTTCCCGGAATATCTTGGTGGATATCGCTTGCTGGAGCGCATCGGTGCCGGGGGGATGGGAACGGTGTTCCGTGCCTTGCAGGAATCGCTCAACCGAGAGGTGGCCGTCAAAATACTATCGCCGGCCTGGAATGCCGATGTGCGCCACTGCGAGGCTTTCGAGAACGAATCGCGCGTGATTGCCACCTTGCACCATACCAACATTGTGGAGGTGTTCGGTGCAGGCCACGAGGGGGAATACAGATATTATGTGATGAGTCTGGTGGCTGGGCAGGGGGTTACCCCGGCCTGCATCCGCAAGGCTTTTCCCGGCGTGCCGTATGAGGAGGCGGTGGCGCGCGTGGGCTTGCAGGCAGCCCTGGCGCTGGCTTATGCGCACTCATGCGGGGTGTTGCACCGCGATGTGAAACCCGGCAACCTGCTGTTGGATGCGGAGGGAGTACTTCGCGTGGGCGATTTCGGCCTGGCGACGGTGCTCAACAATGGCGAATCTGCCCCACTAGTGACCCAGAGCCACGATGGCACTCTGCGCTACATGCCGCCAGAGCGCCTCATGAAGGGCGAAAATTCCTTCGCTGGTGACCAGTACAGCCTGGGTGTGACCCTGTATGAACTGTTGAGCAACCGACCAGCCTTCCGCGAATCCGAACCCGGAAAACTCATCCACCGCATCTGCAACGAGCCCCTGGCGGCCCTGCGAGGTGAGGGCGAGCTGGGTGCCATCATCAACAAGAGTATCAGTTTCACCCCGGCAGACCGCTATGCCTCCATGGCTGATATGGCAGCGGATTTGCGGCGATTCCTGCAGCATGAACCCGTTGTCGCCCGCTCAGCCTCCTGGCTGCGGCGTTATGGCATGTGGTTGCGGCGGCGGCCTGCCGTTGCGGCGTGGAGCCATGCGGCCGTGCTTCTGGTGCTGCTGCTCTTCGGCAGCATCCTCTGGGGCTATGCAGGCGAAAACCAGCAGCGCCGCCTCGCGGAGCGCAATGCCGGAATTGCCGATTCTGCCTTGCAGCAGATTTTTGCCAGCATGGCTGACCGCGATTCCGGCGATAATACCTTGTGGCAACCCACCAGGGCCGATGCCCAGCTCCTCCAGCAGCTCATGCCATATTACGAAGAGATTGCTTCCATGGCTGAAAATGGTGGCAGCAAGATGGCCGAGGCTTGCGATACGCTGGCCATTATTGCTTTGCAGACGGCTGATTTCAAGACGGCCCAGGAGTATTTCAGCCGTGCGCTCCAGCAGCATCACGACGGCAGCGCTGAATATATCCGCTCGTTGAATGGCTTATGTGCTGCTTTGTATGCCACCCGCCAGTTGGAAGAGGCGGAAAATTACCTCAAGGCTCTGGTAGAGCGGGCTGGGGAAATCCAGAGTCCGTCCGCGCGTCTGGAACTGGTCCGTTCCCTCCAGATGCTCAGTACTGGCAGTCGTTACATGCGTCGCTGGCAGCCTGCGCTTCATCCCCGGGGAGAGCACCCGCAGCGCAACCCGCGACGCCGGGAGGCCATGAACCAGCAGCGTCTGGGCTATCTCCGGCAGGCGATTGAAATAATGCGGCAGCTTGTCGTTCAGTTCCCTGACGATGAAAAGGTTCAGATGCGTCGCGTGGAGCTCCTCATGCAGGCCAAGCGTCCGGCATTGCAGAAACAACTTCTGCAGGAGGGAGAAAACGTGCAATGCCTGCTTGATGAATTGCTCCAGAAATATCCGGAGAACCTCCTTTTCAAACGCGCCTATGTGCAGTGGGCCATGCGGCCTCATGCCCGCCCGGATGTCGATATCCTGGAGCGAGGTGCCCGCTATGCCCGCTCTCTGCTGGCTGATAATCCCGGCAGTACCGAGATGCTCATGCTCTATATTGCTGCCCGAGACCGCCTTTCCGTGGCGCTCGCAGACGCAGGTAACCAGGAGCGCGCTGCTCGCGAGAACGAGATGACCCTGGGGGTGCTTTCTCTGATTACTGCCCGCGGCGATTATACGCCGGAAATGCGTGAGCGCCTGGCCGTGCTGGTTTCCATGCACCCCAGAGGGGCCAAGGACCGCAGCCAGCAGGAGGCCGAAATCTCCCTTCTGCTCGAAAGCCACGATGAAAAACGTATGAACGAAGTCCGCCAGCGCATCAGATCTATGCGTGCCCGCCGCCCCCGCTCTCACCACAGGGGGCATCATCGCTTCTGAGTTGGTGCAATCTATTACTCAGGGGCTCCCCCCCGCAGTCTATCATTCCGGAAATGCAAGGGGGATTTGGGCAAAGAAAAACCCCGGAATTACCTTATACTATGTAATTCCGGGGTGTTGTGACGGACAGGGAGGGATTCGAACCCTCGGTACGCTTTTGACGTACACACGATTTCCAATCGTGCTCTTTCGACCACTCAGACACCTGCCCATGCTTGGCATGAACCCTTGGTGAAGGGGTGCGGCGGGAATATACACGAA
>JAFWYD010000033.1 GCA_017517805.1 Akkermansia sp.
CCGTCGGCGGCAGCTATGCGCTGAGCGACCAGTGGAGCGTGAACGCAAGCTACACGGCAGAGGTTGTGGAGAACGCGAATGCGCACAGCGTGAACGTGGGCGCGACGTATAAGTTCTGACGAACTTTGGCGGGCATTGGGAGGTGGTTTCCCAATGCCCGCTTTGTTTTTTGAGGGGGGAATTGGGAGAACGATATTTTTGCCTGTCGGCAAAAACGATATTGGCCTGCGGCCAACGATATTGCCGCTGTGCGGCCACGATATTCATGCCTGTCGGCATGAACGGGAAAGGGCTGTATATAAGTTCTGATGAGCTTTGGCGGGCATTGGGGGGTGGTTTTCCCAATGCCTGCTTTGTTTTTTGGGTGTGAGGTGTATTGGAGAACGATATTTTTGCCTGTCGGCAAAAACGATATTGGCCTGCGGCCAACGATATTGCCGCTGCGCGGCAACGATATTCATGCCTGCGGCATGAACGGGAGGGAGGAGGGGAATGCGTGTCATATAGTTTTGTTTTCTCTAGAGCATGTGTTTTTAGCTTGCCTAATCTAGAATGATTCGATATAATGCAAGTGTTCCGAGTTATGGTTACTTCTAAAAACAGCAACACCCGAACAATGGCCACCAGCCTGGTACGCCGGGCCGGTGTGCGGATGACCCAGCAGCGCCGCGCCGTATTGGAAACAATTCTGGCCTCTCATGACCATCCCACCGCAGCCATGATTTTTGAGCGGACCAAGGCAAGTATGCCGGGGATTTCACTGGCCACGGTCTATAATTGTCTGGAAACGATGGCAGAGGCAGGCATCATCAACCACCTGAACTTCGACAATGGCCCCTCGCGTTTCTGCCCGAATCTGGAGCCTCATGTCCATCTGCTCGATGACACCAACAACCGCGTGCTGGATGTGCAGCTCAAACCTGGTCTGCGCCCGGAAGATGTGTTTGCTTTGCCGGAAGGAACCTGCGTGACACGCATGGACGCTTGCCTCCACGGCAATATTCCTGTATAATACCCGCCGCAATGAGCCTGGTCATCAAAAATCTGCATGCGCGCGTGAAGGACGGCGCGCCGATTCTCAACGGCATCAATCTGGAAATTCCCAAGGGAGAGGTGCATGCCATCATGGGGCCGAATGGCTCCGGAAAATCCACGCTTTCGAAAGTACTCTGCGGGCACCCGGATTACGAGGTGACCGACGGCAGTGCCGAGCTCGATGGGCAGAACTTGTTTGCCATGAGCGTGGATGAGCGCAGCCGCGCCGGGCTGTTCCTGGCCTTCCAGTATCCGGTGGAAGTTCCGGGAGTGACCAATGCCAACTTCATGCGCGCTGCCTTGCAGGCCCGCCTGCCCAAGGGCGAGGAAATCGATGCCGTGTCCTTCTACAAGGAACTGCGCAGCAAGATGAAGGAGCTGGGTATGGATCCGAAGTTCACCTCCCGCGCCGTGAACGAGGGTTTCTCCGGCGGCGAGAAAAAGCGCAACGACATCTTGCAGATGATGATGCTCAACCCCAGCTATGCCATTCTGGATGAAACTGACAGCGGTCTGGATGTGGATGCGCTGCGCATTGTGTCCGAGGGCGTGAACGCCATGCGAGCCCCCTTCCGCAGCTTCCTGGTCATCACGCACTACAAGCGCCTGCTCGATTATATCCGCCCGGATGTCGTGCATGTGCTCTACAAGGGGCAGATTGTGCGCACCGCCGGCTTCGAGCTGGTGGAGCAGATTGAGGAACGAGGCTTTGATTTTCTGAAAACAACGGAGGCCTGAGATGGATGAATCCACCTTCCAGATGGATACTCGCGGTGCATTCTCCATGCCGGAGAACCACAAGTTTGATGCAGGTTACGGTCTCACCGAGGAGACGATTGACTACATCTGCGATGCCAAGGGCGAGCCGGACTGGCTGCGCCAGTTCCGCAAGGATGCTCTCAGGAAGTTCAACGAAATGCCCATGCCCTACCATTGGGCTCCGGAAGGCATCCGGAATGTTGATTTCGAGAACTTCCGCTACTATCTCTCGCATGGAGCCACCCCCTCCCGCAGCTGGGATGAGGTTCCCGATGACATGAAGCGCACCTTCGAGCGTCTCGGCGTGCCGGAGCAGGAACGGGCCTTCCTCGCAGGCGTAGACGCGCAGTACGACTCTGAGACGGCCTATACCAACATGCGCGAAGAGCTGCAGAAGCAGGGTGTCATCTTCGTGAACTCGACCGAAGGGCTCAAGGAATACGAACACATCTTCCGCCCCTGGTTCGGCAAGGTGATTCCCGTGGGCGACAACAAGTTCTCAGCCCTCAATCACGCAGCCTTCTCCGGCGGCTCGTTCATCTATGTCCCCAAGGGCGTGAAACTCACCCAGCCGCTGCAAGCCTACTTCCGCATCAACTCCGAAAGCATGGGGCAGTTCGAGCGCACCCTCATCATTGCCGATGAGGGCGCGGAACTCATGTACATGGAAGGCTGCACCGCCCCGCAGTACGACAGCGCCACCCTGCACTCCGGCGTGGTGGAGCTGGTGGCGCTCAAAGGAGCCAAAATCCAGTATGTCACCGTGCAGAACTGGTCCACCAATGTCTACAACCTCGTCATCCAGCGCGGTCTTGCCATGGAGGATGCCGAAATCCGCTGGATTGACTGCAACCTGGGCTCCGGACTGACCATGAAATACCCCGCCGTGGTGCTCCAGGGTCGCCGTGCCCGTGGCGAAGTGGTCAGCATTTCGCTGGCGCACAGCGGCCAGTTGCAGGACACCGGTGCACGCATGATTCACGCCGCCCCGGAAACCACCTCCAACATCGTGGCCAAGTCCATCTCCATCGGCGAGGGGCGCGCCAGCTACCGAGGCGAGGTCAAGGTACTCAAAGGCATGGCGGGCTGCAAGAACAACACCGAGTGCGATGCCCTGCTCATCAACGCCGCCAGCCGCACCGATACCTACCCGGCCATCACCGTGAAAGGCAACGCCAGCGCCGTGCAACACGAAGCCTCGGTCTCCCAGGTGGATGAAGAGATGCTCTTCTACCTGCAACAGCGCGGGCTCACGCGCGCCCAGGCCATGAGTCTGGCGGTCAATGGCTTCATCAACGACCTCGTCAAGGAATTCCCCATGGAATACTCCGTGGAGCTCCGCCGCCTCATCGACCTCGAAATGGAAGACTCCATCGGCTAACCCCCCCCCTGCACCGCATCACCACCATGGATTTCCCCCAAAATATAAGCATGGAAGAAGCCTTCGCCCTGGCAGAAGCCGAGGCTAAGTTGGAAGCGGCACTTCAGGAAAGCCGGAACCGTTTCACAAACGCCCGCATCCCCGATCGCCTGAATGAAGACTGGCGCTTTGGCCGCCCTCATCAATACGCCACCGCTCTGGCAGAGCTGCTGCAAGGCGACACCCCCTCGCAAGGCGAAGCCAGCGTGCTGCATGCGGGGGCAGCCGCCGTCCCCGTCAGCGCTGCTGATGAGGATTTAAAGCAGACGGAGATGCTCATGCCCACCATAGGATCCGATGCCCTGCTCGGCCTGCACCTCCAGCGCTTTGGCAGCGGCTACGCCCTCTACATCGAGGAGGACACCGCCGAACCCATCCACCTCCACTACAAAACCGCAGGGTTCTATACCCCCTCCACCTTCATTATGGTAGCCCCCGGCGTAAAGGCCCAGGTCGTGGAACACCATGAAGGGCTTTCGGAAAACGCCGTCCTGTTTGCCACCCGCAACATCCAGGTAGCCGAGGGCGCGGAGCTCAAGCTTCAGCTGCACAGTTCCTGCATGCAGCGCTACCTGTGCATCACCGACATCCAGAACATGGGCGGCAAAGTCTCCCAGCTCACCAGGCACGAAAATCACGCCTGGGCGCGCGAGGAAACCGTGGCTGAAATCTACGCCCCCGGCTCCGACATCCAGTTATTCTCGGCCAACCTCCCGACCAGCAGCGTACTCGACCAGCACACCCGGCAGATTCACCACACAGGCGGGGCCACCAGCAACCTCCTCTACAAGAACGTGCTGGATGGCACAGCCACCGCCACCTTCGCAGGCAATATCTACGTGGCTCCCGGCGCGCACCACACCGATGCCTACCAGAGCAACCGCAACCTCCTGCTCAGCGAGGATGCCACGGTCAACTCCCTGCCCGGTCTGGAAATCCTGGCAGACAAGGTACGCTGCTCTCACGGCAGCGCCACCGCCCCGGTCAACGAAGAGCAACTCTTCTACCTGCTCTCCCGCGGTATTCCGCGGGATGAAGCCATCTCGCTCCTCGCCCAGGGCTTCATCGATGATGTCATCGAAAAGTTCAACAACTGACCCCGCACGAATTACCGCACCCTCCACATCGTTCTGCGCACTTCAAAATTCGTACTTCGCAATTCGCAATTCGCAATTCGTACTTCGTAATTCGTACTTCGTACTTCGTACTTCGTAATTCCCATGTCTCTCCACCAGCTCCTGCGCGAAGTGCAGCGATTTTCGCACTTCGTACTTCGCGCCTCGTACTTCGTACTCTTATCCCTTTCTGCGTGGGCTGATCCGCTTCCACTTATCCCGCAGCCCCGGCAGATTGCAGTGCAGGAAGGCCAGCCGGGGTTCAAGCTGAGCGGGGGAATCCGGGTGGATGCAGCCACCAGCCACAGCGAACTCGGACGCGCCGCCATCCGCGCCCTCACGGCGGCGGGCTTCTCCCTCCTGCCCGAAGAAACAGACGGTGCGCTGGAAGTACACAGCCTCTCCCACAGCAACCCGGAGGCCTATACCCTGAGCGTCTGCGAAACCGGCATCCGCATCGGAGCCGCCAGCCCTGCGGCGCTCCCGGCAGCAGCCCAGAGCCTCGTCCAGGCCGCCCGCGATGGCGAGCTCCCCGCCATGCAGATTGAGGATTACCCTGCCCTCACCCACCGCGGCATCATGCTCGACCCCTGCCGGCATCCCATCAGCGTGGCCGATACAAAGCGCATCCTGCAACTCATGGCGCGCTACAAGCTCAACCGCCTGCACTGGCACCTCTGCGATGACCAGGGCTGGCGCATCGAAATCAGGAAATACCCCCGCCTCACCGAAATCGGCTGCAAGCGCAAGGAAAGCTCCAACTGGCTTGACCAGAACCTGAAAGATGGTAAGCCCGTGGAGTTCTTCTACTCCCAGGATGATATCCGCAGCATCGTCGAATACGCCCACAGCCTCGGTATCATCATCATCCCGGAAATAGAAATCCCCGGCCACGCCAGCGCCGCCGTATCCGCCTACCCGCAACTGGGCAACCAGGACTGCCCCGGCTTTGCTCCGGAAGTCGTCACCGGCTGGGGCGTGTTCACCCACATCATGGCCCCCAATGCCTTCGCCTTCCAGTTCATCGAAGACGTACTGGGCGAAGTTTGCGAGCTCTTCCCCCGCGCTCCCTACATCCACATAGGCGGCGATGAAGTCCCCCGGGACCAATGGAAAGACAGCCCTGCCGCCCAGGCCTTCATGCAGCAACACGGCATGACCCGTGAATGCCAGATTCAGGACCACTTCACCCACTTCTGCGCCCAGGTGCTCCGCAAACATGGCCGCCGCATGGTCGGATGGGATGAAATCATGTGCGCTCCGCAGCTTCCTCACGATGCCATCGTCATGGCTTGGCGCAGCATGGGCCACGCCCGCATCGCTGCTGCTCGCGGCCACCAGGTCATCCTCTGCCCCATCCAGAGCTTCTACTTCAACTTCTCCCAGGGCAAAGACCCCGCCGACCCCTTCTACTCCGGCCTCTGCGGGTTCGACAACATCAACTGGCAGCACATCCTCGCCTTCAACACCAAAGTGGAAGGCAACCAGGTCATCGGTATGCAGGCCAATCTCTGGAGCGAATGCATCCCGGACATGCGCAAACTCGAGTACATGCTCGTACCCCGCATCTGCGCCCTCGCTGAAAAAGCCTGGCTCCACGACACACCCGCCATCCCTGCCGATGACTTCGGCAAGCGCCTCCTCGACCACTACCCCTACTTTGACTCCCTCCTCCTCAACTTCCGCCAGGAAGATGGGAAACCGAGGAGAAGTGAATAGTGATTAATGGGCAAGTATGCAGAGCGCAGAGAAACAATACCGTATTCTCACAGCGACGGTTGACCATCACTCACGTTGATTGTACGCAGCTCTAGGCCATACTCATTCCAGACAATCCAAAGGGCATACTGGATAAACCTCCATCTGCTGTGTAAAGCCAGCGAATCTCTATCACTAATCATTAGTCACTACTCACTAATCATTCCTCAATGTCGGCACTTCCGCCCATTTTTTGCCCCTGAATTTTCGTTTCCTGCCAAACTTTCATCTCTATAATCAGCTAAAAGGATAAATTTTAGGGCAATTGTTTAATCTTTCCTAACTAAATCTAACTTTTTTTGAAAATTTCTTGAAAGAATTTTTAAAAAGTCTGTACACAGCATTCGACATGCTGTATACTAAACCGCGTTGCGGAACGCAGGCGAGCTTTCCACCGCGCGAGGAATAACCTGCCACCCGCAGCATAATCTCAAACATATAGAAAACATACACAAATGAAAAAGACACTAATCGCACTCATGGCCCTCGCTGGTGTAGCAGCTGCTACAGATCTCACGGGGGAAAAATTCAATGAGGCTCTTCAGCAAGCCCTTGCAGACGCATCCTATACATTGGGTAATGCTTTCGAAATTACCACTCAGTTGAGTGGTATTGGTAATCTGAACAGCGGTATTGTTACCCTTGCAGACAATTATTACATTGTCAACCAGAGTCACTCCTACTGGGGGCTTAATAGCGCGGACAGCAACAACCTCACAGGCAATAGCGCATGGACTCTTGAAGTAACCGATAACACCTACACATACACGAGTACCGAAGGCGAGCTCCCCATCCTCTGGACGCAAAACTCGACAGGGACCGGGTCTGCTATGCGTACGGTTGGTTCGGCGTTGGGCGTTACAATTGCCTCCGATGGTACAGACTCCTTCATAACGCTGACATATACCGGAAGCGACATCACCGACGTATTTGTGCTGAAAGGGAGCGTGCTGGATGCTAGTGAAATAGCATTCAAGAATAACATTGGCAGCGTTTCATCGGCAACGTTAACGCTTAATGGCCAAACCTATGCCATTCCCGAGCCCGCTACCGCAACGCTGAGCCTGCTGGCTCTCGCTGGCCTGGCTGCCCGCCGCCGCCGCAAGTGATTTTGAGTGAATAGGGGATAAGGAATAGTGGAGGATATTTCACGCCATATTCCTGAACGCTTAGCTCGCTTTATATCATCAGGCACCTTGCTTTTGCAGGGTGCCTGGTAGCTTTTATATGCCTATAGTTTCGCGGTTTCCCAGAAGAGACGGGCTACCCTGGCCCTTACTGGCCTCATGTAACGGGTACGCAGTAAGTACAAATCGCAGTGCCCCATTTCCAACTGGAGAGCTGGCAGATTTTTGAAATAAGCTGCATGGTAGCTGGCAAAGGTGTGACGGCAGGCATCGGGAACCCAGCGAGTGAATCCTGCGGCGACCCTCAGTTGCCGCCAGCGCCGAAACCAATCGCATGGGATGATTCGGAACTGTGGAGGCAGATGATCACACCCCCGAAGAGGAACTACGCGACCACCTCCCGTCTTGCTGGTTTGCGGTCGTATAATAACCTGTTTTTCTTTCCAGTAGATATCCTCCATCTTTAACCGGGCTACTTCAGCAGGGCGAATCCCTCCATATAGCATCAAATTAAGAGAAAGTTCCATATCGCTGTTTCTGGCTGCTGCCCTGAGACGTTTTACTTCCTCCAGGGTAAGAGGTTCTATTGTTTGTTCCTGCACGCGTGGCACTTCGAGACGAGTAACAGGATTCGCATCGCACCACTCGCGGCGTATCCCATAAGCAAACACGCTGTGCAAAATTGCACGCCCTTTGACATAGGCACTCAGACGATGACCGAAAGCCGCCTGCAATATCTCACGGCAATCATTTGCTTTCATATTGCGTAGCATCATATCTGCTGCACCTTTTACAGAGAGAATTTGGCGGGCATAATACCTCAAATCACGTAGGGAGATGGGCCGCAGATAGGAGCTCCGGGCTTCGACGCTGGCCCATACAGCAGTTTCTAACGTTACGGTGTTTTCTTCTTCCTTCACCATTTTGGTTCCCGCCCGTACAACTCTCCTCAGCAGCAGAAGAAGTTCCCGGCGTTCGAGATGTTGAGACATCTCACCAAGGGACTCCTGCATTTCCAGTACTAATCTGGCTGCATCTGCGGCATTCAATACACAGTCCTTTAATAACCCTCGGGCAATCGTTTTATCTTGCATAGAGTATCAGCATATATCCCTATGCTCCAGGAATGCAAGCAGGCACCCTGCAAAAGCAAGGTGCCTGATGATATAAAGCGAGCTAAGCGTTCAGGAATATGGCGTGGAATATCCTCCACTATTCCTTATTCCCTATTTACTCCAAATCACTTGCGGCGGCGGCGGGCAGCCAGGCCAGCGAGAG
>JAFWYD010000034.1 GCA_017517805.1 Akkermansia sp.
CTTCATCCCGGCGCAGGCCACGGCACGCGTCACGACCTTTTCCTTCCCTCTCTTTATCCTCTCCGGTACCCCGCCTGGCAGGTTGTTGAAGCCAGCGAGCCGCTTCTCAGCAGCCCGTGGTACCACGGAAAGTCATACATTGGAAAATTGCCTCGCCCGGTGGGTCAGCAAGCGAGGCTCGCTTTCCTTTCGGGCAACCCCGTAGCGGGGTGCGGGGCAAAGCTTATCACAAACACGATTTCACGTCAAGCGTATTTTTGAGATTTTTTGTGCAGCATTTTTCCGTGCCTACCCTAACCACCGCGATTTCGTGCGAGTTAGAGCGAAAATTTATTTTCAATCACAGTATCTCAACACACGGGACTGAAGTCCCGTGCTGCGACAAAGCCCCTGGTTCTCTTCCGGAACCAGGGGCGAGAAAGTATGAGGGGCCCATTTACTTTCTCCGGCGGCGGGCAGCCAGCGCCGCCAGAGCCAGCAGGCTGAGCGCAGCCGTGGAAGGCTCGGGAATGGAAACCACGAAATTACCATTGGCATCCACTCCGCCGTTCAGAGAGGAGGTGATTACATTGCCCTGATAATCGAGAATCTGAACCGAAGCCGTCGACACAGCATCGGACACACCTTCAATCAGCGTGAAGGAGGTACCACTCTCGAACTCCTCAAGCGCCTCGCCCGATAAATAGAGCCTGATGGTAGACTCCTTATCCATGGTGAGGGTTGCTCCTTCCTCCATCAATAAAAGCGGAGCCTGCTCTGCATCGCTGATACTGAAGGTCAGGGCAGAATCTTTCCCGAGAGTCAGAGCAGAGCCTTCTTCGAGCACCATGGTAGAAGCCCCCGAGAGATTCAGGTCTCCCTGGAGGGTAATAGTCCCTGAGTTATTCAGCACGGAATCCCCCTGAAGGTAGATATCACCCATGATTTCAGCCACGCCGGAATTCTGGACGGAGGCGTTATCATAGAGGGCTAAATATCCACCTATTTCAACTTCGCCCGCGTTCACAATAGCGTTAGCCAGGCCATCATCAAGCGTATCCTGAAGGTACACATTGCCAGAAACCTGCATGGTGGCCGTCTTCGCGATATTAAGAGCACCGGCAGCTCCGCCCGTGCCGATACTCACCGATTCAGCCTGAAGCGAGCTTTGAGCCTGCACATTGACTGCGCCGGAACCATTTGCGCCGTAACCCACCAGCATGGCACCGTTATCCTGAGTCATCGATGCCCCGGTATTGATATTGACCTCACCCGTGCCGGAATAGCCGACAATGAGGGTACCGGCTACATCTGCCGATGCGCCGGTGGAGACATTCAGCGCCCCCGTGCCGGAAGCCTCACCGATGGAAACCTGGACAGCAGCCCCGGTTTCGGTTCCCAACTGGAGCGAGGCACCATCTGCAACGGAGAGCTCACCCTCGGTACCGGCACCCTGCCCCACTGAGACAAAGGTGTAATACTGCTGCCCCTTCTCATCAAGGGAAGAGGAGCTTTCCACAACAAGGGAACTACCCTCATCAGAGACCACAATAGACCCGGTCCCCTGGTTGGAGTTGCCCACGAGCAACTGGCCGTAGGAAAAGCCTTCCATCCCCATCTCCCCCGGTGAGGCCACGATACGAGCAGTACCGCCATTCTTGATTTCAAGGAGGCCACTATTATCATCAGATGTTGATGAGGAAGTAGATATGCCGATAAAGGCGTGGGAAATCAGTTCACCGCCATCCACGGTCACGGTACCTTTGGCACCATGGCCGATGTAGAGCTGATAAGCCGCTAACTTTCAATTTGTCAATCGTCAATTGTCAATTGTCAATCCACGTGTCCCAAATCTTTGGGACACGTGTGGTTAGCCTGGGCAGAAAATTTTTCTTTGGTTGACGGAGCTCTGTGATTATGATAGGATAAACGTGCTATGAAGTTAACTCACATTTTCACAACTCTGGCTGCCATGTGCTGCATGGGCACCGCGCTGAGTGCAGATGAGAGGCCGAACATCCTGTTTATCATCTCTGATGACCACGGCACAAACGCGCTGGGCACCTGCGAGAAGGACAGCCCCGTACCCCTGCCCGGGTTCCGCCGACTGGCCAATGAGGGCATGGTGTTTGACCGCGCCTACTGCGCCAACTCACTGTGCGGACCGTCTCGCGCCTGCATGCTCACAGGGCGCCACTCCCACAACAACGGGTTCCTGTACAACTACGGTGGACCCGCCTTCAACGGCGACCAGCCCACATACCCGAAAATGCTGCAGCAAGCAGGTTACCAGACCGGCATTGTGGGCAAATGGCACCTTATCTCCCGTCCTACCGGGTTTGATTCGTGGCAGGTATTCCCCAGCCAGGGTGACTACCTCAACTCGACCTTCCTCTCCGCAGGCCCCAACAACTCAACCCGCAGCAACCGTATGCGCGGCTACGTGACCGATGTGGTCACGAACATGGCTATCACCTGGCTGGAAAGCCGCGACCGCAGCAAGCCTTTTGCCCTTATTGTGGGTCACAAGGCGCCGCACCGCAACTGGCTGCCTGCTGTGCGCCACCTGGATATCATCAAGAAGCACGTGGCCAAGATGACCCCGCCCGCCACCCTGCACGATGACTGGAGCAACCGCCCTGAATTCCTGAGCCACAATGGGCAGAGCGTGGGCTGGAACCTCTGCAACTGGAACGATGTGCACCTGGTGGCAGACCGCATTCCCTTCGACGTGATGAAGGAAATCATCCCCAAGGGGCAGCTGCGCAACAAGATCAAGAACGGCGAGTTTGCCGGGCAGATTCCGGCGGACTTCGACATCGAGAAGCACGAGCCGAAGTTTGCGCCCAGAACCAACCTGGGCTGGGGCATGGACTGGATTGAACCCGGTCTGCAAAGCGTATACCGCAACCACTTCAATACCCGCACCGATGAATTCGTGGCCGATTTCCGCGCCGGCAAGTACAAGACGCAGCGCGATATGACCGAACAGCGCTGGCGCTGGTACATGGAGGACTACCTGGGCTGCATCCTCTCGCTGGATGAATCCATCTCCTCCCTGCTGGATTATCTGGATAACGCCGGGCTCTCACAAAATACGCTCGTCATCTACGTGGGCGACCAGAGCTTCTACCTGGGCGAGCACGGTTTATACGACAAGCGCTGGATTTTCGAAGAATCTATGCGTATGCCCCTCATCATGCGTTGGAAGGGCAAGATTCCTGCCGGCAAGCGCAGCCGAGCCATGGTGCAGAACATCGACTACGCACCCACGCTGCTTGAGCTCGCCAAGGCCGACACCCCGGAAAATACCCGCACCATGGAGGGTACATCCCTTGTGCCGCTGCTGGCCACTGGTGAGGCTCCCCAATTTGC
>JAFWYD010000035.1 GCA_017517805.1 Akkermansia sp.
AGCGGTGAGACGGAAGACACCGAGGAGGAGACGGAGAGCTACCCGATGGTGGGTGGCGGCGCGAGTGCCGGGCACCGTGTGGATGCCAAGGCGGCGCGGCTGGAGCCTTTTGCGGTGTATATGGAGGATGATGGGCGCATGATGATGAATGGCGGGCCGCTGCCGAGCCCAGGAGGCATTATTGATGTGGAGCCGCAGGATATCAGCGCGGAGTGGCAGGCGGGGCGTGAGTTTTATGTGAAAGCGAGGTGGAACCGCAGCACGAAGAAATGGGAGGCTGTGGTGTTGTATCGTGACCCCAAGACGAGTGAGAGCTGATGATTATCGAGGAGTATAGGGAGCCGGGGAGCTATGCCGAGGAGGGTGATAGTTACCAGATTGAGCCGGGGAGTGGCTCGGCGTTCGGTGTGGGGGCGGTGTCGGCGAGTGGGCTGGCAACGGCCCGCTGCGGCGGTGCGCCTGCGTATGCACCGCTGGCATGGGGGAGTTGCGAGTCGGCTGAGTATGGCAGCGTGAGCGGCTGGGAGGTTGTGACTGACCTGGATGGTGCCGGAGGTGAGCATGTGCCCGGCAGGTTGCTGGCAGCGTATTGGCAGGGCAAGATTTGGCTGAGGCTGAGCAAGGATGGCGAGGTTCCGGCGGCAGGGGATGCGAGCGGGGAGGAGTGCTGCGGCGCGGGGTATGTGGGCTGCGCGGGGGCTGATGGCTTGCCGCAGGATGCGCCGGGGCGTGCGGTGCTGCCGCAGGTGTACCTGTGCCCGATGGAGTACCGCGAGAAGTTCTTGAAGACGGCTGATGGACGCTGGCGCGGTGATGTGTGGTGGGAGGTGCTGGCTAATTACACTTACCACCCGGAAACGGGGGATTGGGTGGAAGACCCTGCGGGGAGTGGGGGGTATTGCTGGAAGAATGTGTACCGTGTGACGATATGGGCGGTGGCTTGTGGGAATGTGCTTTGTTTTTATACGACCCGGAGCTGGAGCGTGACGGAGGATTTGCAGGCAGCGGCCCCGGTGGCGCAGCGAATGAGGTGGAGCGCGTGGGGGGTGCCGTATTGGGAGACTGATGCGCAGCTGGCGTATCTGACCCGAGAGGGTGGGCCTTTTGCGCCGATTTATTGTGCGCTGTTGCCTTGGGAGGCTGAGGGGACGGAGCCTGCGGTGGATGAGGATGGGCTGCGGGTGCAGGCGGCTGTGGGGTTGATGGGTACGGAGAATTTTCTGGGGCGTGCGGGTACGGTGCCGGGGTTGCCTGCCCCGGCGGCGATGGCGGCTCCGGTGAGTGTGTGCGGGCGGTTTCATTATGGCGGGCATTATGGCGCGGGCAGTCTGGCGCTTGGGTGGACGGTGGCTCCGACTGTGGAGATGGCCACCGGGTATGCGAGCTGGCCAGCGGCGGTGCGTGGGTTTTTGGTGGATGAGGCGGCGGCGATTGACCACACGGAGACGGCGCAGGATTACCGCTTTGACCCGGCGAGTATTGAGGGGAAAGGGGTGTCGTTCGGCTATTGTGTGGGGTGGTATACGCCGGGGGATGAGGTGTGGCCTGCGGTGGCACCGCCGTATGAGTTGCTGGCGGCAGAGCAGTTGGAGAGCCCGTATGGGAAGCTGTATCTGGCGATTGCGGGGAGCACGGCTGATGGTGTGTTGCTGACGGCAAGTTGTTTTGCTGAGCCTCCCGCCGGGGCTGATGACCCGGACAACCCGACACCCGGGCCGGGGCCGAATCCTGTGCCACCGGGGCCGATAATTGACCCGCCGGAGCCCGAGCCTGAACCCGGGCCGGGGCCATGGTATCCGCCGGGGGGTGATGACGATGAGGATGATGACGATGAGGATGATGACGATGACGGCGGCGGTGGTGGAGGCGGCTCTACGCTGGAGGATGGCTATTATTACACGGCTGGCGCGGGTGTGGCGATACGGGCCACGCGCACGAATGTGAAAGATGCCAATAATAAGGTGGTGGGGATTGAGTTCGGGTTCGATATCGATGTGACGGAGGAGGATTTGTTCTGGACTGCGGCGACGCGTTATCAAGCTGAGGTGAGTCTGAGCACGAGCAACGGCGGGAGCTATACTTACAGGGGGAAGAGTTGCACGATGTATTATGGCTTTTCTGCGAGTTCTTATGAGGGTATGCGGGCTACGCTGAATTGGAAGAGCTCATATATGCACAGCGATAGTGACCCGAAGAGTTGCACGGTGCGGGCGGTGGTGACTGGCACGATGACGGTGGTGGCGCAGTTCCCGCAGAGTGGCTGGGCGGATAGTGAGAGTTTGGCACAGAGCAATATTTTGTCGTTTAAGGATACGGGGCGCAAGAAGATGTACTCGACCAATGGTGTGAAGCGGTATTTCAAGGTTTATAAGGTGTCGCTGAAAAAGGGGGTGCTGAAAGGGATTGCGCTGCGCAAGGCGCTGGAGGCTGCGCCGCAGATGACGGTGAGCCCGGGGTCTGCCAGCGGCAGTAATAGCGGGGAGCCTTCCGGCGGGCCTACGGTGACGGCGAGTGCGGGGAGTGTGACCCCGGCGCATTCGAATGATTACAGCGGTAGCCCGGCCAGCGTGACCGGGTGTATGCCTGCGGAGTTTGCGGCGGATTTTGAGGGCGATGCCGTGGCGAGCAGCGTGGCGGTGAGCGGCAGCGCCGACTGGCACTATGACCCGAACGAGTCGGAGGGTAGTGGCAGTATTGATGCTGAGTTTACGGTTTCTTTACAAGACCAATCGATTGAGTTATGAGTGAGCAATACACGATACGAAAGAGGACGGCGCACATGGGGGTGCTGGTGATTCGGCCTGTGCCCAAGGAGGTGGCGCGTGAGCTGGTTATTAAGGGGCATTACAGCCATAAGTGGCTGGCGAGCTTCGGGATTCATAATTTCGGCATTTTCCGCGAGGGTGCGGAGGCTGATGAGGAGTGCCTGGGGGTGGCCAGTTTCGGCTATATGAAGTCGCCCCGGGCGCGGGTGTGTGTGAGCAGCGTGCCGGGCGGGTGGATGATTGAGCTGAACCGCATGTGGCTGGATGATGCGCTGGGGAAGAATGCGGAGACGATTCTGCTGGGGGCGAGTTTCAAGCTGTTGAAGCGGCTTGACCCGACTATTGTGGCGGTGCAGAGTTTCGCTGATGGACGCGTGGGCTGCGGGACGATTTACAAGGCGGCGAATTTCGATTATTATGGATACCATTGGACGACTTTCCTGCACAACCGCCGGAGCGGTGAGGTGAACCACGAGCAGAACTTGACGAATGCCACGTGTGCGAGTGGGTTCATGCGGACGAATGCGGAGCTGCTGGCGGGTGATATGCTGGCATTCCGGGCGAAGACTTACCGCTATATTTACCCGCTGCACAGGAGTTTCCGATTCATCGGGAACGGGAAGAAGCAGGAGTTTCCGCCGTATGAAAAGGGGACGGAGCCCGCAATGTGGTATATTAACCCGGAGAGGTTGCGCCCGAGGCTGATTGCGGCGCTTGATACGCTGCTGGAGCGCTGGCCGCACAAGCGCGGCGCGAAGCCGGAGGGGGATGCCGCAGAGGATGGCCGCAAGGAGGCCTAAAGGTTGAAAGCACCGCCGAGCCGGAGCCCGGCGGTGCCACTCAACAACCGGCACAGAGGCCGGGCTCCACCGTCGTGGAGTTGTGAGGATTCTATCATGCGGGGCCGGAGGTGTCGAGCGAGAAGTGTGTCTGTTGGCTTGCGTGGTGGCAGGTGGTGTGCTATGATGAGGGGGCACGGCCCGACGGGGTTGTGCGTAAACTCAACAACAAAAAACAGACAATGAAACACACGATTGATTTCGCTGAGGCGGAGCCCTCGGCGCATGATGGCTTTGCTGTGGCTATGCTGCGGCAGGTGAATATGACGTTGATTCAGGCGCAGAGCAGCGCGGTGATGGAGACGCTAAGGCAGTATGAGGCGCAAGGGGTGAAAGCCCTGGCTGATGGTGGAGCGCCGCCGTGGCATAACAATGAGCCGTGGTGGGTGTATTACTCGCTGGGGAGTTCGGGGCTGACGCTGAGTTTGCTCTGGTTTGATGAGGCGAGTGTGCTGGGCTGGTGCGCGCCTGTGCGGTCTTTGCTGCGGGTGTGGTGGAAGAATGCTGCCGCTAAGGTGAGCGCCGGAATGCAGCCCGCTGAGGCGTATGCGGCGCAGTTGGAGGAGCTGCGGCAAAGGCAGACGCGGGTGCCGTGGGCGAAGCTGGAAGATGTGCTGAGTGAGGAGGCCGAGAGGGTTTTCCGGCGGCGGCTGAGGGATGCGATATGGGATTCCCTGATGTTGGCCCGCCCGCTGAAACCGGGTGCGCCTAAGGAGACGCAGGAGGTGTTTTTGACGGATTTGCTCAGAGATCTGGACGCGGTGGAGGAGATTTCGCCTGTCGGTGGCCAGATTTACCAGCGTTATTTGTGGACGGCCGATGGCCGCACCACGGATGATTTGGCTGAGGCTGTGGTGGCTGAGCTGAGGGCGCATGAGCCGCAGGCATCGGCCTCCGGGCGCGACCTGATACGCGATTGCTTGAGCATATTGCTGGCGTGCGGGATTGACCCGCTGAGGGCGGGTAGAAACAACCGCGTGGCGTATGTGAGCTATCAATGGCCGCTGGAGTGAGCAGGAAAATAAATCAGGCGTTGGGGGAAATCCTCAACGCCTTTTCAGTTGGCTGGCAGCCCCTCTGCCGAGGGCTTGCCGATGGGTGGCAGGTTGCCGGCAGGCTAAGCCGATAATTTCTCATTTATCCACGGCTTGTTTCTCAAGTGCGGCGCGGCGATACAAAGGATTTTGCGGAACCAATACCCTGCATGAAAGTTTTCCGGAACAAGCCTTCATCTTCGACGCGGAGGATACCGGTAAATTGAACGGACGCGTGGTGCGCCCGGGCATTCTCTTTCTTTTTAAATTGCAGGCGTGGTTCGGGAAGCACCGATATGTGGAAGCGGGAATCATCAGGATCTGTCAGCGCAGGCAAAGAAAAGCCTGCAGACTGGCCTTTTCTTGACAGCCAGGCTATAAGTTCCCTATCTCCTGTAACCGGAACACGCATGCCCCCCTCAACTCGCTGTCCGGTCCGGGCATCCACCATGATACGCTTAGTTGGATTCACCCGTATCTGGAAACGATAAAAGGTATGAGAGAGGAATGATTCCGGTATTTCCCTGCATTTAAAAACTGCGCAATTTTCCGAAAAAGGAGCCAAAGGCCGAGCTGCAGATAAAATCATTAACCGCAATCCACGGGAATTGTAATCCACACGGTAAAGGAAATCACGCTGCTGGCGATTGGGAAAAAATTTCCAGACCGTTCGATGCCAGTTATAGGGATTGCTGGGAAAAAGACGGGCTGCGGCTTCATCCTGGAGCGTGATTTCAGTCAGATACATTTTCTACCTCCTTCCCGGTTCTATTACTCCAGTAATGAATAGCCCAGCGCTCACGCACACGGCTTCCCCAATATTTTATATCCCTATACAAACTCTCGTAATTGACAGGAACTTCAGACGACTTCATTCCTCGCACGATATCGGCTAAATGAAGCCTCAACTCGCTTCGAGTATCGCACGATAACAGTCGACGAAACCGCCGGTCAAAAGGAGACTCCTCACTAATCTCCATGGTTTTACGATTCACGGCTAATCGTCTGCACGCATCACCAAAGTTATATTCTTCATCCGTTTTTTCATGCGGATGCAAGGCATATAAACCGGCCACAGTTTCAATAGCAACATCTCCGATACCATCTATAGCGGCTATGTGTTGCCAACCGCGAAAACACTGCTCCGGCTTCAACAGGCAACGTAACGCTGCCATGGCACCGCGATTGTCTTGCAAGAGACGCAAGTAAGGCATTATATTGTTTGATTTATTCATTGTCCTTATTTAAACTTTGTTTTGTAGATAAACATTGGCGAGCTCCAGCCCAGGCGGCTAATTGTCGAACTCCACTCTGGGAGACAGTGAGATTAAATGTTTCATTAATAGTGTCGCATATATGGCGAATCCATTCCTCTCTTGAGCTCACATATTTTTCCATTTTTGACGAGGAAGAGCCGAGCGTTTTAACATATTCCTCCTTGAATGACGCCAACCGCCCCCAGTATAGCTGCTCTACTTTCTCATAAACCGCTTTTTTATTTTCGAACGAATCGTGGAGCAGTTTGTGGTAAGTATCCAAAGCCATCCGGAGTGAAGCCATTCCCTTATTTGCAAGGCTCATTAATTTGTGTTGCACCTCATCCGCGGCAACGCCCACATGATTACGGCCAAGATGTTCATACCTATCTTCTACAATACTTAATATCTTCGCCTTATCGCGCACCATCGCCCCAATCCAAACTCCGTATTGTTCAGGCAAATCATTTTCATCCACCCGGGAAAACGATTTTCCGGAAAGAGAAAAGCGATGCAACAAGGCAGGCAGGCTTCGCCACATTGCCTTGTTCAAACTAGCACCAACAATACTACGGATATTCTCCTTTATTGTGACGGTCATGGAGCTTTCGAAATACTGCAGCTCATCCTTATTAATGTATACAGGATACTCGATGCCTTTTGCTACTATGCAAGAACCGGCGTCCGGTGCAATTTTCACAATACGGGAAAGCGGCACAAGGCGGCCCAAATACGAAAGTGTTGCATTATTTACGGCGGGTTCGTCATCTATATTCACAGGCATTAACTCCCAAACAGGTTGTCCCATTCCGCAACGGAATGGAGCAAACTCCTCTGTAGTACAAAGGTTGAGCCATATCGTTTCCAACATATTTCTGCCTAGAACAAAAAGATGTATAGCAGACTTTGGGGCGCATGGGGCATCTGAGGCGGTATCGGGCGATTTAGGTCCCGTTTGCATCCCGTTCCATTTCGCAACACCTATGGTGCCGCACAAAGCATAATTCTGAAATGTTATAAGGTCAATCGCTATTTTGCCCAACGAAAAGCAACGCATAGAACCTGCAGCATTATCAAATATTGTTGGGTTATTACCTTCTGCTGCGCTTAGTGAAATCTTGCTTAAACTACCCCACGATTCGGAAGACAAAGACTCAACACCTTTCACCTGAAGAAAGGCTCCATCTTCTCCCAGCAAATTGAATGCATGACGCCTGGTTTCCAAATACTTAACAGACGCGGGAGATATATCTTTCAAACAATCATCCCACTCATCTCTGTCAGCAGGACCATCGATAGCGCGCTGCGCAATACAAATCAGCAAGCGCATAATTGAAATACGCTCATGGGCTGCCAGCACGAGGTCAGAGATTTCGTGAGCCTGTTGAAAAAAATTTTCCAGACTAACATGGGTGCATGCCCCAGAACACATCCGAACCGGTAGCCACGGATCAGTACACAGATTTAAATTCATTGTCGACATTCTCTTATTCGGGTAGTTCATATATCCCTATCTGGTCATTCCACGCCAAACGGGCTACTTCTTTAGTGTAATACATTAATTGCGCATTTTCAAGAACAAAAAACGGA
Organism: Akkermansia sp.; assembly: GCA_017517805.1. Classification (GTDB taxonomy): domain Bacteria; phylum Verrucomicrobiota; class Verrucomicrobiia; order Verrucomicrobiales; family Akkermansiaceae; genus Akkermansia. Next base: position 7,485 of record JAFWYD010000035.1, read on the forward strand.
TAAATCGAATTAAATCCAAATTGTTCCAAATTAGGGTCTGGTTTAAAATCCTTGAGAAGCCAGGCAGGAATCCTGACAGAGTTCTCATAAATGGATTTTGCCGTTTCGTAACTCCAACGTTGAGGACACACGGTAACCGGGGCGCCGTGTAATGGCAGGTATTCATAGCTACCGTCTCCCCGTGGAACAGGCCTCTGCTTCAACAGCAGAACTTGCAAACTTTCAATTCCGCCATAACGCGTAAAAACGCCATCAGAATCAGTAGCTACCCCTGCAGTATAAGATTGATTCATATTAACAAGGGCTTGCAAGGATTCACATTTGGCCTTCATTTCCTTATACGTTTTGTCAGCTATACATGATTGGAAACCGCCAACTTCATCATAAGTGCTTTCTATCAATCTCCTGATATCATCAGGCAGCACCAGACGTGGCAAGTACTGCCAAACCTTCCAGGTTCGCCAGAGAACATACGGAGCGTAGACTTTCGCAGTGGAGCCAAATGCCCCCAAAAAGCCTTGTACATCATCCGCTTCAACAGAGTTCGGCACCCCCTCTGGCACAACAACCATCATTTCAGCTTCTTCGCATAGACGGTTTGGTCTCACATGCCTCCATAATCTACCGGCACGCTGCAACAGCATATCCGTAGGAGCAAAATCAGTAATTAAATAATCAGCATCTATATCAACGCTTTGCTCAACCACCTGAGTCGCGACAAGAACACATCCACATGGCCGCAGGTGACCAGAAGCACCTAAGCAATCTATCCAGCGTTGTTCCAGTTCATCACGTCGCCAATATGGAAACCGTGCATGCAGCAATGCTATTTCGGGGCCATCCTCGTAAGCCTCATTCTTCAGCATCCGGAATGCTTCCTGTGCATCTTTGACTGTGTTTCTAATCCACAAAACACATTGCCCTTTCCGAGCTCGTTCATACGCAAGTTCTGCAACCGCCGCTGCTGATTTTTCCACCACGTCCAATGTGATTGTTTTTTTCTCAGATGGCAGAAAGGCACGCTGTTGGATGCATCCATTGATATACGATGTAACCAAGGGATACTCATTGGAAAGCGCTACATTCCCCTGAAGGTCTAACAATTCACGGATCCTGGCCTGCGTCAAAGTGGCTGACAAAATGATAACAGTAGAACCAGTCTCGCACAATTGACGCACAAGAACGGCAATCAGGCTCCCCGTATAGAAATCGTAGCTATGCACCTCATCCAGAATCACCACTTTACCGGCCAACGCAAATGCACGCACATCACGGTGTTTCACAGCAACAACGCCCATAAGAGCCTGGTCTACGGTACCCACACCAAAAGGAGCCAGGAGCGTTCTTTTAGATGACGAAAACCACCTTCTCATTTCAGAGCTGCCATCGTCTCTACTTTTTGAATGAATAACAGCATCATTAGCATAGATAGAATCTTGCAGCAACCAGGAAGCACCATGTGATAATTGAATCGACGCTTCATTCACCTCAAATCCACATGCCTCTATAAAGCGCCTTAATCGGTAATAAATTCTATTGGAAGTTGTCTGAGTGGGTAGTGCAAAATAAATGCCGTGAGCTACTTTCTCATCCAACAAATGGTATGCCAAGGCTAACGCAGCCTCCGTCTTACCACCTCCCATGGCGTCTTCTACAACATATACCCCTTGTTTTGCAGGCAGATTCCACATGTACTGCTGCAAGGGTCGCGGGGATAAACAGTGCGGAAATAGAGAAGTCCAACTCAGATTTCCAACCAGTTTTTCTATACCTTGCCAACCTATTCTCCTGATAGCCTCCTTTGCTTTCTGGTTATAGTCGCAAATAATTCTTTCCGGAGAAAAGAAATCCTCGTGAGAGGCAATCCAATCCGAAACAATGATAGCCCCCGTAGCAACCCTCCTGATTGAATCGTTAGGCTTTTCTACCGGCAATGGTCCATACCACTCAATCAGCAATTCAATCAAAGTTTCACAATATTGCCTCCATGTTTCCGGCAAAGTTGCCCCAGATTGTATACTGGCAGGAGCACCATGGTGTGCTCCTGCACACTCTGCCCAGCAACGTCCACATTTCTTACTAATGTGTTCCTTATAATATCTGAACAAGATATCGTACGTACTCCTGGTATGATTTTTCTCATAGAACTCGCACCACGTACGAAGCATACCAGTATTGGTCATGCCATCCGGTCCATTCCACATAGGGCATTTAGTTTGAAACCCAGGTGATATCTTGCCAACATCATGTACGGCAACAAGTGTCGTAATACCATCCGGTAACAAACGTCTGTAGTCAGGTCGAACTTTCATCAACCTCTCGATAACCTCTGCAGCAGCTATACTATGCTGCCACACCTCACAACCTGGTAACCCCTCTATCGTCGTTTTTGCCCAGAAATAACTATTTTCGAACAATCTACTACACTTAGCATAAAATTGTTCTCTATTCAGACCAATCGTACAAGACTCTACATCATTATTCATAGGGGACACTTCTCATACTATCAAGCAATTATCAGAAATCAAGAAAAAAAATATTACTCACTTGCATTCGTAATACACCGAAAGCTAAGTAGCGTCCTCCAAAGCATCGTCAAAACAATATGCTACCTCAAAGCAAAAAAAAGCCACCCCCGGGTGGGGGCCTGGGGGTGGTGATGGGTGGGAGATTGGCTTGTGACTTTTGGGTTGAATGTGTGAGAGGGGGTCAGGAGGCCAGGGTGATGGGCTGGTAGCGGTCGGAGTTGAGGACGCTGAGCATGAAGTGCTCCGGGGTTTTGCCGGAGAGAATCTGCTCGAACATGCCGGGCTTGCAGCCGCCAATGAGGGTGGTGCCCTGCGCATCGCGGGTGACGGGTACGTTGCCGTAGTTGCACCGGGCGGCGTTCCAGAAGACGAGGCGGGGCATGGTGTAGCCGGCGGCGGCGTAGCGCTGCGCAATCATCTGACAGGCGGTGGGGTTGCCCGCGCCCTGCACGCAGTAGTCGAACTGCATATCGGAGATGATGATGATGCAGCGGGGCATCTGCTCTGCAGGCAGGTGGGCCTGCACGGCGGAGCGGAGCACGAGGTCGAACACTGCCTCCAGGTTGGTGTTCATGCCCCAATCCATGCCGAGCATGTACTCCACCTTCTGGTGCAGCGGCCAGGCGGGGTCCACTTCCACCAGGGAGGGCTCGGCGGAGAAGGTGATGAGCTTATCCTTGAAGATGCCGGTGTTGCGCTCGGCCACGTAGAGGCCCAGGGACATGGCGACATCGACAGGACTGGGATTGCCACCAGAGAACATGGAGCCGGAGACATCCACCACGGCCAGCCAGTTGGCACCGGCGGCCTCGCCGAAATAATCCGGCAGGGAACGCCACATGTTGTCCAGCTGCAGGAGCTCGAGCTCACTGGCGTTCTCACGGCATTTGTTCATGATGTCGTAGGGGTAGAGAGTGCGCACGTTCACCTTGGGTTCTGCCTCTTCCACCACGTAGTTTTCCACGATGAGCGACTTGTGCAGCGACTCCACATAAGCGCGGTAGCGCTCGCCATCGTTCTTCATGAAAGCCTTGCGGTATTTCACACCGGCTTTGGAGGGCACGTCACTGTAGCTGAAGGTGTAGTCCCGGCGGGTAAGGCGGGTCTCCAGCACGTCGATCTGGCGGCGGAGGGCCACGAGAGTCTGGCGGTACTGCTTCTCGCTGAGACCGAGGGCGCGGTAGAGGCGCCGGGCCAGCGCGCGGGTGGCGGCGGAGGAGGTGTTGCACGAGGGCATCCACTTGGCCAGTAGGGAGATGGAGGCCTTCTGCCCCTGCTCTGCCAGGGTGGCCAGGTCTGCCTTCAGCTGCTCTGCCACCAGGAAAACGATGGCGGAGTCCAGCGCGGCAGAGACACCGAAGAGGGCGAAGAGGTCATCCCAGCGGCCGTAGTCGGGGATGTGGCGGATGATGCCGCTGCGCAGGAAGAGCTCCGTGTCCAGCTCCGCCACGGTGCGGATACCGGCGCGGAATACCTCGCGCTCTCCCTGGCCGCCGTTGCCGCGGATATCGCGCAGGTAGAACAGGCAGCGGAGGGTGCCGAGCTTGTCCTCGCGGTAGGCGGCGCGCACAGCCTGGGGCACATCGGCGGGAGTCTTGCGCAGCGCGGCTCCGCCCGAGAAAAGGTCCAGCAGGGCGGAAAGGGTGGAGCGGTAGGCGGACATGCCGTTGGTGGTGGTGGTGGAGTTGCGGCACTTCTTCATGGCATTGAATAACGGATTGGTCATGGTTGTGTTAACTATTAGGTTGTGTGTGGTGATTACAGGCAAATCCGCTTTCTTCTGGGGTGTGGAGTCAATCCGCCTATCGTGCCGGCGCGGGCGCTGCTTCGCAGCAGGACCTGTTGGCTGTCAGGGTAGTGCTTACTTGTACTTTTTTCTCAGATGAGAACTATTTGCCAAGACACAGGGAGCTTCGCGAGAAGCCCCCACTTTCATCTGCTTAACAAACAGGGCCTTTTTCAGGGCAGGGTTTGCTGTGTGTGTCTTTGTGGTCAAGACTCCGGATATGTTTTAACGGCTCTACCGACTGAGCTACATCGGCCAAGGGGCCGACGATGGGATTCGAACCCACGACAAGTTAATCTACATAATGCGTTTGCTGTAGGAGTCTTTGAGAGGGGTGGGCCACCCTGCCGCTTGCGCGGCCCGGATGGGGTTAAGGGTTGGCGGGGATAGCGCAGACGAAGCCAAGACACCTTTGTGCCGCACTTATGTACCTGTCGTACGTGCATATGGCACAAACACTTTGGGGTTCTTAACTAGTGCAGTTGCTGGATGTGTCTTTTGTTCGCCCACGGTGGGGACAAGGCTCGCGTTGGTTTTCCGTAAGCCAGCGGTTGCCCGCCGGCAGCCCGACCGCGCAGGGCGAGCCGGTAAGAGGAGAATCTCCGGATTGCTGTCGGAGCCTTTGAGATGGGGGCCACCCGGCAGCTTTCGCCGCGCGGATGGGTTAAGGGTTATCGGAACGGGGGGAGATGGGGGTCAAGACTCCGTTTTTTTGCTACTCTACCATTGAGCTACTCAGTTGAGTGGGGATTCGAACCCCAAACACGCATCGTATTGCTGTACGGGTCTTTGGAAATCTTCATCGACCGGGCAGCCCGGCACACGCGGCATCATCCCCTGGCAAGGGACACGCATGCAGACAGCTGGTCACAAAGACGGCATCGTTCAACGAAAGTTGTGGGTAGTAGTCGGGAAACCTTCCTCAATGCATCACGGCCTCAATCAAACGATTGCAGGGCGAATTTAGCATACCCCGGACCATTGTCAAGCATTTTTTCACATTTTGTGTAAAAAAAATCACACGTATCCCAAAGTTTGCGCAAAGAATCCGACAAGCACCTCCTTTCGGCTCATTTCACCCTTATTTACGGCTCATTCTAGCATTCAGATGAGCCGATTTGAAGCGCATTTTGAGCTGAAAGGTCGTTTTAAGGCTCTGGCGGTTAGTTCAGGCTTGACATTGGGGGTGAGGTGGGTATACTTCCCGCAGGGAGAATACACAACAGTCCCGCGTATAATCATGGAACCTATTTACGAAGGCAAAGCCAAGAGATTGTTCACCACGGAAGATCCGAATGTTCTGCGCATGGAGTATAAGGACTCCGCCACCGCTTTCAATGGTGTGAAGAAGGAGGACTTCGAGAACAAGGGCCGTTTTAACAAGGCTATCACCCTCATCATCTACCGCATGCTTGAGGAGAAGGGCGTGAAGACGCACCTGGTTGACGATGTGGATGATATCAACCTGCTGGTGAAGAAGGTTTCGATTATGCCGCTGGAGGTGATTGTGCGCAATGTGGCTGCCGGTTCGTTCTCGAAGCGCATGGGCGTGGCCGAGGGTACGGAGTTCAAGAAGCCGATTGTGGAGTTCTCTTACAAGGATGATGCGCTGAATGACCCCTTCATCAATGATGACTACGCCCGAGAGATGGGTGCCGCCACGGAGGAGGAGTGCGCTTCTATCAAGCAGATGGCCCTGCTCATCAACGATACGCTGAAGGAGTTCTTCATGACGGCTAATCTGCGACTCATTGACTTCAAGATTGAGTTCGGCCGTCTTTCCAGCGACCCGACGCAGATTGTGCTGGCTGATGAGATTTCGCCGGATACCTGCCGCCTGTGGGATGTGGCTACTGGCAAGAAGATGGATAAGGACCGTTTCCGCCAGGGTCTGGGCGGGTTCATGGAGGCATACGCCGACGTGCTGGACCGCCTGCAGAAGTAATTTTACCCCCAGGCCACCGGTGGCATTTCGCCCGCCGGTGGCCTTTTCACCTTATATTCCGGAACGATAGCGCGCGCCCGCGCAAACCACAAGAAAACAAAGCAACATGGCAACACTGACCTTTGAAGTATTCAGCCGGTTCCAATCGGCCACGGACGCCAACAAGCTGCTCTACACGCCGATTGCAGACCAGCTGACCTACAACCACACCCGCCTGTACACCATCGAATGCGAGGGCGACACGGAGGCCGCCGCAGCCTATATGCGCAGCGTGCTGGTGGATTCCATCTCGCAGAAGGTGCAGGAGGACGGCACCCCGGCGCTGAGCGGCGAGCTCTTCAGCATTTCCTACGGCATCAAGAAAGGTGCGCTGGATCTGGAGAAGGAGGCTATCCTCACGAACTATCGCGGCCGCAAGGGTCTGCCCTTCGATATTACGGCGCTGACCATCACACAGAAGATCTACGTGTTCGGCCAGGGCGATGCCGCTGCGCTTTCGGCACGTTTCTGCAAGGACGTGTGCAACCCCGCCATCCACACCTGGAAAATCAACTAAAAGAACGAAGTACGAATTACGAAGTACGAATTAAAAAATTCCATCGTCATTTGTCAATCGTCAATAGTCAATTCAAAAATTATGGCAACATATCGTACCATTCCTGTTCGTAACCTGAGCGAAGCCGAGCTGACCGCGCTGAGCCAGAACATGAAGCTTTCGCTTTCCACCGAGGATATGCTGGTGGTGCAGCAGATTTTCTGCGAGATTGACCGCGACCCCACGGATGTGGAGCTGGAGGTGATTGCCCAGACCTGGTCTGAGCACTGCAAGCACCGCATTTTCGCCGCAACCATCCAGCACACGGTGGATGGCCAGACGGAGGAAATCAAGAGCATGTACAAGACCTTCATCCAGCGCCCGACCAAGGAGATTATGGCGCAGAAGCCTGGTTTTGTGCTGAGCTGCTTTGTGGATAATGCCGGTTTCATCAAGCTGGACGACAAGCTTTCTGTGTGTCTGAAGGCAGAGACGCACAACCACCCCTCTGCCATTGAGCCCTATGCTGGCGCCAATACGGGTCTGGGTGGCGTGATTCGCGATATTCTGGGTGCGGGCAAGGGTGCCAAGCCCATTGCGAACCTGGATGTGTTCTGCTTCGGTGCGCCCGATACCCCGCAGGAGCTGGTGGAGGGCCACAACATCATCCACCCGCTGGGTATCATGCGCGGTGTGGTGCATGGCGTGCGCGACTATGGTAACCGCATGGGTATTCCCACCACGAGCGGTGCCATCCAGTTCGACCCGACGTATATTTACAATCCGCTGGTATTCTGCGGCACGGCCGGTGTGATTCCGCAGGAGGATATCGCCAAGGAGATGAAGCCCGGTCTGGCGGTGGTGGTCATTGGTGGCCGCACTGGCAAGGACGGTCTGCACGGCGCCACCTTCTCCTCCGCTGCTATGGGTGAGGCCTCTGCCGAGGAGGACCAGCAGGCGGTGCAGATTGGCAACCCCATCGAGGAAAAGAAGACGCTCGATGTGATTCTGGAGGCCCGCGAGCGCGGACTCATTGAGTTTGTGACCGACTGCGGCGCGGGTGGTTTCTCCTCTGCTGCGGGTGAGATGCTTTCCGAGACGGGCGGCAACCTGTATCTGGAGCGCGCGCCGCTCAAGGAGACCAACATGCTTTCCTGGCAGATTTTCCTTTCCGAGTCGCAGGAGCGCATGGTGATGGCCGTGAAGCCGGAGAATCTGGATGAGCTGCAGAAGCTGGCCGATACCTTCCAGACGGAGATGACCGTGCTGGGCGAATCGAACGACAGCGGGGTGCTGCGCGTGTGGCACAACGGCGAGTGCGTGGTGGAGATGGATAACTCCAAGCTGCACGATGCCCCGACCAAGCACCTTACCTCCGTGTTCACCAAGGGTGAGGCTAAAACCGGGCTGGCGCTGGACGACAGCGACCTCGCCGGCGACCTGAAGCAGCTTTTCGGCGATTTCGCCATTGTTTCCCGCGAACCCATCATCCGCGAATACGACCACGAGGTGCAGGGTAACACCGTGCTCAAGCCCCTGGCCGGTGCCAGCGCCGATGCCCCGCAGGATGCCTCGGTCATCGATATCGATGGCTCTGATAAGCTCATGTCCCTGGCTCTGGCCATTCTGCCGGAGTGGGGTAAGACTGATCCCTACGCCATGGGTACCGGCACGGTGGATGAAACCGTGCGCCAGCTGGTGCTGGCCGGCACGAATCCGGACAAGATTGCCCTGCTGGATAACTTCTGCATGGGCAACCCCGAGGAACCCACCGAACTGGGCCGCATCGTGGAATGCGCCAAGGGTATCCGCGAGGCAGCCCTGGCCTACGGCGCTCCCTATGTTTCCGGTAAGGACAGCTTCTACAACTACTTCGAGACCGAAGAAGGCCCGGTGAACATCCCCGTGACCTTCCTCTGCTCCGGCTTCGGTGTGGTGGAGGATGCCTCCCACGTGCGCGGTGCCTCCCTGCGCCGCAGCAACAGCGCCATCTTCATGGTGGGCAACACCGAGGACGAAATGGGTGCCTCTGTCTATGCCCGCGTGAAGGGAATCTCCGATGCCAAGGTGCCGCAGACCGACTGCGCGAAGAACTATGAGCTTTACAAGGCCTACTACGACAAGGCCCTCACCCAGGGGCTGGTGCTTTCTGCCCACGACTTGTCGGAAGGTGGTCTGGCCGTGGCCGCAGCAGAGATGGCCTTCTCCGGCATCGGCGGCATGCAGATTGACCTGGATGCCCTGCCCACCGCCGGTGGCTGGCAGAACAACGCCGTGCCTTGCTTCTCCGAAAGCACAGGCCGCTTCCTGGTGGAGGTGGATGAGGATATGGCCGCTGAGTTCCAGGCAGCCATGGCCGGTTTCCCCTGCGCCCGCATCGGCTCTGCCACGACTGATGGTCAGCTCACCCTCACCGCCAAGGGCAGCACCGTGCTGCAGGCTGAGATTGCCGAGCTGAAGAGCATCTGGAAGAACGGCCTCACCCCGTTCTATTGATAGTTCATCGCGAATAAGGAATAGTTACATAACTACTTCGTACTTCCAACCTCGTACTTCGTACTTTAATATGCCTCACGCCTTACTTCTCAAATACCCCGGCACCAACTGCGATGTGGAAACCGCACGCGCGCTGAACGCTGCTGGTTTCTCCACCCAGGTGCAGCCCATTGCCACCGCCACCCCGGCCCATGTGGCCAAGGCCCAGCTCGTCGTGTTCTCCGGCGGCTTCTCCTACGGTGACTACGTGATGAGCGGCCGCCTGGCCCAGCTGGAAACCGAGCGTTTCCTGGGCGATGCCCTGCAGAAGCACCACGCCAATGGCGGCTTCCTCTTCGGCATCTGCAACGGCTTCCAGATTCTCACGAAGCTGGGCATCCTGCCCAAGGCATCCCTCATCTGGAACAAGAGCGAGCGCTTCGAATGCATGTGGGACAAGCTGGTGAAGGTGGCCCCGAACTGCCCCTACACCACCTACCTGCCCGAGAATTTCGAGCTTCCCTCGGCCCACGCCGAAGGCCGCCTCGTGTGCGAGCCCGGCGATGCCCAGAAATACCTCGATTCCGGCTGCGTCGCCCTGCAGTATGCCGATAACCACAATGGCTCCGAGCTCCGCATTGCCGGCCTCATGGATCCCTCCGGCCGCGCCATGGGCCTCATGCCCCACCCGGAGCGCTTCCTGAAGCCCCGCCACCACTACGACCCGGATTGGTCCGGCGACCCCGACTGGGGCTGGGGCTACTACTTCTTCAAGGGCGCATACGATGCGCTGAAGTGATTCGTGATTAATGATTAATTTTCACGCATCCGCTGCGGTTCTGACGAGCCGCAGCGGATTTTTTCTTATCCTTGACAAGGACAGGGCAGCATAATACTATGTAAGCGACATGCGGAAGAAACTGGAGAGCAAAGTACGCGAGCTTCACAAAAACAAATCAACCTGGAAAGAAGGCGAAAATCTCGAATTCAAGAGCGGAGGCAGAGGCTTGCCTGGTAGTCTATGGGAAACATACAGTGCATTTGCCTACACATCGGGTGGTATCATCATCCTGGGAGTGCATGACAACGGCACCATTGAAGGCCTGACACAGGCTGAAAAACACTTGCAGGATTTCACCAACAGCATCAACAACCCCGGTAAATGCAGCATCAATCTCTGCACGGCGGCCATCATCACTCTGGATGGGAAAGACCTCCTGGCAATCGAGGTATCTGCCGCCACACCTGAGCAAAAGCCCGTATACCTCAACAATAACCCCATGAACTGCTTTTCCCGCCAGAATGAAGGTGATTTCAGATGCAGGGAACAAGTGGTCCAACGCATGATGCGGGATAGGGATACGGTCAGTTCCAATTATTCCGCAGATTCAGAGATACTCGCTTACACAGGAATTGATGATTTAGATTCTCAGACTCTCCGCCAATTCCGGAACCGAGTCCGCAGCGGCACCCCGACCAACACATGGGTAGATGATGATGATGAAGATTTTCTGCGCAAACTGGGAGCATTGAGACAGGACCGGAGCACAGGGCAGAAAGGTCTGACCCTGGCAGGTCTGCTTATGTTCGGAAAGACTGAAGCTATTCAGGAATTGTGTCCCTTCTTCAAAATAGACTATTTTGAATATGGTGATGATATGACTGAAACCAGCACGCGTTGGATAGACCGTGTCACAATTGACGGCACATGGACATCAAATCTATACCAGTTCTTCTTTAAAATCCTGCCTCTGTTAACAAGCGGCCTGAAGCGTCCGTTCAAGCTCTCTGAAGAATTGACACGCATAGATGAGCCCCCAGCTCACGTTGCGGTTCGAGAAGCCCTGGCCAATGCTATCATCCACGCAGACTTTCGTGAAAAATTCGGCATACACATCACCAAACGCCCCACAGGACTGGAACTTTCTAACGCAGGAACACTCCTTCTCAGCAAACAGCAACTCTTTGAAGGAGGCTACAGTTTGTGCCGTAACAAAATGCTTCAGCGCATGTTCAAACTTATGGGTGTGGTCGATGAAGCCGGCTCCGGTGTGGATAAAATCGTGAAGGGATGGACAGAGCAATGCCTGAGTTTTCCAGATGTAAGAGAAAATAAGGATATTCCTGTCGTCACATGGAGTCTCCCTTACTTATCGCTGGTCCCCCGCCGGATTCAGGAAGCCCAGCTGCATTTCATGGGAGCTGAAAAGTACCATAAGCTCACCACATGGGAAAAGATTCTTCTTTTACTTATTCCTGCAGACCAATATGTAAGCAGCAAGGAGCTTCGCGAGTTCTTCCCCATCCACCAGGCCGACATGGGAAAACTCCTCTCCAAACTCCGAGATGAAGGGTATCTGCAGGATTCCGGCAAAAGCAATGCTAAAAAATACAGTCTGAAGGACAAGCTGGGTGAAGAAGTCCGGAAAGCATATACGGCTGTCAGTTTCATGGCACCTAAGGACGATTTCATGGCACCTAAGGACAATTTCATGGCACCTAAGGACAATTTCATGGCACCTAAGCCATCCAATACAGCAGCCATACCAGCCCACAAACGAGTCATTCAAGAACTGGGCATACCCGCCCCGCTCGAAAAGCAGATTGAGGAATACAGGCGTAAAGATCGCCAGGCTCCGGAAGGAACCATGTCGCTCATCCTGGCCATCTGCCATACTCGATGGGTAACGACACTGCAATTGTCCATACTGCTCAACCGCGAAGTTCGACCGCTCCGCAAAAACTTCCTCCAACCCGCAATCCTTTGCCGGAAACTGGAACATATGTACCCGGAATCACCTAAAAATAAGAACCAGGCCTACCGCACGGTTGAATAATCCACCCACATTTTCGTTGAGCCTGGCCGGGGGTCGGCTGGGTGTGGTGCCAGCGGGGGCGTTTCCCCGGCTGGAGCGGGTGTTTGCGCGCAGCGCAGGGGCAGGCATGCTGGATTTGCTGCGCCACGGGCTGCCGCTGGGGGCGGGGGCGTTCCCGGCCTGGTTGCGGGAGCGCGCGCAGGAACTCTGCATGCAGCACCTTCGCCGCCTGCGGCGCGGGGATGATACCGCACCGCAGCTCTCAGCGCAGCTGGCCGCCGCCTGGCTGGAGGGCATGCCTCCGGTCTATGGCGGGGTGGTCACGGCGGGTATGCTCTGCGAGTGGTTTGCCTCCCTGGGGCCGGCGCTGGCCTGGCAGGCGGAGCGCGAGCTGCTCACAGTCGAAAAGTGGCTGGAGGGCCTGGGCGAGGGCTGGCAGCAGCTGGGTACCCTGTGCTTCCACCTGGCCGAGAATGGGGGCGAGGGGGCAGAGTCGCATCCCTTTGCCTTCCTGGCCACCTTCATTCACCGCGCCGGGCAGGATGGCAAGCCGCGCCACGCACCGCTGGCGCTGGCCTGGCAGATGTATGCTGATGATATTCCTACGCTGACGGCTCTGCTGCGGCCTCTGCAGCAGGCTGCGGCGGGCAATGGATTCCTGAACCAGCTCATCAACAGCGGGGAGGTATACAAGCCCTGCGCCTGGGGGCCGCGCCAGGCCTATGATTTTCTGGAAAGCCTGCCGCTGCTGGAGCAAGCCGGCATCGAAACCCGCATGGTGAACCTGTGGCAGAGCCGCCCACCGCGTGTAGAGCTGGAGGTGCAGTTGCAACCCAGCGGCAGCAGCGAGGGACAGAAGCCCGACCGCGCCCCGGCGCTGAATATCTCGACCCTGCTGCGCTTCAGCCCGCGCGTGGTGCTGGGCAACTACGCGCTCACCGAAGCAGAGCTGGAGGAACTGCTGGCCGGGGAGGACGGTCTCATCCGATTCCGGGGTGAATGGGTGCGGCTGGACAGGGAAAAGCTCGAAAAACTACTCAACAGCTGGCGCCAGGCCACCCGCATGGCAGCCGGGGGCATCCCCCTGCTGGCAGGGCTGCGCTGGCTGCTCGGCAAACACAGCAACGCCCTGCCCGATATTCCCCCACCGGATGATGACGGCATGCGAGCCAGCGCCGCCCCCGCCTTGCAGGAGGCGCTGCAACAACTCTGCCTCAGCCCGCAGAAGCCGCAGCTGCCCCCCCGGCTCCATGCACTACTGCGCCCCTACCAGAAAGAAGGTGTGCGTTTCCTGCTGGGCGTGACCGAGGCAGGCTTCGGCGCCTGCCTGGCCGATGATATGGGGCTTGGCAAGACCCTGCAAGTCATTGCCTGGCTGGTGCATCTGCATGCTACCGGAGCGCTGGATGAACGCGCAGCCCTCATCGTGGCACCGGCATCATTGCTCACCAACTGGCAGGAAGAACTGCGCAAATTCGCCCCGGGGCTCAAGACCATCATCCTGCACCCGGATATGCTGAACCGCCAGGATGCTGACTACCTGCAAAAGAACCCCGCCTGGCTGCTGCGCCGGGCGCATGTGGCGCTCACCACCTACGGCATGGCCACACGGCTCAAAGACCTGCTGGCGATGGAGCCCCTGCCCGCCCTGGTGCTGGATGAGGCGCAGGCCATCAAGAATGCCGATTCGCAGCGCACCCGCGCCCTGCTGCAACTCAGTTCTCCGCGCCGCGTGGCTCTCACCGGCACCCCGGTGGAAAACTCGCTGAGCGAGCTGCGCAGCATCTTCCACTTCCTGACCCCTGGTCTGCTGGGCAACGAAAAGGAATTCAATGCCCTGGTGCAGAAAATGGGAACCGACTACACCCCGCTGCGCAAGCTGGTGCGCCCCTTCATGCTGCGCCGTCTCAAAACCGACCCCGCCCTGCTGCCGGAACTGCCGCCCAAGACCGAGCAACCCGCCTACTGTCTGCTCACCCCAGAACAGACCCGGCTCTACGCCCGCGAGGTAGAGAAACTGCAAAGCATCATCCACGAACCCGACCCGCAGACGAGACTCACCCTGCTGCTGCCCATCCTCAGCCACCTGAAACAAATCTGCAACCACCCTGCCCAATACCTGGGCGAAAGCTACTACGACCCCGCCCTGAGTGGCAAAATGACCCGCCTGGGCCACCTGGCCCGGCAGATTGCCGCTGCGGGCGATGCTGCGCTCATCTTCACCCAGTACCGCAGCATGATGGAACCGCTGCACGACTACCTGGCCGGCATCTTCGGCGCACCCGGACTCGTGCTGCACGGCGGCACCCCCATTGCCGAGCGCCAGCAGCTCGTGCAGCAATTCCAGCACCCGGGCGGGCCACCCTTCTTCCTGCTCTCGCTCAAAGCCGCCGGCACCGGGCTCACCCTCACCCGCGCGCGCCACGTCATCCACTTCGACCGCTGGTGGAACCCCGCCGTCGAAAACCAGGCCAGCGACCGCGCCTACCGCATCGGCCAGCAGAACCCGGTCGTCATCCACCCACTCATCTGCCGCGGCACCATCGAGGAAAATATCCACAGCATGCTCACCCGCAAGCGCGCCATGGCCGATAAGCTCCTCGCCGGAGGTCTCGAAAAACTCCTCCTCCACCTCACCCCGCGAGAGATTCTCGAACTCGCCAGCGGTACAACCGGCGATAAAAGATAAGCCATCAACACCAAGTTTCTATCCATTCACTATTCCATATTCATTTCTGTGCCACAATTTGCGCTTGCCACGGGGTAGTGAAACAGGTAGACTGAATGCCATATGAGTAAAGAGATTTCCCCTGATATGGACAAGGCCATGGCGCAGCGCCAGCGCGCGCTGGATGCCGCTATGCTCCAGATCCAGAAAGATTTTGGTGAGAACGCCATCATGCGCCTTGGCGACCGCAAGACGATGGAGGTGGAGACGATTCCGACCG
Organism: Akkermansia sp.; assembly: GCA_017517805.1. Taxonomy (GTDB): domain Bacteria; phylum Verrucomicrobiota; class Verrucomicrobiia; order Verrucomicrobiales; family Akkermansiaceae; genus Akkermansia. The sequence continues at coordinate 22,518 of JAFWYD010000035.1, forward strand.
GCAACCTGCTTATCGACCGCGCGCTGGGTGTGGGCGGTTTCCCACGCGGCCGAATCGTGGAGGTATTCGGGCCGGAATCCTCCGGTAAGACCACGCTGACGCTGACGGTGATTGCCCAGGCCCAGCGGGCCGGCGGTCTGGCAGCCTTCATCGATGTGGAGCACGCACTCGACCCCGCCTATGCCGCCAAGCTGGGGGTGAACCTGGATGACCTGCTGGTTTCCCAGCCGAACAGCGGCGAGGAAGCCCTGCAAATCTGCGAAGCGCTGGTGCGCTCCAACGCCATCGACGTGGTGGTGGTGGACTCCGTGGCCGCCCTGGTGACCAAGCAGGAACTGGAAGGCGACATCGGCGACAGCACGGTGGGTGCCCAGGCGCGCCTGATGAGCGCAGCCCTGCGCAAGCTCACCTCGCTCATTTCCAAGGCCCGCACCATCTGCATCTTCACCAACCAGATCCGCGAAAAGATTGGCGTGATGTTCGGCAACCCGGAAACCACCCCCGGTGGCCGTGCGCTGAAGTTCTATGCCTCCGTGCGCTGCGATATCCGCCGCATCGGCCAGATTAAAGGCACAGATGGCTCCGTTTCCGGCAACCGCACCAAGCTCAAGGTGGTGAAGAACAAGGTGGCCCCGCCCTTCAAGGAATGCGAGTTCGACATCATGTACAACGAGGGTATCTCCAGCGTGGGCAGCCTCATCGACCTGGCCATGGAGTTCGATATCGTGCAGAAGCGCGGTTCCTGGTTCAGCTACAACGGTGGCCAGCTTGCCCAGGGGCGCGATGGTGCCAAGGATGCCCTGCGCAACAACCCCGAGCTCTACGCCGAGATTGAGGCCAAGGTGCGCGAGAAGATGGATGCCGCCGGCACCAAGTAAGCATCATTTCCAGGCGGCCGGCAACTCCGGCCGCTTTTTTTATTGCCTATGCCCCCCGGAGTGCAGCCGATTCCCCTGCCCGAGAGACCTGCTGGAGCCACACCCGCAGAGGTAGCAACCTATGCCTCCGCCTGCCTGGAGCATCTGCACCTGCACGGCTGGCACTTCGGCTGGGATAAGACCACCCGCCGCCTGGGCTGTTGCAAGATGCAGCAGCGGCGCATCAGCCTCTCGCGGTATTATGCCGAGGCCTACGCCACCCGGGAGCCGGCGCAGCTCTGGCGCACCCTGCTGCATGAGCTGGCCCATGCCCTGGCATGGGTGCACCACCAGAGCCGCGGCCACGGCCCGGTGTGGCAACGCTACTGCGCCGCCCTGGGCATACCGGGCGAGCGCGCCAGCGTGCGCGGAATCGAGTTCGAAAGCCCCCGGCAGCCCCGGCCCGCCCGCTTCAAGCTCTGCCACTGCGAAACGGGAGAAGTCTACCGCCACTACACACGCCAGCCGCGGCACAGCGCCGCCAGCCTGCGCCGCTGCTACATCCCCGGCCGCAAGGCAGATACGCTGGGAAAGCTCATCATCAAGCCCATCGAAAACTAACCCGCCATGGCCCGCTACAAATCGCCAGATGAAGCCCCAACCGGGCGTGAATCCGAACCCGCGCAGGAGGATTACCGCATGCAGGCACCACCCCGGCGCCGCCAGCCCCCCCGCCGGGCCTGGGACCCGGAGCCGGAGTATGAACCCCTGCCGGAAAACGTGAACCCGCTGCAGGAATTCAAGGCACCGCCGCGCAAGGGAACAAGCGTGCTGCGGGCATTGTGGCTCATGTTCACGCTACCGCTTCGCCTGGCATTCTGGGCCTTGCGCAAGCTACCCAGAATCGTGCTCATACCGATCAAGGTGCTGCTGAGCCTGGGCTTTGCCGGACTCATCCTGGGAGGGATTGTGGCCGTCATCTACGGAGTCAAGGCCGGGCGGTACGACTTATCGCAGGTGACCCGCATGCCGGAGCGCACCATCGTGCTGGACCGCAAGGGCAACGAAATCGGCACCCTGCACGGCGAGAACCGCCGCAGTATCACCAATATCCACGAGGAGGTGCCGCGCTACATGATAGATGCCCTGGTCATGCAGGAAGACCGCTCATTCTGGACGCATGGCGGTATCGACCCGCGCGGTCTTCTGCGCGCGGTAGCCCAGGTATTCAAGCACCACCGCACCACGCAGGGTGCCTCCACCCTGACCATGCAGCTCGCCAAGAACACCTACAACCACAGCGAGCGCAGCTTCGATGCCAAGTTCACCGAAATGGCGCTGGCCCGCCGCATCGAATCCACCTACGACAAGGAAACCATCATCACCTGCTACCTCAACCGCGTGTTCTGGGGACACACCTTCCTGGGGCTCAAGCAGGCGGCCTATGGCTATTTCGATAAACTGCCGCGAGACCTCACCGTGGGTGAGGCCGCCATGCTGGCCGGTATCATCTGCAGCCCGAACCAGTTCTCCCCCTACCGCAACATGTCGTCGGCCCGAGTCCAGCGCGACAAAGTGCTCAAGCTCATGTACGAGCACGGCAAAATCACGCGCAATGAATATGAATTCGCGCTGAAGGAACCTCTCGTGACCCGCAAACCGGAACGACGCGGCAACGACAACTACGCGCTCGACCTGGTGCGCACCGAGGTGGACCACCTGCTCTCTCTGCTGGATTCGAAGGACGAGAAGCTGAAGGAAGAAGTCGTAGTCTCCGGCGGTCTGCGGGTGCAGACCACGCTCGATATTGATTTGCAGGATGACGCTATGCGCGAGATTGATTCACGGCTCACGGCCATGTTTGAAAAACAGAAAGCCTGGCCGCACCAGACCCGCGCCCAGTTCAAGGCGCTGAAAGCGCGAACCCCCAAAGAGGAACAGGATAAACTAAGCCCGAAATACCTGCAGGCCGCCTGCGCAGTCATCGACAACGCCACCGGAGCCCTGCTTGCCGTGGTAGGCGGGCGCGACAGTACCGAATCGCCGCTGAACCGCGCCCTGCAAAGCCGCCGCCAGGTGGGTTCGGTATTCAAGCCGCTGGTGTACACCGCCTTTTTCGAACGCGGGTACGGCCCGCGCACGCTGATATCGGATGGTCCGATTCAGCGCGGAGAAATCGCCGGAGCCCCGCGGTGGAGGCCGCGCAACTCCGATGGTCTTTTCGCCGGGATGAACAGCGCCGCCTGGGGGCTGCTCAAAAGCCGCAACACCATGGCCGTGCGCGCTGGCAATGCCGCCGGCTTGCAGCAGGTCATCAACACCGCGCTGACCGCCGGATTCCCCCGGCCGAACCGCAACCCCGGCCCCACCATCTACCTGGGTACCTGGGAAGCCTCGCCCCTGGAAGTGGCTGGTGCCTTTACTGCCTTTGCCAATGGCGGCGTGCGCCCCACTCCCTACATCATCCAGCATATCACCGATAAGGAAGGCCGGGTGGTGTGGCAGAACACCCCCTCGGCCCGCAGGCTTTGCTCCACTCGCTCGGCCAATGCAGTCTCTGCCGTGCTGCAGCAGATTACCAAGCCCGGCGGCACCGCCGGCAGCATGCGCGCCCTGGGATTCAAGCACCCCTGCGGCGGCAAGACCGGCACCACCAACAACTACACCAACGCCTGGTTCTGCGGCTTCACCTCCGACCTGACAGCTGCCGTATGGGTCGGTTTCGACCGCCCCGCCAAAATCGCCGAAAAAGCCTACGGTGGCACCGTGGCGCTGCCGCTCTGGGTAGGGGTCATGCAATGCGCCGCAGCCCGTGGTTACCCGATGGCACCCATCCGCACCGTGCCGGCCAAGGCCCGCAATTACGGCATACGCCTCTGCCGCGTCTCGGGTATGCTGGCGCACGCCGGCTGCGAATACGAGGGCAAAGCCTACATTGAAACCATGGCCGATTTCTCGAAGGAACGGAGTCTCTGCAGCGTGCATGCTGAGCTGGCTGAAGACCCGGAGGCGGATACCGCCGCTGAAGAGACGGCCGAAGACCCGGAGGATACGCCGGATATTGATGGTCTGCCGGCAGATGTTCTGAACAAATTGCCGCAGGACGATGTCGCAGAAGAAGTATAAGCCCGCCTTCCCCACCCATGAGATACCTTTTTGCCTTTTTCCTGCTCGTTTCAACAGCCCTGGCCCAGGGCTGGCAACCAGTCCGCGAAACCGTGCCTGAACCAGTCCGCGAATTCCGCGCAGCCTGGGTGGCCACCGTCTTCAACCTGGACTGGCCCAGCAAGGCAGGCCTTCCCGCCGAGGAGCAGAAAGCCGAGCTTCTCCGCATCATCGAAACCGCTTCCAGACTGAGGCTCAACGCCATCATCCTGCAAGTACGCCCGAACGGTGATGCGCTCTACAACTCGCGACTGGAGCCTTGGAGCGCCTGGCTGAGCGGCCCTGGAACCAACCCTGGCTACGACCCGCTCGCCTTCGCCCTGGCAGAGGCACACCGGCGGGGAATCGAGGTGCACGCCTGGTTCAACCCCTTCCGTGCCACGATCAGCAACCGAGAGGTAGGGCGTGGCCACATCTCGCGGAGCAAGCCGGGCTGGCTGCTCAAAGCCGGCAGCACCACCATGCTGAACCCGGCGCGCGCCCAGGCCAGAGGGCATGTGCTGCGGGTCATCATGGATGTGGTGAAACGCTACAATATCGATGGCGTGCACCTGGATGACTACTTCTACCCCTACCCACCCCACCACCGGGTAGCTGATGGCCGTACCCCGGCCCAACGCCGAGCTGCCATCGATTCCTTTGTGCAGGAACTCTACCGGCAAGTCAAGGCCGCCAAGCCGCATGTGCGGGTCGGTATCAGCCCCTTCGGCATCTGGCAGCCGGGCTATCCCGCAAGCGTGCAGGCCGGGGTCAATGCCTATGAAGACCTGGCCTGCGATGCCCGCAAATGGATCGCCCAGGGCTGGGTGGACTACCTCTCGCCCCAGCTCTACTGGCGCTGCGAGGGACCGCAGAGCTTCCCGGCACTCATGCAGTGGTGGAGCAGCATCAACCCCAGCCGCCCGGTCTGGCCGGGCATCGCATCCGTCCGCATCGACAGCAAGGAAGACCCCGGCCGCAAAGCCTCCGAAATCGGCCGGCAGATTGCCTACTCCCGCAGCCTGGCCCGGCAGAGCTGCGGCCAGTTCTTCTGGAGCTGGAAATCGCTCGGCACCAACCGAGGCGGAGTGCAGAAACAACTCCAGCGCTTCTACACCAGCCTGGCGATTCCGCCCGCCATGCCCTGGAGCGACAGCTCCCGCCCGGCCCGCCCTAGTGTGCAAGCCAGCCACACCAGCAACGGTTGCACGCTCAGCTGGGAAGGCGAAGCCCGCAAGTGGGTCGTGCAGGTGGGCAGCAAAGGCCGATGGTTCACGCTGGATATCCTGCCCGGCAGCTGCCGCAGAATCACCCTGCCGCCGCGCATTGCCAACACGCTCGACCGCATCGCCATACGACCAATCTCCCCCACCGGCATGAGCGGCGAACCGGGGGTCCTGGCCCGCTGAGAGCCATTTTCTATCCAAAAAAGCAGTAAAGCTGCAAATTTAGGGTTGAACTGTACTCTAGGGCTGGTATAATATCGCCCGTTATGAGTACCGACGCAACCAAAGTCGAGCTTTCGAGCTCCGTAAAACGCTATGCCCTTTACCTGATGGTAATGGCAGGCCTTGGTGGTCTTCTGTACGGCATTGACGTAGGCGTGATAGCCGCCGCCCTGCCGTATATCGAAAAGACCTCTTCCTACACCCCACAGGAACTGGCCATCGTGGTGGCCGCAGTTCTGTTCGGCTCCGTTCTTTCCTCCCTGTTTGCAGGCATGCTGGCAGAGTGGCTGGGCCGCAAGAAAGTCATCATTATTTCTGCGCTTCTGTTCACGCTGAGCATTCCTGTCATCTGCTTCTCCAATGGCGTGTTTGAGATGCTGATGGGCGGTCGTATTCTGCAGGGTGCAAGTGCTGGTCTCGTGGGTGTGGTGGTTCCCATGTATCTGGCTGAGTGTCTGGATGCCAATTCCCGCGGCAAGGGAACCGGCATGTTCCAGTTCATGCTGACCGTCGGTCTCGTGTTTGCAGCCGTCATCGGTCTGGTGACCACCATGTGGGTGGGTGCAGCCGATGATCCTGCCGTGACCCCGGAGAGCAAGACAATGGCCTGGCAGGTCATCTTCTGGTGCTCCGCCATTCCCGGTCTGATTCTTTTCTTCGGTGCCTTCAAGCTGAAGGAATCCCCCCGCTGGCTGTACCGCCGTGGTCTGCGCGAGGAAGCACTCTGCTCCCTTGCCTCCAACAACGGTGATGCTGCTGCCAAGGAGATTCTGGACGAAATGATTGCTGCCGACGCTGCCGAGGAAGCCGCCAAGGCCGATATGGCCGAAGCCGCGAAAGGCGATTCCCTCCTCCAGCGCAAGTATGTGATTCCCTTCATCCTGGCCGTGGTGGTGCTGGCCTGCACGCAGGCTACCGGCATCAACTCCGTGCTGAACTACTCCGTCAAGATCTTCCAGCAGGCTGGTCTGCAGGGCGAAGTGGCCAACATGGCTGACCTGGCCATCAAGATTACCAACATGGTCATGACCATGGTGGCCGTGACCCTGGTGGATAAGAAGGGCCGCACCTTCCTGCTCAAGATGGGCACGCTGGGTATCATCGTCGGTCTTGCCGGCGTGGGTGCCATGTTCCTCACCGTGGAAAACGAGCGAGTCGATGTCACCGCCCAGGTGGCAGCTGCCGTGCAGGATAACTCCCTGAACATCTCCGCAGCCGATGCCGTGAAAGCCGCCATGACCGCCGATGTGATTGCCGCACATCCCGAGTTCATGCAGGGTGAATCCGTGGCTCCCGGTATGCAGCTGATTGTGACTTACACGCAGGGGCAGTCCAGCATGCAGGATGTGGCCGAGGTCCGCGCCAATGCCGCTGCTGAAGGCTCTGCCATCTCCATCGCCAAGAGCGTGGCCCTGGCTCCCACCTTCATGGATAAGATCTGCTTCTGGAGCACCCCGCTTCCCGAAGGCAGCGTGAAGGAAGTCACCATCACCAAGGCTGAAATCGGCATGAAGCCCAACGCCGTGACCGGCTGGATCGTGACCGGCTTCTTCGTGGTCTTCATCTCCTTCTATGCAGCAGGTCCCGGCGTGTGCGTATGGCTGGCTCTCTCCGAGCTGATGCCCAACCGCATCCGCGCCAATGGCATGGCCATTGCCCTGCTCATCAACCAGGGTGTTTCCACCACCATCGCAGGCACCTTCCTGCCCTGGGTTGGTTCCTCCGGCTACTCCACGGTCTTCTTCTGGCTGGCTGGCTTCACGGTCATCTACTTCATCACCGCCGCCTTCTTCATGCCTGAGACCAAGGGCCGCACCCTCGAAGAAATCGAGCAGTACTTCAAGACGGGTAAGATGCCCGAGAAGAACTAATCCACCAGCTTCTTCTCCTGAAGTAAACCACTTTCTCCGGCTCCCCTGCCGCCACGGGGGAGCCGATTTTTTTTGCAATCACCGGAGCATCCCGGCAGGCAGGTGCAAAGAAAGCAGCCTGGCACCGGCAGAACAACAGCAACAACACAAAAAAACGCATCCACCAGGATGCGAAGCTCGCCGGGGAGTTTTGCCCTCCGAAACACAAAACCCACACAAGGCGCTCTGTTTCCACAACGCCCGAATCAGACTATTGGAGCCAAGCGCTACCAGGCTTGATTAAGCCTTGGTGCGAGTCTTGCGCGGGCGACCACCGCGGCTCTCGGGCTTGGGGAACATATTCTCACGCGTGAGTGCCTCGGCATCAACCGGAGTCACCATAGCCCCGCCCTGCTCTCTCAGCTGGCGGGAAAACAAGCGAACCGCCGTCAGCAGGACGGTATTGCGAGTGCGCTTGTAGTGCTTGGCAGTCGAATCAATCATATCCAACAGCTCAACCGGGCAACGGAACGTAACAATCTTGGAACTCATAGTTTTTAATTAAGGAAAAAAAGGGGAAGGGGAAGTTTTCAGATTCAGGAGTGGTGATGCCCGCAGTGGCATTCGCCGTGCTCATGATGACCACCGCAACAGCAATCATCATGCCCGCAATCGCAGGAGTGTGATGCCTCCGGGTCATAGTCCGCATCCTCAATCTCAGGAGGCAGGGGAATATCATCCTCAGGGTGGTAGGGAGGCTCCAGACGAGCAGCAAGTGAAGGAGTGGCCGCGACCTCCGCCGCAAAACGCCCATGAAGGTTGCGCGTGCGAAGATTAGCGCCAGCTGCCAGCAGCTGGTCCACAATCCCTTCATACCCATAAAATGCCGCCAGGTGCAAGGGCGGCTGACCGTATGCATTGCGGGCATTCACATCTGCCCCGGCAGCCAGCAGCAGAGAAATGAGCGCAGCATCCGGCTCCACGCCGACCGAGGCCAGGTCGGGAGCCAGGTCCACCTCATCCTGCAGCAGGAGAGTTGCGGCACGGCGCAGTGTCTCGGCATCCTCACCCCGCATCAATGCGTCCAGGAACTCCTGCACCGGCTCATCATAATCATCGGGGTCAAGATCTGCCGCCATTTCCTGCAAATCCTCAAGAGTGACCTGGGGTTTTTCTTCCTCCTCCAGAACCACGCTGTTCCACTGCATATCGCTCATGCAGCTACTATACCTTAAAAAGCGGTTTCTTTCCAGCATAATATCACAATTACACCATTCATTTCACTTTTATTCTTTACTTAAAAATTGAAACGTGTAGCATGAGTACATGGCAAAGCGAACTATCCCGACTCCACCCGGAAAAAAAGCAAAGAAGAAACCAGCCAGTAAAGGCTGGGTAGTTGCACTCCTGCTCATCGTCCTGGGTGGAGCAGGATACTACGGGTACGACATGTACCAGCAGCGAGAGATGGAACGCAAAGCCGAAGAGGCCGCACGCAAGGCACGCCTGGAGGCAGATAGACGACTGGCTGAAGAAATGGCCCGCCTGGCAGCCGAAAAAGAAGAGCAGGACCGCCTGGCAGCTGAGGAAGCTGAGCGCAAACGCCTGGCAGCCGAGGAAGAAGCCCGCAAGCGCAAAGCAGCCGAAGAGGAAGCGGAAAGGCTGCGGAAGATGAACCAGAACAAGGGTGACACCCCCACCCCTGCACCAGAGCAACCGGAACAACCAGAGCCAGAGCCATCACCAGAACCCTCCGTCTACGATAAGGACCTTCCCATGCACGGAGCAGACTCCAACAGCATCAGCGCCCGTAAAGAGTTTGACACCATGGTGGAGACCCTCATCGAAAAACGCGATTTCGATGTCTTTGAGCGCTCCATGTCAGCCCGGATAAAGGAAAGCATCCAGGCGTACGCGGGCAACGGAAAACTCAATTATGGCCAGTACAAGAACAACCGCAACCTGATGCAGGCAGTCGACCTCTGCCTGCTTATCCGGGTAGCCGGTAGCAAGGCACTGAGTGAGCTCGCCGCCATCGAAGGCGATGACAACGATAACAATGGCACAGATTTCCTCCGCTGGGCCATCCTGGATAAAAGCCGCCCGCTGCACCAGTTCCTGCAAAGCTACCTCAGCCAGGAGGGGCGCGATGAAAACATGGCGCATTCCATCAATCTCTTCTACACCATCTGGGCCGAGATGGAGCCCAAAGACCGCGATAAATACCTGAACCTGGCCATAGCCGGCGGGCTCATGAACCCCGGCGTATGCCAGTCATCGGGGTCCTACCGTGATACCAATGCACTCATCCTCACCGTACCGGAAGTCTGCGCCTATCTCAGAGACATGGATAAGAAGCGCAAGCTGGTGACCGACATCAAGAAACTGAGCGTATCCCAGCTCATCCATGTGGTCAATGTGCGCCTTCCCCAATCCGAAATAGACTGGGCCGCAGAAAACACAAACTACACCCAGGCAAACTGGAACGAGGCCTATTCTTCCATCCGCTACCTGATGGAACGGGCCGCCAACAATAAAGACCCGTACGAGAAATACTCCTTTGAAGAAATACGCGAAGAAGGCGGTGTCTGCCGCGACCAGGGGTACTTTGCCTGCAACACCGGTAAATGCCGGGGCGTGCCTGCGGTATACATCACCGGCGATGGAGACCGCGGCCCCCATGCATGGATGGTGCATCTTACTGATAACGTAAACTGGCTGCAGACGAATTCCTATGGCTACAACAGCGGGCGATTCACCAACCCCTGCTCCGGGCGCAGCCAGCATGAATCCGTGCTTCTCAGCCGTGGCCCCAAGAACTCGGATGCCAAGATGGCACCAGCAGCAGATGCCATGATACTGGCAGATTACCTGATGCGGGCAGGCTGCAGCAAGGAAGCCCACGGCACGGCGCGTTTCGTCACAGAAGCCTTCCCGGAAGAAACCGTTTCCTGGGCGCACTACATCAAGGTGCTCGGCCATGATAAGAACAACTTGCCTGCGGATTCGGTCTGGCGCAAAATTGACAGCGACCTCCTGCGACTGAGCAAGAAAAACACCGAGCTGCTGGACCTGGCCGCCGAAGTGCAGGATACCTACCTGCTGGCAGATAAGAATGCCGCCAGCAAGCAGATGGCCATGCGCCGCTCCATGACCCAGCTGAACAAACGCGGTGGCGATGACCGGGCAGACCTGGTAATCAGCGCCGTAGGGCGCCAGGCTGAAGTAATGGCCGAGACCGCCAATTGGCCCGGACTAGCCAACCTCTACCGCAAACAACTCAAGAAATATACCAAGAGAGGTGATATCTTCGAACAGTTGCTCCACCAATACATGGAGAGTCTGGGAGACAAAGCACCCGCCCGCGCCTGGAACACCCTGGCCCGGGATGCCGAAAAGCTTTTCGAAAAACACGTCCTGAGTGATGGCAGCGACTTCTTCAAACTGAAAAAGGAGGTTTCCATCCAGAAGCTCATCGCTTCGGCCTGGGAACGCGCCGGCAATTCTCGCAAAGCCGAGAAGCACAACGAGCGCGCGGATGAGCGCCTCGAAAAAGCCAGCCAGCGATACGAATCGGATGATGATTAAATAGCTCGCCCCCTACGGACTCCTCTCCTATCTGCAAGAAGCCCCCGCCTGCATTCCAGGCGGGGGCTTTTTTAGATTGTTCAAGCCGAACCCTGCAAAGGGTTAGTACTTGTAGTCCACGTAGAACTGGAACTGGCCGCCATCATCGGCGCAGTTGTTATCCATGAAGGGAATGGCATAGTCCACAGCAAGCGGTCCCATAGGCAGGTTAATACGCAGGCCGACACCGTAGTCTGCCGCCAGATCGTTAGGAATAAAGTCGAAGCTGTCCTTATGCACGAAACCGACATCCACGAACATAGCGAAACGGATGGATTCCACAACAGGCATGGTCACCTCGAACTGCACATAACCAGAGGAATTACCACCCATTGTCTCATCGCCGGCAAGGTCTTTATCAACCATACCTACATCGCGGAAACGGAAACCGCGCAGATTGGCCGGCCCACCCAGGTAGCAACGCTCAAAGATCGGCACATTTCCGCCGGAAACAGCGTCCACCGTCTCCAGACCGAAATTGACGCTGAAGATGGTATCCCAGAAAGAATTGTAGTAGTATGAACCGCTGATACCCATAGTGTAGGTTTCCTCGGTGCTGCCAGGGCCGCTGTAGCCCAGGTGACACTCAAAGTTACCACCCTTGCGGGGGGTCACCATAGCATCGCGTGAATCATACTCATAGCTCACGCGGAAGTGGCTGCGGGTATAGTCGCCATCCTGCTCACGGAAGAAAATGGGAGAGCTGCGCTCGGCATCGATTCCGTACTGTTCGAGGCGGTACTCGAACTTGACCGCGGTGAGATCAGTCAGAGCCTTGCGCAGGGAGATAGCCCAGCCGTAGTTCTGCTGCTCGTAGTAATCGCTCATATAGGTCGAGTTCGAGAAGAAGAGCTCGTTGCCCAAAGCCAGCTTGCGGTCCAGGAACCAGGGCTCCATCAGGTAGACGGAGGCGCTCGTATATTCCGTACCCAGCTTGCCGCTGATGGTAAGGCGCTGGCCACCACCCACAAAGGTGCCGCCGTTCACAAAACCACGGATATCAAAGTTGGACTGAGTAATCGTGGTGTAGAGGTACACATTTTCCACGGTGGAGAAGGCCACACCCAGCGTCAGGCTGCCGGTCATCTTCTCGTGTACGTTCACATTGATATCGCGGTAACCGGAGGAAGTGGAAAGCCCCTGGGAAACTTCCACCTGGTCGAAGTAGTTCAGGTTCTCCAGGCGCTTCTTAGCCGTTTCCAGGTCCACAGAGTTGAGATTTTCACCGGGCTTGAGGGGAAGCTCGCGCAGAATCACGTGCTGGCGGGTCTTGGTGTTGCCGCGCACATTGATACGGCCTACCTTGTATCGGGAACCCTCGGTCACATCGTAACGGATATCAATCAGGTGCGTACCATCGGCAGCCACACCGGCCTCATTGATATCGGGGCGCACGTCTGCATCAGCATAGCCCTTGGCACCGTAGTAGCGGCGAATCATCGTAACGTCGTCCGACACCTTCTGCAGGGAGTAGATATCGCCATTGAGCATGCTCAGCCCCGGCTCCAGTTCCTTCTGGGTGTATGCCTTCAGCGGGCCAAAGCTCACCTTGCGCACCATGTAGCGCGGGCCTTCATCCACCGTCACCTTCAGGTGAAGCTTCTGGCGGCCGGTTTCATTCGGGCTGGCAAGATACTCCACCTTGGCCAGGCGGGCGCGGAGGTAACCATAGTTGCGGTAATGCTTCACCACAGCTTCCAGGTCATCCTCAACCTGCTCACGATCCACACGTCCGGACTTAGTGAACCAGGTGAAGAGACCGCGTTCCTTGGTCTTCATGAGCTGGCGGAGCTGCTCGTCGTCAAACACCTTGTTACCTTCAAAATCAATGGAGGTCATGCTTACCTCTCGGCCTTCCTTGATTTCGAACACCACGTCCTTGTATGAACCGCTCTCCGTGCTCACGGCCTTCCAGTTCACCTGAGCATCCGGGTAGCCTGCCTCCTGGTACGCCTTGATAATATTGGCGCGGGCGGCGGCCAGCGTGGCATCACTCAATACTGAACCTGCCTGCAGCTTGGCTGTCTCGCGCAGGTCTTCATCATCGAACTCAACATTGCCGGTAAAGCCCACACCGGCCATCACGCTACTGGCTCGCACATTGAAAATCACCTTGACAGCCTTACCCGAAGGCTGTACTGATACGGTGGCATTCGGATCCACCAGGCTACGCTCAATCAAACGCTCCAAGTCAGCATTCACTCGCATGGAGGAATACTCACTACCAGCGCGGGTCTGAATCACATCCATCAAGCGGCGGTCAGGCAGCACCTTCTTGCCCGTGTAGCGGAACTCAACTCCGGATACGGTCTTACCATCAAAAGCTGCATCATTCTGGAAAAGGCCGGTGGCAGGCCCCAATTCGCGCACAACTGCCGCCTCATCCAGCAAACGGGTATCGGAAGCAGCAGAGACCAGCTTGGTCTCTACAGGCTTTGCGGCCTCAGCAGCCTGCTTTTTGGCGGCTGCCTTCTTGCTGGCAACAGCCTGATCAAAAGCGCTGCTCTTCTGTTCGCTTACGGGAGTTGCCTCCTCGGCAGCCTGCTGGTCCATCATCATGGCATCCAGGAAGGGATCCCCTGTCGATTCCTGACCAAAAGCCGGTGCCGTCATCGTCAGTGCCAGCGCAGTAAGCGCAGCACTCCAGTGCATTGTGGGCTTGTTCATGCGGCAATCCTATACTTCGCCATATCATTCGTCAAGATTTTATTGAATCATCGTACATAATAATGCGCGCGCGATGCGCGATTTTTGAGAAAGCGCTTCCAAATTTGGCTTGCCTTTCACCCGAAATGCGGTATGCTAGTGCGAGCGGGGTGGAATTATACCCCGGATGTACCATTATGGCCAGCGACAACCTTCAGGAACTCGAGACAAATTTCATGTGCGACCCGGATGCAGACGGTGGTTTCGTCTACACCACGGTCGAGGCAGCAATCAACTGGATGCACAAGTACTCCATGTGGCCCATGCCCATGGGCACCTCCTGCTGCGCCATTGAGTACATGGCCGCCTCCTGCTCGCGATACGATATTTCCCGATTTGGTGCAGAAGTGAACCGCTATGCACCCCGCCAGGCGGACTTCATGTTCATCTGCGGCACCATCACATACAAGATGGCAGCCCTCGTGCGCCGCATCTGGGACCAGATGCCTGCTCCCAAGTGGTGCATTGCCTGCGGTGCGTGTGCCTGCACCGGCGGCATGTTCCGAAGCTATTCGGTACTGCAGGGGGTAGACAAGATTGTGCCGGTGGATGTGTACATCTCTGGTTGTCCTCCCCGCCCGGAAGCCCTGCTGCAGGGTCTTATCACACTTCAGGACAAGATCATGGCCACGGATCACCCGCTCAAGGGCTTCTTCAAGGAACACGACCTGCGCCAGGCCCAGAACGCTCACACCATCCCCGCCGGCATCATCACCCAGGACTAACCCGATTCTCAGAACAAAACCATGTCTGCCAAAGACCTTTCCACACTTCAGAAAGCGGCTGCCGATAAGATTTGCGCCCGCTTCCCCCAGGTAACCGCCAAGGAATTCCGCGGAGATATCACGCTGACCATCGAACCGGAGATTCTGGAGCAGGCCATGCGCTATGCCAAGGATTCCTGCGGGTTCGACATGCTGGTATGCGTTTCCTCCGTTGACCACATGGGAGAGGAACCGCGTTTCGAGGTCAACTACACCATCACCCAGGCAGAGACCGGAGCCAATCTGCTGGTGCGCACACCGGTGAGCGAGGCCGAGTGCAGCGTGCCGAGCATGGTGCCGGTGTGGCGCTCGGCCAACTGGCTGGAGCGCGAGCAGTATGACCTGATGGGGATTGACTTTGCAGGGCACCCGGACCTGCGCCGCATCATGATGTGGGAGGGCTATCCCTACCACCCGCTGCGCAAGGACTTCCCCGTTGCAGGTAAAGACTTTGAACAGGCCGGCGTGGCCTTTACCCAGAAAGCCCCCACGGGCGGTGCGCCGTTCACCACGACGCCTGGTGTCAAGACCGCCGGAGAACGCGAACCGCGCTCCCGCGGCTGATTCCCGCCCATGCGGATTCTCAGTACAATCATTCTCAGCCTGGCTGCAGTTCTGCCCCTGATAGTGGCAAGCTGCAGCCATTCTGACCCACGCACCCAGGCTCTCATCAGCCTGCGAGACGATGTGCAGGACCGGCTGGAAGAACTGACACCGGGCGACTGGATTGTCATCGGCCCCACAGCAGAGATGGTGCAGGCCACCATGGTGCAAGAAAAGGAAAGCCTCTCCGTGCTGGCCACGAACGTGAGCACGCTGCGCGAAACGCTCGACCTCATGGAAAGCCAGGGGAAACTAAGTCCGCGGATATGGGTATGCAGGGAGCTGGAGCAGCCCGGCAGCAAGAAGCAGACACCGGGCAACGCCCGCCTGCGCACCCACCTGAAGGAACTCCTGGTTGGCCGTACTCACTTCTCAGTCGATGAACGGGTGATAGCCATGCAGCTCAAACTCCTGAAAGCCCCGCGCCGGGTACTCTTCATCCATACTGATACGCACCAGCCGCACAGCAGCGTAGGTATCGAGCTCGACTACGCCGGAAACCAGCCCCCCACCACCAGCCAACCCACCAGCAAGCCAGCCTACCGCCATGCCGAACTTAAGCCCTGACCAAGACCCCGTTGCGCGAGCCCAGGCCTGGGTCGGCGATGCCGTGCTCGCTCTCTACGTGCGCGAGTGGATTCTCTCATTCAAAGGAGAAATTGACGGAGCACTCTTCATCGAGTTCACCAGCAACAATTTCCTGCGTCTCACCGGCAACGCCACCGGCGTAGAGGCCCGTATTGGCCGCATTTATCAAGATGCCGGGCTGGCAGCGGCCAATGCCTGGATTGAGGAAAACCTGCGTCCGCGCATGGAACAGCGCCTGCACAAGCTGCGCTCCACCCACCCGCACCACAAAAAATAACCCTGCCCCCCGCATGAAACTCGTCAGCTGGAATGTGAACGGCATCCGCGCCACCCTGGGCAAAGGACTCGCCGAAAAAATGGATGAACTGCAGCCGGATATCCTCTGTCTGCAGGAGGTCAAAGCCCGCCCGGAGCAAGTGAGCGACCTGTGGCTGGCCTCCTGGCCGCACGCTCTGTGGAACCCGGCACAGAAGCCTGGTTACTCCGGTGTGCTGATTCTTTCGCGAGTGGAGCCGCTCTCCACCAGCACCGGCATAGGCTGCGCGGAGCACGATACCGAAGGCCGCGTGGCCACCATGGAATTCGAGGATTTCTACCTGGTGAACTGCTACACGCCCAACTCGCAGAACGAACTGGCGCGTCTGCCCTACCGCCAGGAATGGGATACCGCCTTCCGCGCCTACGTGGCCGGACTGGCAGAAAAAAAACCGGTCATCTTCTGCGGCGATCTGAACGTGGCGCACGAAGAAATCGACCTGGCCCGACCGGCGGCGAACCACTTCTCTGCCGGGTTCTCGGATGAAGAGCGCGCCGGGTTCACCGCCCTGCTGGGAGCAGGCTTTGCCGATACCTTCCGCACCTTGCACCCGGATGCACGGGAAGCCTATACCTGGTGGAGTTTCCGCGGTGGAGCCCGAGCCCGGAACGTCGGGTGGCGCATCGACTACTTCTGCGTATCGCAGAGTCTGCTGCCGCGAGTGCAGAGTGCCAGCATTCATGCCGAAATCACCGGCTCCGACCATTGCCCCGTTTCCATCATCCTGAACTGATACAGCACCAACTATGAAACCCCTGACCAAACTGGGAGAAAAAGTCCTTGAATCCGGTTCCGTATGGGAACTGTGGGAGCGCGATGGTGTGCTCACCCTGCAGCTGGATGGTATGCCTTGTGCAAATTCCTTCACCTATGGCAGCGAAGAAGCCATGGCCGAGCTGGCCACCTCGCCCATCACCCGCGCCGGGCAGCCCTGCATCATGATTGCCGGGCTCGGGCTTGGCTATGGCCTGGCCAAGGCCATGGAATGCCTGCCCAAGGAGAAAGCCCGCTTCATCGTAGCCGAACCCGTGCCGGAAATCGTGAAATGGAACCGCGAGCATGGTGAAAACAAAGCGCTGTGGGAAGATAAGCGAGTATCCACCGAACCCGCCAGCGCCGCCGAGCTCTGCCGCAAGCGCACCGGTTCGCTGCATGCCATTCTGCTGCGCAGCGCTCACACCCGCTGCGAAATGAGCCTGGGCGATGCGCAGGCCTACTTCAACGCCTTGAAGGGCGGCAGTCTGCTGGTAATCAACCTGGCCAAGGCCGATAAGCGGCTGGAAGCCACGCTGCGCCGCGCCGGGTTCGAAGTGAGCACCACCGCCGTGCCGGCCTCATCGAAAGGCAAGCAGCTGAAGCTGCACACCCTGGTGCTGGCCCGCCGCGGGCGTTTTGTCCCCTTCGCAGAGCGCTAACCCCACTCCCAGCCACGACCGCCCATGTTCCACCCCATTTTCTCCCGCCGCATTCCAACGCTGCAAGAGCTCGAGCAGCAGCGCCTGGACCGCTCCAGGGGAATCCGAGGCATGATC
Source organism: Akkermansia sp. (assembly GCA_017517805.1). Classification (GTDB taxonomy): domain Bacteria; phylum Verrucomicrobiota; class Verrucomicrobiia; order Verrucomicrobiales; family Akkermansiaceae; genus Akkermansia. Next base: position 39,953 of record JAFWYD010000035.1, read on the forward strand.
CGGGTGGCGGGCATCATCGTGCTGGTGGTGGTAGCATTCCTATCCTCCATGATGCTGCTCACCCCGGTGCTGGAGCTTCACACCCTGGAGCAGGAGCGCGAACACGCCCAGCACGAGCTGAAACGAGCCCGGGCAGAGGAAAAGGAAGCCAACAACCGCTACCTCTGGATGTCTGACCCAGAATACTTTGAACAAATGGCACGCGACCGCGCCAACCAGGCCAAAGCCGGCGAACACGTCATCCGCCGCCCCTCGGCAGAGGAACGCAGGCAAATGGAGCAGGATGCCCGGAAAAAACAACAGCAGCGCCAGAAAACACGCCAGAACTAACCCCCACCCACCACCACCATGACCACATACCAGGCACCAGCCAAAATCAATCTTTCCCTGCGAGTGCAGACCAAGGTACGCGAAGACGGCTACCACAATGTGGATATTCTGATGGCCCCTATCGACCTGTACGACACGCTGGATTTTCACAACTCCCGCACCACGACCCTGCTGTGCGATACCCCGGGGGTACCGACCGATGAGAGCAACCTGGTATTCAAAGCCATCCGCGAGTTTGAAAAAGCCTATGGCCGCAAAGCCAAGCAGCGCATCACCCTCACCAAGAACATCCCCCACGGCGCAGGGCTCGGCGGTGGCAGCAGCGATGCGGCCACCACCCTGCAGGCGGTGAATGAAATCCTGGGCACGCAATACGATGCGGAGGAACTCTCTGCCATGGCAGCCAGCCTGGGCAGCGATGTCCCCTACTTCCTCACCCCCACCATCTGCCGCTGCACCGGCCGCGGCGAAATCGTCACCCCGGTGCCCGAGCTTGCCGGGTGGAGCAGCCCCATCGTGCTCCTCAAACCCGTCTTCGGGGTAAGCACCCCCAGCGCCTATAAGGCGCTCACCTGCAGCAGGCGGCTCAAAGGCATCTCCTACGGCCCGCAGAAGGTGGATAATATCACCCTGGTGAACGACCTGGAGCGCCCGGTATTCTCAAAATTCCCCATTCTGGCCCGCATGAAGCACTGGCTGCTGGAGCAGCCCGGCACCCGGGCTGCGCTGATGAGCGGCAGTGGCTCCACCATGTTTGCCCTCACCGAAACCCCGGAGCAGGCCCGCGAGATTGCCCGCCGCGCCCTGGCTGAGCTCGATTCCACCCTGTTCACCCACTGCGGCACCGTCAACCCCCAGCCCAGCGCCGAATGAGCTACCCGGCCAGTGCCGCCGACCCGGTGAACCACCGCCTCCTCTGCGTGGCAGAAGATGCCGTGCAGGGTTTTCACCGCCACCCCTTCCGCACCATAGCCAGGCGCTGCGAACTGAGCGAGGAGGAAGTCATCGGCCGCTTACGGGGCATGCTGGCAGCCGGCACCATCCGGCGCGTACGCCAGACACTGCTTTCCACCAGTCTGGCAGAAGGTGCCCTCATCGCCTGGCAAGTGCCGGAGGAGCGCCTGGAAAGCGCCTATGCCTGGCTCTGCGCGCATGATCCCTTCACCGGCCACGTCGTCCTGCGCGAATGCAGCGACCCCGCTGCCCCCGGAGCCAGCTACCGACTCTGGACCACTCTGAAAGTGCCCACGGGCTACGGCAGCATTGCCGAGCACAACCAGCTTCTCCAGAGCCGGCTCGGCGCTACCGACTGGGTAGCCCTTCCGGTGGTGGGCATGTTTGCCCTGGGCGTAGGGCACGCCCGCCGCGCCGGGCTGAAACCCGGCGATAAGCTCCCCGAGCCTCCGGCCATGCAACGCCCCAGCCATCCGCAGCTCAGCGAGCAGGAATGGGCCGTGCTCCTCAGCCTCAAAGAAAGTCTCAGACCGGAAGAATTCACCCCCTGCCCCTGGGAGGCGCGCGCAGCTGCCCTGGGCATCAGCTGCGATGAATACTGCCGCACCGCCGAAACGCTGGACGCCCGCCAAGTCATCGGCCGCTTTGCCACCTTCCTCGACCACCAGCGGAAAGGCAACCACAGCCGCCAGACCGGCACCGGAGCCGCCGGACTCTTTCATTGGGCCGTACCCGTCGGCATGGAGGAGCGCGCCGGTGCCGAATGCGGCCGCCACATCTGCATGACCCACTGCTACTGGCGCAGCGGCGGGGCAGTCTTCGGAGGAGCGCAGATTATGGGGGTCGTGCATGCCACCACACGCGAAGAAGTGCTTGCGCACAAAGCCGCCATCGATGCCCACCTGGCCACCTGCGGCATCCCGGTGCTGCACACCGCCGTCTTCTGGAGCCTCCGCGCTGAAATCCGCCCCAGCGAAATCTCCCCCCAGCGCTACCGCGAGTGGCTCCAGCACCTGCGCTGAAACACAGCCCCTACAATCCCGTTTTTGCCAATTTGCATCGGGGGGTGAACAAAAAAACACCGGGCAGGAACAGAGTCCCACCCGGCGCGGTGCATAGAGGCGATGTTTTAAGTGTTCAGATCTGAGCAAGTGCCTGCTTGATATCGTCAATGATATCCTCAGCATCTTCGATACCCACGGAGAAGCGGATGAGGTCGGGCTTCACACCGGCTTCAACGAGCTGCTCATCGGTAAGCTGGCGGTGGGTGTGGCTGGCCGGGTGCAGCACGCAGGTGCGGGCATCGGCCACGTGGGTCACGATGGAGCAGAGTTTGAGACTATCCATGAACTTGATGGCGCGCTCACGGCCACCCTTGATCCCGAACGTCACCACACCGCAGGTGCGGCCACCATCGAACTGCTTCTGAGCCAGCGCGTAATACTGGTTGTCGGGCAGGCCGGCGTAGTTAATCCAGGCCACGTCATCCTGGGTAGAGAGGAACTCGGCCACCTTCTGGGCATTTTCGCAGTGGCGCGGCACGCGCAGGTGCAGAGTCTCCAGACCCAGGTTGAGGAGGAAGGCATTCATGGGCGAGGGAATTGACCCCAGATCGCGCATGAGCTGCACGGTGCACTTGGTGATATAGGCACCAGCTCCGAATGCCTCGGTATACACCAGGCCGTGGTAGGAATCATCCGGCTGGGTTAGGCCGGGGAACTTATCGGCATGCGCGGCCCAGTCGAACTTTCCGCTATCGACCACCACACCACCCACCTGGGTGGCATGGCCATCCATATACTTCGTGGTGGAGTGCATCACGATATCGGCCCCGTGCTCGAAGGGGCGGCAGTTGATAGGCGTAGCAAAGGTATTATCCACAATCAGCGGCACACCGTTCTTGTGCGCAATGCGGGCCATCTTCTCAATATCGAGCACCTGCAGGGAAGGATTCGAAATCGTCTCACCGAACACACACTTGGTATTCGGGCGGAATGCCTTCTGGATTTCCTCCTCCGGTGCATCCTGGTCCACAAAGGTGCAGTCAATACCGAACTTCTTGAACGTCACGGCAAAGAGGTTATAGGTGCCACCATAGAGCGCGCTGGTGCACACAAAGTGGTCGCCGGCTTCGCAGATATTGAAAACCGAATAGAAAGAAGCCGCCTGGCCGGAGGAGGTCAGAATAGCCGCCACACCGCCTTCAAGCTCGGCAATTTTCTTTGCCACACACTCATTTGTGGGGTTCTGCAGTCGCGTATAGAAGAAGCCAGCCTCCTCCAGGTCGAACAAGCGGGCCATCTGCTCGCTCGTTTCGTACTTGAACGTAGTAGACTGGTAGATCGGCAGCACGCGGGGCTCTCCCTTGCCGGGATTCCAGCCGCTCTGAACGCATATAGTGGATGTTTTCATAACTTGACACAAGCTATACCATATCAGCGCTCACGACTCAAGTTTTCATACTCGAACTGACATAATTTCTACCACCGAAGTATGCAAAAAGATACAGTGCAGGCAGAAGGCATGTTTTTTAGGTTGACTCACGGGGGTATACAGGGTAGAGTATCAGCGTGGCAATGAAAAGCAAAACATTTTTCAACATCATCTCCCTTGCGCTGCTGGCACCACTGTGCCTGGCACCCCTGCATGCTGACGACGAGGCTGAAACCGATACCCCGAAGAAAGCCAAGGTAAGCAAATCCAGGAAGGATGCCAAGAATACGAAAGCCGGAGCAGAAGTCGAGAACTACATCTCTTCAAGCATTCCTGGCTGGGGAAACCCCGAAGCGGCGCAACGCTCCCTTTACAGCGCGATTCAACGCGCCCTGAAGGGAGACACCCCCGAGCATGTCGCCAAGTTTGTCGAAAGCCCGAAGAACCGCCTGATGGTAGCCCAGTACATGCTGGCGCAGTACGATAAGATGACCCCGGCAGATATGGCAGAGAAGAGCCGCAAGAAGCTTACCGAGGCCATTGCCCGCATGCCCGGGGAAATCGAGAACGACAACGCCAAGCTGCGCACCCTCCGCGGCAAGGAGCGCACCGCCTTCATGGCTGCCATCAAGGCCAAGAAGGAAACGCTCAAGAAGATGGAAGCCGAACTCAAGAACATGCCCTGGACCCTCAAGGAGCTCAATGCGCACCGCGATGGCAGGGTCGTGCTCAAGCAAGTGACCGGCAACCTGGAGTGGATGGAAAACATCTGCTTCTCCGGCCCCTGCGTGGCTCCTGGACGCGCGCTGCACATCATCGCCACCATCGCCAAGAAACACCCGGATGTGTACACCGATAAAACCGTACGCGACATTGCCACCGCCGTCGGTATCGAGTTTGCACGCTACAACTGGGATTTCGAGAAAGCCCTCATCCGCGCCGACTACTACATCGAGAAGTGGAAGGAAGGTCGCCTCAACATACTGTTTGACACCCTTCCCATGTACCTGCGCCGCATCGTCTGCGGCTGCAAGGGCGACAACATTGCGGGCGACCGCATCAGCCTCGAGTGGGCACTGGACAACGTGCACGTCCCCGCCGAGCGCTACATGGGCTCACCCCACCGCCTGGGCTACCGACTCTACAATCTATACGGCGACAGCATTCATGGGGCTCAATACTACATGCCCTGGGAGCACCTCTACGGCGGCAACCACTTCACACGCTCGCTGTATGTGGGCTGCGTGTGCGGTGGTATTTCCCACTTCGGTGCCTTCGCAGCCCTGGCCAACGGCGTGCCCTCACTCACCTGCGGTGAGCCCGGCCACTGCGCTTATGTGCTCTGGGTGAATGGCAAGTGGGTACCCGGCAACTCCGTGAGCTGGGAACGCGGCCTGCACTGGCAGCCCGTGCTCAATATGTGGGGAGCCTTCTCCTCGCTTCACCTCGGATCCGAGCTTTACACGAAGCTCGACAATGACACCCACGCTTCCAACGTGTACCGCGTGCTGGCGCACAACGCAGCCAGCACCCGCAAGGACAAGCAGGCCATCGCCTACTTCAAGGATGCCACCAGCGCCCAGCCCATCAATATTCCCGCCTGGCAGGAATACAACAACTACCTGACCCAGCACAAGGGAGAAGACATGAATCTTCTCAGCGAAATGCAGGATAACCTCTGCTACATGGTTGCACCGCGCTACCCGGAGGTAGTTTCCGAATTCCTGGCAGCCTGGGTCTACCCGAAGATGATGGCCGCCAAGCTGAACACCAAGGAACTCATGACCCGCTACCACGTATTCTGGGACAACGTGGACAAAATGGGACCTGAACGCTGGCGTATCGAGAAATTCGGCCGTCGTCAGATTGAGCTGCTTGCCTACCAGAATCCTCCGGATGGCAAGGAAATTCCGCCCCCCGACCCGAAGAATGCCCTGCCTGTATTCAAGATGATGATGAACAACCTGGCCGCCAAGAGCGATTACCTGCCCGTCGTCATCGGCTGGGGTGAGGAAATGGCCAAGGGACTGGGAGGCAGCCATGCCAGCGAGCTGGCCACGCTCTCCAAGGAAATCTCCAAGACCGGCATGGGTGCCATGGGCGGCGGTGACAACAGCAAGGTCACCGGCCAACTGATGATGTCTGCCGCCAAGGCTAAGGACATCGCTACCTTCCAGCGCCTCGGTGCCAATAGTGCCGACAGCGTTGAAACACCCAGCGATATGCCCGAGCTTCCCGCCATGTCGGGCAAACTGCTCTCCGCAGAAGGCCTGCTGGCCACCAGCTCCACCTGCGGGCATGACTCCCCCATTTCCCACTGGGGTGTGCTGCGTCCCTCCGGTGGCCGCTTCCACACGGATAAGGAAGAAAACGCCTGGGCGAGCGTCATGATGCCCAAGCCTGGCTATATCAACGGCGTGGTCATCGTGACCAACGGTGGCAACCACCAGCGTCTCAACAACATGGTGGTACAGATTTCCGACGATGGAGAAAGCTGGAGCAACATCAAGAACCTGGGCGACTGCACCCAGCGCGTCATCAAGATTGAATTCCAGGAGCGACTGGGCCGCCATATCCGCATACTGCGCAAGGGTGGGCCGGACTTCTTCCACCTCAATGGCATCTATGTCTTTGGCCGAGATGCAGCATAACCCAACCACGTTCACAAGCACGATATGAAGAAAACGCTTTATCTCCTTCTTCTCACCGCAGGGCTCCTGGCCCCCCTGCCCGCCACGGCAGCCCAACAGTACGCTAAGCAGTCAGAGGCAGCCGCAGCCGTAACCGATGACGGCTACATCCTCGTGGTCTATGGCAAAGGCTGGGACCGCTTCAGCGAGGCTCTGTGCAAGAAAGTCATCGCCGCCCCCGAAATCAAGGAAGCAGCAGGCAGCGCAGCCCTCATCCTGACCCCGTTCTACCAATACGCCACCCCCGAAGAAAAGGTGGCACAGAGTGAGGTGTGGGGGTCGCTGGTAGAGCCGCGGGCCAACTCCATGGAAACATACCCCTGCTTGCTGATGTACGATAAAGAAGGATACCTGTACGGTCGCGTACAGGGGCCAGTCTTGCTGCGAGGCACCATGAAAGAAATTGCAGCTGAGGTAAAAGCAAAGCTGGAAGCCAAGCACAAGCAGGAAGAAATCATGAAGAAAGCAGAAGCCGCCAGCGGAGCCGAGGCTGCCCGGCTCATCGCTGAAGCCTGCGCCTTTGATGGAATCGAATGGCCGAACAACGCCCGCAACCTGGTTAAAGCGGCAGACCCGAACGATGAATCCGGCATGGTTCGCCGCCTGCATTTCGATGGCTGGGGACTGGCGCAGAAGTACTGCGGCAAGGGATCCGATGGCGGGCTGGAACTCAGCGAGACAGAAACCATCAATGCGATGCAGAAGATGATGAAGGACGAGGCCTACACCCCTGAGCAGAAACAGGTGCTGCACGCCATCATCATCGGCACCCTGCGCCGCAGCAATGCCGATGCCAACAAGGCGCAAATCCGCACACATGCAGCCGAAATCAAAAAGCTTAACCCTGAATCCAACCTGGGTGTTACCGCAGACCAGGTAATCAAGCTCTGGGCCAGCAGCGGCGATAAGAAATAGGCCGCTGCACCTGCCCGCCGGAAGCTGAAAAAAGCCCCGCTGCCAGACTGGCGCGGGGCTTTTTCAGCATGTATCACTTGGTGAGGGCAAGTACCTGCATCGCCCTCGGGAACAAGCGGCGCAACAGGAAGAACAGCACGCTGCATACGGCCAGAATCACCAGCGGCATATACAGGCACTGCGTCCGGGTAAATGCTCCGCCATACGACCCGGTATACACCAGGCGCAACGCGTGGAGCACAATGTAGTGTGTCACGTAGATGAAGAAGGAAGCAGGAGCAAGCGCCACCACCGCCCGGGTAAAGCGCGGCAGGTACTGCTCGCACAGCGCCCCGATCCCCATCGTGCAACTCACCCCCAGCAGCACCAGCGCGCTACTCTGCACCGGTGGGTAGAAACCAAAGGTATACACCAGCGGCAGCAGCAGCAGGGCTGCCAGCACCGGTGCCCATGCATATTGGCGCACAAAAGCAGTAAAACGCTCAAAGTCAGCGTAGCGGCGTACCCAGAGTCCCAGAGAATAGAACCCCAGGGCCAGGATACTCTCATACAGGCGGAAAGGCAGCCAGCCGACCTTCCAGGATTTGTGACTGGCGGCAGTCTCGGCATCGCGGGCGCAGAGCACATCGCTCCCCGCGAAGCAGAGCAGCACCAGGACCAGCAGAAGCTTGCCCGGCAGGCGCTGCAGCAGCGGGCTGAAGAGCGCCAGCAGAATCAGCGTGCGCAGGAACCACAGCGGCACGTTATCAAAATCCCAGTAGCACCAGTTCAGCAGCCCCATCTCCCGGGGAATCAGCTCCCACTTGAACCAGGAGAAATCACCCGCCAGCGTCTGCCCCCAGTGCATCATGGGCTGCAGCAGAAGAATCGAAGCCACGGCAGTCCAGAACACAAAGGGCACCAGCAACGTGCGCGTGCGCTTCCAATCCAGCCATTGTCCGGCAGCTGCCTTGTGGGTAAAATACCCCGCAGCCAGGAAGAAGAAGAAAATCAGGCTGCGGTAGTTGAAGAGGTCAATGATATAGTTGAAGCTGCCGTAGGGGCGGTCCACGTGGCGCAGCACCACGAAGAACGCCGTCCACACGCGGCAGAAATCAATCCATTGAATGCGTGCAGACGGCATAAGCTCTTGTGGCGGTTCAGGGTTAAACCTGAGCGTCGTCATCCTCATCATCGGCCACCTCGATGGCGCGACGCATGCGGCGGGTCAGGAAGGGGCGCACTACCAGGCCATAGCCCAGATAGCACACAAAGACGAAAGCCGGAGCAATCCAGGGGAAGAAGATGAAGGCGCAGATGACCACCACCGCCATGAGGATAGCCATGGCAGTGCCGCGTTTCTCGAAGTTCACATGCTTGAAACTGGGATAAATCACGCGGCTCATCATCAGGAGAGCCACCACAGCCATCACCGCGGCCATGACATACTGCCACACCGGGGGGATGATGAGGTTGCGGTTGGAGGTAAGGTCAATCACCAGATACATGGTGCTCACCACTGCACCAGCGGCCATAGGCACCGGCAGGCCCACGAAATCCATGCTCTGGTTCGGCTTCTTGGGAGCAGCGGCCATGCAGTTGAAACGCGCCAGGCGCAGCGCTGCGCACAGCAGGTAAAGCACCGCAATGGCCCAGCCCAGGTAGGGAACACCCAGGTTGAACAACACAGCCTGAGCCAGCAACATAGCCGGGGCAATGCCGAAGGAGACCACATCGGCAATGGAGTCGAACTCACGGCCGAAGGGGCCATCGCTCTTGCACATGCGGGCCACGCGGCCATCCAGCAGGTCAAAGATGCAGGCTGCAAAGATGAGGTAGGTGGCGTGCTGGTAATGCACGAATGACTGGGGATCGCCGGCTGCAAACTTCATACCCTCGAAGATTGTGAGGATAGCGAAAAAGCCGCAGAGGAGGTTACCGGCTGTCAGCAGGTTCGGCAACACCGGAATCTTGGGTTCATCCGGGTAAACCGGAGGTTGGGGAGTAGACATATCGTTTCTTTTCTATTGGTTTAGTAAGTATTTGTTATGAAAGAGCTTCAGCAGCCTTGGCCAGCAGAGTCTCCCGGGCGCTGCGCTCCTTGCCGGAGCCGCGGGCCATATCGGCCTTGCCGCCGCCCTTGCCGCCCACGATGGGAGCCAGGTTGCGAATCAGATCGCCGGCCTTCAGCCCGGCAGCCTGAGCAGCGTCGCCGCAATAGGCACCCAGGGAAAGGGTGGTACCATCATCGGCCACCAGGAAGGCAGCCGCCGCATAATGGCGCTTGCGCAGACCATTGAAAAGCTCGGTAAGCAGCTCATTGCCGCCCTCGGCGCAAACCACCACATTGCCGCCAGTCAGCTTCTCGGCCAACAGCGCATCTGCTGCACCGGCAGCAGCAGCCACCTGGGCCTTCTTAAGCTGCTTCTCAGCCTCGATGGCGGCTTCCTTCAGCTTGTCGCAGTAGGCGTTGTAATCATCCAGCAAGGCATTGATGGTGGTGATTTCCTTTGCCTGGCGCAGCTTCTGGGCGGGCTTGGCATCATTGGAAGGAACGGGTACCACGGGCTGCCCCAGGTCAGCCAGCTTGCCATTAGCCTCGGTAAGCTTATCGAGCATCTCCTTGGCCTCGGGAAGGCGGGCCGCCACCATATCCTGCACCACGGCATACCCCGCAGCACCGGTAGCAGCCTCGATACGGCGCACACCGCTGGCAATAGCCCCCTCGCTCTTAATCTTGAAGAAGCCGAGCTGCTTCGTGCTGGCGGCGTGGGTACCGCCGCAAAGTTCCATCGAAACGCCATTGAAGGCACCGGCCTCGCCACCCATCTGCACCAGGCGCACCACATCGCCATACTTATCGCCGAAGAACTGGCAGATTTCCGGGTGCTTCTTGATTTCGGTCATCGGGTACTCCTCGCAGACCACGGGCAAATCCTCGTTAATCCACTGGTTCACCAGCACCTCCACACGGCGCAGATCAGCCTTGGAAATCGCCGCGCTGTTCACATCGAAACGCAGGCGGTCGGCATCCACCAGGGAACCCTGCTGGGCAATATCCTCGCTCACCAGCGTGCGCAGAGCCTTGTGCAGCAAGTGCGTAGCGCTGTGGTGCGATTCCAGCGCGCGGCGGCGCTCCACATCCAGGCGCAGCTCCACCGCGTCACCCACGGCGGGGGTCACGCCATCGGCCACAGAAACCAGGTGGGCGCGAGCCTTGCCAATCTGCTGCACACCGATGACCGGGCAGCTATCGCCCCCCAGGGAAAGAGTGCCGCCATCGCTCATCTGGCCACCCATTTCGGCATAGAACGGGGTCTTATCGGTAATCACAAAAAGAATACCCTCAGCCTCGTGCACTTCAGTCACGGTGGCGGTGGTGGCATCCTCAGTGTAGCCGGTGAACTCTGTCACCTGCTCGGTCTTAAGGTCAAGCGCGCGTACCACCTGCTTCTTCTGGGCAGCCTTGGCTCGCTGGCGCTGCTCCTCCATGAGAGCATCGAAGCGCCCGGTATCCACCTCCAGCCCGCGCTCACGAGCCATGAGGGCGGTCAGGTCAATCGGGAAACCGTAGGTATCGTACAGCTTGAAGGCGAAATCGCCGGAAACCTTGCCCGTGGCGGCCACTTCCTTATCGAAAAGCTCCAGACCGCGGTCCAGCGTTTCATTAAAGCTGGTCTCCTCGCGCAGCAGCACTTCCTTGATGGTGTTCTGGCGGCCCACGAGCTCAGGGAACACACGGCCCATCTCCCCGACGAGCGTATCCACCAGCTCGCTCAGGAAGGGCTTTTCGAGCCCCAGGGTGCGGCCATAGCGCACCGCGCGGCGCAGAATGCGGCGCAGCACATAGTTGCGGCCATTGTTGCCCGGCAGAATACCATCGGCAATCGAGAAACTCAGCGTGCGGATGTGGTCGGCAATCACGCGGAACGCCACACTCTCGCGCAGCGTCTCCTTCTGCTCCGGCGTGGCATCCTGCGGGTAAATATCCACATACTTGCGACCGGAAATCTCCTCGATGCGGCTGAAGATTGGGCGGAACACATCCGTGCTGTAATTCGACACACGGCGGGAGAAATCCGTGAAGCCATTCGTGCACTGCATCATGGCGCAGGCGCGCTCAAAGCCCATACCGGTATCCACATGGCAGGCCGGCAGCGGGCGGAAGGAGCCATCGCTCTCTGCATTGTACTGAATGAACACGAGGTTCCAGATTTCGATGCACTTATCGCTATCACCATTCACCAGACGGCCCTGGGTATCCCCCTCCGGGGTCAGGTCCACATGCAGCTCCGAGCAAGGGCCGCAGGGGCCGGTCTCACCCATCATCCAGAAATTATCCTTCACGCTGCCATTCACCACATGCACCTTCGGATCCATGCCCTTGGCAGCAAAAAGCGCGGCCCAGGTATCGTAGGCCTCCTGGTCAAACTCACCGGGGTCACCCTTCGATTTATCCGGGGCATACACCGTGGCATACAGACGCTCCACCGGGAAGCCCCAGCGCTCCACAATCAACTCCCAGGCCCAGGCAATGGCCTCTTTCTTGAAATAATCACCGAAGGACCAGTTGCCCAGCATCTCAAAGAAGGTATGGTGGTAGGAATCCTGGCCCACATCTTCGAGGTCATTGTGCTTGCCGC
>JAFWYD010000036.1 GCA_017517805.1 Akkermansia sp.
CGGTGAAATCGGCGTGGGTATCGTGCGCAGCACCTACAAGAGCTCGGTGTATGCCGAACTGGCGCTGCACCAGGACCTGGTGCGCGATAATCCGGAGGTTCGCTCACCCTTCGGGCAGCGCTACCACGGCACGAACCCGGGTCGCACGGGCATTAACTTCACCATCGGCGGCAGCTATGCGCTGAGCGACCAGTGGAGCGTGAACGCGAGCTACACGGCAGAGGTCGTGGAGAACGCGAACGCACACAGCGTGAACGTGGGCGCGACGTATAAGTTCTGATGAAAGGACTGTAAGATTAGAAAGCAGGCATTGGGAGGAGGTTTCCCAATGCCCGCTTTGTTGTTTGGGGGTGAGGTGAATTGGGAACGATATTTTTGCCTGCGGCAAAAACGATATTGGCCTGTGGCCAACGATATTGCCGCTGCGCGGCAACGATATTCATGCCTGCGGCATGAACGGGGGGCGGAGTAGGTTGAATAGAGGAAATCGGCATCAAGCAGTACTTTATATGCTGATTTCAAAGGCTCCCGCTGTGGATGACTTCCTGCGTCAATTTTTCCAATTGACTTGGGATATCTGCTGCTTTATCATGTTGAGCATCGAGGTAACGTATATGAAATTGCACCTTCCAGTTAATCTTTGTCGCGTTGTTATGGGGGCCAGCCTTGCTGTTTCGGTGATGTCCTATGCAGAAAGTGAATCCTTGTTGTGGAATGGTACATCTAAGGATACGTGGTCTGTTCAGGGATCCGCATTCTGGTTGGCTGCGGATGGGTATAGTTCCTATGAAGATGGGGATACAGTAATTTTTCGAGATAAAGGCACAGTCGGTATCTCCAGTACTGTCAAACCTGGTAGTATCCTGGTAGATATTGATAAATCGCTGCAGTTTCGCTCTGCTCGTAAGACGGATGGTTGCATTGCCGGAGAGGGCGAGTTGATCAAGCTGGGCGAAGGAACATTGACGATAAAATCCGACAACTCACATTGGGCGGGGACTGTCTGGCTGAAGAACGGTACTATCAGGACAGATGATGCTGATGCCCTTGGCCAATGCTCTGTTATTATTTCAGGTGGCGCTACACTGAATATGAGTGGCAAGGCTCTGCATAATGATTTGACGATAAGTGGAAAAGGGATTATCAAATCAGGGAGGAAGTTTGCCGGTTCTCTGACCTTGAATGGAGATTTATTGAAAGGCTCGTTGGTCGATATCAAATATGGCCAATCTGTCAGTCTGGTTTCAGGCTCTGTGAAGGGAAAGATTACGGGTGAGGGTGAAACTCGGGTGACTGGAAATTGCCGTGCCGATGGGAAGATTTTCACCAGGATATTGACCATTGCGGAGAATGCAACCCTGACGGTTGGTTCAAAGGGGCTGAATATGGACAAAGGCTCTGCTGTGTCGTTGTCTGAGTCCTCATCTCTGCTCCTGGAGGGTAAGTTCAGCGCGTATTCATTGCATTCCACTTCTGCCGCCATCAGGACAACCAGTCATAAGTCCTCACCAGTCACGTTCAAAGGCAACGTGAATCTGACCAGCGGGAGTTCCATGATGGTGAACGGAAATCTTGCAGCGGCTTCGTTGTCGCTGACGGAAGGTTCCTCTTTGTCGGTCCAGAATGTGTCTCCCAGAAGTGTGAAACTCAAAGGTAACCTTTCGCTTATTGATTCCGATATGGTTGTATATGGCAAGTTGAATGCGGCTAACCTTATCATGTATGCCAATGCAGAAGCTGAGCATGATACCGTGCTGTCTCTCATGGGAAGCCGCCCTCAGAGCATCACGCTGAAGGAAGATGCCAAATTGACTGGCTCGACTCTCAATCTTCTGGGTAAGTTAAAGGCTGTCGATTTATCTCTGACTACATCCGAACTATTGATGGGGATGGCCAGAAACCAGAATGTTACGCTCAAGGGTACTGCTGAACTGGATCATTCGACGATGCTCGTATATGGCAGGATGAAAGCAGAAAATCTGCATCTGACGGATTCTACGCTGACTGTAAATGGCCCGAGTCCGCAGCAACTCTCCATTAAGGAAACGGCATCACTTAAGAGTACGGGGACGCTTACCCGCATCGACCTGATGGGCAAGTTCTCGTCCAAAAACCTGATCTTGAATGAGGGGACGCATTTGAATGTGTATGGATTAAGAGCACAGAATGTGACGGTTTCCAAGTCTCTCACGATTGGCTCGTATGCCAGTTTGACGCTGAATGGAAAGCTTCAGGCAGGTGATATGCTGATGCGTGAAAATGCTAGTCTGATATTGAATGGAACGAAATTCAAAACGATTACAATAAGGGGGAATCTGACCATTGAAGGTGACTGTAAGATTGATTTGAGTGCCTTTGACTTTGCTGAGAATAAATCATACAAATTGTTGACATTCGATAGCTGCAGTGGTGTGGATGCTGATGACTTGAACGCTCTATTCGGCGTGACCGAAGGAAGTGGTTGCATGCTGACGATGAGTGCCAATGCTATTACGCTCAAATTGGCCGCAGGAGCGAACTGGAACCCGTATTTTGAAACAGATAACGAGGGTAGTGAAGAGACTCCTGGTGAGACAGTTGAAGGTGGAGTAATTGAGACTCCCGCCGCTGTCGCAGCGCTGGTGAACCCGGTGCTGCCGGATTACAGCGGGGTGGCCGATGCTCTGGTGCAGGCCAACTGGGGGCTCGTGGAAAGCAGCCGCGCCTTTGTGAATACCATTGCCAACCGCAGCATGGCGGTGCAGCTGGGCAGCGGCGAGCGCGCGGTGTGGGCCAGCGCGATTGCCGGCACCAGCCGCCGCAGCAGCTCGGGGACGCACGGCGGGGCCGATACGAACATCACCGGCGGTGCCATCGGTATGGAGACGCAGCTGGGCGAGAACAGCCTGCTGGGCATGGCCC
>JAFWYD010000037.1 GCA_017517805.1 Akkermansia sp.
CAGCTCTTGTTATTAATATGGTTTGTGATGGCTTAAGCGCGGAGTTTCAGCCTTTCGGCATCAGCTCACTTTCTTCACATTGGAGATGTGGATGGCGCCGTCGATTTCCTTGATGCCGCCTTCAGGGTCAGCTTCGGTGGGCTTAGTAGCCTTCTTGAGGATGCGGGCACCCTCAACCGTCACGGTCTGCTTCTTGGCATTCACGGAAAGAACAACACCACGCTTGCCCTTGTTCTTGCCGGCGATAACTTCGACATTATCACCTTTCTTCACGTGGGTCTTCATCGTTTGTGTTTTCTTAGTATGTGTTTTGACCACACTACACCTGTAGTGCGGGGCACCCACTATACGCTTATCTCACCGATGCGTCAAGCAAAATAATGCGAGTTTTCTCCCCTGCCCCGCATTTTTTTATCAGTTAGCGCGAAAAACCTGCTTCCGCACACGCAAAAAACGTAGACTGAGCAGCACAGCCGTGATGGTGAGTGACACCACAAAGCTCACCCAGGCACCGGCTGGCCCCATGGCCGGTACAATCCAATCGGTGCGGATCAGAATGCAGGCAAGCGGAAAACCAATGACCCAGTAGGAGAACATATTGACCCAGGTAATAGCCTGAGTATCGTGACAGCCACGCAGCAGGCCGCTCATAAGTGCCTGCAGAGCATCGGACAACTGGTACACGGCACAGATGAGAAGAAGGCCGGAGGCAAGCTCGATAATAGGCAGCTCATCCGTGTAAAGAGAAATGATTTCACGACGGAAGCAAATAGTAAGCAAGGCCAGGGAAAGAATCACAGCCAGCATAAAGGTGATACTGGTGCGCAGCAAAGCATCGAAGCGCAGCTTATCGCGCGCACCCACATGGTAGGCAGAGCGGATAGAGGTCGCAATGCTCAGAGACAGCGGGAACATGAACAGAACCGCTGAAACGTTGATGGCCACCTGATGAGCCCCCACCGCCAGCGCCCCCAACGGCGCGATAACCAGCGTAATCACGCAGAAGAACGTCATCTCGCACAACGATGCAACGCCCAGGGGAAGCCCCTTGTTAAAAATATCGCGCACCACACGCCACTCAGGTGGACGGTTGGCCCACATCTGCACCATATTGCGTCGGTAACGAGGATATAACACCATGAGCAGCAGCATCGCCCCCATCATCAGATAATGAATCAACGTCGTTGTCAGGCCGGTACCAGCGCCACCCATAGCAGGAATAACACCCCAGCCGAACACAAATACAAAATTCAGAGGGATATTCATCAACAGCCCGACAAAAGCTATGAGCATCGCTGGGCGAGTGTGCCCGTACCCCTCAAAATGCCCCTGCAGGCAACGCAGCATCACGCTGGCCGGTACACAAAACACCAGGAAATACAAATAGTCCGTAGCAACCTCCACCATGACCGCGTCATCTGAGACCAGAGGGAATACCTGCACCGCAGCAAGCAGAGCCACCACCTCCACAAACATGAGGATCAAAGCCAGCAGCTTGGCATTGTTGAGCAGCAGGCCAACCTTGCCTTCGCAGCCGGCACCCCGCAGGCGCGATACCATGGGACCAATAATGGTAAGCACAGCTCCTACTGCCACCATGATGGGTACCGTGACCGAGCTGCCAAGTGCCACACCGGCAAGTTGCTCAGGTCCCGCCTGCCCCGCCACGATAGTATCAACCACCCCCATGCCCATGTTCATGAGATTGGCGATATACAGGGGCAGCATCAGTACCAGCAATCGCTTTAATTCATCCTTGTCAACCAGCTTGCGCAGTATATTCATACCAAATGTATCACTTCAAATAAAAAAAACGGTTCCATCCTGCGATGAAACCGATTCTACATCTGGAACGGGATTCGAACCCGTGTTGCGCGCGTGAAAGGCGCGAGTCCTAGGCCTCTAGACGATCCAGACTTTATTTTTGCACCAGCTTGCACCAGCGCAGGGGCAATTTAGCACATTCAACTCTCTATGGCAAGCAAAATATGAAATAAAATGCATTTTTTTGCATTTTTGTTTTCCTGAATGAACAAAATCGCCCCGCCCTGGTATCCAGAGCGGGGCAAAATTACCAATGAACCTGGTATGATCAGGGGTTCACCAGACCATCATCCGGGAAGAGCCCGGGAACGGAGGTCGTTGCACCACCAGCGGTAGTACCCGTATCACGCTTGCGCATGGGCTTGCCGAAGGGGTCAATGATATCGGCAGTCACGAATACCATGAGGTTCTTGCGGATGTGGGATTCGGCATTGCTGCGGAACAGACGGCCCACGAAGGGAAGGTCACCGAATACGGGCACCTTGTCCTCCACCTTCTGCACCTCATCCTGAATCATACCACCGATGGCGATGGTGTGACCATCATACACGCAGGGGTTGGAGTTGATGTAGCGGCGGCTGAAGATGGGCATATCAATGCGGTTATCCGTCAGCGTGATGTGCTCGATGGAAGTCTGGTTGGTAATGCCAGCCGTAATCGGAGAACCGTAGTTCACGAAACCTTCGAAGTCGACCACGCGGATTTCGAAGCGCTTGAAGCGAACGATATCGCCATCGCCTTCATTGAGCGGTTCAATCTGGAAGCGCAGCATCACACCGACTTCTTCCACACCCCAACTGGAGGGGTTGGCCGGAGCAGCCACAGGCATGCCACCGGAGTAGCTGTTATTATTGTCGTTGTTGCCATTGTTGTTGCCAGTACTCTCAATCTGCGGCTCATCGTATTCGGTCGGGTACACGAAGCGACGCACCACTTCAATCTTAGCGCAACCAGTTTCATCGTTCTGGTCAGATGCCAGCTGATCGGGAGCAGGAGCATAGTCCATCGGCTCGTTGCCATTGATGACCAGGCTCGGAGCAGACATCACGTCCACACCCTTCTTCTGGGAAAGACCACGCATAATCATCTGGTAGGAGCCTTCATCGTAAATGCCGGAGAGAGACATCACACCAGGTGCCACGGTAGACTTTGCGGAAGCACCTGCGGAACCAGAAGTAATCAGATTCTGAAGAGCACCAGAGGTGATGGCACCAGAACCGGAGCGAAGGCCACCCGTCACAAGACCGTTCGTAATAGTATCGGTTGCACTGCTCAGGACCCTGTCGGAAGAAATCGGCCAGGAGCCAACACCGTTGTAGTTGTTGCCGAAAGCGGAGCCACCGGAGCTAACGAAGTCGCTCACAAGTCGATCAGGCAGAGAGCTGGAACCATTTACACCACCAATGTAGGTCTTACCTGAATTGCTGATGGAGAAGGGATTCACCACCCAGTCGAAGGAAAGCTCTTCCTCATTGGTCTGAGAAACTTCCACAAACTTGGCACTCACCTTGACCATCTTGGGCATATCCTGGCGGAACTTGTTGATGGCTTCTTCCACGGTATCGAGTTCATCGTCCGTATTGGTCACCGTCAGCACGCCGGTCACAGGGGAGTACTTGGCGCTGGCCCCCTGCGGGAAGTTCACACCCATATCGATAAGAGAAGCCTTGGCATCAATCTTACGGGTACGGCGAGAGCTGCTGGAAGCGAAATCATTATCCTCTTCCTCATCTTCGCCACCTTCCTGGGAACCATGGAAGAAGGACGGACGCACCGTCCACTGGCGACGGGTCATGCGATGAGAACCGGCACCCTTCTGGTAAACCACAACGGCATTTTCCTCAACGCGGTATTCACAACCAGCCTGGGCGCACATGCGGGCCAGAATGTCGGCGGCGGAAACATTGTAAAGCTTGAGGGAAGAAATTACAGCGGGGGGCGGCGGAGTGTAAACCGCAGCCGGAGCAGCTGCCTCTTCCTCTTCTTCCTCTTCATCCTCCTCTTCTTCCTCATCATCGGAGCTCTCAGCTGCAGCGACAGGAGCAGGAGCCGGTGCCTGAGCCTTCTCGAAAATGAAGTTCATGGGCATGCCGCTCTTGCTGGCTTCTGCACGCAGAATATCAAGAGCTTCCTCCATCGGAGTGCTTTCCAGCTCAAATTTATCGAGCTTGAGAGCAACGAGGTTGTCGCGATTGCGAAGCACACCTTCAGATGTGGCAACCGTCTCGGCAGAGCCGAGTTCGATGGTCGGCAGCACCTGGGGAAGCTGTTCCTCCCACATAGCATCAACCTCGGCAAGAGCCTTGGCACGGAAGGAATCGTGAGCAGCCTTATAATAGTTGGAACGGCGCTTACTGATGCTTTCCTGACCACGGCGGGCAGCTGCATTGTACGGGTCAATCTTGATGACACGATTAAACTCTGCGTATGCTGCATCATAGTTACCCAGATCGAGGTGACCATAGGCAAGAGTCAGAAGACGATTCACTTCCTCCACGTTCTTCACGTGCTCGGGTGTAAGGGCCGGATTATTGCGGACCGGGTCGCGCATCAGAGAAAGCTCATGGCGGGCGCGCTTATTGTTGGGATCGCGCTCGAGAACGTCAAGCAGAAGCTGCTCAGCCTCATCGTAGCGACCGATACGGGAATACTCCATCGCAACAGCGATAGAAGCATCACCAATACTCTTCTGAAGGAATTCCTGGAGCTTCTGGGTGGCGGGAGCCTTCGGAAGCACCTTCCAGGCAGCTTCATACTTCTCAAGAGACTGCACGTATTCCTTCTGAGAGTATGCAGTACGGCCTTGCTGAAGCAGCTCAAGCGCCTCATTTGTCTTTGCCTTGCGGCGGGCAGCTTCGCGAGCATTGATGCTATCCTGAATATCACCAGAGTAGACGGCAGTAGGGCCGACCTGACTGGTACCGGCAGCAGACGATGATGTGACATAGCCCTCAGTGTTGGCCTGCGCGAAGGGGCAGGAAACAGCGATGGCTGCAAGAATCATCGTGCGCTTTGAATTGATGAGAGGTGTGTGGTTCATGGTAATGTCCTATTTATGGCAGAATTCTATTCAAATGTAAAGTCTACAATTTAATTTTTGCTTATTTATTTGGATTTTTTGGCTTATTTTTTGGGTGAAGCGGATTTTGGGGAAGCTTTGGGGATATTTACGGGGCTTTCAGCACCATCGAGGCGGATATTAACCGAGCCGTTGGCATCATCAGATTCGAGCGTAGCTCTCAACTCTGAACCATCGGCCTTGCCACCAGGGATAACGAAAGAACCCTCAATCTGCACAGGGAACTGGCCCTCCGGCTTACCGAAAGCCGAGCCGGCAGTCACGCGCAGAATAGCAGTCTTATCGCTGATGAGGCGTCCCTTGACATTGGGCGTATTGAGATCCTTGTGCTTATCGGGAGTCTTGCCAGCACGGAGGATAAACTCCTTCTCGGCAGCAGCGGTCTCATTATCGCGGATAACCACCACATTTTCCTTGACCATATTGCCACCGTAGTCGGGGAATTCGCGGGTATCGAAGCGAACCACAGTAAAGCGGCCGGACTGGTCGTCCTTGGCAAGACCGAAGTTTTCACCTGGTTTTACCGTTACACGGTGTACGGGGGTAAACTCTGCACGGTTGCGATAAATGCGGATATTGACGGAGGAAGGCTTCTGCGAAGCATCAGCAAACATAGTGTCAGTCGTGATAAGCGCCTCAGCCTTGGAGATTTTAACTACCTCCAATTTGGGATTCGTTCCGGAAATCTGCACCAGGTCAGGATAACTGTTGGCCGCAGAGGGGCAGGTTTTTGCAGCAAATTCTTCTGCATTCGTGAATCCGTCTTCGTCAGCATCGAGCACACGACCATCAGAACGCCCCAGATCACCAGCGATATTGTTGGCAATAAACCAGGTATTCGGGATATCTCCGTGAATACTGGGGGCTGCCGGGTCATAAATATCCACTACGGTCACCTCCTTGGTGGCATCAAGCGTGATCTGCCAGAGCTCTGTCGGGAAGAAAAGCGGAGCCAGCCGAGGAGTCCCATTGACCGTGGCACCATCAGGTGCCGTATCCACGATAGAAAGATCACGCTTCAGAGTCTCCTTCACCTTGTCTGCCTGCGCAGTAAGGGAGGAATCACTTTTGCCGGAGGTGATGCTGGTATCTACATCGGTCACTTTGCCGGTGTAGATGGTGTAGCCGCCCAAAGCGGCAGCCAGGATACCCAGCACGACACCAGTAGCAATAACCTTCATCCCGGGGTTAGATTGTTCAGCCATAGTTCTATAATAAGTTGTTAAAGTTTACTTCGTCTTCCCTGGGGTGAAATAAAGCACCTGCATGGTCATATACACACGCACCTTTTCATCAGGAGCACCGGTTTTGCGCACCGCAACAGTACGATAGCCGCCGGTGGATTCTGGAGAGGCTTCAACCCCCAAGTCGGAACCTTCTGCCGCAATCTCCGACGGTGCCACGTATGGATCAATCCCCGGCAGAGAATCATTACCCTTCACAGAAATACCGGTAATGGTCAGGAAGTACTCCTTATCCGTGACAATCGAATTGATGATTTTGGGCAGATTGCCGCGAGTGGCATTGAAGCACACCTCGAAGCGGAGAGGGAAATAGGGGACAGCCTTGCGGCTATTGGCATTGAGCGACTCCTCTGCCTCATCAGGAAGCTTTTCGCAGTATACCTTATCCAGCGAAGGAACCCCTGCCGAAAGAATACTTTCAGCAACTCGGGTCACAGCCTTGAGCTGGAAACGAAGGAATGGCACAGCATCAGCCACCGGAGCTGCATTCTTGTAAGTACCCATTCCCAGTTCGGCAGCAGAGCCATTCAACGAGGCACCCTGTTTCGTGGCCAGGCTGCGCACCTTGTTGACAGAATCGCGCCATTCATTCTGGAAATCCTGAGCCGTGATACTCTTGCCATCGCCCCAGCAGACGGTAGCATATCGATTCAACTCAGCCTGCAGGTCCTTATTAACCGATGAAACCTTGGAATAAGCATCCTTGATTTCTTTGAGGTTAGCCTTGGTCGGAGTCAGTTCCTGGTTAGC
Source organism: Akkermansia sp. (assembly GCA_017517805.1). GTDB lineage: Bacteria > Verrucomicrobiota > Verrucomicrobiia > Verrucomicrobiales > Akkermansiaceae > Akkermansia. Next base: position 6,898 of record JAFWYD010000037.1, read on the forward strand.
ATACCCATCAAAACGCACGTTGATTTCTTCAATAGCAGCCTTATTGGCAGCATGCTTCTGACTTTCGGAGTAGCCGTAGAACATCACCCCCCCGAACGCCAGAGCAAATACAGCACCAAGCGCTACAACTCGCTTATTTTCACTTATATTCATTCTTGCAACGTAAAATTAAGAGTTTATATCACTTCTTGCCGGAGCTCAACTCAGGAATGGCAATAGGAGTCTTCAACGGCATCACCATGATGAACTTATCGACATACGCGGGCGGCACGTCTTTCATTGACTTGGTCGTTGACTTGGCATCGATAAACTGGAAGTAGTGATTCAGATTACTCTGCACCTTGTTATATTGGTAGGAGAACAGGGAATCAGCACTACGTTCATCGAAATTCTTGTACACAAGCTGGTAAATAGCATCGCGCTGCTCATTGGCATCACTCTTCGGGTCCTTAATGGTGAAACCGCTCACGTAAATAGCGGTCACCTTAGGATCATCCTTCGACTTGCGGCTTCCGGCTTCGGGGTCCGGAGCAGAGTTCAGGGCCGACTCAGATTTCATAACACGATTAGAATCGATAAGGCGAGTACCCTTGAACTCGGTAATCAGGTGCGAATCTACATCGTAGTTGATAAGAGGAGCAAACTCATTGAACCAGAACTTGAGAGAAACACCCTTACGGCTGAGCTGCTGCAACACCTCGGCATAGGCAGAGCGCATCGCATACAGACCCTCAAACCGGGCAATCTGGCTCATCTCCTTCTGATACTTCTCCTGCACCGATGTAATCTGACTATCAATCTGCGACACGGCAGCATCGGCGCGGGAAACCTGAGCCAGGACCTTGGAGGATTCCGTAGCCGCCTGATTCGCCGTGTAAGCGTAGAAGCCGGCACCGGCCAGAGCAATCACACCAGCCACAGCCACCTTGGGCAGAAGTTTCTTTTCAGCACGGTCGCGGCCAACGCTGGTGGGCACAAGGTCGATGTTGAACTCACCAGTGCCAGAACCAGTAATTGCAGCACCCACAATCGGACCGAGGCAGATGGCATCCTGCTCCAGTTCAGCTTCATCAACCTTCGGGCCGACGGAAAGCACCTCCACCGGGTTGAGGTATTCAACCGGAATGTTCAGAGCAGACTGGAGGAACTCCAGCGCAAAGGGAAGGCGCGCGCCACCACCGCATATGTACGCCTTGGTGGGCGGGGTTCCCTTGTACTGTGCGCGGTAGTGGTTAATCGTGCGCTGCACCTCCGAGCTCAGGCGGCTCATAGCCGTGCGGATGATAGTGGCGAGAGCAGCTTCCTGCTCACCCATGGCATCGGTGTATCCATTGCCGAGGGAAACCACACCATCCTCAATCTTAAGCTGCTCTGCCTCGCGGAAGCTCAGGTTGAATTCGCGGGCAATGCTGTTGGTGATAAAAGCACCGGCAGCCGTCACAGAACGGGTGAAGAAGCGGCCATCCTCCGCAAAGATAATATCAGTCGTCTTGGCACCGATGTCAAGCAGCATCACCGGTTCATCCTCATCGTAATTGGCGCGGAAAGCATTGTAGAGGGAAGTAATGGAGCAATCCACACTACGAGTCTTGAGCGAGCTGGCCTCAACCTGAGTGTTGAGATTATCCAGCACATCCTTCTTAATCGCCACAAGCAGCACTTCGCGTTCGCCTTCTTCACGGTCGGCAAGTTCCTGGTAGGAATAGATGATGTCTTCCAGGGGGAACGGGATATGCTGCTGCGCCTCGAAGCCCACCTGCTCTGCGATGTCATCCATATCGATGGCAGGCAGCTTGATGAAACGCATGAATACCTGCTGGCCGGAAACCACGTTGCGCACGTCAGAACCGCGCACCTTGAGTTCCTGCACCATCTCTGCGATGGCGTTGCCAACATAGTCCATACGCATTCCCTCTTCCACCGGGTCCAGCAGGATATCTCTGCGGGCATAGCGCGAAAGCGCAAACCCACGCCCGGCCGGGGTAAAGACACCCATTGTGACGCTCTGAGAGCCAATCTCAAGGGCTACCGTTGTCTTATATTCAGCCATATGTAGTCAGTTGTCAGTTAAAAAATTAAATCCGTCGCGTGCGAGTGCTCAGTTGCTGCTTCTGCGGCGCTTCTTTCCCTTCTTCTTGGGAGCAGCCGTATCATCGGAGGCTCCCTCAGCAGTAGAGGCATCAGAGGCAGTAGAATCAGCACCATCGGCAGATGCAGCAGAATCGGTCGCAGAAGCGGGAACATACCCATCCATCCCGGAAGATGCCGATGAGCTGGCAGAATAGCTGCCGGAAGCCGGAGTGGAACCATACATCGGGGAAGTAGCCGGGAAGGTCGGGGCGTAATACGGGGCAAATGGGGTCTCAGAAATAGCGCAGAGCTCAGCGCCAATGGTATTCTTGCCCTCCTTCTTCCACCAATCCTTCTTCAGCGTAGATTTCAGGGAATTATCAATCAGGACGTAGGGCTCCTGACCGCTTTCAAGAGGGGCGGCGCAGTCCGCATCCTTGAACTTGAACTCCACCGCCACAGCGGCCAGTTTCCCCTTCAGGCTCACCTTTTCCACCTTGGAGGCATCCTCTGCGCAGATGCAGGCAGCATCAGCAGGAGAAATGAACACACCAGCGGACACCTCCCTGTTCTCACTACGTTTCTCGCCGGCATTGCGCTTCGGCAGGGGAATATCCACGTAGGTGATTTCTTTTTCCAGCAGGATGAGCTTCTTACTCTTACCGACGGCAAAGAGGAGGTAGGCATGCACCTTCAGCTCATCCACATACAGAGGGAACTTGCCTTCCTTGCGGCTCTTGCCACGCAGCTCGTACGGAATACGGAGAACATGCCATGCAGGGTTCGACAGCTTCTTTGCATCTGCTGCAGGCGTAAACATACCCACACCACCACTAGGCGGGACCTCCACAAACTCAGCATCTTTCGCCTTCAGCGAAAGTGAAGCCTGGGCATAATCGGCACTCGGCACAGTCGTTGCGTGAGACACACCGCAAAGCGCCGCTACAGCAAGGGGAAGAAAGAAACGTTTCATGGCGAAAAACAAATATATGCTATACTTATACACAATAGGCCCACGTTTGGCGAGAAGAATCTTCACCATGTCCCGTTTTTTTTGAAAGAAACAGCGTTCTACCACGAACAGCATCACGCGCGCGACGCATTTTTGCCTTGTTATCCCCCCCGGCTCTGTGCTATAACCCGGCCTGTCATGCCAGCCATCGCCACCTATATTCACCATCTGGACCCCATCATCTTCGATATTCCCGGCACCCCGATTGCCATCCGCTGGTATGGCCTGGCCTATGTGATGGGTTTCGTACTCGGGTACATGCTCCTCTACTGGCTCACCAGGAAGAAACTCTTCCAGATGGACATAGACAAACTCGGAGACTACGTGACGCTCGTCTGCATACTGGGCGTGCTGATTGGTGGCCGTCTGGGGGAATTCTTCTTTTACTGGCTGCCGGAAAACGGGCTGAGCGGATTCATGGCTGACCCGCTGTGGGTATTCCGCGTGTGGGAAGGCGGTATGGCCTCGCACGGCGGCATCCTGGGAGTCGGCGTTGCATGCCTCTGGTTCTCGTGGCGCAATAAGATATCCGTCGTCAAACTGCTGGACGGCATCGCCATCACCAGCCCCATAGGCCTGTTCTGCGGCCGCATCGCCAACTTCATCAACGGCGAACTTTACGGCCGCATCGTGAGCCCGGATAATCCCCTCGCCATGAAATTCCCGCTGGAGATATTCGAACTCCCCACCCAGCAGCAGATTCAGGCTCTCGTTGCCGTCGAGCATGCCGCCGGCGGCAGCATCAGCAGCCTTGCAGCTCCTGGCGAAGCCTTCTTCGACACCCTCAGCCGCCTGTGCCGCGAAAGCGAGCCCGTGCGCGAAGCCCTGGGGCAGTTCCTGAACCCGCGCTATCCCTCCCAGCTGTTCGAAGCCGCAGGCGAAGGCCTGCTGCTCCTCATTGTCGGGCTGAGCGTGCGCCTGCTGTGGAAAAATGCCCCCGATGGCATCTTCTCCGTCATCTTCTGCTTCCTCTACGCCGCTGCACGCATCACCTGCGAATGCTTCAAGGAACCCGATGCCGCTGTCTGGCACGGCATCACCCAGGGCCAATTCCTCTCGCTCATCATCGCAGCCATCGGTGTCTTGTTCGTCTTTATCACCATCCGGAACTACAAATTACAAAAAAAATCACCAATTTTATAAAAAAAGACTTGCATTCCGCTGCGAGATTGTGTAAATTACCGCCGCACACCGTATCTGCGGTCTGCAAAACCAAGAATGGGTAGGTTCCCGAGCGGTCAAAGGGGGCAGACTGTAAATCTGCTATCGTACGATTTCGATGGTTCGAATCCATCCCTGCCCAGTTCCTTATGCGGGAGTAGCTCAGTTGGTAGAGCAACACCTTGACATGGTGG
>JAFWYD010000038.1 GCA_017517805.1 Akkermansia sp.
CGACTCCAAGGTGGGTCTGGCAGGTCTGACCACCGAGGTTGAAAGTGCAGAGATCGGGGCCTTCGGACTGGAAGCCGGTGCGGGTCTGACCATCCCGCTGGGTGATGAAGGCAGCAGCATCTTCATGGATGCCTCCGTGGAGCTGCGCGCCGACTACACCAACGTGAATGGCACCGTGGGCTATCGCATCAACTTCTGATAAGCAGTCGATGCTTTGAAAACACCCGCCGGGGAAGAGCATGCCTCTTCCCCGGCGGGCTTTTTTGCGAATCCCCGGCCTCCGCGTTGTGCGGAGGGTGAACACGCGTCATAATCTACTTACCAACTTGCTTTTTACCGCGTGCAATGCTATACCATCCGTACCATGTTTGATGCGGAGGAACTGAGCAATGAAACGCTGGTCTGGGTGCGCGAGGAAGAGCTGCCTGCCGGGGAGAGCCATGTGGATATGGTGCGCTTGCTGGCGGGTGAGCTGGCCGGGCTGACCGGCTGGCGCAAGCGCACGCTGGTGAATACTGCGCTCGACCGCGAGGCGCAGGACAGCACCTACCTGGGCTATGGGCTGGCCATTCCGCATGCCCGCGTTTTCGAGATTCCGCAACCGGCGGTCTACCTGGCCCGCAGCACGGCCGGGGTGGATTGGCAGGGAAGCCCGGCGCGCCTGGTATTCCTGATTGTGGTGCCGGAAGAATGCCCCGAGTGGCACTTGCAGTTGCTCAGCCGCATCGTGCGCTGGCGCCAGAAGAGCGGTCTTACTGAGGAGGAGATGGTGACCATGCCCGCCGCTCAGCTTACCGAAATGCTGCGCGAGTTGCTCGTCCTCTGATTGGCTGGCTCGCGGGGCTTCGTACATACCGTTGAAACTTCGTCAATGAAAGCTTGCAGCCTGGGGGGATGTCTGGTATATTGGGCGCATGTTCAGAAAAACTTTGTTTACCCTGGTATCGATAGTGTTGGTGCAGGGCGGGAGCAGCTACGGCAACGAGGTGCAGGTGACCAGCCCCGGCGTGTGGCCCATCATGAAGCGCGCCAGTATCAACCCTGCTGTCAAGCTGACGGTGAATGCCTCTGAAGAATGGAAGAAAGGCAAGCTGACGATTACCTTGGATGAACCTGGACAGGTGGAGAATATCACCCTCCGCAGCGGGGCGGACAAGGGTATGGATTTCAAGGATAGCGTGGAATACGGCAGCGCAGAAGCAGGCAAGGGCAAGACCGTAGTTATCAAGATGAGCCGGAACCTGCCTGCGGGTGAGCACCACCTCTGGCTGGATATCCAACCCAGCGAAAAGGCTATCATCGGCTCCACGGTCACGGTCGAGAAAATCAAATTCAGCATCGGCAGCAGGAACCTGGAGCCTGAGATGCAGCCGGTCACTCAGCGCATCGGTATCATGCTGGGTTTCCCGGGTGATAAGGTAGGGCAGCAGAACGGAGCCGCGCGGGACTGCGCCGCCTTCCGTATTCCCGGTCTCATCCAGACGAAGAAGGGGACGCTGCTGGGTGTCTTTGATGCCCGTTATGATAATGAGGTGGACCTCTGCCGCGATATCGATGTGGCGGTGGTGCGCTCGACTGATGGTGGCCAGACCTGGACGCTGCCGGAGGTGAACATGGATTCCGGCCCCGGCATGGCCAATGGATGCGGCGACCCCTGCATCCTCCAGGATAAGAAAGGGCGCATCTGGATGCAGGCGCTCGCCTGCCACTTTGCCCCTGGTGCCAGAGCCATCAACGCTTCCGGCATCGGCACAGATCCAGCCCGCACCGGGCAGTGGGAAATGGTGTATTCTGACAACGACGGCAAGAGCTGGAGCCGCATTGTCAATGTGACAGAACAGATTAAGAAGGATGAGTGGACACTCATCCTGGCCGGCCCCGGCAATGGTATCTGCACCAGCGAAGGAGTCATCGTCTTTCCTGCCCAGATCTGGCAGAACGGTGCCAATCCGGTGTGCCGCAGCACTATTTGCTACTCTCGCGATGGCGGCAGGAAGTGGAAGATGGCTCCCCCGATACCAGCCAAGACTTCCGAGTGCCAGGTGGTGGAACTGAAGGATGGTGCGCTGATGCTCAACTGCCGCAACGAGGCGCGCAGCGGCAAGCGCGTGGTCTATATCACCCGCGATCTGGGAGAAACCTGGGAGCCGCATGAAAGCAATCTGAGCACGCTCAACGACCCCACCTGCCAGGCTTCACTTGTGGCGGTGGAAACAAAGAAGCATGGGCGGGTGCTGCTCTTTTCCAATCCCTGGATTCATGGCCGTAGCCACATGAGCATCCGCGCTTCGCAGGATGAGGGTGTGACCTGGAGTGATGGGGTGATGTACGACCAGCGCGGCTGCATGGGCTATTCCTGTGTGGCGCTGACTGACCCGGACCACGCCGGTATTATCTACGAAACCTGCCACACCAATGGCAAGAATGGTTTCCGGGGTATCGGCTTCATCCGCGTGCCGCTCGAAACCATCATCACCGGCAAGGAAGTCGAGGTGAAAGCTCCCATGGTGTCAGGGGAAGATGGCGATGCGAAGAAGGGCAAGAAGTCCAAGAAGGGCAGGAAGGGCAAAAAAAAGAAAAAACGCGCCTAGCAGCTTGAACCGAAAGGGGAAATATGGTAGGATGCGGGCATGTTCAGACAATGCATGCTCGCCCTCCTGGCCAGTGGCTTTGCCCTGGGTATAGAAAGTTTTGAGAAGCTTCCCTCCGGCCAGGTGACTACGGCCACGGTGGAATATGGCAGACTGAAGGCAGCTGCCGGCCATGCAGAGCTGCATGGCAAGGGCCGCTCCGGCAGCAAGAGTCTGCGTGTGATGGGCGGTGCCGGGCGTACTGTCTCCGTCACCTTTAAGGAAAAGCTGGAGAAGAAGACGAAGTTTTCATTCTGGGCTGAGCGCTGGTCGGGCAAGCAACCGTTCAAGGTCACGGTGCAGGCGCTCACAAGCTCCGGCAGCCAGGAGGTCGTGAGCACCGATAAAATCGGGCAGGGGAGTATCAGCACCAAGGTGGAAGGCGAGCTCCCCGCCGGAGCCACGGGTATGCAGTGGGTGGTGGATACGGCAGAGGGGACCGGGTTGCTGATAGATGACCTGGTGCTGCTGGCTGGCGATATGAAGGTGAAAGGGGTGGAAATCATCAACCCCGGTCCCTATCCCATCATGAAGCGCGCGCTCCACAACCCCGCTGTGGCAATCGATGTGCAGACTGAAGGGGCTGATAAGCCGAAGAAATTCAATGCGGTCAGCTTTACGGTGACCAACCCGGCCCAGATTGACCGCATCACCCTTCGCAGCGGTGATACCCAGGGGATGAATTTCAGCGGCAGCATTGAGTACGGCTCTGCCAAGCCCGGCTCCGATGGCAAGGTGACCATCAAATCCAAGGAACTGCTGCAAGGTGGCGAAAATATCCTCTGGCTTGATGTGGAGCCCGCCGCCAAGGCTCGCGTGGGCGCATTGGTCAGCTTCCGCAACTTCAAGGTCACAGTCGATGGCAAGGAGTACAAGCCAGATCTCCGCGAACCCGTGTCGCAGCGCATCGGCACCATGCTGGCCTTTCCCGGAGAAACCGTGGGCAACCAGCCCGATAAGGCTGATGACCGCCCCTGCGTCGCCTTCCGTATCCCCGGTATCATTCGCACGGATAAGGGTACCCTCATCGGCAGTTTCGATGCCCGGTACGGGCACGAGGGCGACCTTTGCGCCGATATCGATGTGGCGACCGTGCGTTCGACTGATGGTGGCCAGACCTGGAGCAAGCCGGAAGTGGCCATGGATGCCGGCCCTGGCGGGCAGAACGGCTGCGGCGACCCCTGCATTCTCCAGGATAAGAAAGGACGTATCTGGATTCAGGCGCTTGTGTGCCACTTTGGTGGCGGTGCCTCCCTGGGGGTTTCCAAAGCGGGTTTCGATAAGAATCAGACCGGGCAGTGGGGCATGGTGTATTCCGACAACGATGGCAAGACCTGGTGCAAGGAATACATGAATGTGACCCGGCAGGTCAAAAAGGAAGAGTGGACCTGCATCCTTGCTGGTCCCGGCAACGGTATCTGCACGAAGAAGGGCCACATTGTCTTCCCGGCCCAGATCTGGCAGAACGGTGCCAACCCCCGCTGCCGCAGCACCATCTGCTATTCCAAGGATGGCGGCAAGACCTGGAAGATGGGTACCGGGCTGCCGCACTCTACCTCCGAATGCCAGATTGTGGAGCTCAAGGATGGCTCCATCATGATCAATTGCCGCAACGAGGCCGGCGGCGGCCGCCGCGTCATCTATGTGACCAGGGATATGGGCGAAACCTGGGAACCGCACGAAACGAACCTCAGCGGGCTCAATGAACCCTCCCCCCAGCCCTGCCAGGGTGGCTTTGTGGCTGTGCAGACGAAAAAGTACGGCCGGCTGCTTCTCTTCTCCAACCCGCAGGTGTATCCCCGCGCGCTCATGATTGTGCGAGCCTCGCGCGATGAGGGCAAAACCTGGAATGAGGGCATCATGTACGACAAGCGCCGCTGCATGGGCTATTCATGCATGGCGATGACCGACCCGGAGCACGTGGGTATCATCTACGAAACCTGCCACACCAATGGTAAGAATGGTGCCCGCGGTATCGGCTTCATCCGCATCCCCATCGAATCCATCATGATCGGTAAAGATGTCGATGCCGGTGGTGATGATGCCGGTGACGATAAGCTCAAAAAGGGCAGGAAAGGTAAAAAAGGCAAGAAGGGCAAAAAGAAAAAGAAGGCCAAACCTGCTGATGACGATATCTAAGGTACAAAATCCCTGCAAGCTGTGGTAGAAGTGGTGCAGCGGTATGAAGGACACGTTCACACAGGCCATCCGGCTCGGTATCATCATCCTGGTGCTGGCAGTAGTGCTTGGCTGGGCCGATGCCGTTGTTTTTGCCCCGCACCGCCAGCCTCCCTGCCGGCAGGAACAACTGCCCCCGGGCCGCATCTGCCCGGAAACCCTCGCCGCGCAGTATGGCGACCGCGTGGTGTGGGTCGATGCCCGTAGCCAGGGCGATTTTGAGCTCAACCACCTCATGCTGCCCGAGAACCGCATGTTCCCCATCCGCAAGGGACCTGAGATGCAGCAGCAGATAGATGCCGCCATCGACCGTATGCTCCAGGCAGCCGAGCGGCACGAATGCATCGTTGTCTTCTGCACCGCCGAATGCACCGCCTCCGAGGAAATTGCCGCCGAACTGCGCGAACTCGGTATGCTCGAAGCCCCCATCTACATCTTGCAGGGTGGTTGGGATGCGTTGAAAGCAGCTGGCATGGCGGCCGATTGAACGGGGGCAAGCACCGCCCCTCCCAATGGTCAATCCGTGTGCCCCTGATCATGGGTCCGCATCTGCAATCTATCTGGTTTCACCATTTTTGCTTGTACTGGTGAGGGGGCTGTGCTATCTTGGCAGCATGACGAGAGTACTTCTTCTTGGAGCGTTGGCGTGTGGCCTTGCGGGTGCCGCAGAACACTTTGAAAAGCAGCCTGCCGGGGGCTTCTCGCAGGTGAATACACAGTATGGCCGACTGACTGCTGCCGGCGGACACGCAGAGATTAACCGAGGCCACGGCCGCAACAGCGCCCAGGCCCTGCGCCTGCTGGGTGGGCAGGAGCGCAGCGCCACCCTCCAGCTGGTCAAGCCGCTGGAAGATGATACTACCGGTCAGTGCTGGGTAGAGCGCTGGACAAGACGCAACCCCTTTGCTTTCCGCATTCTCGCCATTACCCCTGCGGGTGAGAAGGAAGTCGCCCGCCTGGATAAGAGCGGTGTGGGCGGTTACCACAATTTCATGAAATGGACCATGCCGGCCGGTACCACGGGCCTGCGGTTTGAAGCCACCACCGCAGAAGGCGGCGGCGTGCTCATCGATGACCTGAACCTTATGGTCGGCCCCATGGTGGTCAAGAGTGTCGGGGTGCGCAACCCCGGGGCATTCCCCATCATGAAACGCGCTGTGTTCAACCCCGTGCTGGCTGTTGATGTGCAGAGCGAGGGTGCTCACGACCCCAAATCCGTGGAGCTCGTCACTTGCAAAGTCTCTGACCCCGCCGCTGTAACAGGTGTCACCCTTCGCAGCGGTAGCGCCGATGGGCTCGACTTCAGCCACGGCACCGCCTATGGTACCGCCGTGCCCCTGGCCGATGGCACCGTACGAATTCCCGTGGATGCAGCCCTGGAGGGCGGCTCCACCCACCTCTGGCTCGATGTGCAGCCCGCCGGCTCCGCTGCCATTGGCTCCAGCATCAGCTTCTCCGATGTGAAAGTAACCATCGAAGGCAAGGAATACACCCCCGAGCAGGCCCCGGTCACCCAGCGTGTGGGTACCATGCTCGCCTTCCCGGGCGATAACGTGGGCAACCAGCCCGCCGGTGCAGCTCCGCGTCATTGCGTAGCCTTCCGCATCCCCGGCCTCATCCGCACCGCAGCCGGCAGCCTCATCGCGTGCTTCGATGCCCGCTACCACCACGAAGGTGACCTCTGTGCCGATATCGATGTGGCCACCGTGCGCTCCACCGATGGCGGCCAGAGCTGGACCATGCCCGAAGTGAGTATGGATGCCGGCCCCGGCCACAACAACGGCTGCGGCGACCCCTGCATCCTTCAGGACCAGACCGGCCGCATCTGGATGCAGTCACTCGTCTGCCACTTCAGCGGCGGTGCCTCCCTCTGGGTCTCCAAGACCGGCTGGGATAAGGATAAGACCGGCCAGTGGGGTATGGTTTATTCTGACGACGACGGCAAGACCTGGAGCAAGGACTACGTGAATCCCACCCGGCAGATCAAGAAGGAACAGTGGACCACCATCCTCGCAGGCCCCGGCAATGGCATCGTACTCAAGAACGGCACCATCGTCTTCCCCGCCCAGATCTGGGACCGCGCCGTCAACCCCCGCTGCATGAGCACCATCTGCTACTCCACCGATGGCGGCAAGAACTGGGTCTATGGCAACGGTGTGCCCCATGCCACCTCCGAATGCCAGGTGGTCGAGCTCCAGGACGGCAGCATCATGATTAACTGCCGCAACGAAGCCTACCAGGGCAACCGCATTGTCTACGTGACCCGCGACCTCGGCAAGACCTGGCAGCCACACGAGACCAACAACAAGGCTCTCAGCGAGCCCACCTGCCAAGGCTCCATCATCGCGGTGGATTCCGCGAAGTATGGTCGGCTGCTCCTCTTCTCCAACCCCCGCATCAACGGCCGCAGCAACATGACCGTGCGCGTTTCCAAAGATGATGGTAAGACCTGGAACACTGGTCTGCTCTACGACACCCGCCGCTGCATGGGCTACTCCTGCCAGGCCATGGTCGATGACGACCACGTCGGTATCATCTACGAAACCAGCCACACCAACGGCAAGACCGGCAACCGCGGTATCGGCTTTATCATCCTGCCCATCACCGAGATTCTGAACGCCAGATAACGGAGGGTAACCCGGATTCCTCAAAAGGCGGACCGCTTGAGTCCGCCTTTTTTTACCCCGGCAGGTGGCAATCATCTCCATGAACTTCAGGATACAAGTGGCACCAGATAGCCACACGTGTCCCAAAGATTTGGGACACGTGGATTGACAATTGACAATTGACGATTGACAAATTGAAAGTTAGCGGCTTACGCCGATAGAGCCACAAATGCATGCTTACTGCCGATGGTGAGGCGGGAGATACCCTGCTACG
>JAFWYD010000039.1 GCA_017517805.1 Akkermansia sp.
CCCCCCCGCTCTCTCCCACATCTCCCCCCCCTATCTGCCAGCCATGCTCATCTCCCCCCTTGCCAGAAAGCTCTGCCTCAAGAAAGGCATCGATCCCGCCACCCTGCGCGGCACCGGCCCCCGAGGCCGGATTATGGCGGCAGATGTCACCACCCCCGCCACCAGCAACATCATCCTCACCGGCCACGGCAAGACCGTCATCAGCGATTTTGCCACCGCGCCCACCCAGCCTGAAGACAGCGGCTACTACGTGTACGACAACGTGGTGAACATGGGCGCGCTGGCCCGCATCAGCCTGCCCATCGCCGTGCAATGCGAGAAGCTGCTGGAAAACCGCTATTCACTCTTCGATTTCATCGTGCGAGCCGTGGTCAAGGCCTGCGCCGCCCACCCCTGCTGGCTGAAGGAGGGCGAGAGCGTCCGCGTGCTTCTCTTTGAAGACTCTGGCAAGCGAGTGCTGGGGCTTGAAAACGCCGCCTGCAAGAGCGTATACCGCATCGCAAAGGAAAAGCAGAAGGCCGATAGCGTGGTACCGCAAGGATTTGCGCCGCATATCGTGGTGTGCGATACCGATACCACACGCCAGCGCGTGGTCGATATCCAGGGCGAGGAGCACCGTCCGCTCTTCGGCTTTGAAACGCACGGCCACTCCCCGAAAACCGAAATCCGCGCCGGCGGGGCCGATTTACGCTCCGTAGACCTGCCCTACACCTTCTATATCTCCACCGAGGTACCGTCCATCGAAGCAAACCGCATCGCCGCGCGACTGGGTGCGCTGCTCTACAACCCGGTAAACCTGCTCATGCAGAACTGAGTCCGCCTCCGCGCAAGGAGGGGCTCCATCTCACCCCCGGGGCAAAGCCTTGCGCAGCACCAGCACCAGCACCACGCTGGCCACAGCCCCTGCTGCAGTAAAATACAGCGGCAGCATCCAGGCACCCGACTCGTGCCCGGCAGCAGCATGTGCCACCAGCAGCGTGAGCGGCAGATGCCAGAACGTACCCAGCAGGAAAATACCGCCCAGGCTGCGCGCATTCACCCCGCCGCAGACGAACAGCAGCTTGCGCACCATGCCAGCCACAACCGCCGCCACCGCCATACCCACCGGCACCAGAGCCCCCACAGCGCCAGCCGTCTCGCGCAAGCGCTCCAGGGTAACTGGCTCAGCCAGCAAATCGCGCAGCGGCCCCAGGCAGAGTAGCAGAAACACCACTCCACCATAACTCATCGAAAGCTGGAACAAATTGCGGAACGCAAAGGGATTCAGCAGCATCACTTCCTCTTCTTACTCTTGCGGCGCTTCTTCCTGGGCTTCTGCTCCGGCTCATCAGCGCCGGCAGACTGAGGCTCCCCCGCTGTTTTCATAGCAGCGGCATCGCCCTTAGTATAAAAGCGCACATAATCAATCTCGAATTGCACCGGGTACTGGGAAGCATCCGGTGCCTCGGCCCAGCCATCGATAGCCGTATTCATAATCAGGTAGCAAGGCGTGAGCAGCGGGTTATTCCCATCCGGGTAATTGGCATCGGAAATCGCTACTCGTCCCACCTCCTTATCATCAATCAGGATACGCATCACCGCCTCATCCCACTCCAGCACATAGGTGTGGAACTCCTTGCTGTAATCCGGCAGGCGGGTGGTGCGGATAACCTTGTGCTCCCGGTTGCTTCCATTGGCTCCCCAGCGGAAAATCGAATAGCAGGTCTCCGGTTCCTGCGAAATATGCTCCAGTATATCTATCTCGCCATTGGCCGGCCAGCCGTACTGATTCACATGCATCGTCCAGAGCGCCGGCCACACCCCCTTCGCCTTAGGAATCTTCGCGCGAATCTCCAGGCGGCCCGGGCATTCAAAATGCTTCACCCCGCGGGTCGTCACCGAGCCGCTGGCATAGGGCATCGTCTTGAGCTGGTGGGTCCAATGTTCCTTCTTCGGGTCGTAATTCTGGTTGCGAGTCTCACGAGCCTTCGAAATCAGCAGCAGCTTACCGCCACGCAGTTTCACGCAATCCTTCGTGTACGACTGCACCGCGTCCCGGTTGCGAATCACCCCCAGTTCATAGCGCCACTTATTTGTATCGAGCCTGGAACCCTCGAATTCATCTCCCCATGCATACACCCAGCCCCCTTCCAGCTCAGAAGGAGGCCCATCTGCCACAACCGGTGCTGCGAGCAATGCCGCGGCAGCCATCCATTTCCATAACTTACACATATACTTATATTAATGACTGTATGCAGAGGCCGGCACTGTGGTCACCTGCGTCTGGCAGCCACCTTGGGGTCCCTTGTTCCACTCCAACTTGAACGTCCCGGGAGCCCCGGGACCCTGCACTATTGTGATGGTGATGGCATGCTTGCCCGGCTTCAGCGGCACACCCTTCTTGCCGGTCTTCTCTGCGATAGCTTCATCCGTGTTGATAGCGGCAGACTCATTCACCGTGCTGCCGGGGGTATAGTTGAAATCAGCATCCACCAGCTGGAAGTTGTGCATCTTGATATAGGCCTTCGTACCAGGCACATCGCTGAGTGTCACATAGAAATGCCAGTGGTGCCCCTGCTCCGGCACATTGATGTAGCCCTTGAACTCCGTGATACTGCCGGCGGGCAACTCTACCGCGGCGGGGTCAGCCACCGAACCGGTCACGGCCTGCGCTGCCCCGGGCAGCGTATCAAACTCCGGCACCCAGGGGCAAGTCGCCTGCATCTGGCGCATCGCAAGCCCCGGCTGAGTCTCGCCAGGCTTGCTCGCAGGCACCAGGGTCATATCGTAGTGGCGGAACCCACCGCAGCCATTGTTGCGACGGCCAGCAGCAGGGTCGCGTGTGTAATCATATGCGCGGCGCGTGTGCAGCACAGCAGCCTTCAGCTTCTCCTGAATACCGGGGAACTGGTCCGCGATATTGGTCGTTTCGTGACTGTCTGCCTCTACATCATACACCTCGAAATCATCATCTGCGCTGCGGATATTTGTGCGGATGGCCTTCAGGTAGCGGCCATCCTCAGCGCGGAATACCAGCGCCTGCTGCTCGCCGCGCACCCGGCCCCGCTTATTCTCCGCGTAGTCCTGGTATTGGGCCATGCCACCGCCGAAATTATACTCCGAGTACACCACACCATCCTTCTGCGCAGCATCATCACCTTGCAGGGTGGGCAGCAGCGAAACACCATCGCAGCGCATCGGCTTGGGCATACCCGCCAGATCAGCAAAAGTAGCCATCCAGTCGTGGAACTGGCTCGGAAAATCACTATGGTAATTCTGCCTGATGATACCCGGAGCATACACCAGGCAAGGCACACGCATGCCACCTTCCCACAGGTCGCGCTTGATACCATCCATAGGGCCATAGCTGCGGAAAAATGCCGGATTCTGCGCCGGAGCCGGGTGCTCCTTGAAGCCCCCCACCGCACCTGGCTCATTGTGAGGTCCGTTATCACTCGTGAACACCACAAAGGTATTCTGGTCAATATTCAGATCCTTCAGCAGCTGCATCAGGTCGCCCACAGCCTCATCCACGCGCGTAATCATCGTGGCATGGCGCTGGGCAGAGGTGATGGCCCTCTGCGCACCACCAGCAAAACGCTTCCTGGCATACCGCTTCCATTCGGCATTATTGCGGTACTGCGGGTGGATGTAGCTATCCCACTGCCCCTTGGCGGTATTTATCATCTGCCCGGGCCTGCCCAGCCACTGCACACCCCCCTTCAGACCACCTCCTGCCGGATACGGTGCACTCGGAACCGCCAGACGCGCATGCGGCGCAATCAGCGTCAGCGCCAGGAAAAATGGCTTACCAGGGCTTGCCTTCACATGGTCCACAATCCACTTCTTACTGCGGGCCGTGTACAAATCCGTGCTATAGCAATTATCCAGGTCCGGTGTAATCAACTTATCACCATCCCAGACCGCATTCATCCCCGTCTCAGGGTCTGCATTACTCTCCTCCTTCGCATAGTGACGGTGCCCCGCCAGGTGGTTATGATAACCGAAGAAATAATCAAACCCGCGCAGCGTAGGCCAGGCCGCAGCAGTCGTCGGTGTACCACCGCTCTCCATCCCACCACCGATGCCCCACTTACCAATCAGCGCCGTGGCATACCCCGCCTCGCGCAGCACCGTAGCCAGCGTGTGCGAATTCTCCAGCGCAGCATCAAAACTATTATTGCGAATCACCTCTGCATGCCCTTGG
This sequence comes from Akkermansia sp., assembly GCA_017517805.1. Lineage (GTDB taxonomy): Bacteria > Verrucomicrobiota > Verrucomicrobiia > Verrucomicrobiales > Akkermansiaceae > Akkermansia. Next base: position 4,187 of record JAFWYD010000039.1, read on the forward strand.
TGCGTACCGCTGAAAAGCGAAGCGCGAGCCGGCGCGCATACAGGAGCAGCCGTGTAGTGGCGGCGCATCTGCACCCCCTGCTGCGCCATCTGCGCCAGACTAGGCGTGCTGATACTCGGTGGCCGCACCGTGCCATCCGCACACGTGGCCGGCACATTGATACTCAAATCACCCCACCCCATGTCATCCACCAGCACCAGCAGGATATTCGGTTTCTCGGCCGCCACCAGGGGCATGCCTGCCGCAAGTGCCAGACTCATCGCTATCATCCGCAGTCTCATCGTCCTTTGAAAAACTATCGTTTCTTGTTATTTCCTCAAAGCTCTCATGCTGCGAATCAGCCCATCAGAAGACCTGCACCCTTCGCATGATAACCAACTCACGTAAGTGACTATACAAAGAAACACCATCACAAGCAAGGAGAAAATTGAGAACGCAATCTATTTTCACAAGTAGTCCAAAGATTTGGAACACTTGGGTTGGCAATTGGCCGCTGCCCCGTCTCGTCTACGCCGTGGCGAGCGATTGACTGTTTGAATGGTCGCAAAAAAGCCCGCCGGAGAAGAGGCATGCTCTTCCCCGGCGGGTGTTTTCAAAGCATCGACTGCTTATCAGAAGTTGATGCGATAGCCCACGGTGCCATTCACGTTGGTGTAGTCGGCGCGCAGTTCCACGGAGGCATCCATGAAGATGCTGCTGCCTTCATCACCCAGCGGGATGGTCAGACCCGCACCGGCTTCCAGTCCGAAGGCCCCGATCTCTGCACTTTCAACCTCGGTGGTCAGACCTGCCAGACCCACCTTGGAGTCG
>JAFWYD010000040.1 GCA_017517805.1 Akkermansia sp.
ACAACTTGGATAATTCAACGAGTATCATACAAGTATTTACTTGATTATCCGCATGAAAGAATAAAAAGAGCCGCTACCCTTTGACGAGTAGCGACCCTTGTTATCAAATTGAAAGATTGAGTTACTTGCGGCGACGACGAGCAGCCAGACCTGCCAGAGCCAGCAGGGAAAGCGTGGCGGTGGTCGGCTCGGGGACAGCGGGGGCAGCAGGGACTGCGGTGTAGCTGAGGGCAATGTCGGAAATGGTTACCAACGTATTACCGCCTTCAGCTCCTGTTGAGGGGTTTGCGGTCCAGACAACAAAAAGCGTGGAAGGGTTCACATCGGCGGTGTTGTAAGTTACGTCTACTGTACCAGCTGTAGTAAGGCCTGTTGTTGCAATCAGTTCAGTTGCAGTAGAAGTAGTTGCATCATAGCTCCAGAGGGAATAGCCTGCTTTCTTGTCATTTGAGAAAGTCAAAGTAATGGCGGAAGCTGTTTCTTCCAACGATACACCAAGAGCTACATACTCACCGCTGAGGGCAGGACGGCTCTTGAATGTGAATGAATTTGTTGATGTAATAGTAATGTCATTGTAATCGTTTTGACCATAGGCCTGACCTGTGCCACCAAACCAACCCGTCAGGTCGGTATTGCCGATGTTATCAGCGGTAATAGCAGCGGCTAAGTTCTGAATAATTGCAGCAGAAGAGCCTGTTCCAATGCCGGATGCATTGCTGCCTGCAATCCATGTGAAGTCATCAGTGCCAGGCAAGGTCAGCGGGGCAGCCGCAGCCACACCAGCCAGAGCGAGGAGTGTGATAATTGTTTTCTTCATGATTAGTAAGAATTGATTGTTATAAGGTTTGTGTGGATTGTGCAGGGGTGTCCAGTCCCACGCGCGACGGAATGCTGAAATACCTGCTACCATCCAACGACCCTACAATACAGCATTCTCAATGCAGATGCAAGCCGAAAATTCGCAAAAGATTAGAATTTTAGACCTTACGAGAATGAAGACTACTTGCTGATAACTGTTACCGCGAAGCAAACACTACTGTTGTGATTTGATTATCAACACCTAGACAGACTACAGCATTGAGAATGCTGACTGCTTATGAAGTCACACGGCTGCAATTATCCTGAAAATGCCGACACACGCATTAGCGGAGCGTGTGTGTCCTTATCAGGAAACGAAGGGGAAGCATGCCTTCCCCAAGTTTCACCGAGTGAATAACGATAAGTGAGCAAAGCGAACGGTAGTTATTCACGATGTGTCCTTGTCCCTTAATTACCCTAGTTGCTATAATTCATTTATTATAAGATAACAGGAGTAATTAGAGAACAGGATGTTTCAGGCTAACAAAGTATAATCTTCACCATTGATTATGAAAGCATTGCCAATTTTCTTTTTAAGGCTGCGCTGCAAAGTCTTTGCAGATACCTTAAAGTGTTCATTGGCAGCATCTTTCATAGTATCGTAACTGTGAATGATACCTTGATTATCCAGGAACACGAACGGAGGATAAGGTCTTCCTCGTTTGATACTTACTTGCAAGCCGTCCTGCCACACTTTACCCTTGTGGCAGAGTTCTCCTTGCAAGATACTTGTTATCAAAGCGTTTCTGTTAATAAGGAAGTAGAACATCTAGTATTCAAGGTATTCAGTCCTGAATGTTCTACTCATAGCATCATACACCTTAATCTTAAAGCGGTTAGTGTGTTCCTTCACGGTGTAACCTAACGCTTCCACCTTATCTTTGATACCTAGTGTCTTGACTTCAATACCTCGTTCTGCAAGTTCTCTTTTCTGCTCGTCAGAATAACTGTAAGCATCGTTAAATGAAACAGCAACGGTGCTTTTGTCAGACAGTCTGGTAAGCCGCTTCTGCTTCCGTGCATCATCAATCGCAGAGCAGGTAGCAAGGTATTCCTGCCGCAATTTCTTCCACCTTGTTATTGCCTTTTTTTCGTGATATCGACTTTCGCTTGCATTTGCAACTGCGAGTTTCGTATCGTACTCCTCAACTTTGAGACGAGCATTCTTATAACACGCCTTTTCCATAATCGTATAACCTCGGGTGAAGTTATGAGTAGCATACAGCACACCCTTGTCCGTGACGAGATACTTACTTATCAAGTTGAACTTGGTAATTGAAGTATCAAGGTCAGCAGGGTAGTGCCACCTGATACCAGCAATGATGTCAGCGTTAGCATAACTCCTAATCTCAAAGTCATTAAACCTTCTTGTAGGCTTCTTCCTTTTGCTAACAGAGCGGAAAGAACCTACACCGTCATAATCATGTTGTGTAACCATACAAGTAATTATAACGGTGTTCTGGTCAAGGTAGTGGGATGTGGTGGTTTTTGTTATCAGCACCTTTCTTTTTCTGCTTCGCTTTCGCTTGTCTAGCAATCAGTTCCAAGTATTCGTCTTTTTTATAAAATTCCTTTGTCGTCTTCAACTTCTCAAAGATGTGTCGGGCATTAGCCAAGTCCTCCAAGTGTTCAATCATAGCAATGGTATCAGCAGCCTTCAAGTCAAGGTAATGCTTTGTCTCTGTATTCGTAGGCGCGTGACCAACAAGATAATTAATACGCGCTTCCTGATAACCTGCTTGTGTGAGTCTAGTAATGGCTGTTCCACGGAATGAGTGGATTGTGTAAGTGTAGGTTTTCTGTTTTCCTAATCGTTCATACTCATCAAGTTTCCACTTTTTACGAAGTCGTGTGAAGTGTTGAATGAGATTACCGTATGAAGTTTCATTATTACCTGTGTAAAGGGGGAATACAACCCCCTTACGATTATCAGGTGCAATGTTTTGCAACTCTTTCATGCAATACAGGATTTCAAGAATCAAATCAGTAATTCCGAGTTCTGTGACGATACGCTTGTTTTTAGTTTTTCTATGAGTATGTGTAATGATACCCTTTTGTAAGTCAATGTTTTCCCACTTCAAGCGCAGGATGTCATTTACACGCCATCCTGTGACAATCAGAAAATAGTATTTTGCAAATCGCTGCAACTTCTGCCACTTATTGAGATGGTTACTTTCCGTGGATGCAATAAGGAACTGCTGCAACTGTTCATTCTCGTATGACTTACGCTTGTGTCCCTCCACTCGTGTTATGACTTTTCGTAAAGGTAAGGTTGCGAATGGGTTACTTGGTTTCAAGGGGCTATCTTCATACTTAATCATAGCATCATTGAATACAAACCTCAATCGTGCTTTGTAGTGTTGAATGGTAGCGTATGCAATCCTTTGACTTTCAAGATACTTATAATACTCTGCCGCAATGGCAGAATTGATACGGTGCAGCGGTGTTCCTTTGTGCTTCTCATTGAGCCACGCAACAAATGAATTGATTTGATGCCGTGCCACTTTGCGGGCAGTATCGTTCTTGGTAATCGTCAATTCATCATCCTTCAGGCTCATAAGATAACCTACGGCTGTAATCTCGTCAGTCTTACCGTGGATACGAATAAAAGCAGCCTGCTCCTTACTCTTGTGTTCTTCCTCCTCTGCGTGAGCCCGCAGTTCCTTTTCAATAGCCCGCCGCTCCGATGTGGTAGGGGCTTTCTCACCGAGCCACTTTTTAGACTTACGACCATACGGATACTTCACCCCTAACGCTTCCTTGGCGTGGTCTTTCCAGATAGCCGTAAAAGTGCGTGTCTTTTTTGAGTAAGTAATGCTCGGCATGCCTTCATGCATGCGGACTTTACGCTCCTTGTCAATGCGAATTTGCAAATCTGCAATAAAAAATCCGATATGCACGCAGAAACAAGGACACTTATACCTTGTAAAAATCTATTCTAAATAGTAAGCAGCAACACTTTGTAATAAAATAGAGGTCTAGTATAAGTGTCTGAAAAAGACAATTATTGCACTCTTCGCCCTCGCAGGAATGGCTGCTGCCGCGGACAGCACACCGGTTGCCATCACTCTGCCGGGAAGTGATGATTACACTTGGATTGCTGGCAGCAACGCCAGCGGCATTGGTACTGGTGCTACGGCAAGTATCGTAGAGAGCCTTGCGACGGCCATTGACAACGCTGACCTGGGAGGTTGGTACGCCGGCACGGGTCAGGCTTATGGTGCTAATGATTATGGTACTGACATTAGCATCTCGTCTTCCGGCACATTCTCTTTTAAGAGCCGCCCTGCACTTTCCGGTGAGTATGTAGCTTTGGGCGTGGCTCTTCCGGTAGCGGCTGACAGCATCACGCTTTCCTTTGATACCACCAACAAGCTGGGATACTCTGTGTGGAGCTATAATGGCACAACAGCAACCGAGCTGATTGGTCTCACTTATCAGGGCAATGCCGGTTCCGTCAGCCAGACCTACGACACCGGTACGGTGAATGCTTCTCAACTGTTCGTGCTGTGGACGGCCAACCATCCTACCGGCAATGCTGGTGGTGGTACTACAGTCACCGTAAGCAACATTGCTCTGAGCTACACCCCCGCCGTTCCCGAGCCTGCTACAGCTACGCTGAGCCTGCTGGCTCTGGCCGGTCTTGCTGCCCGTCGCCGCCGCAAGTGATAGTTTGAATCAAATATTTTCAAGACCCCGGAGGCAAGTAGCCCCCGGGGTCTTTTATTATCTTCTGCATGGATGGGAGTGGTGTTGATTCAGGAACAGGGATTGGAAGGACGTTAGTACGTCTGCAAATGGATTCATCCTTGACTTAGGGAGATGAGTCGGGCAAGATGCAGCCAGGGCATGTATATACCAACACAGGAAGAACGATACAGCAAGGTGGCACGCGTGACGCTGCTGCTGTGCGTTGTAGTACCTTCGGCGGTCGTTATGTGGCTGGCCGAAATTGCGGACCTTGCGACCTGTACGTATGCCTTCCTGCTGCCTGTCGCCATGCCGCTGGACTGGATGGGTTTTAACAAGGTGGCGGCCTTGTGTATATCGGCACTTATCCAGGGCATCATCTTCTTCTGGCTCGCCGCCAGCAAGAAACTGAAAGCGAAGACAAAGACAACTATCGCGGTGACCTGGGGTATGAGTTTTGCCCTCATCCTGAAAATTCTGATTGCTTTTTCTGTTTATCGCGCCGTACGCGGCATGTAACATGAAAAACTGACAGAGTAAGCGTATATTTTCGTTGACTATGAGGAAGGTATCAGGCAGAATACCGCACCTCATGCGTTTCCCCCTTATCCTCATTAAGAACGGCAAAGATGCCTACCCCGAGCTCATCACGGCACCGTGGCAGCTGGGGCAGCCCGGTCTTGATGTGCTGCAGCAGCGCTCCAGCTGGGAGGGGGCTAACTGTTATATGGATGGCCTGCACAGCCGCATTCTCACGGTTAGCAGCAAGCATAAAGCAACGTTCTGGCAGAGCCTGCTGCACAGCAAGGATCCCGCTTACTGGGATGTGCAGATTGAGTCCACAAGCCCTAAGGGATACGACCTGGACCTTATTAAAATGGAACTCATGCAAGCGGTGGAGCAGGATGAAATGAACCTTACCGAGTTCTACTCCCCGGAATGCATCACCTACCTCATCAACCGCTGCAGCAATTTTGCAGAGATTCTCGTGGTCGGTTGCCTGACCGGCATGTGGAGCGCAGAAAACTCGAACGCCCACTTCCCTGCCCTGATTCCCAGCAATGAAAGCCGGGACTGTATCCCCTGCGTCACAGCGCCCGGGTATACCGGCCCGCTGAGTGTGGAGAATATCTCTGCCCTGGCCAGCAAAATAATCTTCTCTGAGCACAGCGGCCTGTTCGAGGAAATATCTTCAGCCGAGTAACAAGGCTATCTTTTCTGCAAGGCTGCGAGGCGTGTCCTGCGCAGTCGCTACAATGGGGGTCACCCACTTCTCGCGCCGCAACCAGGTTCTCTGCCGCTTCGCGTATTGGCGCGTTGCCAGAGCGATGGCAGCATGCAATTCCTGACGCGACAGCCTACCTTGCAGGTAATCCTGAATCTGGGTCAATCCCAGGGTCTTGCCGGCGGTTGCAGAGAGCTGTACGCCCTCCAGCGCCGCTACCTCATCGATAGCTCCCTCTCGCAGCATCTGCGCAGCGCGTTTCGATATGCGCTCATCGAGTTCTTCAGTATCACGCACAATACAAAACCCCTGCCCTGACGGCTCGCTCCAATTCTGCCGCCAGTAGGAAAGAGGCTTGCCCCCGAGCAACACAATTTCGAGATTCCTCACCACATAACGCTTATTCTGTAAATCGGTCGATGCAGCTCCTTCTGCATCGACTAAACGGAAGCGCTCGACCAATTCTTCCAGCGAATTCGCCTCCAATTCTGCTCTTAAGACAGAATCGCTCGGGGGAGCAGGGGAAATTCCGTGCGATATAAACTTGACGTAAAGCCCTGAACCTCCTGTGTGTATGGGTAGCATGCCACCTTTTTTCAACCCCTCCGAAATGACTCCTGCCCGCCTTGCGTGGACAGCTGCATCGTTATTCTCTGTAGGGTCCATGAAGCCTACCAAATGGTGTTTCACGCGAAACATATCCTCTTTTGAGGGAGCAGCCGTAATAATGGGCATCTTTTTGTAAACCTGATAGGCATCTGTACTGATTATTTCGGCATTTCCAAGCAATTCTGCCAATTCAATCGCTACAGCACTCTTGCCACTTCCAGTAGGACCAAGAATAAATAAAGAATCCATTGTTCCATGTGGAACATTAATATTACACGGGTTCGCCATATTTGTTAACTCCTTTAGTACCAGGAAGTAAGGTTAATACAAAGAAGAAAATGGAAAAGAAATCAACCATGATGCGAATGAAGTGCACGTAACTATTATTTACTCTTAAAACTTGTAAATCAAAGTCTTGTGCAGAGAAATCGCAAACGAGGATTTCTTGCGCTACATTGAAAACGGTATAAGCAAACACGATAGAAAACAAAGAATAGTACAAAGAAATCCACCATCCGCTGAAATTCACATCATGCAATCGTCGGACAAAGACGGAAAGCATGGGCATAGCTAAATAGATGACAATCGCTAACTCTATCAGTATGAATAAATAACCTAGAATGGGCAACAAAACGAAGGGTAAAACAGAAAAAAGAGTTCCAATGATAGTTACAGACCAGTATTCAAAGCGCCCTGCCCTGCCCTGGAAGCGAGAATAGTTTTCTTTGGCAAAATTCCTGCGAAAATATCTCCACGATTCAGAAATTAGTGTTCCACGTGGAACTTCTGGAAGTTGATGATGTTCATTCATACAGCTATAGGATATTTGCGACTCGGACCGAAACGGTTTGTTCCAGGCGAACTATTAATGAATGAGATAATGAGAAAAAAGACATTCAGCCCTTCGAGCCCCATATTCATAACTGTGGCAAGTAAGATTAATGGAAAGACTTCATTCTGTGAGTTCGCTTCTGAAATATCACCATCATCAACTGCAGAACGTTCATCTAACTGTATATCCACTATTTCTGGATTAGACTGAGTTTCTAAATCAACATCACTTCTCAAATCATACGGACCCATGGCAATAGTAATTGCCATTGTAGCCATTAGCGCACAAAAAAGCACTAAATGAATTATAACTGCTACAGCAGACATACCAATATCATGAAAGCGGCGAGCAATGAGGAAAAACTGCGGAATTCCTATAAAAAAGATATAGATGGAGAATGAAATAAGCGAAATGTAAACCAAGGGTATCAACATGCTCATGCACCCTTTATTGTACATGACATCAGCAAAATATATACTCAGCACATACAAAAGAATCAAAATAGAGTGAGCAATTAACTCAAAACTCCAAAACTCCTTTCGGGTGGCACGACCGCGCCATGTGAAATATCGATGTCGCAACACAAAGACGAAATGAGACCAGACCGAATTTGTTTCTGGTCGGAGATAGTAACCGCAATGCGGACAAACATGCGGTAGCATACCATCCTCGAACAATAATGCAGAATGACATTTTTCGCAGTTAATCGTTAATCCAGGAATTGGAGGCAATGCACCCCCCTGCTCCCCTGCCCTATTCTCCAGTTCACAATTCATGATTATCAGTACTTGGATTCAGGACCATACTTGTTCTCGCCTGGATTTCCAGGCAAAATCATTTTGACCAACAGATAAATGCTGATCATCAGGAAGGCAAAAAGAGAAACAATCAATTCTAGCAGAGGAAGTTCACCAGTGATGAACATAGAGATGATGCATCCGTAAATTGCAGCTAAAGAAATACAACCCAAAACTACGCCGGTTGCTCCGCTGCCTGAATCATGTAACCTTCGCACGCTGATTGAAAGAAAAGGGATGAACATGACAAGCGATACCAGTAGCGAAAAAATCATTACAGTCATCACTTTCGGGTCGCCAAGATAATGAGTAAACGCTTCATAGATTGACGATAAATCAGCCTCCTCTCCGAGAGCATCTATCTTCTTCTCAAAATTTGCAGTCTCCGTTATGGTTATCAATTCGGTGCAACGGGAGAAAGCGTAGTTAAATATACAATAAAACAAATAAAATCCCCAAAACTCCTTGCGACTGGCACGCCCCCTGAATACAGCAAATTTGGTGAGGCCGCGAAGAAAACAACTCCACAAACTAATTTCTTCCTTCTGCGGACGTACAACAACAGAAGATTCCTCTCCAGAATTGTTCCATGTGGAACAATCGCCGAGCAACTCAGACAATTTTTTCCATGAGTTATCACCCGCACAAGCTGCCAGGGTTTCAGGATTGATAACACCGCTATTCATGAGTGCCGCCAGCTCACTTTTGCTATATGGTCCCTGCGTCTTTTTTTCTGAGTCAAGATAGTAATACTTCATTCCGGAGTGATTATACTGTTGCCTGGCTGAATTATCAAGGATAAAATCAATTTATGTAAAAATATTCATATCTATCTTTGTTTAAAAGCTTTATCGATATTATTAATCACATATCAGTACACCGCAACTCCAGCATCATAAAAATCCCTGATTTCCGAAGAAATCAGGGATTCAGAAAGGATAACCGCCATGCCGTCAGTGGTGAAAGAGCCACGTTCCCTGTAATCAGGTGGGTGCGGAGCCTGGGTCGTCTGAGGTATCCATTGGACGGAACATAATACCCATATAAGCTTGATGCCCCTTGTAGTTCTATAACGGTCCGGGCCTATGAAACCACGCGTCACGAACACAGCAGCTGGGTATTTTTATAGCACAGGGGAGCATCATTTGCAAGAAATTTTGCCAACAAAATTGTTCCACATGGAACATGCGACTGAAGTACATTTCATTGACAAATGAATAGAAAACGTGTAGAATGCGTGCCAGAATTATGACGATACCAAAGTTACTTTCGGAACAGTTGAGCGTTGCGCTTCGGGCAGTATTAGGTGAAGCGCTTCCGGTGGATTTTGTACCTGCGGTGACACCTTCACAAGACTTACGGTTTGGTGATTACCAGAGTAACGCAGCCATGATGCTGTCGAAGCAGGCCAAGATGAATCCTCGTGCACTTGCAACATCAGTCATCGAACAATTTGGGGAATCGGATATAGCAACGCTGGAAATAGCAGGACCTGGATTCATCAATTTCCGGGTGAAGGCTGAGTATTACGCAACGCGCACGCACGCGATGCTGAGTGATGAGCGACTCGGTGTTTCTCTTGTAGAGGAACCTAAGACAATCGTCATCGATTTTTCTGCACCGAATGTGGCGAAGCCGATGCACGTGGGGCATATACGCTCGACCATCATAGGTGATACACTCGGACGCCTTGCACGTTTTCTGGGTCACAAAGTCATTACAGATAACCACATTGGTGACTGGGGAACGCAATTTGGCATGATTCTCTGGGGGTGGAAGAACATTCTCGACCAGGCAGAACTGGAACAAGATCCCATCGAAGCTCTCCTGAACGTGTATAAGGAAGTCAATACCCGCTGCAAGGAAGATGAGAAACTGCTTCCTCTCTGCAAGGAAGAGCTTGTGAAGCTTCAGGGAGGGGATGCTGAAAATCTTGAAATCTGGCAGAAATGCATCGCTGTAACGAAAATCGGCCTTGAGAAGATTTATTCCCAGCTTGATATCACATTTGATTACTGGTTAGGCGAAAGCGCGTATAATGATGCGCTTGCCCCCCTCGTGGATGATCTAGTAGGGAAGGGGATTGCACGCGAAAGTGATGGAGCAATCTGCGTGTTCTCCGATGGTTACCACAAGCCACAAAACGATCCTTTCCTGGTACAGAAGGACGGTGAATGGTGCGCAGTGCCTGCCATTATCCGCAAGGCAGATGGTGGTTTCCTCTATGCCACGACTGACCTGGCAACACTTGATTACCGCACAGAGAATTTCAAGGCAGATGCTATCTGGTATGTCGTGGGCGCTCCGCAGGAAAAGCACTTCAAGCAGATTTTCGATATTGAGCGCATGCGCGGCATCACCGGTGATTTCCGTCATGTGGCTTTTGGCTCGATACTCGGCAAGGACCGCCGTCCCTTCAAGACACGTTCGGGCGACACAGTGAGTTTGCAGGATGTTATTGATGAGGCAGTTACGCGTGCTACAGCTGTGGTCGAAGCGAAGAGTCCCGACATGCCTACCGAAGAAAAGGCAGCAGTTGCACAAGCAGTCGGCATCGGTGCCATCAAGTTTGCCGAGCTTTCTCAGAATCGCATGAGCGACTATATCTTCGACTGGGAAAAGATGCTTGCACTTACTGGCGATACTGCTCCGTATCTTCAGAATTCATACGTGCGCGTGCGATCCATCTTCCGCAAGATAGAGGGCGAATTCTCCGCTCCGGATTCTCTGACACTTACTGAGAATGCAGAAATCCACCTGGCACGTCTGCTTGTGCGATTTGCTGAAGTGGTGCCAGCTACGCTGGACGATTGCCGCCCGAACCTGCTTGCTGCTTACCTCTACGAACTGGCCAAAGCCTTCCATAGTTTCTATGAAGCATGCCCGGTACTCAAGAGTGAAGGAGCCACGCGTGAGACCCGACTTGCCCTTTGCACACTTACCGCAAGTGTCTTGAAGAAGGGTATGGGACTCTTCGGTATCACCATGCCTGAACGCATGTAATGACACCCGCTATGAACTACCTTGTACCAAGCCTGTTCCTTGCAGCAGTAACATGCTGCAAGGCAACAGGTAACACATCAGATACGCAAATCATACCAGATAAAGAAAACAAGACGACTCAAATCTATATCAGCTCCGAGAATGCCGATGTTTCGCGACTCGTTAATGCTGGTCTTTGTGATTTTCTGATGGGGTATCAGGAATCTGCCCGTGAGTATTTTCTCACAGCTGTGCAGCAGGATTCCGAATGTATCATGGCACGTCTCGGCACGCTGATGGTCAGCAAGCCCAGGAGCGAGGAATACAGAGAGCATCTCAAGGCTGTCAATGAACTGCTCGAAGCTGCGGTACTTACGCCGGTCGAAGAATGGTATGTCTCCACCTTACTTCAATACTTGAATGGTGACTACGCCGGGGCTGCGGCGGCATTCAAGGAACGCGCAGAACTCTATCGACGAGATGTTCTTGCCGGGTGCTTCGATATTGTGCTGAACCACTATTCAGTAGGGAAGGGGGGCGAACTGATGCAACGTGCCGATGCGCTCGTAGAGCGTTTTCCGCATAATAGAATCGTTCATTATTGCCGTGCACTGCTCGAGGAACATAGCCAGAAGCCCTCTGAAAAAGCCCTGGCGAGCGCCAAAAAGGCAGTTTCACTATCTGATGGTCATCCATCTGCCGCGCTGCTCACAGGGCATCTTCTGAGCCATTCCGGCAAGGCGCAAGAAGCTCGTGAATACTTCACTACCGCGATAAAGAACAGCTTTCCAAACTCTGAAATCAACGCAGCAGCCAGGTTATACGGCCCCGCAGTATTGATTCAGACCGGCGATAAGAAACGATGGGTAGAAGCACTCAAACAAGCCCGTACGCTGAGCCAGAATGCCGCTGAAGCGCCCCCGTCAGACGCAGCTGACATGCTTCTGTACTGGGAAGGAAAAAGCTATTTGCTGCGCATGCTGGTGCTCCAGCCCACCCCACCAGCAGGACCAGCCATCAACATGGCAGCAAGTTCCTGCAACGCGCCGGCAGATCATCCCCTCAAAGCAGTTCAGGATTGCCTGGTTGCAGCTATCCGCACCCGTTCACTTGCAGATACCGGCCGCGCCGGCATCGCAGCAACAACCCTTCTTCAGGCAGAGCAGCACTTGCAACGCTTCCAGAGGGAAGGGGAGACCATGTTGCAGCAGGGAGGGATTTACCGGACCTGCTATCGGCGCGCGGAACGTGCCTGCATGGGAGCCCTCTACCGCGCTAAAATGGCCATCTATAAGGATAGTGAAAGCATCTGGAAACCGCATCTCGATGAATTGCTATCCCTGCCAGATGAGAGGCAATTACCCCCGATACTGCCTCACTCCAGGCTTAAATAATCCCCCTACAAGAGAATGTTCCACATGGAACATTCTCTTATTTTTTCAGCCTTTTCTTTACAAGAGAAAACCTATATGGTAGACTAGCGGCATGACTATAAGTGGTATCAAGCACATTTTACTGATTACCAGTTTCGCGATTCTTTCATCCTGTGCTTACATGCAGACCAATAAGAACGTGCGGGAAAACAGCCGAACCCATACCGGTTATCAGATAACATCAACTCTTGGCCTTCACAAGGCTGGTGGAACTTATTATCTCGAAGCAGAGCAGCAACAACTCCGCAAACATTATCCTGCCATCTACGATACTGCATTTCTCAAGCAGCATAACAAACCCTGGTTTGAACAAGCAGGAGGTGAAACACTGAGCTCCTATCATCCGATAAGCAATAGCACTGCTGAAATCTTACAACGCAAGGATGGATACATTGAATTGTCGACCTTGAAAGCCGAATTAGAGGAAAATCCTGATTCCTGGACTACGACCCTGCCAGCTGGATCCAGGAGTTGCATTGTAAAGGCAGAGGTAAAAGGAGAATCGGAAACCTGGGCTGGCAATGAGCAGCCAGTTCCAGTATCATCACCGGCGTTGATTCTGGGAGCAGCAGATTTCGTATGTGTCGATATACCAGGAACGATTCTGTACAATGCGGCAATTCCATTTATGGCGCCAATTATATTTTTCTATGAGTTCCTGACCGAAGAATAAGTATGAAAATTGTTTCTAAGATCCTTTTTGGGATTATCTGTGCCTCCATGCTGGTCTCTTGTAGTGTTCGCACGCACAGAGTCATTGCTGACTGCGCTCGCAGTGGAGAGGCAATTCTGATTAAACTGGAGAATCCGACTCTTTGCAAGGTTGACTCCCAGTGGTACATGAAGGGAAATAAGACATCTCTGGTGAGGCGGCATCGTCCTTGCATACTACCCTCAACTCCGACTCCTGCAAATAAGCATCTCGAACGCTATTATCTGGTTGATCCTGACGAAAATAATTTTGAGCCGGTCTATGCACCTATCCCGGAAACAATGGCCATGAGTATTCAGGGTGGCACCTATACCCACTCAGATGCCATAAGTTTCATCAATAGCAATTGGAGTACTGAGCTTCCTGCCGGAAATTGTGAAGAGGTGACGACACACACCAGGACACCTGAATACTTCCGAAATATGTCCTCCCACCGGCTGGTTCATACAGAAGAGAATAGTTACCTGATTGCCCGAGTGGATGAGATGACGGCCGATTTCAACGCCATCTACATGTACCCTGTAGCAGGATTAAGTGCCATCTTCATCGATTTCCCCGGTACTCTTCTGCTTGGTCCTGGGTATGAAGAAGAGGAATAAGAGACATAACTTATTATATATCAATTCTGTATAATACTTATTCACAAAATCGGTGAATAAGTCTGTGAATAACCCGTCAGTAAGTATGTGAGTAAGTTTTCTTCACCGTTATAACGCATTTCTTCAACCATCTTATTTACATGAAGTGAAATTATAAGTTATTGAAGATAATCGAGGTGTTACACTTATTCACTTATTCACAAGGTAGATGAAGATGAATTTCTTTATATACTGAATAAGCATCATAAAGGGAGAGAAAAACAGACAGTACCGGCATGCTCGCCTTGACAGCACGTGCACAGCTGTTACAATACCCGGCATGCAGCAGCAGGAAGATCAGAAGTGGATGCAGCGGGCATTGGAGCTGGCCCGCCTCGGGTTAGGGCTGACCAGCCCGAATCCACCCGTGGGTGCCGTTATCGTGCGCGATGGGGAGGTGCTCGGGGAAGGGTACCACGAAGTCGCAGGCGAGGCTCATGCAGAACGCCGCGCCATCGCAGATGCTATCGCCCGTGGGCACGAGCATCATCTGCCTGGTTCCACTATCTATGTAACCCTGGAGCCTTGCTCCAGTATCGGTCGCACAGGTGCCTGCACCACCGCTATCATCGAAACAGGTATCAGCCGTGTCGTCTATGGGTCTACAGACCCCGATATGCGCCACCAGGGGCGCGCAGACGCGCTTTTGGAGGCCAAGGGTATATCGGTATGCCCCGGTGTGTGCAAAGAGGCCTGTGACCGCTTTCTGCGTTCCTGGTTCCATGCAGTCATGACCGGTCGCCCCTGGGTGACGGCCAAGGTGGCCACAACGCTGGACGGGCGCATGACCCGCCGGCAGAAATTCTGGCTGAGCGGGGTTGATACATTGCAGTATGCGCACCAGCTGAGGCTGGAGAGCGATGCCATCCTCATCGGCGGGAACACCCTGCGGACCGATAATCCGGCACTGACTATCCGGAATCCTCTTCGTGAGCCCTCTCCCCGCAAGAAGCAGCCCTGGCGCATCGTGCTCACCAATAACATGCTTTCCCTGCCACCGATGGCCAGGCTTTTTTCCGATGAGTATCACAAGCGTACCCTTGTGTGGGAAAACGTGCGGGATTTGCGCGTGTTGCTCAATGAGCTGTACACGCGCTACGGTATCGTCAACCTGATGTTGGAGTGCGGCGGAAAGCTCCTGCGGCGTTTTCTGGAAGAAGGGTTGGTCAACGAATGGATGCAAAGTATCTCGCCCATGGTCGGGGCAGGGCCGGATCATGTTGTCCCAGGAGACTTCTTACCGCAGGAATTCATCTTTCAGCGTGAGCAGATGATTGAGTGTGAGCGTGATATCATCATCCGAGGCCGACTTGGCTGATGCTGGATGATAATAAGTTGCTGAATTTTAATTGTTCCACATGGAACAATTAGTGTATGCATCAATAAAAATGCTTGCTGAGAGGGGGCGGCTGCTGTAGAATGCGCGCGCGCAAAACGGAGAACATGGGTATAAGGATCAGACAGCTCCTGGTATGTATGCTGGCATTGGCAGGGATGAGTTCCTGCTATCCGCCGCAAGTTCAGTATCCCTATACCAGGATGGTAAAGGTGCGTCGACTTCAGTTGAAAGATAATCTGATAGCCATGCTGCCCATCGAGGAGCAGCACCAGGCGAAAGCCCGGGAGGAAGCAGCCTGGCTGGCAGATACGGCGTACAAGGCAGCAGCTGGTATATCGCGAGTGAATGGTTCCTGCTTTCCCGGGTGGATAGGGAATGCCCTCATCAACGCGCGCATGCAGGAACGCGGGTTGTGCTGGCACTACCAGCACGATATGTTCCGCGAATTGCGCCGGCGGCCTTTGAATTATTTCCGCATCGGCTGCTGCGTGAGAGACAAGGCTAAGCCTTCCGAGCACAACTGCGTATATGTGGCTCCCCGGAATGCAGCATGGCCGAAGGCCTGGGTGCTGGATGCCTGGATGTGGAACGGGCGCTTGAAAGTAGACAATGCAGAGAAATTAAATCCGAAGCGGTGGGAAGATCTGCCGGCCATAGCTCGTTTACAGTCGATATACTACCAGGAGGGCCACTACTGGCCCATTGAGCATTGGAGCATCCTGCGTGATTCCGAGGGTAATTATGAGGGGTACTGGCTACCGGAGATGAAGCGCTCCAGGCAATACCGCTACATGTACGAAAATATCGAGCAAGGAAAGAAGGAGCATCCTGGAACGCTGACCAATTATTGATGTGACCAATGCTTCGAAATGGATTGCCGTATTTTTGATGGTACTTCTGGCAGCTTGCCAGCGGGCACCGTATCCGGCATATACCCGGCTACCCCGGGTAGAGAAGGAATGCAAGCAGCTTTCGCAGCAGGTACTGGAACTTCTGCCCAGGCAGAAACGCACCCATGCAGCGCAGCAGGAAGCCACCTGGCTGGCTGAAACAGCTTTCAAGGCATCGGCATCCATAGCTCGCTACAATCGGCCACTGTTTGTGAACTGGCTGAACAATCGCACCGTCAATACCCGATATCATTGGCGCCACCGCGGATTATGCTGGCACTACCAGCACGACTTGTACCGAGAGCTCCGGCGTCGTCCGCTGCGGTATTACCGGCTGGGGTGCTGCGTGCGTGACCGAGGCACAGGGAGCGAACACCACGTTGTCTACATTCAGGCAAACTATGGCAATAATCCCGAAGTGGTGCTTCTGGATGCGTGGATGTGGAATGGCCGCTTGCAAACGGAACTTACATCTGATGGCAGGAAATGGAAAGATGACCCGGCCAGCGCGAAATTCCTGGCAGAAGTGTACCCGGAAGGCCACCGGAAACCGCTGGAGCATTGGGCCATGGTGCGCCGCGGCACGAAGTACAATGATTATGTTTCCTCTGATGCTCCCGGCGCACGCGATTCCCGGCAGTGGCGCTACATGCAGGAGCAGATGAAGCGCGGTATGAAGCAACGCAAGGGGAATCCGGTTGATTATTAAGATATCTTAAAGGTATTGAGAATACTCTAGCAAAAGCGCATATTTTTCTTGCCTTTAGGTCAGAGTTACCCTAAACTGAACGCGTGCAACAGATCGCCTTTAATGAAATTAGTGCGGCAGAAGTATCTGCCATTCCGGCCATGAAGCAGCTGAAGCTTTTCTTCGCCTTCAAGGTAGATGAGAGCTGCTTGGAAGGGAACCCGACCGATCCGCGTTTCGGTGTGGTTGAGCGAGCCGGTCGCCGCATTTACCGTTTCCGTTCCGATGACGATTACCGCATCTACTTCACCGTTGAAAAGAATGAGGATGGTGACACTGTGGTAGTTGTCCAGCGCGTGCTGCACGCCGATTCGCTGAAAGACTTTTTCTTCCGCAGCGGCATGGGGTCTGATTCCGAAGACCACAAGCTGGGTAAGTCCCGCAGTTTCTGGAAACTCATCGAAGACGGCGAGAAAGCCGCCCGCAAGTAAACCCGCAGAGGCAGGCAGATGCGAGACCTGGTGCACATGCCTGGGCGCGTGATGGCGGTGGCAGGGGTGACGCTCACACAGCTGGTGCGTATGCGTCTGTTTCTGGTGCCGGCCGTAGTGGCGGTACTGTTTCTGGCACTGCAATTCATCCCGTACCAGGAGAACATCGGGGTAGAGTTCCAGGGGGTAGCGCAGCTGCAGTTCATCAAGGATATCAGCCTGGGGTGCATGCAGCTTTTCGGGCTCATCTTCTGCGTGGCGGCCACCGCATTGCTGATACCGCGAGATACCGAGGATCGTATCCTCTACACCATCCTCTGCAAACCCGTGCCGCGTTTTGATTATCTGGCCGGCAAGGCAGCGGGAGTCCTGGCGCTGCTGGTCATCATGATAGCCTTTCTGGATGGGATGATGAGCCTTCTGCTGGCCCAGAGAGTCGCCAGCATCAGCGCTGAATTGAGCAGTGCGATGGCCGCCAATGGATTCAGCAGCGAAGAAATCGCCCCCTACCTGGAGCAGGTGCAGGCAGCCGGCAACAGTTGGAACACGCAACGCGGCATTCTAGCCACCCTGCTGGGCTACGGGGTGCTCACCACGCTGACCCTGCTTATCTCCTGCTTCACCAGCGGTACGATTGTAAGCATCATCTTCGGCCTTGGAGCATACTTCATCGGCCTGTTTCAGGGAACATTGTTCGATGCCATTACCGCGGGGCAGGGCACTACTGCCGCCATGCGCTATGCCGAGCAGGCCTGCGCTGTCCTTCTGCCGGATTTCGGTCTCTTTGCCGTGGGCGATACCGCCTCTGCCGGGGCAGAGCTGAGCTGGCCACTCCTGGGTGGGTTAGCACTCATCGCTGCGGGCTATATGCTGCTGCACCTGCTGGCCGCCACCTGGATTTTCAGCAAGAAAGAATTCTGAGCGATGCTTGATGAACTGCGCAGAAAGGCCGCGGCGGGTGATACAGAAGCGGCCTTGCACCTGGCCAAGAAACTGATACGCGGCCGTGGGGAAGGGCGCAATTTCGAAGAAGCCGTCGAGTGGTTCGACCAGGCCGCCCGGGCCGGCAGTACCGATGCGCTATACTGGCTGGGCAAATGCTACCTGAAAGGGCTGGGCTGCCCGCGCGATGCTGCCGGGGCCTGCAGTTGCCTGGAGCGTGCTGCCCTGCAAGGGCATGCCGGCGCGGCTCTCAAAATGGGTGAATGTTTTGAAAAAGGCACCGGAGCGCCCGCCAGCTCGGAGCTTGCAGCATACTGGTACCGCAAAGCAGCCGCCCGTGGGGAAGGCCGGGCCTACTCAAAATTGCTGAATTTGGCCCGGCAGAAGCGATAGAGCACACTTTTTGCTCGCCATTCCTGTTGCGATTGTGCTAGTATGGCTCTGAACGTTTTGTGATGATATGCGTACGTGGATAATCGCAACAATGATGTGGTGTGGCCTGGCCATGACTGGCGGGCTGCAAGCTCAGGAAGAAATCGCGCCGGTGGAGCAGCAGGTGACCCCGGTCTGCAGCTCGCATGGTGATTCGGCCGTACCCTCGGTAGAGGAAATCCGCGCCGAAGCCCAGGCCAAGGAAGAACTGGTCAAAAGCCTCAATCTCTGCCAGCATGCGCACAACGCCCTGCTGATTGCCGCAGAATCGATGAGCCTGGAGGCTCTGCAGAACTACCTTTCCCAGGAGCATCATGCATACGATGGCCACACCGTGCTGGAACACGCCGCCATGAAGGTCAAGTTTGCGCTGCCCATGACGCATAAGCCCTGCCCGGAATGCGGCAAGACGGTCTATCACGCCGATCCGAACGGCCAGCTGGCTGCCTGGACCCACCACTACACCAACGGCAAGCTGCAATACAGCCGCTTCCCCATTCCCTTGCAAATATACTCCAAGGGAGAAGAAGGCATGGGGCTCTTGGATAAGCTCGCACACCGTGTCAAGGTCGATAACTTCAACCTGGCCGCCACCATCATCTTCCTGCTGGCCATTCTGCACACCTTCATGGCCCCCATGTTCCAGAAATGGGCGCACCACATGGAAAAAGCCCACAAGCAGAAGCTGCGCGAAGAAAAATTCCGCATCCTGCACCCGGAGCAGCGCATGCCCGTCTCTTTCGGCAGCACCCTCTGCCACTTCCTGGGCGAGGTAGAAGTCGTATTCGGCCTCTGGATCATCCCCTTTGCGCTCGTCTGCCAGCACTATTACAGCATGGATGACTTCCTGCGCTACATCGACCACGACACCAGCTTCACCGAACCACTCTTCGTGGCCGTCATCATGGTCATCGCCTCCTCTCGCCCCATCTACCGCCTGGCTGAAAATACCCTCAAATTTGCAGCCAGCATGGGTGGTGGCACCCCGGCCGCCTGGTGGCTCTCCGTACTCTGCATTGCGCCGCTGCTGGGTTCCTTCATCACCGAGCCTGCCGCCATGACCCTGGCGGCCATCCTGCTGGCCAAGAAATTCTACCACCTGAAACCCTCGGCCACCCTGTGCTACGCCACCCTGGCCCTGCTTTTTGTGAATGTTTCCGTGGGTGGCACACTCACCCACTTTGCCGCACCGCCCATCGTCATGGTTGCCGGCAAGTGGAACTGGGACATGGCCCACATGCTCATCCACTTCGGCTGGAAAGCCATGGTTGGCATCTTCATCTCCAATATCATCTACTTCCTCATCTTCCGCAAGGAATTCGCCCGCCTGGCCGAAGTGCAGCGTCTCAACAGCGCCTTCGACAGCTCCGTCCCCACCTCCTGGGAAGACCGCCAGGATGTCATCCCCGCCTGGGTCTATGCCGTCTCCATCATCTTCCTGGTCTGGACGGTGTACTTTGCCCATCACCCGGCCATCTTCATCGGTGGCTTCCTCTTCTTCCTGGGCTTCACCATGGCCACCCCGCAGTATCAGAATGCCTTCTCCATCAAGGTTCCCCTTCTGGTGGCCTTCTTCCTGGCGGGCCTGCTCATCCTGGGTGGTGTGCAAGGCTGGTGGATGCAGCCGGTGCTCCAGGCTCTTTCTGAACTGGGTGCCACCGCCACCATGGGTCTGGCCAGCATCCTCACCGCTTTCAATGACAACGCCTCCGTCACCTTCCTCTCCAGCACCGTGCCGAACCTGCCCGAGCAGATTCGCTACGCCATCGTGGCTGGTGCCGTGACCGGCGGTGGTCTCACCGTCATCGCCAACGCCCCCAACCCGGCGGGCCAGGCCATCCTGGGCAAGTATTTCAAGAATGGTATCAGCGCCCTGCAACTCTTCCTCTGGGCTATTCTGCCTACCTTCATCATCTTCTGCCTGTATAACTTCATCTACTTCGGCAACTAAGAAAAGCATATGTTCACAGGACTCGTGGAATGCACCGGCAAGGTGCTGGAGCGCACACCCGTGGCATCGGGTGCGCGCTATGCGGTGGAAATCCCCTTTGCGGCAGAACTCGCCCTGGGGGATTCTGTGGCGGTGAATGGCTGCTGCCTCACCGTCGATAAGATAGAAGGCCGGCGTGTGGAGTTCGACCTCCTCACCCAGACCCTGCGTGTCACCAGCCTGGGGCAGCTGCAGGTAGGCTCCCTCTGTAACCTGGAGCGCGCCATGGGCGGCAATGGCCGCTTCGGTGGGCACTTCGTCATGGGGCATGTCGATACCACCGGCAGCGTCACCAGCATCACTCCGGTAGGGCAGGATCACATGGTGCGTATCGCCATACCGCAGGAATACATGCGCTACGTTATCGACAAAGGCAGCATAGCCATCGATGGTGTCTCCCTCACCGTGGCCAATATCACCGGACCCGCTGAGCTGGAATTCTGGATTACCCCGCACACCTGGGAGCGCACCATCATGCACACCTACGCCCCCGGCAGCATTGTCGATATCGAGGTCGATATGATTGCCAAGTACGTAGAGAAGCTCAAGATGCCCGCTGTTCAGTCGTAGCCAGCCGCTCATGCCGGAAAAGCACCAGCCGACGATTGATTTCCTCTACTCGCTGATGGGGAATGCCGCGGCGGCCTGGCCGGGGCTTCGCGCGGCGGGGATACCGGCAGAGGTGCAGGAATGGGCCGCGCAGGATGCAGCCCGGCAGAAGGATCTGGCCACGGTGTGGGCAGATGTGTGCCGGGAGCAGCCCTACGCAGAAGATGCAGATACGGTAAGCTACACGCTGGATTTTTTCGGGCCTGATGTGGATTATGGCTGGAGCCCGCTGGTGGCCTCCACCATCTGGCTGACGGATAATTTCACTGAGGGTGCGGACTGCCCGGAGCTGGAGCGCGTGGGACTGGCCATCGTGCGTTTGCTGCTGGAGGCCGGGGTACACCCGGATGAGCAGGACTATGTGGCCCTTTACGGCGGGCCGCTGCACTATGCCTGCAGGGGCGGGTACCTGGCCCTGGTGCGCCTCCTGCTACGCTATGGTGCCGACCCTGACAAGGGCGATGTGGATGATTCATCCCCCCTGGCCTGGGCTGTGCTCGGTAATCAGCCGGAAAGCACCCGCCTGCTGCTGGAGGCCGGTGCCAACCCGGAGCTGCCGGACAGGGGCGGTTGTACCCCGCTTGATTGGGCGGTGGAGTGTCAGGAGCGCGAGGTTGAGCAGATTCTCCGTGCCCACGGTGCCACCAAGAAGGAATTTTCCGGCGAGGATTGGGAGAACATGTGAGTTGTGTTCTAGTGAATTTTAGTCGCTATCGGCTAATGACGGCTAATTATCGGCTAAATTAGCCGTAAATGAGCTACATGGTACCAAACTGAAACGCCGCCCGGATGGCTCCGGACGGCGCTCAGCGTCTCTATGCTATACCGTTACTCAACGGTAAAGGTGTTCATTAGTGCTTGTCGCACTTGGGGCCGCAGCACTTGCCATGGCGGCGGTGACCTCGCTTGCCGAACTCAGCCTTGATGGCCTCCTTTTCAGCATCGGAAATCTGGCCATCCTTATCGGTGTCAAACTTCTCCATGAAGCGGGCCTTGCGCTCTGCGCGGCGAGCCTCGCGGGCAGCCTTGCGTTCATCGCAGGAAAGCTTGCCATCCTTGTCGGCATCGAATTTGGCGAACATCTCGGCACGGCGGGCCTCGAACTTGGCCTTCATCGCAGCCTTCTGCTCATCGGTGAGTTCAGAGCGGGGACCGCAGCATTTGCCGTGGCGCGGACCCTTGCGGCCGCACTTACCGTGGCGGCGGGGACCACACTTGCCGAACTCGGCCTTGATGGCTTCTTTCTCGGCATCGGAAATCTGACCATCCTTATCGGTGTCAAACTTCTCCATGAAGCGGGCCTTGCGCTCAGCGTGGCGAGCCTCGAACTGAGCCTTGATGGCCTCTTTCTCGGCATCAGAAATCTGGCCGTCCTTGTCGGTATCGAAGCGCTCCATGAACTTAGCCTTCATGGCAGCCTTCTGCTCTTCAGTCAGCTGCGGGCGGTGCATCTTGCCGAAGCAGCAGGGGTGCTTCGGGCAGCAGACGGGCTTATCCGGGCATTCCTGAGCCATGAGAGGCATGGCGGCAAGCAGGGCAAACAGTAGGGATTTCTTCATGGTGATGTCTATTTCTATGGTTTGGATTTTCTGGAGTGAATCGTGCAGAAAGCACCGCTCCTCGCTAGGAGGAACGGTGCTTTCTGAAATAATCTACAGAAAAAGTTTATTTTTTCGCGAAAAAATCTTTCAGAGAGTTAAAATCAGCAGCGCTGGGCTCATCTGCGCGGGCAATAGCAGCCTTCTGGGCGGTGGTAATAGCGGCAGCACCCTTGGCGGCCAGCGCGAGCATCTGGGCCATTTCCTCGGCTGTGAAGACGGCCTCCTCGCCGCTGCCCTGTACCTCCACATACTCGCCGCGCTCGGTCATGACCACATTCATATCCACCTCGGCATCGCGGTCCTCCACATAGCAGAGGTCAAGCAGGGGAGTTCCCTGCAACTTGCCCACTGAAATAGCTGAGACGAGCTGCTTCATCGGGTTCTTCTCCAGCGCGCCGGTGGCCACCAGCTTATTGAGCGCTATCTGCAGCGCCACCGCAGCACCCGTGATGCTGGCGGTGCGGGTGCCGCCATCGGCCTGCAGCACATCGCAGTCCACGCAGATGGTGCGGGCACCCAGGGCCTCCAGATCCACTACCGCGCGCAGGCTGCGGCCGATGAGGCGCTGAATTTCCACCGAGCGGCCATCCACCTTGCCACCGGAATCGCGCTTCTTGCGGTCCAGCGTCGAGTAGGGCAGCATGGCATATTCCGCCGTCAGCCAGCCGCCCGGCACATGCTGCAGCTTCATCCAGCGCGGCACATCTTCCTCAATCGTTACCGCGCAGATCACGCGCGTATTCCCGAAGCACGAAAGAACAGAAGCCGTGGCATGCGGTGCCACGCCCAACACAAACTCAAGCGGGCGCATTTCATCCACCCCGCGATTATCCTGGCGTTCCATGCCCACAGTTGTACCATATCCCCGGAATTTTCTCAACCCCAAAAATCCTGCGGGGTGAAAAGTGAAAATCCTGCGGGATGAAAATCGAAAATTTTGCGGGGTAAAAACTGAAAATCCTGCGGGATGGTATTGACAAGCCTTACGTGATAATGTAAATTAAGCGTTGAGGGGGAACGAATTCATGAAGCGCGAGAAATATCGGTCACGAGTAATAGATGAGAAGGTGCAAATGTATCTTGCCACCTTTGGAGCAGTATGCATCGAAGGGCCGAAATGGTGTGGTAAGACCTGGACAGCGCAACACCATTGTACAAGCTCTATCTCACTGGGTGACCCTGCTGGTGGTTTCATGAACAAGAAACTGGCCGAAACAGACCCTGGAATCGTACTGGAAGGCGAGAAACCGCGCTTGATAGATGAATGGCAGGAGGTTCCTCCCCTGTGGGATGCCGTACGCTACGCCGTAGATGCTGATGGGATGAAAGGTCAATACCTGCTGACAGGGTCAGCCACGCCACAGAGGAAAGGCATATTACACAGTGGCACTGGCCGTATTGCGCGGTTGAGGATGCGCCCGATGTCTCTTTATGAATCGGGGGATTCAAGTGGGCAGGTATCCCTGCAGGAGATTTGTGAGGGGTGCATGAAGCCAGCCATGACGGGTGAGGTGAATCTGAACCAGGTGATCAGGTGGGTTGTACGTGGTGGGTGGCCCGGCAGCCTGGAGCTGCCATTGAAGCAAGCTGCTGAGGTGCCGAGAGAATACCTCCGGAATGCTTTGGAAAATGATATATACCGCATGGACGGTATACGGCGCGATGCCGGAAAAATACAGCGGCTGCTCCGATCTCTGGCGCGCCATGAAAGCACGACCGCCACATGCAGCAAAATCACACAGGATATAAAGCAGGAATCGGAAGAAACAATAGACCGGGAGACGGTAAACGAATATATGGATTTGCTTGAGCGCTTGTTCCTGGTTGAAAATCAACCAGCATACAGCAGCAATCTGCGCTCTAGTGTGCGTGTAAAGCAAGCCCCGAAACGTCATTTGGCTGACCCATCGCTCGCCTGTGCGTTGTTGCAGGCAACACCTGAAATGCTGCTGGGTGACCTGAATACGCTCGGATTTCTGTTTGAAGCCCTGTGTGAACGGGATTTAAATATATATGCGGAGTCTTTTGGCGGTCGTCTGTTCCATTACCAGGATTATAAGAACCGAGAAGTGGATGCCGTGATAGAAATGCCGGATGGTCGCTGGTGCGCGTTTGAAATCAAGCT
Organism: Akkermansia sp.; assembly: GCA_017517805.1. GTDB lineage: Bacteria > Verrucomicrobiota > Verrucomicrobiia > Verrucomicrobiales > Akkermansiaceae > Akkermansia. The sequence goes on from JAFWYD010000040.1 coordinate 24,884, forward strand.
GGGAGCTCAGCAGATTGACAAGGCGGCAGCATCGCTGGTGGCTCTGCGCAATTCGTTTACCGAGCAACCTGGAGCCAAGGCTCCATCAGTCCTGGGGGTGGTGTGTGGCCTGTCGCACGCCGCCTACCAGCGGCCGGATGGTGTATACGTGTTTCCCATTGGTGCCCTCCGGCCGTAACCGGGAGACAAGGTCTCATTGCTGATTCTGAGCTCTGTCTTTTTCAATTTTTTCCAGCACGGGCTTATAGCTGGCCTCCATGCCGGAACCGCCACCGGCCTGGTAGCCATCGTAGCGGATGGCTTTGTAGCGGTAGGTGTTGAAATCCCAGAAAGTGGGGGAAGCCTTACCGGCAGCATGCTGGGCTTCAATTTTGGAGCGGAACACGCAGGGGGCCTTCACATTGCGTTTCTTGAGATAGGCTTTGGCCCGCTTGGTGGCATTGGTAGTGTTGCCGTCCTCATTGCAGGAGACGACAATCTGGATACCTTTTTCGCGCAGCTCGGCCTCGCGCTCAAAGAGTTCCACCCACTCGGGGTTGTTATCGCCGATGATGAAGGAGCAGATGAGGTAATAATCTGCTGCGGGGTCAATTTTGCCACCCATCAGGCCACCCTTTTTGAGAATCCTGGCGGCTACCCCGCGCTTCCCCGCATTCTTCTTCAGAAAGACCTCATCGGGTTTTTCCAGCATCTTCACCTGGGCAGAGCATTCGGCAGGGAGGATGGACGCTGCCAGCATGATCGTAGAAAAGAGGGAAAGCAGGGTCGATTTGTTCATAGCGGCGAGATTCTATCAGGCTGAGTGGGTGTTGTCAACGCTTTAAGATTTCAGGCGTGGACGTAGGCGGCAGCGGCTTCGGCGCAGCGGCGGCCATCCAGGGCGGCGGAGACGATACCGCCGGCGTAACCGGCACCTTCACCGCAGGGGAAGAGGGCTTCTAAATCCGGATGCTGGAGGCTTTCATTCTCGCGGGGGATGCGCACGGGGGAGCTGGTGCGGGTCTCGCAGCCGATGAGCAGGGCTTCCTCGCCGGCGAAGCCGCGCAGTTTGCGGTTGAAGAATTGCAGGCCTTCGCGCATGCGCCAGCAGACGCTCTGGGGCAGGAGGGCGTTGAGGTCCCAGGAGGTGATGCCAGGGTGGTAGGTGGTCTTGGGCAGGGTAGAGGAAACGCGGCCGGCCAGGAAGTCGACCACGCGCTGGGCCGGGGCTTTCTGCATGCCGCCACCGGCCTGGCTGGTGGCGATTTCGAGGGCTTTCTGGTAGGCGATGCCGGAGAGGATGCCGTGTTCTGCGAGGAAGGCATCGGTGTCTTCCGGTTCGACGGTGACGACGAAGCCGCTGTTGGCAAAGGGTGAGTTGCGGCGGGAGAGTGACATGCCGTTGACGACGACTTCGTCATTCTCGGTGGCGCTGGGTACGATGAAGCCGCCGGGGCACATGCAGAAGGAATGCACGCCACGGTCCTGAATCTTGGTGGCCAGGGTGTAGCGGGCGGCGGGGAGTCCCTCCGGGCGTTCCTGGCCGGGGCGCAGGTGGTATTGGGCAGAGTCGATGAGGCTCTGCGGGTGCTCGATGCGCACACCAACGGCAAAGGGTTTGCGCTCGAGCTTCACGCCTTCGGCTTGCAGCATGCGGTAGACATCGCGTGCGCTGTGGCCGGTGGCCAGGATGACGGCATCGCCGGTGAATTCGCGGCCATCGGCGGTGCGGACACCGAGCAGTCGCTTGCCATCGGTGCTTTTGAGAAGGCCGCAGACGCGGGTCTGGAAGTGGACTTCGCCGCCGGCGGCCAGGATGCTGCCGCGCATGGCCTTGATGATGTTGGGCAGGCGGTTGGAGCCGATGTGGGGGTGGGCATCGGTGAGGATTTCCGGGGCAGCACCGTGGGCCACGAAGGTTTCGTAGATTTCCATGACCGGGCCGCGTTTGGTGGCGCGGGTGAAGAGTTTGCCATCGGAGAAGGTGCCGGCGCCGCCTTCGCCGAAGCAGTAGTTAGAGTCTTCGACCACGAATCCCTGGCAGTTGATGGGTTGCAGGTCGAAGCGGCGGGCAGAGACATCTTTGCCGCGTTCCAGTACCACGGGGCGCAGGCCCAGTTCGATGCAACGCAGGGCGGCGAAGAGACCGCCGGGGCCGCTGCCGACGATGATGATGCGTTTTGCGCCGGCAGCCACGGGGGTGTAGTGGCGTTCGGGCAGGGTGGCGGGGGGAAGCTCCTCATCTACGCCCACGAGCAGGCGCAGCTGCTTGCAGATAGGGCGGCGGCGGGCATCGATGCTTTCCTTCACCAGGCGCATGCCTTTGATGCGGTGCGGGGAGATTTGCAATTTCTGCGCAGCAGCCTTGCGGCGGGCATCCTCGCGCAGCGCGCGGGCCAGCGGCAGGTGAATATCCAGTTCCGTTATCATAATCGGCAGAAAATCAGCTCAGGCAATGCTGCATGAAGAGGGCAGGTTCGCCCACGGCATCGCCCACTTCCACCGCCGGGATGCCGGCTACGGTGGTGTGCGGGCGCACATCGTCCAGCACCACGGAGGAGGCGGCTACCTTGGCGCATTCGCCGACCTCCACACGACCCAGCACCTTGGCACCTGCGCCGATGAGCACACCGCTGCGCACCACCGGGTGGCGGTCACCCACTTCCTTGCCGGTGCCACCCAGGGTCACCTCGTGGAAGAGCGAGACATCATTCTCGATGATGGCGGTTTCGCCTACCACGAATCCGGTGCCGTGGTCGAGCAGAATACCGCAGCCGATGCGGGCGGCAGGGTGGATATCGATACCGAATACCTCGCTGCCCACGCTCTGGAAGAGCAGGGCGAGCATGTGGCGTTCCTGTTTCCACAGGATGTGCGCCAGGCGGTAGGTGGCCAGGGCGTGGAATCCCTTGAAGAACATGAGGGGCTCCAGCGCATTGTGGCAGGCGGCATCGCGCTCCACCACGGCTTTCAGGTCGGCTGCCATCATTTCCACGGCCAGGGGGTCGCTCTTGAGCAGCGAGCGGATGAGGGGCTCCAGGTCATCGCGCCCGATATCGCGGCGCGAAAGCTTGCGCGCCAGGCGCACCGAGACGGCCGTGGCCAGTTTGTTGCGGCTCAGCACCACATCATCCAGCAGGCCGGTGAGCTTGGGTTCCTGCTCGGCAGCCTGCTCGGCAGCGGTGTAGATGCTCTGCCAGATGCTCTGGGAAAGCTCGGCCTCCTGCGGCACCATCTTTTCCGGGCGTATCATATCCATGGAGGGGAGAAAAAGGGGGGGGATCAATCCACGCAGCAATCGTGCAGCATTTCATCCAGGCGGTAGGTCATTTCAGCCATGGCCTCGCGGGCGGGGGATTCCGGCAGCATCCAGAGCACCTCGCGGGCTTCTTCATTGCGGGTGAGTCCTTCTTCCACCGACAGGCGGATGGCTTCGGCAAAAGCCTCGGTGTGCCGCAGGCGGGCAAAGTCTATTTCCTCGTGCTGCTCGATGCAGTTGCGGGTGTAGGCGGCCACATCATCGCTGCTGGATTCCATGAGGAAGAAAATCGGCAGGGTGAGCTTGCCTTTTTCATTATCCGTACCCAGGGTCTTGCCTGCGGTATCATCGCTGCCGGTCAGGTCGAGGCAGTCATCGTAAATCTGGTAGGAGATACCCAGCAGGGTACCCATGCGGTTGAGCTGCTCAATCATCTCATCATCCAGCCCCTGGAGGAAGGCGGCTCCGGCCATGGCCATGGCAAAGAGCGTGGCGGTTTTCTTGCGGATGAGTTCGTAGTAATCCGCGCGGCTCATCTCCATATCCCACAGGCGGGTCGATTGCTCCACTTCGCCTTCGCAGAGGTCGCGTACCCCCAGCGCCATACGGCGGATAAAGCGGGAGTCGCCGATTTCCGCCCCCATCACCATGGCCTGTGCCAGCATGGAATCGCCCAGCAGCACAGCCAGTTCATTGCCCCAGAGCGCATTGGGTGTGGGCTGGTCGCGGCGGGTCTCAGCCTTATCCAGCACATCATCATGCACCAGGGAGGCCATGTGCAGCATCTCCAGCATGGCGGCAAAGGTGGTGTGTTCCTCTTTGATACCACCGGTGGCGGCTGCGGTGAGCAGCACCAGACCCGGGCGGATCATCTTGCCCTTCCCCTTGCAGACCTGGTGCATATAATCCCGCATATAGGGGGAGAAATGCTCCGTCTGCGCATCAATCGTATCCCGGACTTTCTGAAGTTCGGTTTCCACGATGCGCATGTAGGCTTTCTTGTTACGCAGTTTGCTGAAAAACGGAAGGCTCATGAGGGAATGATAATAAGGTACGGAGCGCCGGTTTTCACACCGCCGCTGCGGGCAGTTTAGCAGAGAATACGCGGATTGGCAACCTTTTCCCCGCGCGCTGGCAGGAAAAGTGCTAAAAGTGATGTTAATTCGGTGTTTAAGATGAAAAAATCTTGTCTTGGAATGGCTGTATGGTAGATTGATACCATGAACAAGGCGGGATTACGCAGCTGGGCTGAGCAGCATAGGGAAGCCGGGGAGGAAATCGTGTGGGCTGGCAGCCCGCGCATGGTCTATTTCCGCGGACTCTTCATTGCTCGTGTCATTCCTGGTATCATTCTGCTGGGGCTGGCCACATGGTTTTACTACGGAGCGCCGGGCATCCCTCTGCCGGAGTGGGCATTGTTTCTGACTGATACCTTCCCCAAGGAACTGGTCTTTGCTCTGGGTGTGCTCTTTGTTGCACTACCCTTTGTGCGGGCCTACATGCTGCGGCACACCTTCTATATCATCACCAACCTCCGGGTGCTCAAGGCTCGCGTGCTTAGTAACCGGGTGCGACAGATACCGATTGAAACGGTGGCCAGAGCCCGCCGCATCGATTATCACGATGGGCTTTGCAGCTATATCTTTGATGAGTGGGAGGATGGCCCCCACCGCCACGAGCGCGTGACCCGTGGTATCTATTTCGTGCGCCCGGATTTCAGGGAGGCACTCGAAAAAGCCCGGCAGGGATGAACTGTTCCCCTGTGCCGTCGGTGCTGAAGTTCTGGTCCCACTTTTGCGCCGGGGCTGTTGCTGGCGCACCCGCTGTACCTCATTTTAAGAATTGCCGCAGCTGAATTCCTGCGCTTGCCAAGTGGGGCTGAATGTGTTATAATCAACCCATGGCAGATACGTCTTTTACTGCACAGATGGCAGCCAAGCTTGGGCTGGATGAGAACTATGTGATTCCCTACGGCCACGATAAGGCCAAGGTGAGCCTGGAAGTACTGAAGCAGGACCGCAAACGCGGCCGCCTGATTCTGGTGAGCGCGCTCACGCCCACTCCTGCCGGCGAAGGCAAGACCACAGTTTCCATTGGTCTGGCCCAGGGCTTGCAGGCTGTGGGCCAGAAGGTGTGCCTCGCGCTGCGCGAGCCTTCCATGGGTCCGGTATTCGGCCGCAAGGGCGGTGCCACGGGCGGCGGTGCCTCCAGCATCACCCCGGGCGAGAGCATCAACCTGGGTTTCACCGGTGATTTCCCCGCCATCACCGCTGCCAATAACCTGCTGGCTGCGGTTATCGATAATGCCCTTTTCTACAAGACCACCCGCCTGGACCAGAACAAGGTGACCTGGAAGCGCGTGATGGATATGAACGACCGCGCCCTGCGTAATATTGTGGTGGGGCTGAACAAGAATGGCGTTCCCCGCGAAGATGGGTTCAATATCACCCCGGCCTCCGAAATCATGGCCTGCTTCTGCCTGGCAGAAGACCGCGATGACCTCCGCCGCCGTATTGATAACATCGTGATTGGCTTCACGGCTGATGACGAAGCTGTCTATGCCCGCGAACTGGGTGTGACCGATGCCCTGCTGGCTATCCTGAAAGAGGCTGTGAACCCGAACCTGGTGCAGAGCCTGGAGGGTGTGCCGGCCTTTGTGCATGGTGGTCCCTTTGCCAATATTGCCCATGGCTGCAACTCCGTCATAGCTACCAAGATGGCGCTTTCCTGCGCTGATTACGCTGTGACCGAAGCCGGTTTCGCCTTTGACCTGGGTGCAGAAAAATTCCTCGATATCAAGTGCCGCCAGAGCGGTCTCTCGCCCGATGCCATCGTCATCGTGGCCACCATCCGTGCGCTGAAGATGCATGGTGGCGTGGCCAAGGATGCCCTGGAGACCCCGAATGCCGATGCCGTGCGCCGTGGTCTGGATAACCTGGCTGCCCATATCGAAAGCGCCCGCCTCTATAAGCGCCCGGTGACCATTGCCATCAACCTCTTTGCCGCCACCGACACCGAGGAGGAAATCGCGGCGGTGAAGGAAATGTGCGCCGCCATGGGCGTGGGTTGCGCCGTGGCCGATGTCTTTGGCAAGGGCGGTGCAGGTGCCACCGAGCTGGCCGAAACCGTGCTGGCCTCCATGCAGCCGGAGTACGAGCCCTTTGAGTGCCTGTACAGCCTCGACCTGAGCGTTGAGGAACGCATGGCCACCATCGCCCGCAAGATTTACGGTGCCGATGGCGTGGTGCTCACCAAGCCCGCGCAGAAGAAGCTGGCGCTCATGGAGAAGAACGGCCTTACGAATCTGCCCATCTGCATGGCCAAGACCCAGAACTCGCTTTCCGACAACGCCGGCCTGCTTGGCCGCCCCACCGGTTTCACCGTGACGGTGCGCGATTTCGAGATTGCCAATGGCGCTGGTTTCCTGGTGGCTCTCTGTGGCGACATCATGCGCATGCCCGCGTTGCCCAAGGTGCCTGCCGCCTGTGCCATCAAGGTCGCGGCCGATGGCACCATCACCGGCATGAAGGGCTGAGGTGTCAACCAGTCAGATGATACTCTGTGGAGAGGGGGGAGCTTCTGCTCCCCCTTTTCAATTGAATAATAGAACAGCCTGTTTCCTGAAAATCGGGAATGTCATTCCCGATTTTCAGGAAAATGCTTGACGTGTGCGGCAGGATATGAGATGCTGGAGGAGCGATGGCAAGTGAAAGAACAGCAAGTTATATCGAACGCAGCGTGGCTGGGAAAATTGAGGAATTGACCCGGTATTATCCCTGTGTGTTGCTGAGCGGTGCAAGGCAGGTGGGAAAATCTACCCTGTTGCGCCGCATGTTGCCGGAAGGGATGCGCTACATAACGCTGGATGATTTTCAGCAGCTGGATTTTGCCCGGAAAGATCCTGTGGGATTTCTGGAGGCGTACGGTACCCCCTTGTGCATAGATGAGATTCAATATGCACCGGAATTGTTCCGGGCCATCAAGATGAAAGTGGATGAAGACCGGCGGGCGGGTATGTACTGGCTGACGGGTTCTCAGCGATTCAGCATGATGAAAGGGGTCAGTGAGTCTCTTGCAGGGCGCATTGGGGTTATTGATTTGTATACACTTTCACAGAGGGAGCTGTATGGCGATGGCAGGGGTGTTCCGTTTCATCCGGCTTCGGTGGAATCCTGTGTCTGCACGGATTCGATCTGTTCATTGACAAAGCTGTATGAACGCATTTTGCGTGGCGGATACCCTGAGCTCAGCAAGACGGACATTCCCTGGTATGATTTTTTCCGCGATTACGTTCAGACCTATGTAGAGCGCGATGTACGGCAGCTTATCCAGGTGGGAAACGAGGCTGCCTTCGTTCGTATGATGCGTTCGGCGGCCTTACGAACCGGCCAGCAGCTTGTATACAGCGATTTGGCGAGAGATGCAGGTGTGTCGCCCAAGACCGCTGCGGCGTGGGTTTCTATCATGCAGGCATCGGGTATTGTTGAGCTCTTGGAATCATACCAGGTGAATACCATCAAGAGGTTGGCTAAAACACCCAAGTTGTATTTCATGGATACGGGGTTGTGTTGCTGGCTTGCCGGTTGGCGTAGTGCAGAAACTCTGATGGAAAGTAACTTTGCCGGCGCTATTCTCGAAACCTGGGTATACGGTCAATTGATGCGTAGTTATGCCAATGCGGGGATTCGACCTGTCATTTCATATTATCGAGCCCACGATGGTGCCGAGGTGGATTTTGTCATCGAAGAGGAAGGAAAGGTGTATCCTATCGAGGTTAAACGCAGTTCAACGCCAAAGGATAGCGATTTGCGCTGGTGCCGCACATTGCCGGTTGCTTCCTGGGCCACGCTGGAAGCCCCATTGCTCCTTTGTGCGGTGGATGCTGTAAGACCCATGCCTTTCCGTGCGCTTGCCTTGCCGGTTTCTGCTCTTTGAATTCCTGAAAATCGGGAATGGCATTCCCGATTTTCAGGAAAGTTCAGACGGCATTCAGCAACATCTGCCGGGCTGTACAGGCTGGTTCTCTTTTGTGGATGAAAGAAAGGATACCAGTTTGAAATGAGGAGGATGAATTAGTGGAGTCTCGTCGTCTGCTATGGGGTGATAATGGACTGAGATGCCTGAATGATGGGAACTATAACCCGCGTACGCAGCAAGCAAAATCAGTTATTATTGAGTGAGTGGGTATCAAGTTTGTGCGTATGATAAAAGAGCCGCTACTCGTATTGAGCAGCGGCTTATGAATTGACAGGTGAAAGTTTCCTTTACTTCCTGCGGCGGCGGGCAGCCAGGGCGGCCAGGGCCAGCAGGGAAAGTGTGGCGGTGGCCGGTTCGGGGACGACTACGTTCAGGTCGTTGACAGAACGCACGGTGGTGGAACCATCTGACCCCTTCACGAGGACGGAAGTGGAATCCGTAATATCGGAGCTATCAACATTATAGTTCTTGAAGAATGAAGTCGTGGAGAATTCTGTAGAGTTGTCCACGGTGCCATCTACGTTGAACACAAGCTGGATATTACCCAGGGTGATGCTGTTGCCGTTCATATCGAGGCTGCTGCCTTCGTTGAAGATGATGACGACACCATCCGTACCGAATTGCTCCAGCTTGCCATTCATGGTGACCGCGCCATTGATGATGAGCGTACCATCGCTGTCACCGTCAATGTAGGAACCCATGAAGACGCGGCTGAGCGTGCTGCCATCGTTGGCCACCAGGGTACCGCCATCGTACACCCAGGCATCGCCCTCGATGCTGCCGTTGTTGGTGACCTCACCCTTGCCGACAACATTGATGTAACCAGCGTCAGAGACGCTGATTGTGCCGTCGTTGGTGACGGTGGCACCGTCATGCACTGTCACATTGCTGGCATAAAGGGAGGAATCTTTGCCGATTTCAACTGTGGTGGTGCGGTTGAAGGTATCAGATCCATCCCAGCCAAAGAAGCTGTTGTCATTTTCCAGATTCAGAGCAGCCCCGTTGGTTACTCTGATGGTGGAAGAGGAGTTTTCGCCATTGGCACCAAAGTAGGCAGCGTTGTCTTTATCCTCACCGTCAGCAGTAGTCTGGTCTTTGATGGTGAAGGTGGAGCCAGCGCCATCCACCGTGATGGTGGAGCTGGAGTTATTGCCGTTGTTGGAGTAGAACTCAGCGGCGTTCACCTCCATGGTAGCACCATCCTTCACCGTGATTTCGGAGGTGGTATTCTCACCCAGGCCCAGCCAGGTGCGGTAGCCATAGCCATTGAGACCAATTTCTACCTTGGTGTCTTTGCCTTCCACCTTCAGAGCACCATCGCCAATCCAGAAGTTGCCGTAGGTAGCCTTGAAGTACGAACCGCCCTTCACGATGACTTCACCGCGGCCGAAAGAATCACCGCTGCCATTTTGCGCCGGGGTGTAGGTACCCTTGTAGAGATTGTCAGCGGTATCCACGGAGGCACCGGCCAGGGCCGTTGTGGCATTGGTGTAACCATCCGGAATGTTGGTGTTCGGATTGGTCGCTTCCCGTACTGACATATCGCCAATGATGAAGACGTTGCTGCCTCCAAAATTCACGTTGGAGCCATTTTCGATAATCATGGTTCCGTTGCCATTCATGCCGCCAACCATGTTAGCTGTTTCATTGCAGGTTGCATTGGCTTTGTTGAAACGCAGCACGGCATTCTTGCCACCTACGCTCAGCGCGTTATAGCGCCCCTGGGCACCATATGAGTGGGGAGAAAAGGATACGGTTGTTTCCGTCTGGCCATCGCCGATCTGCATTTCACCTTCACGCACATAGATGGTGGAGTATTCTGTGGTCGTCCCTGTGAGAACCAGCGTACCGGTGCCGTCCTTGGCAACCGCGTGGGAAGCGGTCGGAATCGCATCACCCGTTGCGGTGATGCGATTGGTGGTTTCGCCACCGGCCACATGGATGATTTCATCAATGCTGTCGTAGTATGGGGCTGCACAGGCAATTCCTGTGCCGGTGATGGCCAGCACGACAGCCATCAGGCTTTTTGGTAATTTGAATTTCATATTGACGTAGTTTGATAGAGTTATGTGCAATGAGGGAAGCCACAGGAGTGATGGTGAATTCCCGGTGATGCGCGATGTAGTATATCGCTTTTTTTGTGCGTGTTTATTAAATGTGTTTAAGATGAATATATTATAAGTAATTTGAATCAAACAGGTTCGCATCTGGGATTGTGCCGAAAATTGATAAGCTGCTGAAATTTAATCAATTTCCAAATAACACTTGACATCGCACAAAAAATGCTTTAATGATGAACGGTGGTATGTTAGAATGGCTCCAATAAATTATGAAAACAACACATGCGATAGCGATACTGGGTGCTATGCTGGGGAGCGCATGGGCATTGCCGCAGGCGGGGAGCGTGGAGGCCGCTATGCCTCTGGCCAAGGAGCAGGGGCGAGATATTATGCTGGAGTTTACGGGCAAGGAATGGTGCCCGCCCTGTATTCACCTGCGCACAAAGATTCTGGAGACGGCAGAGTTTGAGCAGGCGGTGGGAGATAAGTATGTGCTGGTGGAGGTGGTTTTTCCTCGTCTGCCGGCGGCTGTGGCTGCGATACCGGAGGAGCAGCGCAATGCGAATGAAAAGCTGCTGGCACACCACCGGATTGAGACGGGGCTGCCGACGGTGCTGCTGTTGGATGCAGAGGGGTATCCGTATGCGCAGGTAGCGGGCGCGCGGCGCACCACGGCAGAGTATCTGAAGGCTCTGGAGGCCGCAGCGGCGGTGCGCGAGGTGCGCGATGCTGCCTTTGAGAAGGCTCTTGGTTTGCAGGGGCTTGAGCGCGCGGCTGCTCTGGCAGAAGGGTTGAATGCTATTCCGGAGAATTGCCGCGATAAGTACCCGGATGTAGTGAATGAGATTAATGCGCTCGACCCGCAGAATACGCTGGGTTATGCCCGGGTGCTTACCCGCTATGCGAACTACCGCGCGCAGGAGAATCAGCTGAAAGAAATTCTGGAGCGCAGCCGGGGGCATTTCAGCGCGTCGGACCTGGAAACTGCCGCTGCGGAGCTGACCCGGTATCTTGCCACGCCTGAGCTGGAGCCGGAACTGGCGCAGGTAGCCTGGCGGGCCCTGGGTGATACATACGCTTTCCAGCGCCGCTATAAGGACGTGTATGCGGCATATAAGAAAGCGTACGAGGCTGCGCCGGATTCGCGTCTGGCACCGCGATTGCTGGATGCGGTGCAGCATTACGAGCGGAATATCCTGCCGGCTATCCAGCGGGGCGAGCTGTGAGCCGGTGGCAGCGGTTCAGCTGCCGAGGTTCCGGAGGAATTCAAGGTATTTATCCCTGGCTTCGCGAGGAGTCAGGGGTTTTACTTCTTTAACCGTTTCGACGACTTCCTCGGTTGTTTCGTTCTTGTCTGCCGGCCAGTCGCAGGATTGGGAGGGGAAGAGCAGGGTGCCGCCGTAGCGGTTGGAAAGCATGTGCACTACTGAGGTGCGTTTGCCTATCACGAAGCGTCTCTGGTGGTAAGAGCCGATGATGTTGCTCTTGGTGTTCATGTAGGGCAACTCGGTGGTGTTTATCTGCTGGCGCAGGGCTTCGCGGCGGGTGGCGTTGGCCGTGTTGCTGCCCAGCCCCAGCTTGCGTGCCAGGAATTCGGTGGCGTATTCATCCATCGTCTGGCGGCCGGTGACTTCCAGTGCCGTCAGTTTCAGGGGAGCCATGGGCATGAGGAGCTCCACCCCGCTCTTTTTGACTGTTTTCCAATGCAGATAGCCGTTCGGGCGGATGGCGTTGATATAGAAGTAACCATCCTGGAGCAGGTAGGCCATGCCTTCCAGCGGGCTGTTGTGGAACACATTTTCAGCATCATCGGCCAGGCGCTCCATGATGTCGGCATCAATCATGATACCTGCTTTCTTATCGCCATCCATCTCCTGAATCACGGGGGAGGTCATCTCGATGAGTTCGGCCAGTTTGCCTGCGATGGCGTGGAGCCCGAGATTGTGAGCTGCATCTTCCTTTGTCTCGATGATGAAGACTGCGCCGATTTCGTCCTTGTTGTGGGAGAGGAGGGCAATCTGCCAGTTATCGTGCACCAGGCACACGTGGTTGCCCACGGCGTTGGTGCTGCTGAATGCCTGCGTAGCATCGCTGAGCCCCCAGGCGGCAGCTGTCGGCCCTGCCAGGGGGGCAGAGAGCAGGGAAACTGCCAGCGCCAGGCGCAGCAGGCTCTGCAGCCGGGGCTTCAACATGCATTTACTTGTTGTATGACTTCATGAGGCGGCGCACGTATTTGCCCATGGAGATGGTTTGGCTGTCGATACTCTGGGCGAGCTTGAGCTGGTTGCGCGCGCGGATAAGGTTGTGCTCAGGTTTTTCGGTGCGGAAGTAGAGGTCACCATCCAGGTAGTCGGTCAGGAAACGGATACCGATTTCGGTGGTGATGAGCCAGCCGGCAAAGGGCATGTATTCGACCTCTTTCTGGGTCAGGAAACCGTGGGCGGCATCCAGGTACCCCTCTGCCAGGGACTCGAAGAAGGGCATCTCCATACGGACCTTGCTGAGGTCTTCCTCATCTTCGCGGGCCATGCAGGTGGCGGTGCGCACCATATCGCCGAAATCGTAGAGTACGCTGCCGGGCATAACTGTGTCCAGGTCAATCACGCAGACGGCATCATCGGTTTCCTCATCGAGCATCACGTTGTTGATCTTGGTGTCATTGTGGGTGATGCGGGTGGGGATTTCACCACTTGCCAGCATATCGGTGATGCGGGAGTAGCGGTTTTCCCAGCTCTTGAGCAGCTCCAGCTCGGCCTGGCAGTTGGCGGCGCGGCCCTTTACATCGGCCTCAGCGCTGCGGAGCAGGTCGGCATAGCGCTTCGGGGTGTTGTGGAAATCGGGGATGGATTCGCGGATATCCTCCGGGTTCATATCGCAGATGAGGTCCTGGAAGGAACCGAAGGCGTAGCCAGCCTGGTACGCCTGGCGGGTGTTTTCGACCACATCGTAGGTATGGGTGCCTTCGATGTTGTTGTAGCAGCGCCACATGCCGCCTTCATCGGGCAGCACGATGTAGTTGCGCCCGCCGCGTGCGGGGAAGAGGTTGAGGGTCTGGCCGGCGGCATCGCGGCGGCGGCGCAGCAGTTTCCAGGTGATGTGGCGGGTCACTTTCTCGACATTGCGCATGACCTGGGCCGGGTCCTTGAACACGTACTCATTGATACGCTGGAGGATGTAGCGTTCCTCGTGACCATCTTCGGAGCGGTAGCAGGCGCGGTAGGTGGTGTTGATGTGGCCGTTGCGCAGTTCTTCGCCGTAGAGGAAATCGCCACTAACGGCAAATAAATCACCAATCTGAGCGATGCGCTCAGCCAGGGGGCCTTCTGTGAGTTTAACAGGCATGGCAGGAAAGAGAGTTGGTCGTAAGCAGGTTTTGCGGTGAAGCGAATCAGTCCTTACCTCCGGTAAGCTGGATCGACATGAGCTTCGGGCGGTTGAGCCCCGGGTCACGCACCACGATATTCAACACAGACTGTTTTTCGGAAAGGACGAAGGTGGAAGCCTTGAGACGCTTGGGAGCCTTGGAACCTTTTTCGAGATAGGAAAGGATGAAGCCGACCTGCTGGCCTTTTTCCCCGCTGAAACTCCAGCTGTTGGCCGGGCAGATGCCATCTTCGCGGCGGTAGACACCAACCTTGCTGGTTTTCGCATCGGAGAAATCTCCTGCCTGAGAGGTCATAATCTGAAGAGGATAGGAGGATAGATTGATGACGTGCATGCCCTTCCTGGGGAAATCTGCCTCGTTCAGGAACAGGGTGGTCGTTTTTTCCACATCCTTGTTCGGGGAGAGGATGCAAACCGTCTTGCTGCCAGCGCTGGCGGGAACACTCACCTTGAAAATGGGGGCAGGCAGCTTGGCCTGGGCGCTGGCTGCCTTGGTATCGCTCATCATGCCGGCTGAGGGTTGAGGATTCTCCTTCCAGAATTCCACCACGCCGCCTACGGGTTTCACACGGACACTCGGTGTGCGTGAGCCGATGGAGATAGCCATGAATTCCTTGCCATTGCGCACGTACAGGGGAGAGGGCATGTTAACACCAGAGGGAGAGCAGATGACAAAGCGGACACCGGTTTTCGGAGCAGTAGTTTCAGCAGAAGCGGCGCTGGTGGAGGCGGCAGAGCTGCGGGCGCGGCGGCCCTGCGCCTGGGCGGGGGTGAAGGCAACCAAGGCGGCACAAGCAAGCAGAATCGAGAAAATCTTCATAATGTGTGATGAGTAATACCGGGGATTATAGTAGCAAGCCCATGGTGCTAAATCAAGCTGAAAATCAGAAACCGTGCAAATTACAGCCAGTGGAATCAGATTGACTTGGGCGCGTTTTTCTGGTGTAATGAGCCCGTGCCCGCAGAGATGGTCAGTTTTGTGTTTTTTGGCAGCGATGAAGGTGCTGCCGCCAGTGCTGCTGCGGCAGCCTATGCCCGCCTGGCCGAAGGGAGCGATGGCTGGGGCAACGAAACGATTGACGGTTCAGCCGCTACGGTGGATGAGGCTGTTGAGATTGTAGGGCGTGCGATTTCCGGTCTGCAGATGATGAATATGTTTGGCGGGCGCAAGGTCATCTGGCTCAAAGGGGCGAATTTCATGGCCGATACCCCGCAGGGAGCCCGCAGCGAGGCCGTGCAGCAGGCGCTGGATGAGCTGGTGGAGACTCTCGCGAACCTGCCGGAGGAAACGTTCTTTGTGCTCTCTGCTGCCGAGGTGGATAAGCGCCGCAGCTTTTTCAAGAAGCTGGGCGGCGTGGCCGAGGTAAAGGAATTTTCCAAGATAGATACCACGAAACCCGGCTGGGAAGGCGAGCTTTCCGCCCTTACGCTGCGCATGGCTAAGCCGCTGGGGATGAGTTTTGACAACGCCGCGCTGGATTTATTCATCCACCGGGTGAATGAGAGCACGCGGCAGATAGCCAATGAGCTGGCGAAGCTGGATGTGTACCTGGGGCAGGAGCGCCGCATGGTCACGGCAGAGGATGTGGAGCTCATGGTAGCCGTCTCGCGCAACGGGGTGGTGTTTGAAATTTCCCGCGCTATCGAAGGGGGCAACTCGCGACTGGCGGTGCGCCTGGTCAACGAGCAGCTGGAGCACGGCGAGCAGGGGGTCTCCATCATGCGCGCCGCCATCGTACCCACGGTGCGCCAGCGCTTTTGCGCCCGCCTGCTCATGGATACCTACCAGCTGGATGCCGGCAACTACCGCGCGTTCGATGCTGCCCTGAACCGCCTGCCGGCCGAGGGGCGCAAACTGCTTCCGCTCAAAAAGGATGGCAGCCCGAATACCTACGGCCTCTTCAACGCTGCCCGCACGGTGGGCAAGCTGAGCCTGCGCAAAGCCCGGCGCGACCTGCAAGCCTGCGCAGCGGCCGATAAAGCGCTGGTTTCCAGCGGTCTGGATGCTCGCGATATTCTGCATAAACTCATCATCACCCTCACCACGGCATGAGCTCGCTGGTTCCGACAATCTTCGATGTGCTCGTCATCGGCGGTGGGCATGCCGGTATCGAGGCTGCCTTGGCCGCTACCCGCCTGGGGGGCACGGTAGCCCTCCTTACCCACGACCTCGACACCGTGGGGCAGATGAGCTGCAACCCCGCCATCGGTGGCCTGGCCAAGGGCCACATGGTGCGCGAGATTGATGCCCTGGGCGGTGCCATGGCGCTCAATACCGATGCCACGGCCCTGCAGTTCCGCATGCTGAATGCCTCGAAAGGCCCCAGCGTGCGTGCTCCCCGCGCCCAATGCGATAAAAGCGCCTACCGCACCCGCATGAAATGGGTGCTCGAAACTACCCCCGGTCTTCAGCTTTTCCAGGGCGATGTAGATGAAATCGTGGTGGAAGCGGGCCGCGTGGCGGGCGTGACCACCACCTGGGGGCAGCGCTTTGCCGCCCGCAGCATCGTGCTTTGCAGCGGCACTTTCATGCGTGGGCTGCTGCATGTGGGCATGGATCACCTGCCCGGTGGTCGCCTGGGTGGTGCCCCCAGTGGAATTTCGGCCAGTCTGGAGAAACTCGGTTTCCCCCTCCAGCGATTCAAGACCGGCACCTCGCCGCGCATCCTGGGCAGCAGTATCGACTTTGCTTCCTTGCAGCAGCAGCCCGGTGATACCCCGCCGCCGCTCTTCAGCTTCCGCTCGCGCCAGGAGCTGCACCGCGAAACCGAGCCCCGCTGCACGCTCAATTTCTTTGCCGATGCCGATTTCGAACTCCGGCAGCTCCCCTGCGCCATCACCTACACCCACGAAGGCACGCACGATATCATCCGCCGCAACCTGGAGCACAGCCCGCTTTTCGGCGGCGTGATTGAAGGCACCGGCCCGCGCTACTGCCCCAGCATCGAGGATAAGGTCGTGCGCTTTGCCGATAAGGACCGCCACCAGATCTTCATCGAACCGGAAGGCCGCAGCACCGATGAGTACTACCTCAACGGTCTCTCCAGCAGCCTGCCATACTTCGTGCAGCTCGATATCGTGCACTCCATCCCCGGGCTGGAGCGCGCCCAGCTTATCCGCCCCGGCTATGCGGTGGAATATGACTTCGTGCCCCCCACCGAGCTGCAACCCACCCTGGAGACCAAGCGCGTGCGTGGGCTCTACTTTGCCGGGCAGATCAACGGCACCAGCGGCTACGAGGAAGCCGCCGGGCAGGGGCTGCTGGCCGGGGCGAATGCCATGCTTGCCCTGCGTGGGGAAGAGCCCCTCATCCTGCGCCGCGACCAGGCCTACCTCGGTGTCATGGTCGATGACCTCGTGACCCGCGGCACCGATGAACCCTACCGCATGTTTACCAGCCGCGCAGAAATGCGCCTCCTCCTCCGCCAGGATAACGCCGACCTGCGCCTCACCCCGATGGCCGCCCGCCTCGGCCTGGTTCCGGCAGAGCAGGGAGCCGCCGCCGAGGCCCGCCTGGCAGCCATCGGCCAGGGGATTGAACGCGCCCGCCACCAGCGGATAGGTGGCACCACGCTCGAAACCTGGCTCCGCCGCCCGGATAATGACTGGCGCAACCTGCCCGAGCCCCTCCGCTCCCAGTATCCGGATGAACTCTGGGAACCCATCGCCACCGAAATCACCTACGCTGGCCATATCGACCGCATGCGCACCGCTGCCGCCCGCCTGCAGCGCCAGGAGGATAAAAAGATACCCGACGATATTGATTATGATGCCATACCGGCCATGAAGACCGAGGCCCGCCAGCGCCTCGCCCGCGTGCGCCCCGCCACCATCGGCCAGGCCGCCCGCATTCCCGGCATCACCCCGGCAGATATAGCTTTGCTGCTCGTCTGGGTGCAGAAACAACGCTGAAATTGCATTTTTTCACAAAAAAATGCAGGATTTGGCTTGACGGGTCGAGGCAAAAGGTATATACTCCCGCCGTTCCAAGAACTCAGGGCTATGGTGTAATTGGCAACACATCGGTTTCTGGCACCGCTATTCGGGGTTCGAGTCCCTGTAGCCCTACTCTGAGAGAGCTCACAAGTCTGCCTTGTGAGCTCTTTTGCGTATTTCCCGCTTGAAAGCACGGAGGAAATTCGCTAGAATACCTGCTGATATGCCGGGCAGTACTACCAGAAGCAGCCGTGGGGGCTCCTCCCGCAAGGAGGCGCGTCACGCGCCCGTGGTCAAGGCGGTTATCTTTCTGGGGGCCGATGCGGTTTCCATGATGGTGGCTGAGCACGGCGGGACTGATGCGGTGCGCGTGCTCGATGTGCTCTCGCAGCCGGTGAGTCTGGCACACGATGTGTTCATGGGCGGTTGCATCACCCGCGATACCATGGACCGCTGCGTGCAGATAACGCAGGGCTATGCCGAGCTGCTGGGTGAGTACCGCCTCGCCGGCAAGGTGGAGGTGCGACTGCTGGCTACCAATATCCTGCTGGATGTGCGCAATATGGATACGCTGGTGAACCGCTTGCAGATTACCTGCGGGCTCCAGCTGGAGGTGATGGATGATGGCGAGATGACCCGCCTGCTGTACCTGAATACACGGGCCGTGTTTGCCCGGCACGAGGAGCTGGAATCCAAGCGGGTGCTGGTGCTGCATGTGGGGCCGGGCAATACCCGCCTGCTGCTGCTGGATAAGGGGCGTATCACTTATTACGCAAGCTACCGCATGGGGGCACACCGCACTGGTATTGCCATAGGCGATGCGACTGAACTCGCCGGTACTGAGAGCGAAAGCGCCCTCATCCGCGAGCATATCCGCGGTATTATGGAGCAGATCAGCTATGATATTGAGGATGATCTGCCGGAGCCGCCTGAAGCGCTCATCATCTTCGGCCCGGATTTCCACGTCGTTTCCTCCCCCCTGGCCCAGGGCGACAATGTAACCGAGGAGGGGCTCAACCAGCTGGCGCATGAAATTGCTGCCACGCCGCCGGCCCAGCGCCAGGTGCGTTACAAGGAGGACTACTCCAGCCTCTGCGCGCTGCTGCCCACGGTGCAGATATACCTGGCGGTGGCACGTGACCTGGAGCCGCGCAGTATCATGTGTCCGGCAGAGGAGTTCTCGCATGCCTTTCTGCGGAACCTGATGCCTGGGCGGCATGATGACCTGGCTCTGGAGGATGAGGTGGTGCACTTTTCGGTGCTGCTGGCCAACCACTACCGCGTAGATAAGGCTCATGGGCAGCAGATCCGCCGGCTCACGATGATGCTCTTTGACCAGTTGCAGGCGCTGCATGGTCTCACGCGCCACGACCGCCTGCTGCTGAAGGTGGCCGCCATCCTGCATGAAGTGGGCAGCTACATCAACCCCAAGAAGCACCACCACCACAGCCAGTATATTATTCTGAATTCGGAAATCTTCGGGCTTTCGCGCGCCGATGTGGAGGTGGTGGGGCTGCTGGCCCGCTACCACCGCCACGGTGCACCTACGATTGCTGAGCCCACCTATGCCCTGTTGAACCAGAGTGACCGCCTGCGTGTGCAGAAACTGGCAGCGCTGCTCCGCGTGGCAGAGGCCATGGAACGGGCGCATTCCCGCCGTATCCGCAGTTTCACGGTGCGGCAGAATGGGCGGCGGCTGGAGCTGCTGGTGCCCGATGTGGCCGACCTCACCCTGGAAAACCTGGCTTTGCGTACCAAGGGGGCGCTATTCTCGGATATTTTCGGCCAGGATATCATTCTGCTTCCCCAGGCGCGGTGATTTGAAAGAAACTGTGCACAATCTGTGTACTAATCAGGTATGCAGTAGTAACACTTGCTTGCCTTCCGGCTGCAGAATGTGTTATACTGCGGCTTTACAAGCTTTTTCCGGTTATGATCAAGGCTGTATTATTCGATATGGATGGCACGCTGGGAGATACGCTTCCGCTCTGCGTGGAGGCCTACCGCCAGTGCGTGGCAGAGCTGACTGGCCGCACGCCGTCGCCGGAGGAGGTGGTTTCGTTTTTCGGGTTGAGCGACCGCGGTGTGCTGGCTGGTTTGCTGGGGATGCACCCGGATGATGCCGCGCTGCCTATCGACCGCTTTGTGGCGGCTTATGAGCGCTTGCATCCTAGTCTGGCCCCTGCGCCGTTTCCGGGGGCGGTAGAGATGCTCCAGGCGGTGAAGGCGGCAGGTTTGCGCGTGGGGTTGATTTCCGGGAAAGAGCATTTTACTGCCTTACCAACGATTAGTTATTACGGTATGGAGGGCTTGTTCGAATGGTGTGGTCTGGGGCTTCCCACGCACAACTGCAAGGCTGAGCGCCTGCAGGAGGTGATGCAGCTCTGGGGGCTGGAGCCGCATGAGCTTGTCTATGTGGGGGATGCTCCCAGTGATATTGAGCACTGCCACAGCGTGGGGGTGCGTATCATCAATGCCGCCTGGGCCAGCACCGCCCCGGCAGAAGAGCAGGCCTGCCTTGCCCGCCACCCCGAATACCGCCTCAGCAATTTCAACGATTTACTTCCCCTTATCCTTAGTTTATGAAAATACGAATCCTGAGCCTCCTGGCTGTTCTGGCTGCACTGGTCAGCCCCGTCCAGGCGCAGAACCCCATGTGCAGCATCTACCCCACCCCGCAGCAAAGCAGCTTGCATGATCAGAGTACCCCTGTGACCTCCCTCACCGTGGAGCACCGCACCCCGCAGAGCAAGGGTGGCCTGTGGGATAAATTGCCCAATGTCTCCGGTGGCTATGCCATTGAGGTGACCCCGGAGGGGCATGTGACGGTGCTGCACAACGATGATGCCGGCTGGTTTTATGCCAAGCAGACCCTCAGCCAGATGCTCGTGAACGTGGCTGGTGCGCAGGATGCCCACAAGGACCCGTTCCCGCATCTCAATATCCGCAGCATGCTGCGGCTGGGCGATATTACCATCGGTACGGTGATTGACTGGCCGGACCTGGCCTACCGTGGTGCTGTGGAGGGCTACTACGGCATTCCGTGGAGCTTTGAGGCCCGCATGAGCCAGTTCCGCTTCTATGGGCGCAACAAGATGAATCTCTACATCTACGCGCCCAAGGATGATCCCTTGCATCATGGTGAGGGGTGCTACCTGGCATACCCGGAAGGAAAAGCCTTCGAGCTGGCGGCCCTGGTGCGTTGCGCCCGCGAAAACCGCGTCCGCTTCGTCTGGGCCATCCACCCGGCCAATACGGTGGACTGGGCTGATAATGAAGGCCGCACCCAGATGGATGCCCTCTGCCGGAAACTGGAGCTCATGTATGAGATAGGAATCCGCGATTTCGGCGTACTGGTCGATGATTCCTTCGGTGAAATCGGCAAGCCGGAGCGCCAGGTGCAGCTGTGCAATTATATCCTGGAGCACTTTATCCGCAAGCATCCGGATGTGAACCAGGAGCTTATCATGTGCCCCACCGGCTATAACAAGAGCTGGACGAATGAGAAATTTCTCAACACTATCGGTGAGGGACTTCTTCAGGATATCCACGTGATGTGGACCGGCGACACCGTGGTGCATGATATAACCCTGGAAGGCCAGCAATGGGTGAACCCGAAGGTGAAGCGCCCTACCTTCATCTGGTGGAACTGGCCGTGCAATGACTTCAAACCTTCCCGGCTTTCCATGGGGCGCACCTACGGGCTCGACCAGTCGCCTGAGATGAAGAAGCAGATGAGTGGTTTCGTGGCCAATCCCATGGAGCGTGCCGAGGCCAGCAAGGTGGGTCTCTTCGGTGTGGCCAACTACACCTGGAACATCACCGGTTTCAAGTCGGAGCAGAGCTGGCGCGATGGTATTGCCCGCCTGTACCCCCGCTGCGCTTCCGCCATGCAGACTTTCTGCGACCACAATTCCTACCTCCTGCCCAACGGTCATGGATACTACCGCGAGGAGTCCGTCGGCCTGGGGGCTCTTCCCTCGCAATTCCGCCAGAGCGTCATCAGCGGAACCCCGGACCAGGAGCTTTGCAATCGTATGCTTTCCATATATAGTGAAGTGGCCAGCGCTGGTGAGAAATTGCGCGATTCAAGCCACCTTACCGCGCTGCACCGCGATATTTCTCCCTGGATTGCAGCATTCTACAATATGGGTATGGCTGGTATCGATGGCATACGTGCCCTGTTGAGCGAAAGCCTGCCCGAGCGCATGGATATCTTCTTCCGCATGGTGGATCGATTGTCAACCATTAAGCAATTGCGCCGCGATGCCTGGGTGAATGGAAAGGTCGAGCAGGTGGAGGATGTGCAGGTGGGGGCCTACGCCATCACCCCCACGGTCATGGCTACCTACAACTACCTCAACGCCAGCATCTACTCTGGTCTTTCCGGTTGGGATTTCCGGGCCCTGATGCCCACGTTCTCCTCGAATATGGGAAGCTCGGCTGATATGCTGGCCAATATCAGTGATAATGATTTCAACTCCTACTGGCTTTCGGAGCGTGTTCAGCAGGCTGGTGACTGGTTCTGCCTGGACTTCGGCCGGGCTATGCCGGTGCGCACCGTTAAGCTGCTCATGGCAGACCGGGTGCGCTCCCGCCACTTCCCGGTGCGCGGCCAGCTGGAGTCTTCCATCGATGGGCAGAACTGGCAGCCGGTCGGGGGAGAGACGACCTCATCCTCCGTGCTGCTGGACCTGAGTGCCAACCCCATCACCGCCCGCTACCTGCGCTACCGCATTGTGGAACCCCAGCCGCGACGCGGCCTGGGTGTGTGCGAGTTTACGGTCAATAAAGCTCTGCCGGCCCGCCTTACCAACAATGTGACGGGCCTGAAGAGCATCTCAGCCTACAGCGATGAAACACATATCGCCATGGTTCGTGTGATGGAGACTGCCACGGCAGAACCCGGCCAGGGATTCGGCATTTCCTTTGCCACTCCGGTCACCGGTCTGGGACTCACCGTGAACCTGGACAATAAGGAATTACTCAACTGGGGACTGGTCGAGTTCACCTTGGAGGATGGTACCACCGAGAAGGCACACCTGCAGCAATACTACGATGCTGAGTTTGTGGTGCAGAGAGAATACATGCCCCGCAAGCGCATCAGCGCTATCCGCTTCCGCAACAACAGCCAGCAGAACCAGGAGCTGCGCCTCAACATGTTCCAGCTCACCATCCCCAAGGTTGATACTGCCGCCATGGCCTCCAGCCTCTCAGACTGTGACTTCTCTACCGCTTATGATACCGGTACCTACCCGCTCAATACTGAGATTGCCGTGCCTGAGGGAGCGCGCTTCCTCACTATCGTGGGCTCGGCTACCTGCCAGGTGGAAGGTGCCAGCTATGTGAGCAGCAATGGGCTTATCCACACCTACCGCCTCAACCAGGATGCTGCCAGCGTGCGTATCCGCTGCACGCGGCAGTACGGCACCAAGGTATACGAGGCTATCTTCCGCTGATTCCCTTTCCTATAGTTGCAACTCAGAGCGCAGGTAGTTGATTCTACCTGCGCACTTTTTCAAATAGCCAGTTCCCGATTGTCGCTTCCTGAGTGGAATAATAGGCTTGCGGGCGTAGGGCGGGGGTGGTATAGTGTGGGCATGGACTTATCCACCTTCCGTGAAGAATACCTGAAGGATACGCTGCACCGCAGCGACCTGGCACCTACGCCGTTTGAGCAGTTCGACCGCTGGTTCAAGCAAGCACTCGAATCCGGTATCCCTGAGCCCAATGCCATGAGTATTGCCACGGCTACCCCGCAGGGGATGCCCAGCCTGCGCACGGTGCTGCTGAAGTATTACGATGAGCGCGGGTATGTGTTCTTCACGAATTACACCAGCCGGAAAGCCCGCGAGATTGAGGCCAACCCGGAGATGTGCATGCTGCTGCCCTGGGTCACTCTGGAGCGCCAGATTATCGTCTACGGCAGGGCCGAGAAAATCAGCCGTGCAGAGACGCTCAAATACTTCCTGAGCCGCCCGCATGAATCGCAGCTGGGAGCCTGGGTTTCGCACCAGAGCCAGGTGATTTCGACCCGTAAGTTGCTGATGATGAAACTGGCTGAGCTGAAGCGCAAGTTTGCGGAGGGTAAGGTGCCGCTGCCGGATTTCTGGGGTGGATACCGCATTGTGCCGCACCACATGGAGTTCTGGCAGGGCGGCCCCGGGCGCGTGCACGATCGCTTCATGTATACCCTCGAGGCTGGTGGAAGCTGGGGTATTGAGCGCCTGCAGCCCTGAGCTTCAGTAAAAAACGCTTGCCAAATGGTGCTGGCTGTGTTAGGGTTCTGGCTCAGCTTCGCCCTTGTGGCTGTCTTTATAAACCTCCTGCACAGAATCACCATGAATTCCGAGTTTTTCAGCAATCTCAACGAGAGTCTTTCTGCATTTTTCACCGGTTGGGATCCGGCAATTGCCAGCGGGGTCTGCGCAGCGGTGGTGCTGGTGGCGGTGTGGATGTTCGTGCGCGTGATCCGCACGCTGGCGGTTGTGCTGTTCACACTCTGCATTGTGTTCCTGGTGCTCAAGGTCGGTTTTGATATTGACCTGAGCAGCTACCTGCCCGATTTCAAGGAAAAGGTGCAGGAGGCCGCCCCGCTTGAGGCGGCAGATTTCCCCGCTGCGTATTAAGTGCGCGGCTTCAGTTTGCCAGCAGGGGCTTGATTTCGCCCCCACGCTGGCGGATGCGCTGGGGTTCGGGGCGTTTGAGGCGGAGTTTCACGCGGTAGCGCTTGCCTTCTTCATCGTATGCACGCACACGCACCGTCGTGAACCGGGTCTTATCGGTTTCGTGGCCTGCGCCGGCGGGGGAGGCGCTGGGCGCTGCCTGGATGTCCTTGTACACGCTTTTGAGCTTTTCGAGGTAGGCAGGGTCAGCCGCTGCTTCATCGAAGAGGGCATTGGCCGGCTGGGTGGCAGATTCCTGCACCCCGGCCGGGTCTGCTACCGGGGCAACCTCGGGTTCCTCCATGCGCTGAGAGTCGCGCTCACGGATAATCTGCTCCATTTCGGGGTCTTTCTGGAGCAGGTCGGCAGCCTCTGATTCGGGGTTGATGGTCTGCACGATGTCTTCGCCCGGTTGCTGGGCGCTGTCCGGGTGGTTGCGGAGGTAGTTCTCAAATTCGGGGTCGGGCTCTGCACCGTGCTGGATGGCGCGGTCATACGCGCGGGCCGCTTCCGGGATTTTCTTCATCTCGGCATAGAGGCGGGCCATGTTGTAGTGGGCATCGCCCAGGCTGGGCTTGAGTTTGAGGGCTGCAGCAAAGTGCTTGAGTGCCAGGTCGTATTGCCCGCTCACACCTTCGATATTGGCCAGGTAGAAGAAGGCTTCTGCATTGGCCGGGTCGAGCTCGATGGTGCGTGCAAACATGCGGGCGGCTTCCTCCAGGCGGTCGAGGCGGTAGTAGCTCACACCGGCCAGGAAGTAGGAGATGGCCAGGTCGGGTGCCAGGCGCGTGGCGCGTGAGAAGAATTCCAGCGATTCATCGCACTTGTTGCGGTAGAGCAGGATGGTACCCAGATTCACCAGGCCGGCTACGTGGTCGGGCTGGGCATCATTGAGCGTGCGGTAGAGTTGCTCAGCGGCGGTGTAGCGCCCCTTGGTGAAGGCTTTGGAGGCGAGGTCGGCCAGGGTTTCCAGCTGCAGACTCTCGCGTACTGCCTGGGTGCTCTGCTCGGTTTCGCCCTTGATGGCTGCTTCCATGACGCGGCGCTCGGCATCGGTGAGCTCCAGGGTGCTTTCCTGGTCCAGGCGCTGCAGGGCATGCAGGGTGGCGGGGTCCTGGTTCTTGATCTGCTTGTAGGTTTCGATGAGCAGCTTGCGGCCTTCTTCCTGCATGGCCAGGCTGCGGCGCTGCTTGGCAATCACTTCGCGCAGGAGTTCATTTTCTTCTGCCAGGGCAGGGTCTGCCGGGGCTTTACCTTCGTTTTTGTTGAGGTCGGCCTCGATGTTGTTGAGGCGCTCGGTAAGCTCGCTGACGCGGCGGCGGTAGCCCATGTTCTCCTCGTAGATACCGCTCATTTCATCGCGGAGCCGGTCGGCTTCACCGCGGGCAGAGCTGAGTTGCTGCTGGAGGACGTTGCGTTCGTCTTCAGAGCCGGCAGCCCGGCCTTCCAGCTCGGCGATGCGGGCCAGGGCTTCCTTGAGCTGCTGGTCAAGGGTGAGGTTCTGGTCGAGCAGGGCCTTGGTCTTCTCTGGGCTGTTGAGCTCGACTATGGCCCGCAGCTGCTCGTTTTCTGCCTTCAGGGCATCGCGCTCGCGGGTGACCCGGGCCAGTTCTTCCTGGGTTTTGGCGAGTGTGGTTTCGAGTTCGACGATGCGGGCTTCTGCTTTTTCGCGTGCTTCTTCGCTGGCGCGGTATTTGGCTTCCAGCTCGGCCAGTTGCTGGGTGAGGGATTTGACGACTTCGTTGCCGGCGGAGCGTTCGGTGGTAACCTGTTGCTGGAGCTGCTCATAGCGGTCTTTATACATTTTCTGCTCCAGGCGGGCGGTGATGAGCTCTTTCTGGGAGTCTTCGAACTTGGCATTCAGGTCATGGTAGGCGGCAGCCATCCGGCGGCATTCTTCCTGGGCGGCGGCCAGGGCGTTGTAGAGCTTCCGGTCTGTGGTTTCGTAGTCCGGCAGTTCCACAGGCCGGTATTCGCTGGTAACCGGGTCAAAGTGGCGCGATGTGCCGGGCAGCTCTGTTTCCAGAGCGACTGGCCGGCCAGGCTGGCGGCCGGTGGGTATTGGGGCCTCTGCAGATTTCTTGCGGTAGCTGGCCAGATTCTCGGCCAGGAGCCGCCGGCGGGTGGATACCAGGTTGCTTTTCCAGTTCGGGAAATCTTTGACGATGGTGGCCAGCACCTTTTCTGCCTGCACGCCTTTGTTGATGGCGGCGTTGTAGTTCTGGCGCGCGGCCAGTTGTTCGGATTCGCGGCAGAGGCGGTAGGCGGTCAGATAGTATTCTGCCGGATCCATGACCCGCTGGCGGGGAGCTTGCGCTGGCTGCTGGCTCTGGGCTTGCAACGGTGCTACACCAGCCAGGGCCAGTGCACAGAATATCGCCATTGTGTATGAGTATCGCACGGTCATTTCGCAGAATATGTTTCACATGATACCGCATCGCGCGCATGATGCAAGCCGTAAACGTGTAATGTAGCCAGTTTTCAATGCCCGCTTTGTGTCTTTACGAAAAATGGCCCGAGGGTAAGCGCCTCAGGCCATTTCTCGCCGGTCGGAATGGTTCCGGACCGGTAGATTGTAAAGGAATTAAGCTTGCTCCTGAACCATCACAAGGCGGAGGGGAGTGGAGGACACCAGCTCGCCATCGAGGGTGATGTTGATGGCATAGGTGCCGACCTTCTCGAAACGCAGGCCCTGGAAGTTCATGATGAGGTTACGGGTCAGGAAGGAAGCACCCTCGGGCAGGGCCACCTTCAGGTCACCAACGATGGGCATGCGCTCCTTGTCGAGGGCGGTGCCGTCCTCGTCTACAATGGAGATACCCAGCTTGTGGTCACCGGAATCCTCGGGGGTGAGGCAGAGACGCAGAGCCAGGGCGCAGGCCGGGTGAATCACCGGGAACTGACGGGCGAAGAGAGTATCAAAGGCACCCTGCACGCAGAGCTTGCCCTGATAGTCGGCGGCGTAGTCGCAAAGGACAGCAACTTGAATATCCATGGTATGTATTTTTAGGTTATGATTGGAATCTGAAGTCTCTCCACGCGGCGCGGAGAAAAATGACTCCTCTACTTCTATCACAAAAGTGCTGCCATGCAAGCACAAAATAGATGATACTGACAAACTGACACAAATGACACTGCCGGAACCAGTCCATTATTTGAGTACTCGTCCAATCTGGCGGTTGGCCGCCACGATGATGGGGATGGACGATACGAGGACGCAGAAGAGCAGGGTGATGGAGATGAGCTGGATCTCCGGCATGATTTCTTCGATGGTCAGGCTGTATTGCCCGAGCTTGAATTGCGCAACGATGATTTTCTGCGCCTTCATGAACACATAGATGGCACCGGCAAAGGAGGCTGAAACCAGCACCAGATTCTCAACGATGAAACTGCCTACCAGCAGCAAGGGGCGTATGCCGAAGCTTTTCATCAATGTGTAGATAAACTCATTCTGCCGGTATTCCATACCCGCCAGCGCGGTGAGCAGCACGCCAACGATGAACACGATGCCCAGGCAGAAGGTGGCCCGGCACTGGTTCTGGTTGCCCAGGATGATATCCATCTCCTCCAGCAGGGCAGCGGCAGAGGAGATGCTCCCTTCCACTCCTTCCAGCTTTTTGAGCTGCTCGAGGAAGCGGGTTACTTTATGGAGCGATTCTGCCCCTTGCAAATCCCGGACCTGCAGGATGAGTCGAAGATAACGCAGGGCATCGTCCTTGCCGAGTTGTTCCAGCAGTTCTGGCTGCACCAGGAGTACACCATTTTGCTGCAGGCGCATCAGCAGGTGATCTTCCGGCAGGTGCCTCACCATGGCCGTGTAGGTCTCGTTCTGCCCGGGAAGCTTGATATCTATCGGCCCTGCAGGATAGGGGGCTGATTCTGCCGGGCAGAGCAGTGTAGGCCCGCCACCGGGTGCCAGTAGGGGGAGAAACTGCCCCGCACGCCGGAAATCATACGTGACGATGGACACAAATTTGCGCTCGCTGACCTGGGCGTTGCCTGCTGGCAGCACGACGAGAGAATCCGCTCCCAACAGACGCTGGGTCTCGGGCTGGGTGGGAAGGCAGATGCTGGTGGAGGAATCGGGCAGCATAAAGAAGGCTGCCACCAGGTCGCCACCGCGGCTGCGTATCTTATCGCGGATCGCTTTGGCCGAGATGACGTAGCTGCCCAGGAAACAGAGCGCACAGAGCGAAAGGAAAAAGACAACCAACACGCGGGCCAGCGGACTGGAGGCACGCGTGAACCAGCGGTGTACCGTGTCTTTAGCAAGGTACAGAATGGTCAAAATCAATGAGATCATCGGCCAGTTCGAGGAGTCGGCTGTCGTGGGTGCTGATGATGCAGATACGCCTGGCGGCATCCTGGGTCACCAGTTTCTTGATTACGGTGGTGTTGCCATCGTCCAGCCCGGAGGTGGGTTCATCGAGCAGGATGGCGGGGGCATCTTTCATCAGGGTGCGGGCCAGGGCGGCGCGCTGTGCCTGGCCGCCGGAGAGTTTATCAGCCCGCCGGTGCCGCAGTTCCTCCAGCCCCAGGTCGCGAAGGAGTGCTTCGCAGCGTGGTTTCCACTGGCGGCGCGGCAGCATGGCCATCTCGGCCGCCAGGTGCAGGTTGCGCTCCACGCTCATGAGCGGCAGCAGGTTGATACCCTGGAACATGTAGGCAACATCGCGCCGGTGGTAGCGGCGACTGGTTACTTTTGCGCCCGTGGGGGTGATGATGCGACCACTCGTGACCTTCAGGTAACCCGCCAGGAGCTTGAGCAGGGTGGTTTTGCCTGAGCCGGAGTAGCCTTTGAGCACGGTGATACCGGGTCTGAACGTGTGGGAGAAGTTCTCGAACACTTTGACTTCGCGGTTGTACGCAAAGGAGATGTTGTCGCAGATGAGTTCCATGCGGGAGGGATAGCTCAGGGGTTGCGCGGGCGGATGATGATGTTGCGCTCCCCGATCAGGATGAGGACATGCTCCGGGTAGAGCTTGCTGATGAGTTGCTCCCAGTTTTCGCACTGGGCGGCTTCCGGGTGGGCTATGAGGTCGAGCTTGCTGACGTACTGGGCATTTTCGCCAGCTTCATAGACCAGGCGGGCCTGGGCATTGCTGCCTATCATGTTGTAGGCTGTGTCGTGGTCCGCTTCGGGCACTTTGAAATAGTACACGAGCATGTCGCTGCGGCTGTTGTTGTGCTGCTCTACCTTGCGGTGAGAGAAAGAGCCGCTGAGAGTGCGACCCTCTGGCAGATTGATTGACACGCTGAAGTTTTTCTCTGGCAGCTGGGTGAGCTCTGCCTTGCTGAGCGCCACGGTGATGTAAAAGGCCGAATCATCGCAAACTGCTGCAAAGGAGCGTCCCGGCAGCGCGACGTATTCAAACGCCTGGCCGGGGTCTGCCGGCAGCGGGAAGTTGTATTGCACGCGGCCGGCAAAGGGCATTTTGAGCAGGCACTTGCTGTGGTTGCGTTCAAATTCCTGCTTCATGAGCCGCGGGGCTGTCTCCTGTTCGCGTTTCAGGAGAGCCATGCGTTCGTCAATATCGCGCAGGGATTCAGGTGTGGCCGGCAGGTCATCGCTGCCCATGGCTTTGGCGTAGCGGCGCTCGCGGGGGCCGAGATTCAGGTAGAACTGCACTTTCTGCCGCTGGGTTTCCAGCTTGCGGATCTCATCGCGCAGGCGCATGCTCTCCCGGGCGATTTTGAGTTCCATTTCCTCGCGTTCCTGGGCGGTGCGTTCCTCGTTGAGCACGGCGATGGTGGCTCCTGCCGGCTGGCGTTTGGTCTGGTCTGCCAGTTGGCTTATTATGCCATTTTCGAGAGTGAGTGTAGCGGCTTGTTCCGGCACTATCTTGGCAGGCAGGATAGCCACTTGCACCGGCTCGGCGAAAAGCAGCGGGCTGGTGCTGAGCAGAAGTGCGGCGAGGCTGGTGCAGGCGCGTTTCATATATGGCTGGGGAGATAGGTGTTGCGGCCTGCTGCAGCGGGTCGCGGACCAATGGCCTTACATGGGGAAGCCCAGGCCGCCGGTTACCTTGCGCATCTCGGCTTCGGCCATGTTCTTGGCACCGTTCAGGGCATCCTGCACGGCTTTGAGCACCAGGCTCTGGAGGAATTCGGCATCGTCCGGGTCCACAACGGCGGGGTCGATGCTCAGTGCCTTGATCATGCCGGTGCCGTCTGCCGTGGCCTTGATTTTGCCGCCGGCGGTTTCGGCGGTGTATTCCTTTTCAGCGAGGCGGGCTTGCGCCTGGGCCATGTTGGCTTGCATGGCCTGGGCTTGCTTCATGAGTTTCTGCAGGTTCATATCGGGATTATTTTTGAAATGGTGGTGTCTATTTGATGAGGGTAGCGTGGAATTCCTTGAGCGCCAGCTCGATGAGCGGATCCTTGTAGAATTCTTCATCGCTGGGTTTCAGCGAGGGCGGGGCGGCGGTTTTTTCGGGCTCGGGCTTTTTCTCTGGTGCCTTGGGCTTGGGTGCTGCCGGGCGGGGTGCCGGCATGGGCAGCGGGGCTGGGGGCGGCGGTTCTTCTGCCACGGGTGGAGCCACGCTCGCATCCGTCACGAGGCGCAGGGTGATGCTGTGGCCGCAGAGGCGAGGTGCGTGTTCTGCGATGAGTTCGCTGAGGGTTTCACCCAGCAGCGCATCGCGCGAGTCGGTGTCTTCCGGGTGGATGGCTACGGTGACCAGACCCTCATCATCGGAGATGAACAGGGTGTTGCCGATACTGCCTGCCTGCAGGGGCGAGGCATCGCGCAGGGTGGCCAGCAGAGCATCCCAGCTTTCCGGGCTCATCGGGCCGCTGGGTGGGGCTTCCTCGCCGGCGTACATGCCGGCGGGCTCTTCGTCAAAAAGCGGCGGGGCATCTTCCAGCTCGGCATTCAGCTCGAAGCTCGGCGGCGCATCGTCGATGGGTTCCAGCCCGGCTGGCATCGGGGTCGGCTCGGGCTCCGGCGCGGGGGGCGGTGCAAATTCCGGCTCGGGCATGGGGGCCGGTGCGGGGGCAGCTACCGGCGCGGAGTGCGCAGGCTGTGGTGCCGGGGCTATGGCGACGCTGGGCAGCTGGGTGGTGGCGATAGGGGTCTCGGGCAGGGGGGCACCGTTGAGCGCGCGGATGATATCGCTGATGTTGGCTTCGGCCAGGGAATGCACGGCCTGGATGAGGCCCATTTCGAGGTGCAGGCGTTTGTTGGTGCTCCAGCGCATGTGCTCCTCAGTACCGGAAAGCACCTCCATGAGCCGCACAATCTTATCGGCCGGGGTGCGGGCCAGCAGCTGGTCCAGGGTGCTGCGCCACTCCTCGGGCAGCGAGAGGTTGGCTTCCTGCGGCGCGACTTTGCTGATGAGCAGCTCACGCACTGCACTCATGATTTCTGAGAGCAGCTGTCCCATGTCGCGCCCGGCTTCGGAAAGCTCGTGTACCAGGTGCAGCAGGCTGGGCAGCTGGCGGTCCAGTATGAAGGCCAATGCGCGGGCTACGGTTTCGCGGCTGGTGACACCGAAGATGTCGTTCACATCCTGCTCATCTATGCGGTTGCCGCAGAAGGAGACGAGCTGGTCGAGCATGGATTGGGCATCGCGCATACCGCCATCGGCCACGCGCGCTATGGCAAAAGCCGCAGGCAGGCTCAGGGTCACGCCTTCCTGCGCGGCGATATTCACCAGGTGGTGCGCGATGATGTCTGCCGGAATCGGCCGCAGGTCAAAACGCTGGCAGCGCGAGAGAATCGTGGGGAGAATCTTGTGCGGCTCTGTGGTGGCAAAGATGAACATCACATGCGCGGGCGGTTCCTCCAGCGTCTTGAGCAGCGCGTTGAAGGATTCCTTGGTGAGCATGTGCACCTCATCGATGTAGATGATGCGGTATTGACCGCGGGTGGGGGTGAACTGAACGTTGTCGCGCAGGTCGCGGATGTTGTCGATACCGCGGTTGGAGGCACCGTCAATCTCCAGCACATCCAGGCTGCGGCCTTCGGCAATCTCCTGGCACACGTCTTCATCCGGGTCGAAGTCAACCTTCGGGCCTCCGCTGCAGTTGAGCGCCTTAGCAAAGATTCGGGCAGTAGAGGTCTTGCCGGTACCGCGAGGCCCCACAAAGAGGTAGGCGTGCGCCAGGCGCTTCTGTTCAATCGCGTTGCACAGCGTGCGCACGACATGATCCTGCCCCAGCACATCCTTGAAGGTGCGTGGTCGGTACTTTCTGGCAAAAACCTGGTAGCTCACGTCCGCTATTCTACCCGAATCCTCAGCCCCCCGCAAGGACTATGTAAGTCAAAATGTAAAAATTGGTTTCATCTTCCGCATTTTGCAGCTGGCATTCTGCTGCATGATTTGCTACAATGCCCGCGCATGGCATATCTGGAGTTAGAGCATGTGAGTGTGCATTTCCCGGTGCGCAATACCTGGGGTACCACCGGCGAGGTGGTGCGCGCGGTGGATGATGTGTGCCTTTCGGTGCAGCGCGGCAGCATTCTGGGCCTGGTGGGCGAGAGTGGTTGCGGGAAATCGACCCTCTCCCGCGCCATCATGCAGCTGCAGCCGGTGACGGGTGGCCGCATCGTGCTGGATGGCACCGACCTGACCGCCCTGCCGCCGCGCGAGGTGCGCCGCCGCAGGCTGGATTTCCAGATGGTGTTCCAGGACCCCTATGCCTCGCTCAACCCGCGCTTCAGCATCTTTTCCACCCTGGCAGAGGCGCTGGGGCAGCGCGAGCCGCTCCCCCGCCGCGGCCGCGAGGAAGCCGTGGCAGCCCTCATGGAGCGTGTGGGGCTCAGCCCGGAGCACATGTACAAATACCCGCACGAGTTTTCCGGCGGGCAGCGCCAGCGCATCGCTATTGCCCGCGCCATAGCGCCGCAACCAGCCCTGCTGCTGGCAGATGAGCCGGTTTCTGCGCTGGATGTCTCCATCCAGAGCCAGATTCTCAACCTGCTCACTGACCTGGTGCGGGAGCTGGGGCTCACCATGATATTCATCTCGCACGACCTGGGTGTGGTGCATTACCTGGCAGATGATATCGCCGTGATGCGCCGCGGCCGCCTGGTGGAATACGGCACGGCGGATGCTGTCTTCCACCACCCGCAGGCAGAGTATACGCAGACCCTCCTGGCCGCTGTACCAACATTGTAAGTGAATAGTTTTCTGCACCTATGAATACCGAGCTTCAATTTCTTTTGTACGATGCGCCTGATGCCAAGGCGAGTATACAGGTCTACGTAAAAGACGAAACATTATTTGCCACTCAAAAGGCGATAGCTGATTTATTTGAGATTGGAGTTCCCGCTGTCAGTAAGCATTTAAAGAATATTTTTGAAGAAGGCGAATTGGAGGAAAATGTGGTTGTTTCCAAAATGGAAATAACCACTGAACATGGTGCTATCAAAGGGAAGACACAAACCAAGTCAGTTAATTTCTACAACCTCGATGCCATCATCTCCGTGGGGTATCGGGTAAACTCGCGCAAAGCCACGCGGTTCCGCCAATGGGCTTCGCGTACGCTCAATGAGTACATCCGCAAGGGTTTTGTGATGGATGATGAGCGTCTGAAACAGGGGCAGACTGCTTTTGGCAAGGATTATTTCCGCGAATTGCTGGAGCGTGTGCGCTCCATCCGCGCCAGCGAACGACGTATCTGGCAGCAGATTACCGATATTTTCGCCGAGTGCAGCATAGATTACGACCGCGAATCGCAGACCTGCCGGAATTTTTATGCTATGGTGCAGAATCGCTTCCACTATGCCATCACCGGCAGGACCGCTGCGGAGATTGTGTATGATTCTGCCGACCACACCAAGGAAAACATGGGGCTGCTCACTTGGAAGCACGCGCCGGATGGCCGCATCCTGAAATCGGACGTGACCGTGGCCAAGAATTATCTGGATGAGAAGCAGATTCGCCGCCTGGAGCGGGCCGTGACAGGCTTCTTTGACTATATCGAAGACCTGGTGGAGCGCGAGAATACGTTTAACATGGCTCAGTTTGCTGAAAGTGTGAATGAGTTCCTGGCTTTCCGTCGCTACGAGCTGCTGCCGGATAAAGGCCGTATTTCCCACGCTCAGGCAGAGGCCAAGGCCCACGCTGAGTACGATATCTTCAACAGGACTCAGCTCATTGATTCGGATTTCGATAAACTCGTGCGCCGTACCCGTGAATCATGACTGATACTCTCCATCCCTGTGTGCTCCCGCGGCGGCGTTTTGTGCGGGTTGTTGTGGTCTTGTGCCTGTTGGCGGTGCTGGGGCTGTTTGGTTGCTCCCGCTGCTTTGTGCCGGAGTACTTTGCGGTGTTCATGGTGGAGGCGGTGATGCTCTTTTTGCCGAGCCGCACGAAAGGAGGCACGCTGGTGCAGCTGCTGGGGTTGCTGATGCCTTGCAGTGCGGTGGCGATTCTCCTGTTCTGTGGTATGGAGGAAATGGGAATGTGTTTCCCGCGGTGGATGCATCACATGGTGATGAGACCGCTGGTGCTGATATTCTGGGCGGGTGTGGTACTTTACCCCTTTGCTTGGGCTCTTCTTGCGCTCTGGCGGGGGCTGGTGGCTCAGAAGATGCAGAAATGACTGGCAGGGGCAGGGGATTTGTGCTAGAGTGGGAGCATGATACGTTTTTTTGCCTGTTTTGCCGCGGTGGCTATGTTGGTGCTGGTGGGTTGCCAGCAGGTGCTGCACCCCGATTTTCCGGAATACAAGGGCTATAAGAAGGCTCCCTACACGGTGAAGGGGACGCGCTTTGTGCCCATGAGTGTGGAAAGTGCTCTGCATTACAAGGCAATGGGCATTGCCTCCCACTACGAGGCGGATGGTGCCATCGGCGCCATCGGGCAGAACTTGTACCCGCACCAGCGCTATGCGGCCCACCGCACTTTGCCGCTGCCCTGCACGGTGCGCATCACCTGCCCCCGCACCGGCAAGAGCTGCATTGCCCGCGTGGCCGATCGTGGGCCGTATATCCGCGGCCGTCTCATTGATGTGAGCACCAAGATAGCCAAGGAGCTCGGCTTCTATGAACGCGGGCTTGATACCGTGACCGTGGAGGTTATCTCCGTGGGCGATGGCAAGTGGCGGCGTTTCCCGTGAGACTCACCTGTTGATTGGACGAAAAAATCCCCGCACCGGTATTGGTGCGGGGATTTTTTAAGCTATACAGCAACTCAGGCGCCGAGCTGGAAGCGCTCGAAAGCCTTCACAGTGATGGTGTCGCCCAGAGCCTTGCCGGTTTCGGCCACGAGGGCTTCCACAGACTTGGAGGGGTCCTTCACGAACTCCTGGCTCATCAGGCAGCTCTGCTTGTAGAGAGCCTTGAGCTTGCCGGGGAGAATCTTCTCCAGCAGGTGCTCGGGCTTGCCTTCAGCGATGAGCTGGGCCTTGGCAATCTCCTGCTCCTCGGCCACGAAGGCGGGATCCAGGGAGGAGGAGTCCACGCTCTTGGGAGCGCAGGCGGCGATGTGCAGGGTGATGTCCTTGCACATGGTCTGGAAGGCCTCGGCAGCGGCGGTGTCGGCCTTGCCGGTTTCCACCTGCAGGAGCACGCCCACCTTGCCACCCATGTGGATGTAGGAGGTCACGGTGCCCTCGCCGGCCAGCGTGAAGCGGCCGAACTTGCGGAACTTCATGTTTTCACCGATGGCGGCGCACTGCTCAGCGATGTACTTCTCCACGGTGGTGCCGTTCATGGCCACTTCCAGGGCCTCGGCCAGCGTGCTGGCGGAGGAGGCCTTCAGCGTGGCGGCCACTTCGGCCACCAGGGCCTTGAACTTGTCGCCCTTGGAGCAGAAGTCGGTCTCGCAGTTGATTTCGAGGATGATGCCATCCTTGCCTTCAACCACGGTGGTCACGATACCCTCCTTGGCTTCGCGGTCGGCCTTCTTGGCGGCCTTGGCGATGCCCTTCTCGCGGAGGTACTTCACGGCTTCGTCCATGTTGCCGTCGCACTCCATGAGGGCCTTCTTGCAGTCCATCATGCCGGCATCAGTCTTGATGCGCAGCTCTTTCACCATTGCGGGTGTGATATCAGCCATTGTCTTGGTATAAAGGGGTTAAATTAGGCGGGCTTGTTCTTGTTGATAGCCTCCACGAGCACGGAGAGGATCAGACGGATGGAGCGCACGGCATCGTCGTTGCCGGGGATGGGGAAATCCACGGTCTCGGGGTCGGCGTTCGTATCGGTCAGCACAATCACGGGGATACCCAGGATGTGGGCTTCGCGGATGGCGATGTCCTCGTGGTCAGCGCCGATGGCGATCATCACGTCGGGAGCGCCACCCATGTTGCGGATACCCTGCAGGTTGCGCTGCAGCTTCTCGCGCTCACGGGCCAGAGCGGCGAGCTCCTTCTTGGACATGCTCTTGTACTCAGGCTGCTTGTCGAGGTTCTCGAGGTAGTCGAGGCGGGCGATGCTCTTCTTGATGGTGGCCATGTTGGTGAGCATACCGCCAAGCCAGCGGAAGTTCACATAGTACTGGCCGGTGGCCTCAGCGGCCTCCTTTACGGCTTCCTGAGCCTGGCGCTTGCAGCCCACGAAGAGAATCTTCTTGTTCTTGGCGGCGAGTTCACCCAGGAAGGAGCTGGCCTTATCGAGGCACTTCTCGGTTTCCTCCAGGTTGATGATGTGGATACCATTCTTCTGGGTGAGAATGTACTTCTTCATGTTCGGGTGCCACTTGCGGGTCTGGTGACCAAAGTGAACACCGGCTTCCACCATCTTCGTAACGAGTTCGTTAATCATTGTATTTTGTATGTGTTGTGTGCAACCTTGCGGCAGGATGCACGGGGTTTTGGAAGGTGCTGCGCTTAGCCCCCAGCCCTCCGTTGTTGGTATTGCAGCATCAGCGGGGACGC
>JAFWYD010000041.1 GCA_017517805.1 Akkermansia sp.
ATCTATCGAGTATATCACACTTATGTGATAACTGCAAGAAAACTAGATTTTTACGATAATTCTTTCAGTGTAAATTCAAAGTAAATTTTCGCAAGCGGAATAACGAGTTTGTATGACACTTCTCAAATGCGTTTGCCCTGTTCACCAACGCCAGACGAATCAAATAATCTTGACAACCCACTACGTAAAGAGTAGGCTGTGTGCGTATCAAGGAGGTAGCAGCTCCTTATCCATTTCATACCGTTTCAACGATACATGCCCGATTTTTCCACGACGAGCACGGATGCAACATGGCCAGTACTGACCACGGAAAGCATTCTTGAAATGCACAGGGCAGACACGCCCTCTGCCCCCGTGCCGCTTTGGTTATCGTGCGGGAGCATACTGACTCTGGTACTCAATGTGGTGCTGCTCATCTTTTATCAGCACAAAAACAGCGAGGCACAGACCAGGATTTCAGCTGCGGAAATTGTATTGAAGGAAGAAGCGGGCAAAGCAGCAACTTTGGAAAGCCAATGGAACCTTGCCCGGACTGAGCACCAGCATCTCGTCGAGCTCAACCAGCTGGTAGATGAATACGCGGAGCTGAAAAGAACCTGGCACACCCCCAGCACGGCCCGGGAGGGTACACCGGAACGCTTCATGCGGCAAAGCTCGCAGAATTATGCCAGAGCCGTCTCCCAGGGTGGGCGCCGCGCCCGCACGCTCAGGTGGCTGTTCCTTCCAACAGTTACGGCAGAAATTGACGGTACCGGGGCGAACGGCCGCAGGGCGGTCGTAACAGAGCTGCTCCGCAAACACCAGCAGTACCAGGAGAAAGAAGTGCAGACCATTGCAATCAACGGAACTACAGCCATCATCGTCATGCGCTGCAAAGATGGTGAAACCTCCACCTACCTGAAAGAAACGCTCGAATACCAAGGCTATTCGGTAATGAAGTGCAGCATCGAAACGATGCAGGAAAAACCGGAAATACCTGACGATTTCGGCATCTATTCACTATAACTCTCTCCCTCCATCCTCCATGAAGTTCCGAAAATCGCATATCTGGCTTATCCTCCTCACCGTTGGCGGGCTCATGCTGCTGTTGCAGCTGGGCGGCATTGTGGGGGGCTACGACACAGAACTCATGAACCAGGCTATGGCGATAGAGGGAGAGGCGCAGAACACCGCCCACCAGCACAAAGTGACCCGGCAGCAACTGGAACAGACAAAAGCAGAAACATTAGCACTCAGAAATAAGCTGCCCCGTCACGCTGCTCAGGCTCACTCTCCGCAAGCCATGAAGGAGGAAATCAAAAAGCGCATCGTGCGGCTTAAGGAACGGCTCCAGAAACGAAACCAATAAGCCAGCACGCCAAAAGCAATGCCTTCACTATTCAACAGAAACCTTTGTTGCATCGGTCTGCTGACTATTGCCAGCGCGACAGAGGCATGGAGCACCCAGGCTCCTGCTACTCTCGACAACGCCCGAATTCTCATTGAAAACTCATCAGGCACCGGTGCACCATTCCGTAAAACTATCATGATTGGCAGGTTGCTACCTGTGGGTACCAGCAGCCATGAATTCCACGAAGGTCTCGGATTGCCGGCCCCCTCACTCATATCCGATGAACACAATGAAGTCGTCATCTCCGATTTTGCCTACGGGACCAGACAAATAAACGGAGAACCTACTGAAAACGCCTACCTCTATTTCACCTATAAGATTCCTGGTAGCCAGAAGGTATTTGATTTTGATTTCAACGCACCCTTCAACGCTGAAGAAACCAGCGGTGACCTGGAATACAACATCCGCTTCACCCACAAGCGCCGCGGAGTCATTTACGGCACCATCCGCGGCTGGGAAGCCCCGCAGGACAATGATGGCGACCTGGTAGAAAACACCTACGACATTCAGATTACCTTCGATGGAGATGATACGCAGACCGAGGATTCCCTTTCTGAAGAAATACTGAAACAGCAAAAAGAAGCCTTCCTTGAAAATGGCTCTTTGAATCCGGAGTTCATTCACTGGGTGATTCTCCAGCGCTTCGAACAGATTGTCTCACCGCGTAGTTCTGCACAAGATTTTGAACCCATTTATGCCCGGCAGATCCATGTACTCTCCAACAACAAAAAGCT
This sequence comes from Akkermansia sp., assembly GCA_017517805.1. Classification (GTDB taxonomy): domain Bacteria; phylum Verrucomicrobiota; class Verrucomicrobiia; order Verrucomicrobiales; family Akkermansiaceae; genus Akkermansia. The sequence goes on from JAFWYD010000041.1 coordinate 2,125, forward strand.
GACCAGGGAGGAGATGACTCTCACGCTGACAACCTTCATGCGCAAATGCCCCACGCGCACCTTTGAAATCAAGAAGGTCGGCATCCGCAAGAGCGATATTCAGGTAGAGGCCGTCTACCTCTACATCGACAACTCAGGAAGGGAACATTTCGGACGCATCCTGCTGACCATGGGCATCAACAAAAATGGCCAGATTTGTAAGGTTGATGAAAAGCGAACCAATAATGACACCCCGCTCGACTTATCAACCGGATACTCCCTATTCCACTACTCAGGCAAGCGGGAGTTCATTATCGTCAACTAACATCCATAACACCCATTTTACTATGAAAAATACACTATCACACTCAGCTGCAACACGCTGTATTGCCATAATTACCGCCATGGGAGTGCTCGGCACCTCTATCTCCTCATGTTCCAACATGTCTGACTCAGCCCTGACCCAGACTCAAGGTGCTGCAGCAGGTGCTCTGAGCGGCGCTGCAGTAGGTGCCTTGATCGGCTACCTGGCCAAGAAAGACAGCAAGGGAGCCCTCATCGGCGCTGGTATTGGTGCAGGGGTCGGGTTGTTCGCCGGCTATTTCTACGGCTACAAAGTTGCCAGGGATAAAGAAGCTTATGCCACCCAGGAAGATTACCTCATGGCCAACATCGCCGCTCTTGACTCTCAGATCACCTCTGCTAAAAACTACAATTCCCAGCTGCAACTCTCCATCAGCCTGCTGAAATCCACGAAATCCAAACTCACAGCCGCACAGCAGGCTAATATGAAAAAGGAATGTGACCACAACCTCTCCATGATTGACCAGAATATCAAACAGGCCGAGCTGGCCAGCCAGTCAACCGATGGTGATTCCGCTGCCAAGCTGCGCGATAAGATTAAGAAACTGAAAGCCGAGCGCAACAAGCTCTCTCAAGCCGCAGCAGATCTCAACAACTACACCTGATACTCCCCAAATCCTATTCATTAAAAACACAATACTGCACAACATGACCAGGCCCCATCTCATAACCGTTTCCCTCGCAACGACTGCAGCCCTGCTCTGCTCCTGCGGCAGCACTACTGGCGACCCCCGCCAGGGTGGTCTTTTCGGCTGGAGTCAGGAGCAAGCCCTCCAACGCCAGCTGGAGCTCAAAACAATCGAAGCGGCCAAGAAGAACGAGCTCGCGGAAACCCAGAAAACCGGCGAATCCCTCCTGCAGAAGCAGATTAAACTGCTCAAGGAAATCAAAAAGCTCCAGGAAAAAGCCGAAGCCACCACTCAATCTGCCGAAAAGGACCGTCTCCGCGCTGAAATTGCAAAGCGCCAGAAGGAGCTTTCCAGTCTTGGCAATTGATTCCTAACTATCCATCTTACTAAAGGCGGGTCTGCGTACACCAACGCAGACCCGCTGACTTTTCCCCTCCAATCCCTGTCAGCGCACTATTATTTACTTGACTCCACACTAGGGAGAACCTATACTCCGCGTGGGTGCGTTCTAGCGACTCAAAAGCCCCCAGCCCCATGACTACCTGGAGTGCGAGCGGTTCATTCCCCTGAAAAGGAGGACCGGCCAGGCAGAAAGAAAGGCACGCACCGTATCACCCCCTCACATTCAGTTCACTTTTCAAATGATGCAAATTTTTAAGAAAATCGCCCGTCTGTTCTCGTATGATATCGGGATAGACCTGGGTACAGCCAATACACTGGTCTATATTAAGGACCAGGGCATTGTGCTGCGCGAGCCTTCCGTCGTTGCCATGAAGGGCGACAAGGTGAAGGCTGTGGGCGAGGACGCCAAACGCATGGTGGGCCGCACGCCCGGCAGCGTGGTTGCCATCCGTCCCCTCAAGGAAGGTGTCATCGCCGACTTCGAGGTAGCGCACAACATGCTGCGCTACTTTATCAAACGCGCCTGCCAGGGCCGCAGCCTGCGCGGGCCGCGTATTCTCATTGCGCACCCCTCCGGTATCACCGAAGTGGAACGCCACGCTATCGAAGAATCTGCCTACGAGGCTGGAGCCATCAGGGTTCAGCTCATTGAGGAACCCATGGCCGCAGCCATCGGCGTGGGACTGCCTGTTACGGAACCCGTGGGCAGCATGATCGTCGATATCGGCGGCGGCACCACAGAGGTAGCCATCATCTCTCTTTCCGGCATCGTCTATAGCCAATCTGAAAAGTGCGGCGGCGATGCTCTGGACGAAACCATCACCCGCCACATGCTGGCGGCCCACAACTTGCTGGTGGGCCCCCGCACGGCGGAAGACATCAAAATCCGCGTCGGCTCTGCCCACCCGCTGCAGCAGGAACTGCAGATGGAAGTGAAAGGTCGCGACCGCGGCACCGGTCTGCCCAAGACCGTCACCGTGCGCTCCGAAGAAATTCGCGAAGCGCTGCAGGACAAGCTCGATATCATCGTAAGCGCCATCCGGCAGACGCTGGACCACTGCCCGCCAGAGCTGGCCAGCGACCTGTACGACCGCGGTATCACCGTGGCCGGCGGCGGTGCCTTGCTGCGTGGGCTCAGCGACCTGCTGCATGAGCAGACAGGCCTGCCCATCATGATTTCTGAAGACCCGCTGAGCGCTGTGGCAGAAGGCACAGGCAAGTATCTTCAGGAAAACGATGACGTGTTTGAAGAGGAGTAAGTCTGAGCATAGAACACCAACGGCTTAGCTGACTCCGCAATTCCAGCTCATCCCCCACCAGCACGGCACCGCACCACCTGCGGGGCCTCTGCGCAGCTTGATGGAAACTCGCGAAAAACAGCTGACTCTCTCCCCTCCGTTATACCAGGTGAAAACAACTCCAACCTCAACCTAAAACTTTGTCTTTTATTTCTAAAATGATTAATACCGTCAAACACTTCCTCGGGTTCGGCCAATGCAACCCGAGGGAGGGAACCACCATCGTCATCAACTCTGAAAAACTCGAGCGCCGCGTTGCCCTGCTGGAAGATGGCGTGCTCGAGGAATACAGCATTGAGCGTGAAGGAGAAGACAACATCGTAGGCGGCATTTTCAAAGGCCGCGTCAAAAATATCGAACCGGGCCTCAAAGCCATGTTCGTCGATATCGGCTACGAGAAAAATGCTTTCCTTCACTTCTGGGATGCCCTGCCCCTGGCGCTCGATTCCTCGCTCGAGGAAATCCAGCGCGAAGGCCGGCCCCGCAAAAAGCAGAAGAAAATCACCAGCAAGGACATACCGGATATCTACCCCATCGGTTCCGAAATCATGGTGCAGGTAACCAAGGGGCCCATCTCCTCGAAAGGCCCGCGTGTGACCACCAACATCTCCCTGGCCGGGCGCTACATCGTGCTGATGCCCTTCACCGACCAGTTCGGTATCTCCCGCAAGATCGACGACCCGAAGGAACGCCAGCGCCTGCGCCAGATTGTGCAGAAGCTCAACGTACCGGAAGGCATGGGTATCATCATGCGCACGGTGGCCCAGGGACAGCGATTCCGCCACTTTGTGCGCGACCTGGCCATGCTGCTCACCCAGTGGCGCGAGGTGGAAGAGAAGTTCGCCACCAATCCGGCTCCGCAGTGCGTCTACCGCGAGCCTGACCTCATCGAACGCACCGCTCGCGACTTCCTGACCGACAACGTGGATAACATCGTGTGCGACAACCTGGAAACAACCCAGCGCATGCAGGAAATCGCAGGCAAAATCTCCCGCCGTTCCAAGCGTCACATCCAGTACCACCAGTACCGCCAGCCCATTTTTGAGGAACTCGGCATTGAAAAGCAAATCAACGAAGCCTTCCAGCGCCAGGTGCTGCTGCCCTGCGGCGGATACCTCGTCATCGATGAAACCGAGGCCCTCATCGCAATCGATATCAACACCGGCCGCAACAAAGGCAACAAGGACCTGGATAAAACCATCCTGGAAACCAACCTGGAATCCGCCCGCGAAATTGCCCGACAGCTTCGCCTGCGCAACATCGGTGGCCTGGTCGTGGTCGACTTCATCGACATGCGCCACCGCAAGGACCAGATGGCCGTGTACAAAGCCATGAAGGATGCCCTGAAGCGCGATAAAGCCAAGACGCAGGTCATGCAGATTACGCCCATCGGTCTCATGGAAATGACCCGCCAGCGCATCAACGAATCGCTGCTGGACTACGTGAACGACCACTGCCCGTACTGCCACGGCCGAGGCCGCGTAAAGAGCGTGATGACCATGAGCGTGGAAATCCAGCGTCAGCTGAAAGCCACCATCATGCGCTACCGCGAAAACGTGGGCGATATGATTGTGGTGGTAAACAGCGATGTGCTCAGCCGATTCAAGAACGAAGATGCCAAGCTGCTCATGGAGCTGGAGCGCCAGTGCGCCGGTCGCCTCATCTTCCGCAGCGACCCCTCCATCCACCGCGAGGCCTTCGCCATCCTGAACCCGGCCAACAACAACAAGCCGCTCTTCCAGATTAATATGTAACCCAATCCTCCAACCGTGCGTCCTGCCCCACCAGGACGCACGGTTGAACATCGCCACCATGAAGAAGAAGATCCTGTTCATCATGCACCTCCCCCCGCCAGTGCATGGCATGAGCATGGTGTGCGAACAAATCCGGAACAACAAAGATATCAACAGCGAGTTTGAGTGCCGATACATCAACCTATCAGCCTCTCGCTCGGCAAAAGAGGTCAGCCAGTACGGTCCTCTGCAAATCGTCCGTAAATTATGGCGTTTCAGCGGGGCTCTGCTTCACACATTCTGGAAACTCCTGACATACCGTCCGGTCTGCTGTTACCTTTCCATCACCTGCCACGGCATCCCCTTTCTGAAAGATGCCCCCTTCGTATTGCTCTGCAAATTATTCCGCTGCCGGATCATCCTCCACCAGCACAACAAGGGGATGAAAAACTATGCTACCAAGCCCATTTATCGGTTGTTGTTGTCACTTGTCTACCGCAACGCAACCGTAGTATTGCTTTCATGGCGGCTGTACGATGATATTTCTGCCATTGTACAACGCGAACAAGTACGCATCTGCCCCAACGGTATCTAATCCCATGATTCACTTCATCTACCTGGGCAATCTGCTCATCGAAAAAGGGCCGTACGAGCTTCTGACCGCATGCCGGCTTCTTCACCAGCGAGGTGTTGACTTTCACTGCCACCTCGTTGGTGCCCCAACTGCAGAAATCAGCTTCGAAGACATAGAGCAACGCATCGCAGCGCACGGCTTGCAGCAAGTCGTCACCCTGCATGGTGCCCGCTATGGGGCAGAAAAAGACAAGCTGTTGCAACTGGCAGATGCCATGGTATTTCCCTCATACTACCACAATGAATGCTTTCCCCTGGTGCTGGTGGAAGGCATGCAGCATTCTCTCGCTCTCATCTCCACCACCGAAGGTGCCATTCCCGACATCATCCCCGATGACAACAGTATTGGCATACTCGTGAACAAACAAGATGCTGCAGCCCTCGCAGATGCCATGCAACGCCTTGCAGATGAACCCGAAATAACACGGCAAATGGGAGAAGCAGCCTATAAGCACTACTTGGAGCATTACACGGAAAGCGCCTTCATCAACCGCCTCGCCTCCATTCTTCGCGAAGCATAATCCTCTTCACCTGCATTTCTTTTATCTTGATTTGCCTGCCAGCATCAGCTAGAATGATGCTACTATGAACAGACTCGCAGGTAAAACCGCTATTGTGACTGGAGCCGGCCGCGGCATCGGGCAGGCCATTGCCCGCAGCTTTGCTGCAGAAGGAGCCAAGGTCATCCTCATTTCCCGCAACCCTGGCTCCTGCGGCAGCGCAGCAGATGCCATCAACGCAGAATTTCCAGACTCCTGCAAAGCCTTCCCCTGCGATGTGGCCGATGCAGCTGCCGTTGAAACCTGCGTGAAGGACATCCTGGCAGAATACCCGGCTATCGACATCCTCGTCAACAACGCCGGCATCACCAAGGACGGGCTGCTCATGCGCATGAAGGAAAGCGACTGGGATGCCGTACTCACCACCAACCTCAAGAGCGTCTTCCTCTTTGTCAAAGCCCTGCAACGCACGCTCATGAAGAGCCCGGCAGGTCGCATCATCAACATTTCCTCCATCGTGGGCCTCACCGGCAACGTGGGCCAGAGTAACTACTCTGCCTCCAAGGCCGGTGTCATCGGCTTCACCAAGTCCATGGCTCAGGAAATCGCCAGCCGCAAGGTAACGGTCAACGCCATCGCCCCCGGCTTCATCGCCACCGACATGACCGATGCCATCCCCGAGAAAGCTCGCGAAGCCCTGCTCTCCCGCATCCCCCTGGCCGACCTCGGCAAGCCGGAAGATATCGCCAACGCCGCCACTTTCCTCGCCTCCGATGAAGCCCGCTACATCACCGGCCAGGTCATCGTGGTCGATGGCGGCATGACCATGTAATCCAGCTAATACGACCTTCAAAACCCCGGGCGATTCAGCGCACCGGGGTTCTTTTTTCACTCAGAATCAGGAGAAACGCTGCGTTTCCCCCAATGCGCCGTCGGCTTTCTGATTTTCTTCACCTGGCGCTGCCCCCCACCAGGCATATAGATTGCGTACTCCTGCGGGGGCTCACACCGCCAATCTGCTACGCGGCGCAGCAAATTATTACAAGCCTGAGCCACCCCATGGCGCCGGGAAACGTACCAGGGCAAACGGGCAAGCTCAGCTTCCCACTCCCGCTGCGAAATATCCGTCCACCCCAGATTAGTACCAGTCACTGCAAACACACTCGTCAGCATCTCTGGAAGAGTGACAATCCTCAAACCTCGATTCACCAGATCCCGGTGAAATACAACATCTGCCAATGCCCGATACGACGTATCATACCTCACACCGTGGCAGATAAACGCCTCAGCCCTATGAAAAGTCGTGCACGTCGTCAGCTCACACACCGTCTGGCTACGCCATCGCACCGGCTGGGCCGAACGCCTGTGGCAGATATAATTTCCACTCGCATCCACCACCACAAACGAACCAAGCAGTATCTCTGCCTCAGGGTGCTCATCAAACGCCGCCGCCACACGGCCCAACGCCCCTGGGAGATATTGTTCATCCGCATTCAAATGAGCCACCACATCCGCACCCTGCGGCACTCTTGCCCATGCCTTGTTGATAGCATCATACATACCGGCATCGCTGGCACTCGCGTAAGAAAATGAATACCCAGTCCCATGCGCATGCCCTCTGCACCATTCTTCAAGCCATCTCACCGTCCCATCGCCAGACCCGCCGTCCTGCACATGGTGGTGCACCTCAACCCCCTCCCGGACCTGGTCAGCAACGGAATACACGCACCGCTGCAGCCAGCCCAACGAGTTCAAAACAGGCGTTACAATATAAAACTTCATCTATAAGACACCGCTATTATATGCATTTCCGGAACATTCAGCAAGGTTATTTTTACCGACTGAATGAAGTCCGGGTCACACGCACTGCCTCACGCATTGCCTCAAAAAAAATCGAACCCAACGAGGAATCGCCGTTTCGCCTGCGGTGATGAAGTTTTATGGTTGCCTCAAAATTAGAAGCACTATAATACTTACATGCACTTAATGATGAGCGGAAAAGAAAAAGAAAGGTTCGTTTTGAGGTCAATGCTTCTCTATGGTAAATGCACCACTCGTTGCCAAAAATCAGCAATCATAGATGATTTGATGCAATATGTTGGCTATAAGTCAAGGGAACACGCCATAATAGTGCTGACTCAAGACCTGAGTAAACAAAAGCGCAAAAAGAGGAGATGCCGGAAAATCCTTGCTCGTAAACAGGTGGATTTACTGCGTGAAATATGGGCTGGAATGGGATATTCCTGTGCTAAGTTGATGCAACCCATGCTTCAGGACTGGGTTGAAGCACGCAGGAAATCACAAGATTTTCCTGCGGAATATTAAGAAATTTGGTGAGGAGGAAAAAAGGAAAATCAAACACCTTGGCATTGACCGTTCCAACGCTTACAGAGCCGCGGCTATCAGACATCTGCCGCACATCAAGGTTTGTTACGATGCTTATCACTTAGTGAGTAACATGAATCAAGTGCTTGATAAAATCCGACGTTTTACGATGAAACATCCATCTTATACCCTCGAGCAGTTCATGAAGGGAAAGCGCTATATTTTGCTTAGAGGAAGAGAGAATATCAGCCAAGATGCCAAAGCCACCTTGAGGGAACTGAGTGTTTTGAATCGAGATCTTTACATTGGGTATCTGCTCAAAGAAAAATTCAGGCAGGTCTTTCAGACGAAAGAAGTAAACACAGCTACACTACGCCTTATCCTCTGGATAAAGATGTGCATGAAAAGCAATGTCAAGTTCTTGCGCAACTTTGCTAGAAAAATTAGCGAGCAATTCAACGAGGTGATGAACGGCATTCGATACAGGATTAATTCGGCTCGTATAGAATCGACCAACGCAGCAATCAAGCGTATACAAGCCAAAGCGTGTGGCCTGTTCGATGTAAGCTATCTATTCTTGAAACTGCGCCAAGTTTACTTTCTGCGACTCCAAAGAAAGCACAAAACCGGGCATTCTTTCTACCAGCAGATTTGAAACAGACCCGCATATACCCTCCTCAACTATTTTCAGCTGTACATGAAGCCATTATTCTGGTATATATCTCCGAGAAGGTTAGAGTAAAAACAAATCACGATGAATGTAGGAGTATTGGTTAACACATGTGACCGTTTTTCAGACTGCTGGGATCTTTTCTTCCATCAGTGGGAAAAGCACAGAAACGGAATTGAATGGCCGCTTTATCTCAACACAGAAAAAGCTACCTACATCTATCCAAAAGGCATTGCTGGCCACTCACTAACAGTCTGCACACCGCATCCGGAAACAGGGCTGGAACGCTGGGAACAACCTGGATTCCCCACCTGGAGCTGGTGTGTAGAACACGCACTACGCTCCATGCCGGAAGACATTGTCCTTTACATGCAGGAAGATTACTTCCTCACCTGCGACCTGGACACACAGAAGATCTTTCAAATTCTACAACTCATGGAGGAGCATCCTGACATTGAATGCGTCCACCTTAATACTGCAGGTAACCACTGCACCAAAACATGCTCATACTCTGGGCTCCGGCGCACATCTCGCAAAGATCGCTATTTTGTTTCCTGTCAAGCTGCCTTGTGGAGAAAATCAACTTTGCTTGAATTACTGCGTAAACATGAAAACGCGTGGCAATTTGAGCGGTGGGGGACGAACCGAGCTCGAGCCCTACGGTGTCATTTCTATACAGCAGCAATAGATTATTCCCCAATAAAATACTTCTGTACCGGCATTGTTCAGGGTAAGTGGCTGCACCCAGTAGAAGACATATTTGAGGCTGCCGGAATCGAACTGGATTTCAACAAACGTGGATGGTGGCACCCACGCAACGGGTTAAAAGAACACCTACGCTGGATTTTTCAAAAAATCGCCATCCGTATATGGCCCCCAAAAAGCATTGCTAGCGTAATCGCGTGTTATTTCTCCAATAGACGGCGCCCCCCTTATCCTTCATAACGGTCTTTTATACTACTGTGCAGCAGTATGAAAACAAAAGCTAAAAGTGAACAAAACAGCACATACATGTAATTCGAGTTTTACCCGCTAGGGAATATGGCATTTACTTTATTTAACTATTGAATTATCATGGAGCACCAACATCTGGCTACAATCTATCCGCAATTTTCCAGGATTTCTGATAAATACTTGATGTTTATATAAATCAAAACAAGCCCTCCCCTAATCCCTCAACAATGAACACAAAACGTTTAAAGGTTTTGTTATGCTGTTACGCGTGTGACCCGACTCAAGGCTCTGAACCCGGTGTAGGCTGGCAATTCGCTCGAATCATTTCGCAGCATCACGACACTCATGTCATTGTGGAAGAAAAGTTTAAAAACAACATTGAGTTGTATACCAACCTGCATCCCGAGATATCTAAAAACATAACCTTTCATTATATCAAAAGGGAACGCCATAAAATCTTACGAAAAATGTGGCCTCCCAGTTACTACTCGTATTACAGAAAATGGCAAAGAGAAGCATACCAATACGCAAAAAAGTTACATGCTGAACATAATTTTGACTTAGTACACCAGATTACGTTAGCCGGCTATAGAGTTCCTGGATTTCTGTGGAAACTCAACATTCCATTCATATGGGGACCAATAGGAGGCTTGAATCAAACATCATGGCGCTTGCTGCCGGGCATGGGAATATATGGATGCATATTTTATACCTTCCGGAACCTAATTAACCTGTTCCAAAAGCGATGGTCAAAAACAGCTCATCAAGCAGCCCGGAAGGCTCACACTATTATAGTAAGTGATCCTGATGCAAGCCATGTAATTTGTAACATATGGAAAAAAGCCCCCCTCATCATGAGAGAGGTTGGTGTACATCCTTCTTCCTCTCCACGTGAAATTCAAAAACACAATCAGGAAACACCGCTTCGTGTATGCTGGGCCGGCGTACATGTGCCGCGTAAGGCGCTAAATCTTGTTATCCAAGCACTTCCTCTCTGCTCTCAAAAAATTCATCTAGACGTATTAGGAGCGGGGCCTTGCTCCTCTTCATGGCAAAAACTAGCAAAAAAATTGGGAGTTGAGCATCAGGTCACGTTTCACGGCAAACTTCCTCATAATCAAGTCTTTGATATCATGTCGCGCAGTCACGCGTTTTGTTTATCAAGTATATCAGAGGGAGGAACAACCAGCATTGTTATGGAAGCCCTGCAACAAGGTCTTCCCATCATTTCCCTAAATCACTGTGCATATGCGACAGTAATAGATGATTCCTGCGGCATCAAAATTAGCATCACTTCACCGAAACAAATATCAGCTGATTTCGCATTGGCATTAGATAAGCTTGCATCCGATGAGGAGCTCCGAATCAAACTTGCTGAGGGAGCAAAAAAACGCAGTAAACAATTCACCTGGGACTCCAAAATGGCTATTCTGAACAGAATATATGCTAATGCCGCACAGTCCTCATACTCCAGCGCACCTGATAATATATATTCCAATGAATGCTAGGTCAACAAAACGAACTTTCCCTCACGGCTCAGGAATCTTGCAGGAAGCCATAGAAGTGGTTCCCTGTGTTCGTAATACGGCTACTCATTTCATCATATTCCATGGAGATCGTCTGAAATATATCATCAGTTTAAACTGCGGCATTAGAAAATTAAAAGCCACAGTTGCAGCATACAATTGCAAACTCAAAATTCTTTTAAGCTTATTACCTTTTATTCCCATGCAACTGCTCGTCCAACTCGGCATTGGGGTCTACGCTAAGGTAAAATTACACAAGGATATTCAGCGTTATATTCCTGAGCACTACCAGTGGAACGTGCTTATAGGAACATATGATGCAACTCAGAAAATAGTCCTGCAATGCTTCTCTCAACATCAATCAGACAACATCTATATCAAAATTGGGAATGCCGGTTCAGATGAGCAAATGTTGCGTGAAATTCAATTTCTGCGTTCGAAAAAACAATACAACAGCTTTAGCATCCCCAAATTGATCGAATCTTCCCTCATTCATGAATCAGGGTGCTTTAATATATTGGTAACAAACGAATTTAAAGGAACAAGAATTCTTCCTCATTTCACGGAAGAACTATACCGCATTTCCCGTGAAATTGCCGGAAAAGTCACCGTTATTAATGGCGTTCCATATGAATTCTCACATGGAGATTTCGCACCTTGGAACATTAGGAAAACAGGCTTTTCCTATACTGTATTTGACTGGGAGCATTGCGGTATGAGGCCCATAGGTTATGATGCCATCTACTTCATTATCATGACCGAAATTGCCCTCCACCATCGAAAGTTCGATGAGGCGTTTGAGATTGCAGAAAAAAGGCTCCGAATCTTCAATTCTGAGATGAAGTTTGACAAACACCTCATCCGGCAAGAATTTGCCAAAACCGCTAAATCATTACAATTTTGATACAAATGCACAATACTCCAAGTCTTTTATTTATCACCGATTTTTATACTGAATTACAGCATCAAAACATCTCATACTGTATTTTGCGCAAGGTTAATGAGGTGATGCAAGGTAATGCTCACGATATCGATATGACCGTGGCAGATAATCGGCTTAGTGATGCTGAAAAGATTCTTGCGAAAACAGCCAACAAATTGAACTGGAAGCTGCATTTACAAATAGGCAATAGCAAGGATAAATGCAATTACAAATCGTATCAATACTATCAATTGAATGATTACGAACAAAAAATCCACATCATTCACATCGACATTATTCCTACATTTACATGGCAAGGATACGAACTACTCTCAAATAATGCAATGCTGGAAAATATCCGTCCTAATGGATTGTTTCCTATCGCATCAGCCAGCGTTGAAGCTTTCTGTAAACTTTTTTCTCGTTTATTATTCAACAAGTATGTAAAAAGTGAATACAAAAGGGACATACAAGAAACATTCCAAAAAGAGGGGCAAACCATTCTTTCCCTGCTACGCAATTTTCTAACTCCAGAAACGGCACAGTACATCTATACTCTCGCATGTGATGGGCTATGGGATGACATCGAAAATGAACGCAAGCTAATAATAGCGAATATTAGGAAAATAGCTAAACGCTCAAAATTTATGTACTACCTGCACATCCTGAGAAAAGCAATAAAGAGAAAGGGGCTTATCATTGTATTCCAGGGAACCGACGGTAGTGGCAAAAGCACGATAATCCAGGGTCTTACCTCAGTCATAGGCAATTCATATTCGAAGAGTACAATCGATTATAACCATTGGAGACCAAAGTTTTTGCATCTGGGAAAAAAATGTGTAGACGCAGGCATGAAGTCAAGTACTGATCAGCCCCATGCAAGCCCTCCATTAGGCAGATTGACATCCTTGGCAAAAATGGTATTCTATACGCTTGATTACCTTTTGGGATATGTAGGACGCACATATTGGCAAGCGGCCAGAGGGCACCTTATCATTTTCGATCGCTACTATTACGACTTTTATATAGATAAGCTTCGTTACAGACTCTCCATCAATGACGCATGGATACGTTTCTTTCAAATATTTATTCCTAAGCCTGATATCACCTTCCTTATGGTAGGGGATGCGCAACAAATATTTGAACGCAAAAAAGAGTTACCAGTAGCAGAAGTCCAGCGTCAAATAGATGCCATACTAAAACATCAAAAATTGTTTACTAACCCGCATATAGTGGACGTTAGTATGCCCATTCCATCTGTTTTGTACTACGTGAGTCGAGAAATCCTCTCAAAACTTAGCACACGCAATTAGAGACACAACTCAGACTTCACCTTGCGAGCGCATGCTCCAACTCGCCGTCGGAGACTTAATGAACCGAACGGTGCGACTGGCTTCGTCCCCCACATATACAGAGTAAGCACATGGATTAGGGGTAACAAAATCTACCATTCTACACATTAGATTATTAAATCTGATAAATAACGGCCGTATATACAGCAAAAGGGTGGGCTGATCTTCATTTATTCGGCTTCGCTCTTTGTCTGTAATCGAGGACCAGGACACATTACTTCCCGTCACCACGAAAGTACTGCCTAATAAATCAGGGATACGAAGTATGCGAGGTTTTGTTTCCATAATGGAGCGAAAGAAAATCATATCGCCAAGCGAGCGATACGAACAGTCGAAATAAATATTTCGCCTTCTGAATACTTCCGCACGATGGAAACATGTATTAGTAATAATCTGAGTAAAAAGCCGACTGAAGAGTCTATTAGGAAACGCTGGCCGACGGTGGCAGATGTAGCGTAAATCCTTATCGAGTACAATGTGTGCTGTTGTGATTAAATCAGCTTCTGGATGCTCCTGAGCCTTCGCCGCCACAGCAGCCAATACATCCGGCAGATACTGCTCATCGGCATTGAGGTGGGCGGTGATATCGGCATCGTCAGGAAGCTTTCTCCAAGCGCGATTGATAGCATCGTAGAGACCTTCGTCCTTACCGCTCTCAAAAGTGAGCTTGTAACCAGGTGTCGCTGCATGTTCCTGCTGCCAGGCTTCCAGCCAGGCCTGAGTGCCATCTGATGAGCCTCCGTCCTGCACATGGTGGTGTACCTCAACTGAGTCGCAAACCTGGTCTGCTATCGAACGCACACAGCCCTGCAACCATTGCAAGGCATTATAAGCTGGAGTAACAATGTAAAACTTCATGACACCTGCACCATTATACCTAAGTACCCATAAAATACAAGCTTTACCCCCCTTGCAGTGCACTTTTTAAGGAAACAGCGGCACATACTACACTCATCAAGCATGATGCCGATGCCATTTCAGTATCGCAAGAATAGCAGTATTGCTCAATAAGAAGAATAATCTTATGTTATGGCTACATACCGCTGTTTGGGACTATTCGGCTTCCCTGGTACGAGAGGTCTCAATTTCCCAGTTTTGATGAGCTCTCCAATGTAGAGATTCACGGTCCTTGTCTGACGCGTTACCCCGATATGCTCCATTATTTCATTACTACTGCGAGGCTCCCGACAAAACTCTATTACCTTTATTTGTTTCTCCAGGACAGAAGCCCTGTTTGTTCGTTTTTCTTTATTCGAATAAATACTCTTCTTAACCTTTGTTCGCTTTAATGACTTTTCCCATGCTATTATATCGTAATCTCCGCTTTCGCCGACCATGCCAGCGCCATCTGACAATTCAGGCTCCTCTCTCCAGATGATTACTCTAAATGATTCATCCTGTATGAATTCAGGTGTTTCCAAACCGTAATCCAGGCACTTATCAATAATATCAGATGTACCTGTTCCCATTTCTTCAATATACCCAGCCAGATACGCTGGATGAGCCAATATGGGATTAACAGGAACTGAAGAATGCGCAAAGCGGAGTTTCTCCGTATTCAGCCCATACGGAAGCCTGCCTGGATTCCAAACTTCCAGACGATCCTTAAAGAGCATTACCTGAACACTTGCATTGCTGCGGTAATCTCTGTGAATCACAGCATTTACTATTGCTTCTGTGACAGCTTCGCGTGGAATTTCGCAGGTCACATCTGCCGTATTGCTGAAGGCTCGCGTTCCTACATGCACATCAATGCGCGACATTACAAAATCCACTGCTTTATCAATGACATCGAACACAGTTCCCTGGAATACATGATGCGAAGGTATAGGCTTCGTAATGGACGTACCATAAAACTGCGCACATTTAACAGAAGTGCAAGGAAAAAAGTCTTGTGGGCGTTTCCCAAAGAGAAGTATAGCAGAATTAGCCAATTTACCAGCATCGCTCATCAACCGCAAATGAGTCAGAATGGCGGGTATTCCTGCAGAATAAGGTATAGGAAAACCACGATGCGCTTTAGCCAGCATAACAAAATGCTCTATTTTAGCAGGGTCAAGGTCATCCACGCTTGCCCCATGGCAAATGGATGCATCAAAGGGAAGCTTCCGGATAAAATCCTGCTCCTCCAGATAGCGGACAAGCGAATCATACACCGCAGCCTGAAGCTCATCATAGTTTGTGAATGCTTTGCGCACTACACTTTGTTCGGCTTTTGCAATCAAAGCTGCTTGTTTCGGATGCCGTTTCCTGCGCCCCTGCAAGCGAGTAATGAAAATAAGACGATGCTTACGCTCTTCCGTAGCAAGATCGTACTCTCGCTCTGTAGGAGATACGCCATCAGCATCTTCAAAGCCATACCTGCATCCAAATAATCCGAGATAAATATCACATTCAGCTACTTCCGATAAATATACAGCCTGAACTCTGTAATTACTTGCAGGCTCATTTTCAAAAATAAAAGGAACAAAGAACCTGCCAAGAAGGGTGTCATTCTGAATATAATCAAATAACCGCCTTCTTTCTTCAGCAAACTCTGCCTGAACACTACTAATAAATACTTTGATTGACATATGCCCGCCTCCTATCTTTATTCGCGAATAAAGTATCACATTCTGCAAACAAAGTCAATAATTTTATTCCATTTAACAAACAAGGTTCTGCCGAAATTCGGCAGAACCTTGTTATAAGACGCGATTGCGTGGTTATCAGACGCTTTTAGGCGAACACACCCACAGCCTCAGCAGCACAGGCAATCATGTAGTCGCGGTTAAGCTTGGCGATGTTATCCACGGAGATGCCCTTCGGGCAGGCGGCCTCGCATTCGTACTGGTTGGTGCAGTTACCGAAGCCAAGAGCATCCATCTGGCGCACCATAGCAAGCACACGCTTGTTCTTCTCCGGCTGGCCCTGGGGCAGCAGGTTGAGGTGAGCAGCCTTGGCAGAGGTGAAGAGCATGGCAGAGCTGTTCTTGCAGCTGGCCACGCAGGCACCGCAGCCCACACAGGCAGCAGCGTCGAAAGCAGCATCAGCCGTCTTCTTGCGCACCGGCATGTTGTTGGCATTCGGAGCAGAACCTGTGCGGATATCCACGAAACCGCCGGCAGCGATGATGTTGTCCAGAGCGGTGCGGTCTACCATGAGGTCGCGCAGCAGCGGGAATGCCTGGGCGCGGAAGGGTTCAATCCAGATGGTATCACCATCCTTGAACTGGCGCATGTGCAGCTGGCAGGTGGTCACCTTCTTGCCGCCGTGCGGCACACCATTGATGGTGAGGGAGCACATACCGCAGATACCTTCGCGGCAGTCGTGGTCAAACACGATGGGTTCCTTGCCCTCGTGCACGAGTTCCTCGTTCACGATGTCGAGCATTTCAAGGAAAGAAGCCTCATCCGGGATGTTCTTAGCCTTGTAGGTTTCAATGCGGCCCTGAGCCTGAGCATTCTCCTGGCGCCAGACCTTGAGCGTAAGATTGAGATTAGCCATAATTTTAGAATCTTAAATGGTTGGAATGAGGTTATCTTTACTTGTAGGAACGGATGGCCAGATGCACGGTGTCAAAGGTAAGCGGCTCCTTGTGCAGTACCGGCAGCTCGTCTGTGCCCTTGTATTCCCAGCAGGCAACGTAGGCGAAGTTTTCGTCGTCGCGCTTGGCTTCGCCGTCGGCCAGCTGGTGTTCAAGACGGAAGTGGGCACCACAGGATTCCTCGCGGTTCAGAGCGTCGTAGCAGAGTACCTCGGCAAAGTCGAGGAAGGCCGCCACGCGCCAGGCCTTTTCAAGCTCCTGGTTCACACCTTCGGCGCTGCCTACCACCTTCACGTTGGTCCAGAATTCCTCGCGGATGGCGGGAATCTTCTCGATGGCATCCATGAGGGATTCCTTCGTGCGGCCCATACCCACGTCCTCCCACACCAGCTTGCCCAGCTCGCGGTGGATTTCATCGGGGCTCTTGGTACCCTGCACATCCATCATCTTCTTGATGCGAGCCTTCACAGCGTCCTCAGCTTCCTTGAACTCTGGAGCAGCGGTGGTGACGCTGCCGGGCTTCTGCGTGGTCAGGTAGGTCGGCAGAGTGGCAGAAATCACGAAGTAACCATCGGAGAGGCCCTGCATAAGAGCGGAAGCACCCAGACGGTTGGCACCGTGGTCAGAGAAGTTTGCTTCACCGAGCACGTGCAGGCCGGGGATGGAGGACATCAGGTTGTAGTCCACCCACAGGCCGCCCATGGTGTAGTGAGAAGCGGGGTAAATCATCATCGGCTGCTCGTGGGGATCCACATCGGTAATCTCCTCGTACATCTCGAAGAGGTTGCCGTACTGGCCGTCAATCCACTCCTTGCCCATGCGGTTGATGGCATCCTTGAAGTCAAGGAACACACCGCGGCCGGTGTTGGCCACACCGCGCTCATCATCGCAGGCTTCCTTGGCAGCGCGGGAGGAAATATCGCGAGGAGCCAGGTTACCGAAGGAGGGGTACTTGCGCTCCAGGTAGTAGTCGCGATCACCTTCAGCCACATCGGAAGGCTTCATCTCACCACGGCGAATCTTGGCAGCAACCTCGCGGCTCTTGGGCACCCAGATGCGACCGTCGTTACGCAGAGACTCGGACATGAGGGTCAGCTTGCTCTGGTAGTCGCCCTTCACCGGGATGCAGGTCGGGTGAATCTGCGTGAAGCAGGGGTTGGCGAAGTAGGCACCCTTCTTCCAGCAGGCGCAGGCAGCGCCCACGTTGCAGCCCATGGCATTGGTAGAAAGGAAGAACACACGGCCATAGCCACCGGTGGCAAGCAGCACGGTATCACCGGCATAGCTCTTAATCTCACCCGTCACCATATCGCGCACCACGATACCCTTGGCGTGACCATCAACCACCACCAAGTCCATCATTTCGGTACGGGGGTGCATCTGGATGTGGCCCTTGCCGATTTCCTTCTCCATGGCCTGATAGGCACCGAGGAGCAGCTGCTGACCAGTCTGGCCGCGGCTGTAGAAAGTACGCTTCAGCTGGGAACCACCGAAAGAGCGGTTGTCGAGCAGACCACCGTATTCGCGGCCGAAGGGTACGCCCTGAGCCACGCACTGGTTGATGATGTTGCAGGACACCTCAGCCAGGCGGTACACGTTGGCCTCACGGGCGCGGAAGTCGCCACCCTTCACGGTGTCGTAGAACAGGCGGTACACGGAGTCACCGTCATTCTGGTAGTTGTGGGCAGCATTGATACCACCCTGGGCAGCGATGGAGTGAGCGCGGCGGGGGCTGTCCTGGTAGCAGAAGCAATGCACATTGTAACCGAGCTCAGCCAGCGTGGCAGCAGCGGCACCACCAGCCAGACCGGAACCGACCACAAGCACCGTGTACTTACGGCGGTTGTTGGGGTTGATGAGCTTGGCCTCGCGCTTGTACTTGGTCCACTTCTCAGCAATAGGGCCATCCGGAATGCAGGAATCCGGCATGTAGTCACTTACAGGAAACTTAAGGTCTTTCATATTGTTCTATGAATGGGAAAAGGTTACTTGAGGATACCGCAAAGCACGGCCACCGGAATGGAGATGAAAGCGCCGCAGACCACCAGGCCGAAAAGCACAGCGATGATGTTGTAGAGCGGGCGCACCTTGCGAGTAGAAAGGCCCAGCGTCTGGAACACGGACTGCAGGCCGTGGCGCACGTGCATGAAGAGGCAGCAGATAGCCAGGATGTAGAAGCCGGAGCAGATGGGGCTGGTGAAGGCATCCACAATGTGCTGGTAGCAGTTGGCCGGGTCACCATTCACCGTGAGCTGCCACAGGTGGAAGACAAGGAAGCAGAAAATCATGATACCAGTCAGCACCATGGTACGGGAGGAAAGCGTAGCCTTCAGCGTACCTTCCTTCTGGTACTGGGTGCGGGCGTTTACATTCTCAATCTTCAGAGCCAGAGTCAGCACCACATGAATGAGGAGGATGGCGGCAAGACCGAGACGAATAGCCCAGAGCAACCATGCGGGCATGGTGTGCAGCCCGGTGGCGTAGGCATCAATCCAGGAGGGTACACCATTGCCGGGATCACCACCGTAGATGGTCATGTTACCAGCGAGATGCCCCACGAGGAACAGGAGGAGGCACGCACCTGTCAACGCCACAAGAATCTTGCGGCCAATCGAGGACGTGACGAACTTACATGCTGTCGTGATAATGTCGTTCATAATCGCAATAACGTCTTTGCGGAAATACTCTACCGCAAATACCCCGAAAAAGCAAGCCCCAAACACCAAATTCTTACGGGAGCAGCAGCAAAAGAGCAAACACAGCCAGCAGGATTGCAAAGGCCGCATCAATCCCGGTTGTGTGGTTCAGATAAAAGCGCCGCACAGGGGGCCACTGCAACAAAGCGCTCCAGAGCACCCAGCCCAGCAACCCCGCCCCGGTAAGAACCATCACCAGAGCCGGCGCATACCAGGCGAAGCGGTCACCAAAATGCTCCAGGGGGCCGACAGAGAGCCCGCAGATGAACAGCGTGCATTTCGGATTCAGGATATTGCAGAGAAAGCCCTGCCCGAACAACACGGGCAATGATGCGCGCAGCTCAGTTTCAAGCTTCTCCTTGCCCACGTTGACGCGATGGCGCGGAAAAATCTTCCAGGCGAGGTACAGCAGCCAGACCGCAGCGGCATACAACACCCACTGGCTCCAGGGCTGAGCCATCAGCCATCCACCCACCCAGGCCACCAATGCCGCCTGAATCAGGAACCCCGCAGCAATGCCGCCACCCACCGCGCTACCCGCGCGGAACCCCTGTGCCAACGCGGTGCGAAACACAAAGAAAACATCCGGTCCGGGGCTCAGCTGCGATACCATCAGCAAGCTGGCCAGCATCGCCAGACTCCCCAGAGCCTCCATCATAACCGCACCTCCGGCAGCGGCAGCACCACATTCGTCTGCATGGGCGACTTGCGCTGCAACACCCTCTCTGAAAGCGGCGTTGCACTTTCATACGCAGCGCGGAACATCTCCATCTTCGCATCCACATTATCAGCATGGTGCAAAATCAACGCCTCGGGCACCTTGGGCAGCACCGGCGAACCATATTCCAGCAAACCGTGGTGAGAAGCCACCAGGTGCAGCAGATGCAGGCGCACCTGCTCCGATGACGGGCTTATTTCCTTCCACTCAGCGCGGCGCTCCGGGGTCATCATATCGCGCCAGAGCTTGTTGATAATCTCAATCCCCATGGGGATATGGCTGAGCAGCTCGGCACTTTCCGTGTAGGGCATCTCCAGGCTATGCTCAGCGTAGTCATTCTCCACAATCTTGCCGCAATCGTGCAGCAAAGCACCAGCCATAACCAAGTCACGGTTCAGGCGGTCAGGATACACACTGCAAAGAGCCGAAGCCACACGCATGACGCTGGCAATATGCTCCACCAGGCCACCGCGGCGCGCGTGGTGAAAATTGCGAGCGGCAGCGGCGCGACGAAATCGCTTCTCCTGCTGCTGCAGGAAGAGTCGGCACACGCCCGCCAGGCGCGGGTCCTTCAACTCATCTACAAATGAGCAGATGCACTCCCAATCTGCCTGCTGGCGGGCCACCAGCTCCGGGCTTCCCGTCAGCACCTGCTCTTCCTCTTCGGGAGTCAGCGGGCGCACGCTGGCATCGCCCAGTTCCATACCATACTGGCTGAGCTGCCACTGCCCGGTCACAGCCACGGGAGCCGGCACCTCCAGCAAATCAAACTCGGTGAACCAGGGTGAAGTCTCCCATATTTTAAATGAAACCGTGCCGGCAGCATCTGCCAGCACGACTTCTAAAAAGGGTTTACCAGTCTTGGTGGTCCGGGTGGTCTTCTGGGTCAGCTGAGCCAGCAAAGTACCCTGCACCGCGGCTGTCGCAGCCTCGGCATTCAACGCTGTCGTGCTACCGAACTGCATATACCTGCATCTGGGTAAAAATCAGGCAGCAGGCTGCTCAGCAGGAGCCGGGGCTGCATCTACCGCAGGCGTGGGCAACCCGGCCGGGCCCTCGACAGGAGCCGCGGGTGTTGCCTCGGCGGGAGCCGGAGCCAGATTCTCCAGATTCTCCACCGGAGCAGCAGGCTGCTCTGCAGCGGCAGGAGCCTCAGCCGGAGCCGTCACCGGTGCGTCCACCTTCTTCACATTCAAATCAGACTTGCTATTCTGGAAACGCGCATTCATCAGCACAGCCAGCACAAAGCAAAGCCCCATGAAAAGCGAACCAAAGAGCACCGTACCCTTCTTGAGCACATCCGTCGTCTGCGCACCAAAGGCCTGGTCAGTCATCTGCGCACCGAACGCGGCTCCAAGCCCCTCCTGCTTCGGACGCTGCATGAGCACCACCAGAAGAAGCAAAGCACAGACAATCAACAGAATAGCGAAAACAATGTAAATAGCAGCGTTAAGCATGGCGTGGATTATATCTTATTTAGAGTGATTTGTAAAGGAATCAGGCAATGATTTCGTTCAATTCATTGCAGATGACACGTTTGGGAGTGATAGGCTTATCATCCCAGGCAAAGCTCATGATGATGATACGCTCGCCCTTACCGATAAGGTGCGCGGCAGCACCATTCACAATAATCTGCCCGGTGCCGGGAGGGCCGACCAAAACGTATGTCTCAAAGCGATTGCCGCTGGTGACCGAAGCAACCAGCACCTTCTCCCCCGGCCAGAGCCCGGCGGCTTCCACCAGATCCTGCGGAATCTCAATACTACCCTCGTACTCAACATCACCACGGGTGACCATGGCGCGGTGAATCTTCGATTTAAGCTGACAAACTAGCATGACTGTGAATGCGGATGACCGCCAATCAAACTACTTTTTCCCAAAAAGGTCAAGCACAATCAGGGAAAAGCGGGCATTTTTTATGACAAAAGACGCGCGCAGACCGGGC
Source organism: Akkermansia sp. (assembly GCA_017517805.1). Taxonomy (GTDB): domain Bacteria; phylum Verrucomicrobiota; class Verrucomicrobiia; order Verrucomicrobiales; family Akkermansiaceae; genus Akkermansia. The sequence continues at coordinate 24,296 of JAFWYD010000041.1, forward strand.
AGGCAGGCCTGCACCCGCGGGCCGGGCAGTACTGCCGCCCCCAGAGCACCATCTGCAAATGCAGCTTTCCCCAGGTATCCCGGGCAAAGCATTTCTTCAAATCAGCCTCCACCGCCTCAACTGTCTTTCCGCGAGAAAGCCCCCAGCGGCGCGCAAGCCGGAAAATATGCGTATCAACCGGAAATGCAGGATACCCGAAAGCCTGGTTCATCACCACACTAGCCGTCTTATGCCCCACGCCCGGCAAAGCCTCCAGCTCCTCAAAACTGTCTGGTACCTGCCCTGCGTACCGCTCCACCAGAATCCGCGCGGTTTCCACCAGGCGGCGCGCCTTCATCTCAATAAGGCCACAGGTCGCAATAAGCGGCTGCACCTGCTGCCACTCCAGCGCCGCCATGCTGGCAGCATCCGGCGCGAGGGCAAAGAGAGCCGGAGTCACCAGGTTCACCCGGGCGTCCGTGCACCGGGCAGAAAGCATCACTGCCACCAGCAGAGTGAACGCATCGCGATGGTGGAGCGGCACCTCCGGTTCGGGGATACCGCGTTCCAGCTCCTCCAGCACGATGCGGGCTCGTTCTGCGCGTCTCACAACAGCAGCTGATCAGCGGCGGTTCATATCACCCAGCGGGCCAAGCACGGCCTCGCCTTCCTTGCGGGTGGTGTTATTCCAGGGCTTGACCCGCTCTGAGCTGCCCTTGGGTCCCACCACTTCCCGATTACTCGGCGGAACCGCCGGCATGGGCGGGCGGCAGGAGCTCATCATCACCGCCACAAGCGGTGCCAGTATTAGTATCTTCTTAATCATAAACTCGTCTTCTAACAGATAAAAACCGCCTGCCCAGAACCGGGCAGGCGGCGAAAATCAGATTCAGGCCTGCGCGGCAGCGCATCAGTTGCCCAGCGGCTTCACGCGGAACACGCGGTCACCCAGCTCCGGACGCACGCCCGGCTGCAGCGACTCAGGTTCAAACTCAGCCACCACCATGCCGTTGGAAATCGTCACAATGCGCAGCGGGGCAATCACCACTTCACCGCGCTTCACCAGCAGCGGGGTAGCATCGCCAGGAACCATACCGCTATCCGGCCCCACATTGAACACCACAAACTTCCAGCGCCCGTCCACAGCCAGCAGCGGGTACTCGTCGTCATTCTTGGTGTAATCCGTGAAGAACTTGTCATTGATAGCCGTCAGGCGGTTCAGCTCCACCTTCTCCTTAGCCAGCTTCTCGGTAGCGGCGGTGCGGGCAGCCTGCCAGTCGTTGAGCTTCTCAGTGATTTCAGCCGTACGCTTCTCCTCGCGTTCCACCACAGACTTGATGCTCTCCATCACAGCGGAGAAATCTGCGTTGGCATCCACATTGAGAGCCTCAGTAGCCTTGATATCGGCCAGAGCCTGGTTGAAGGACACGCGCAGCTGCTCCACGCTTTCATTCATGGCATCAACCTTCTTACGCACACCTTCAAGGGCAGACTTGTGCTCATCGAGCTTGGACTGGGCATCATCGCGCTTCACATGGCTATCGCGCATCTCCACGCGGGCCGCCTCAGCAGCTTTCACCGCACTCGAGCGCTCGGAGGAAATCGTGCCACGCTCAGCATCGAGATCCTGATTCAGCTTGCGCAGACCGGTAGCGCTGCTGGCATCCACCTGCTGACCACCACCGTGTGTAGCAATCAGCACATCCATAACCTTCTGCTGGTCGGCAGAGTACTTGATACCAGCACCAGCTGCCAGGAGCACCAGAATAGAAGCAAGAAGTTGAGAGATTTTCATATTATGAGGTCAAGTTGTATATTCTAAATTAGTTACGGACGGACACAACAGTATCACCAGGCTGCACTTTATCGCCGGGGCGCATCGTGCTGTACACCACATCGCAGCTGGACTTGTTGCTTTCCACCAGAGTCACGGTGAGTTCGCACACCTTCTGCTCACCACGCATCACTGCCAGGCGGGAGCCAATCACGATACCCTTATCCACACCACCATCGAGGATGACGTAGTCCCAGGTTGCATCCACAGCAGCCACGGAGCACTTCAGCTCGACAGGAGAGAGACGAGCCATACGGTCCGCAGCCAACTTCTTGGCAGCATCAATCATAGCCAGTGTGCGCACGCTTTCAGCACCGAGGTCCTGAGTCATCTTTTCCTCGGCTGCCGCCTGGGCTTCCAAGGCATTGTTGGATTCCACCAGCTCAGCAATACGCTGGCCGACCATCTTCAGGCTTTCCTCGTCGTCAACCTCCTCCACGCCGGCAGCAGCGGTGGCATCCTTCTGGAAAGCCTTGAACTGCTCCTGATAGCGCTTGAAGTCAGCCTTGGCGGCCTCAAGGTCAGCGTTAGCCTTGGTGATTTCCTGCTCAAACGGAGCATCTTCTGCCTCAATGGCAGTACGCTCCTCGTTGTACTTGTCACTCTGCTGCTTGAAATAAGCAGTACGCAGCTCCGCATAGCGCTTGATGGCCTTATCCTTCTCAATATCGACGGCCTTCTTCTTGGCCATGTCGAACTGAGACTGGTAAGCAGCTACCTCGCCCTCCGGGCCGGTGAGAGCTTCATTATTCTTGAAAAAAAGAAAACATGCCCCCAGGAAGAGCACGACGGCGGCGATGATGATGTATTTCCACATGGTGTAAGTAAAAAAATTTGCAGCTGTTCGCTAATATATCTATACCAGAATGCCACCAAATGCAATCAAAAAAATCCTATTGCAGCATTTTTTTTGATATTTCAGGAAACGTCAGCAAAAAAGCCACCTTCCCGCATAGAGAAGGCGGCTTGAAACTCAGATCAGAAGGCAGGCGGAATTACTCCTTCTCTGCAGCCTCCTTGGCCTTGAGGTCGCGTGCAGCAGCGCGCATGGACATCTTGACACGGCCCTTGTCATCAATACCGATGCACTTGGCGGTCACGATATCGCCCACCTTCACCACGTCCTCCGTCTTCTGCGTGCGGCCTTCAGCCAGCTCCGAGATATGGATGAGGCCATCCTTGCCGGGCAGCACTTCCATGAAGGCACCGAATTCCTTGGTGGAGACAATCTTACCTTCGTAAGTCTCGCCCACTTCGATTTCCTTGAACATGCGGTCGATGAGGTACAGAGCGCGCTCCACACCCTCCTGGCGGCTGCCATAGATACGCACCGTGCCATCTTCCTCAATATTGATATCGGTACCAGTCTCAGCCTGCAGAGCCTTGATATTCTTACCACCGGGGCCAATCAGCTCACCGATGCGGTCCTGCGGGATGCTGGTGGACTCGATGCGCGGGGCATTCGGGCTCATAGCCTGCGGGCCGGGGATGCAGGCGCTCATGGTATCGAGCACATCCAGGCGTCCCTTGCGGGCGAGGTGGATAGCATCCTCCAGGATGTACAGCGGGATACCGGGCAGCTTGAGATCCAGCTGGTAACCAGTCACACCCACGGAAGAACCGCAGAGCTTGAAGTCCATATCGCCGTAGAAGTCCTCGGAGCCGATGATATCGAGCAGCGTCTTGTAGCGCTTGGGCTCGCGATCGCCCTCGTTCTCAAACTCCGTCACCAGACCCACCGAAATACCGGAAACCGGGCGCTTCAGCGGCACACCGGCAGCCAGCAGGGACATCGTGCCGGCGCAGACAGAAGCCATGGAGGTGGAACCGTTGGATTCCATAATCTCAGAGGAAACGCGGATAGCGTAGGGGAACTCATCCTCGCTGGGAATCACCGGGGCGATGGAACGCTCAGCCAGGGCACCGTGACCGATCTCACGGCGGTTCTGGCCACCGAAACGGCCCGTTTCACCCACAGAGAACGGGGGGAAGTTGTAGTGCAGGATGAAACGCTTCTCATCCACAGACCCCGTGTAGTTATCCAGATACTGCTTCTCTTCCACCGGAGCCAGGGTGGCAAGGCACACCGACTTGGTCTCACCACGGGCAAAGAGGGCAGAGCCGTGCACCACCGGGGGCAGCACATTCACCTCAGCCTGCAGCGGGCGCAGCTGCTTGATAGCGCGGCCATCAGCGCGCTTATCCTGCTCCATGATGGAGATGCGGAAAGCCTTCTTCTGGATATACTCGAACACCTGCTCCACATCGAAATCCGTAGCCTCCGGGTAGGCAGCCTTGATAGCCACCTCCACCTCGGCACGCAGGGCACCGGTCTGCTTCTGGCGCTGAATCTTGTTCGGGGCATAGATGGCCTCCTCGATGCGGTCGCCGGCCACCTGGTAGCCGATTTCCAGCAGCTCAGGCTTGGCGAGCGTCAGCTCATACTCGCGCTTGGGCTTGCCGCAGACACCGCGCAGCTCCTCCTGGGCAGCGCAGATCTTCGCCACATTCTCCTGGGCAAAGTGCAGCGCAGCGATGAAATCCTCCTCGGGCAGCTCATTGGCCGACCCCTCAATCATGATCACCTGGTCCTTGGAACCGGCATACACCAGGTCGAGGTCAGACTCCTGACGCTGGGAGTTGGTGGGGTTGATGACAAACTCGCCATTGATACGGCCCACGCGCACAGCGCCCACAGGCTCAGCAAAGGGAAGGTCAGAAATCACACAGGCGGCAGATGCACCATTGATGCTGAGGATATCGGGCTCATTCTCGCCATCGGCAGCCATAAGCAGGGAAATCACCTGCGTATCGTAGAAATAGCCCTTGGGGAACATAGGACGCAGAGGGCGGTCCGTCATGCGGCAGGTCAGGATTTCCTTCTCCGTGGGGCGACCTTCGCGCTTGAAGTAACCACCGGGGAACATACCCGCAGCGGCAGCCTTTTCCTTATATTCCACCGAAAGGGGGAAGAAGGTCTGGCCTTCCTTAATCTTGGTAGCGCTCACAACGGTGACCAGCACCACGGTATCACCACAACGGACGGTAACAGCACCATCTGCCAGAAGGGCAAGCTTGCCCGTTTCAATGGTGATGGGGTTTGTGCCAACGGCACAAGTAACAGAATGTATACTCATTTTTATTTTCTTTCTCTTCTGAATGCCGGTTCCAATCTGCACCGCCGGAGGCCGGAACCGGCCGCTGCCTCCTTTGGTTCCGTGGAGCAGAATCACGTGCTTTCCGCCCCACATGGTCCATTGCTGCCCTATAATCAACAACAACGAGCCGCGGCCATTTTACACATCCACCCCCCGCAGCGCAAGCAAATAATTCACGCCAAAGCGTTTTAGCTTCACAGCTGACTGCATTTTGTGTACAATACCCCTGTTTATGGAAGCAAAGAGCCCGAAATTACTCGATTTGGCAGAGGACGAACGCCCGCGCGAAAAACTCATCCAGCGTGGCCGCGCAGCCCTGAGCGATGAAGAACTCATCGCCATCTTCCTGCGCACCGGGCTCAGGGGCTGCAATGTGCTCGAACTCGCCGCCAGGCTCAAACGCGCCGCCGGCTCTCTTACAGCGCTCGGCAGCATGGAAGCCCGCGAAATAGCCAAATGCTGCAAAGGAATCGGCAGCGCCAAAGCCGCCACCCTCGCCGCCGTCTTCGAGCTAGGGCAGCGCGCCGTCAAGGAGAACCTCAAACGCATCGACATGGGAACCCCCGCTGCCGTATACGAATATCTGGCTGGCGAACTCCGCTACGAGCAGCAAGAGCACTTCGTCGCCCTCATGCTCGACTCCCGCCGCCACCTCATCCGCCGCTGCACCATCTCCAAAGGCACCATCAACCGCACCATGGTCCACCCGCGCGATGTCTTCCGCGAAGCCATCACCAGCAACGCAGCCAGCATCATCCTGGCGCACAACCACCCCAGCGGCGATGTCAGCCCCAGCAAGCTCGACCGCGAACTCACCCGCGAACTCGTCAACGCGGGCGATGCCATGCACATCCCCATCACCGACCACCTCATCATCGGCACCGGCAGCACCCCATACTACAGCTTCCGCGAGCACGGTTTCATCCAGTCATGAAAGATTACCACACCCACCACCCCAGCCCGAACGGCGGCTACATCTGCGCCGTCACCCGTGCCGACTGGGAGCGCATCGCCACCGCAGAAGGCATGATTCCCTGCTTCGGCATCCACCCCTGGCACGCCCACGAGGCAGACCCTGCCGAACTCGCCTTCGAGCTGGATGACTGGCTCACCCGCCACCCGCAGGCCGGGGTCGGCGAAACCGGGCTCGATGCCTCACCCCGCCATGCAGCCACCCTCGAAACCCAGCGTCTCCTGCTGCAGATTCACCTCGGTGCCGCCTTCCGCCACGAACGCATCGTGCAGCTGCACGGCGTGCAGGCCTGGAGCGAAATCCTGAAAATCCTGCGCGAACGCCACCGCTGCGGTACCCTGCCCCGCGTGCTGCTGCACGCCTGGAACGGATCTCACGAAATGGCCCGCGAATTCCTGCAGCTCGGGGCGTTCTTCAGCGTCGGCCTGCGCGAACTCAGCCACCCCAAAGCCGCCGAACGCTACGCCCGGATCCCCGAAGGCCGCCTCTTCCCGGAGACCGATGACCAGCCCGCGCACTGGGCCCGCACCGTCGCCCTGCTCGGACTCCTCCGTGGTGGCTTAGCATAAATATTGATATGCGGCACACACCGCGGCTCATGCAGCGGTAATCAGGTGCTGCGCCGCGCATGAAATACCACGCCTGGCGGCAGTATGAAAAAAGCCCGCCTGACGGCGGGCTTTATTTTATGGTATATCCACCATATCCTTGACGATATGCAACGCCTCGCGCAGCACCGGGTCCAGGTTCGAGGGATACTCCGGAGTCTCGGTGAGCTCCTCCTCCGGGTCCTTATTCTCATCCATGTACTCGTTATCATCATCCTTGGAAGCAAGAGGCAGCTTAGGAGCCTTCACATCCCCGAGCTTCAGGCGGTAGATGGTCAGATTCTTCTCATCCTCGGCAGCCATCTGCTCGTAGCGAGCCTTACGCTCGGCATCGATAGCCTTCTTCCGCTCCAGAAGCTGGGTATTCTCCGTCTCGCGCACCACCTTGTTCAGCGAGACACTATTCCTCTCCTGGCGTTCCTTCGCGCGGTCGATATCCTCGCGGGTGTACTGCATATCCTTATCAGCCGCCACGCGGGCATTGCTGCGGGCCATCAGCTCCGGCAGGATGCGGGCAATCCGGCTGCTCTTCACATAACCACCCGCGCGGGGAATCTCATCATAAGCCAGGGCGTAATCCTGCTCACCCTCGCCCAGGCGCAACCCGGCCGTCACCGTCGGCAGCACGATATCACTCTCCACACCCTTCAGCTGGGTAGAGGCACCACCCACGCGGTAGAACTTCTGCGTCGTCACCTTGATCATACCGCACCCCTCGCGAGAAGCAAAGTACGGCAGGTAATCGGCCAGACCACGCGGCACCTGCACCGTTCCCTTACCGAAACTCGCCTCATCGCCCACGATGACCGCGCGGCCATAATCAGCCATGGCACCGGCAAAAATCTCAGAGGCAGAAGCACTCAGCTTGTTGATGATCACCACCAGCTCGCCAGTAAAGAGCGGGCGACCGCTCACCGTCAGGCGCTCCACATGGGCGCGGGAATCCTTCACCTGCACCACGGGGCCGGCCCCGGTGAAGAAGCCCACCATCTTGCGCACCTCATCCAGCGAACCACCGCCGTTGAAACGCAGGTCGAGCACGATACCCTCCACCTTCTCCTGAATCATGCGGCGCAGAATCTTCTTCACATCTGCCGCGCAATGCACATCGCCATCATCCAGGTCGATATAGAACGAAGGCAGCGTCAGCACGCCCAGGCGGTAAGTGCGGTCCCCGCTCTTCATATCGATGATACGGCCGCTTGCCAGCTCCTCAGACATGGGGATTTCATCGCGCACGATGCTCACCACCTTCTCCTCGCCGGTATCGGCGCTCTGCACACGCAGCTTCACCGTCACCCCCTTCTGACCGCGGATGAGGTCCACCACCTTGTCAATACCCAGGAACATGATATCCGTCCAGTTATCATTACCCTGCGAATCCACCGCCACAATGTGGTCACCGAGCTTCAACTGGCCGTTCTTCGCAGCCGGGCCACCCTTCACGATACCCTCAATCGTGGTCGAGCCATCGTCATCCGACTGCAACTTGGCACCAATCCCCACGATAGAAGCCTTGATCATATCCTTGAAGCGCTGCTCCTCGCGCGCGCCCATGTAATCACTATGCGGGTCATACACATGCGCCACCGCATTGAGCAGGTGCGACACCATATCCTCGCGGTCCGCCTCCTGAATCTCATTGCGCATGCGCTTGATACGCGCCAGCATCTTATCCGTCACCGGCATCTCCTTGGCCAGCGGCGAGGGCTTCCCCTTCGCCTCGGCCAGCTTCACCAGATTCTCGCGGCGCAGCACCTCCGTCAGAATCATATCCTCCACCTGGTCGCGCCACACCTGGTCAAGCTCGGCAGCGTTCTTCGCGCGCGGCAGCTTACGGCGGCTGCGCGGTGCCGTGCGGTCCGAATCAAACGCAGGCATCTGCTTCGAGTATTCCTGCAGCAACTTCTCAGCCTGCGCAATGCGCGGCAGCGCGCGCGATGAGAAATAGGCATACAGCTCCTCTGCCAGCCGCGTGGTCTGGTTGGCCAGCAGATAATCGCCGAAACTGCTGGCGTACCGGTTGTTCAAGTAATCCACATCCTCCTGGGTCAGGAACAAATGCTGCATATCCAGCGTCTGCACATAGCACTCCAGGAATCGCTGATACATCTCCTGCGAAAAACGCGCACGCGAAAAATGCGCATTCTGCAACACCAGCGAAAACTGCTTTCCTATAATATCATAATCCGGCTCAGCATAGCTCACCGATGTGCACGACACCAGCGCCGCCGCTGCAGCCACACCCAACGCGCGCACGCGCAGGCTCCAGTTCTTCAAAAACATGTCTATCCTCCTTCTTTCTATCGCGGTAAATGCCCGGGCGCAGCACCACGGTTCACATACCCCGTTTTATGAATTTACCCAGGCAGCTCCGCGCTTCTGTCACCAAAAGCGCGGCATAATTTCACCGCCAGGAGCTACTGTCCGCAGCCATGTTCAGGCCTTCTTACGGCGCGGGCGGGCAGATTTCACCAGCTTGCAGCCCATGATGGAAGCCAGATTGCGAGCCCCGGTCTCCAGCTCTGCAATGCGAGCCTTGGCTGTCTTCAAAGCCCCCTCCAGGCGGGTAGCGCGAGTCTTGGATGTGCGGGCCGCTACACGCGCAGCGCGCAGCTCCTCCTTCATATCATCTGCGCTCACCTCCACCTTGCGACGACCTGGCTTGCGGCTGGAAAAACGCTCCAGTATAGCGTCCTCAGCCTGTTTCTTCCACAGCGATATCAGCGTAGCTGCCACATTCTTCTCCTGGGCAACCTGCTGAATCTTCTTCTTGCCTGACATTACTGCCAGAATAATTTCCGTTTTCTCCTCAGGCGTATATGTTGTGCGGGTCTTCGTTGTATCAGACATAGTAAAAAAATGATAATGTACTCACACTATTACAACTTTCCTCCGTGTAAATCAAGCATATATTTCACATCAATATCCCATACTGACACAACTTTATCATTTTCCCCATATAACAACACAACCATCATCAGCAATTTTCTGCCTTTCCATGCCCCCCTCCTCCCGCAGTCAACGTCTATCCAACTACAGCATTCACAATGCAGATGCAAGCAGAAAAATCGCAAAAGATTAGAATTTTAAACTTTACGAGAATACAGTCTATTTGCTGATAACTGTTACCTCGAGCAAATACTTCTGTTGTACCCTGATTATCAATGTCAAGACATGTCACAGCATTGTGAATGCTGTATTGTAGGCCCGTTGGATTGTAGCAGGTATTTCAGCATTCCGTCGCGCGTGGAACTGGACACCCCTGCACAATCCACACAAACCTTATAACAATCAATTCTTACTAATCATGAAGAAAACACTTATTACGCTCCTCGCTCTGGCTGGTGTGGCTGTGGCTGCAACTACAACAGTGACAGACCTGACCACCAGCGCAACTTCTGGTAATGTTACATACACCGCTCCTACTACAACAGGTGGTGAAGGTTCATTCTCTGGGGCTGGTATTTGGGAAGTAGGTGGCGGCGACCGAGCTCACGGAGCTCTTACTTTCACGCTGAACCTGACTGAATTAGCCAAACTTACCACCCAGACCACGCTGGTAACTGTTGATTCGTCGGCAGACATCGGTCTCATCTGGGGACAGTACAACGGTGAGTGGGGTATTGCTGGCAACTGGCAGGGCAACCTGTGGGCCAATAATGGAACTTCTTTCGTTTCCCTCGACACACTGATGGCTGATGCATGG
>JAFWYD010000042.1 GCA_017517805.1 Akkermansia sp.
CAAGTCTTTAGCAAGAATGAGAAAACAAGCAGCGTGGAATACGGCGGTACTGGAGGAGATTCTCTTTACTGCGTTTGCCACAGAAGAAGCAAAAGCGGAAAGTCAACAATAAAAAGAGTCATCGAAATGCGTTTGCCCTGAGCTGTATACAGCAAATCTTGCCAAAGGGAAGGGAATTTGATACAATAAGCCCAAGTGAGACCGCAAGCTCAGAAAGAATATCGCCATAAAGCACTTGAGTTGCCGGAAGTACTATCCGGCATCCTGGTGTTGTTTGTGGTATTGTGGGAAGCCTGCTTCGAGGGGGTGGCGAATTCTCCGGCGGTGCGCGATGCCTTTGTGCGTTCATCGCATCTGATTTTGTGCGGGCTGGTGTGGTTCAATACGCTGGTGGTGCTGCTGCATTTTGTGGTAGAGTGGGTGCAGCACGGGGTGCCGAGGCGTTTTCTATGGGTCCAGCTTGTGGTGGGTATCGTGGCATCGGCGGTTTTCTACGGTGGCGTGTCCGCATCGCTGGGTCGCTGGGCTTTTCTGACGAGCCTGGTGTGTAGTTTTGTGCTGGGTGGCTTTTCTATCGGCACCATCGGGGCCGTGCTGCGGGCGCGGCGCCGCAGCCCGGTGAAAGGCGGGAGTTGCTGGTCTCCTGCTATGCGCTTTTTTACTTACATGGTGGCGCTGGTGCTGCTGAGTACACTGGTTCTGCTCACGCCGGGGGCTACGTACAAGCCCATAAGCCTGGTCGATGCGTTGTTCACCTGTGCCTCGGCTACTTCTATCACCGGGCTTACGAGTGTGGATGTAGCCAGCACTTTCACCCCGCTTGGTAAGCTGATACTGCTGCTCGATATCCAGATTGGGGCTATCGGGGTCATGACCTTTTCCTATTTTGTGCTCATGATGGTGGGTAAGCGCCTGGCGGTGCGCGATAGTATGTCCGTATCGGGCATGCTGGACCAGCAGGGGGTGAATATCGTGCCATCTCTTCTGCGTGCAGTATTCTTTGTGACCCTGACGGCAGAAATCGCAGGGGCGGTCTGCCTCTACCACCTGTGGAAAGGCCAGCCTGGTTTCCCGCAGGAGGATTTGTGGGGCTATGCGATTTTTCATGCCGTCTCTTCATTCTGCAACGCCGGAATCACGATATTCCCGGCAGGGATGGAGCAGGCCGGGGTTCAGGGGAACCGCCTGGTCCAAGGGGTGATGCTGCTGCTGGTGCTGGTTGGAACGGTAGGATTTGGGGTGTATCTGGAAGGCCTGACCCGCCTGAAGGGCCGGCTGAGCGGAAAGCTTCCCTCCCGGCGCTGGAGCACGAATTCATGGCTCGTGCTGCGCGTGATGTTGATTGTGATGGTGGTGGGCACTATAGGCCTTACGCTGCTGTCGGCATTTGAGCCTTCCGCGCACCGCGACCAGGGTGGTTTCAATTTGTGGGAATCGCTCTGGAACGCGACGGGTCGCTCGGCTGGTTTTGCGCTGACGGATATTGGTGAATACGGTCCGGTATACCAGTTGTTTCTGGCATTTCTGATGTTTGTGGGCGGGAATCCTGCCGGTACGGGCGGCGGTGTGTATGCCCCGGTGTTTGCGCTGTGTATCCTGGAGGTGCACCGCGTGCTCAAAGGCAAGCAGGACCTGGAGATTCACTCCCGCCGCATTGCCCGCAACACGGTGGAGCGTGCCATGGCGACCGTGGTGCTTTCGATTTTCTGGATTGTGCTGACTACGCTGCTGCTTCTGCTGCTGGAACCGGAGATTGCAAGGGCCCCGCACGGTGTGGTGAAAATGCTGTTTATGGAGGTGAGTGCCTATACGACTACCGGTTTTGAGTTGGGGGTGCTGCCGCAGTTTTCTGATTTTTCCAAGCTGATTATTACCCTGAATATGCTGTTCGGGCGTGTCGGGATGTTCACGTTCATGCTGATATTTATCCGCCAGCAGGAGCCTTCACCCATTCGCCTGCCTGAAACCCGCTTACCCCTAACCTGATTAAAGAAGATGAAATTTGTGATTATTGGTATAGGCCAGTTTGGCCGTGCGCTGGCGTTGCATCTTGCCTATCTCGGCTTCGAGGTGACAATCCTCGATGAGCGCGAATCTATCATAACTGAACTGAAGGACCGGGTGACTTATGCTCTGGTGGGTGATGCCACGGATATTCGCGTGCTGCGCCAGCTGGATCTGGAGGGGGATGATACCTACGTTATCGTAGCCGTGGGCGAGCAGTTTGAACGCAATCTGCTTATCACCGCGCAGCTCAAGGAACTTGGAGTGACCAACCTGCTGACCCGCAGTGTGAATGAACTTCACGGCAAGCTGCTCAAACTGATTGGTGTCAGCGACCTCATCCGCGTGGAGGATGTGGCTGCCCGCCAGTTGGCTGCCCGGTTCACCAACGAGGGGCTGATGCGCTTGCGCCGCATGGATGCCACCCACTCGCTGGCCGATGTGCGTCTGCCTGAGGAATGGGTGGGACTCAAGCTCATGGATGTGGGCCTGCGCTCGGAATACCACCTGAATCTGCTGACCGTACGCCGCGGCAAGTTCAAGGAGAATCCTGCGCCGGAGGATGTGCTCTCCGAGCCCGAACAGCCGGTGATAGATACGCCCGATGCAAACCTGGTGTTCCAGGTGGGGGATGTGCTGGTCTTGTTCGGCAAGGATAGTGACTTGCAACGTTTTGTGGAAAAATTTGATTTGCAGGGAGAATGAGTGCGCGTGTGATTCTGCCGGAACGATTGTACGCCGGTTATATTTTTGACCTGGATGGTACGCTGGTGGACAGCATGCCGGTGCATTACCGCGCCTGGCGCTGGGCTTTGCAGAAACATGGAGCGCCGCATCACGTCTTCCTGTGGGAGGAGTTTGTGGCTCATGGCGGCATGGCCGCGCCGGATATCGTGGCCGATTTGAACGAGAAATATGGGCTGCAGATGAATACCGGGCTGGTAGCTGATGAAAAACGCGAGCGCTACGCCTGGCTCCTGCTGAATGAGACGCTGCCGGTTATTCCGGAAACGGTCGGCCTGGTGCGCCAGCTCCGGGAGCAGGGGATTCCCTACGCCATCGGTACCGGCAGCATGCCTTCCGGTGCCTGCGAAACGCTTCAATCGGCCGGCATTGCAGATTTGTTCCCCATCATGGTCACCCCGGCAGATGTGCCACCGGGGTTTGGCAAACCCAGACCAGATATTTTCCTGCTCTGCGCGGAGCGCATGGGGGTGAATCCGCAGGACTGTGTGGTATTTGAGGATGCGGAGCCCGGTATTCAGGCCGCAATGGCCGGTGGTATGGATTATGTGCGGGTGGGCGAATGTGCACCGGTGCGTGATTAATTGCGGATTCCGCACCGCTGCACGCATTCCTCCCAGCTGGTGTCGCGGGTCATCAGCCCGGTAAGCCATGGTTCATCCGGTAGCTGGCTGGCTCGGTTGAACGCTGCCGGATTCGTGATGCGGGTGAAAAGAACCCGCTTCATGGCACTTTTGGGAATCCGGCGCAGACCATAGCCCGCCGGGTGGTTTTCCCGCGCCTTGTGCGATGACCAGACGCAGACGCTATCGCCTTCATCCTTGACCAGGATGACCAGGTGCCCGCGCTCTCGTCCGCCTATGTGCTCGTTCCACCAGATTTTGAGCACATCGGAAGGCCGGGCATGCTTCCAGTCAGTAAAGTTGAATCCGGCGCGCAGCCGGTGCACCAGCAAGGCAAATCCCGGGCCGTTTGCGTTCGCGTAGCCCCAGGGTCCCTCGCCATCCTGCACCATGCGGGGCAGCAGGGATTCCCACGCCTCTGGGCTGATGATGCGGCGACGATTGGCTGCTTCCCAGTCCAGCAGGGCCGCTAGTGTGGCTACCCAGACGGCTGATGAACAGAATGACGGCTGCGCCACTATGGGTGAAAATCGCGGTCGCTGGCTGGCGGCATCCCATTGGAAGGCGTTGACAAGGGCCTGCTTTGCCTGGTCTTCGGTGCTGTAACCACCGGGGCCGTGCCGCTGAATCGCCATGATGGCTCGCTGCATGCTTTTCCACCACGGTTGCTGCAGGTGTGACCGGCTGGTGCTGCGTGTCCGGAGCTGCGCGGGCGCTCCCCAGGAGTGGCTTATCACCAGCAGTGCTGTGAGTATGGTCAGAAACAGGCGCATGTGGGCATTGATTCTAGTACATGCAATACTGCTGCCGCAAGGCGAAAACCGGACATAATATGAATAAAATATCTTGAAAATTTCTTTTTTTTTATTATGATGAGGAAATGATGAAAAGGGCTTTAATACTGCTTCTTGTCATGCCTCCTGCTGTATGGGCTGAGGGATGGTTCAAGGATTGGCTGGATAATACCTCGGCGCTGGCTCAGGAGCTGAGCCATGACTGGCGGCATGAGTTGCCGGAAAGCGGTGTGCTACCCAGCTACTTCAACGTGGAGTATGTTTCCCGCATGCGTGAGCGGGGAGGAGGTTCCAGCATCAGCTGGCAGCAGTACAGCCTGAGTCTTCCGCTGGCTGATCCCCGGCGCTCTGGTGGTGAGAACTGGATGTTTAGTGCATCTTTCAATGCAGATGTGACCCTGCTTGATAAATCCGGGGGATTGCACATCCAGAATAACGATTTGTACCATGTCTCCCTTCCGGTATCAGTCATTGTACCCAGGAGCAATGGAAATATGGTGGTGGTTGCGCTTTCTCCTTCCTTTGATTCAGATTTCGACCAGCGTGAGCATAGCTTCCACATGAATTTACTCGCTACCTATACGGTC
The DNA here is from genome assembly GCA_017517805.1 of Akkermansia sp. Lineage (GTDB taxonomy): Bacteria > Verrucomicrobiota > Verrucomicrobiia > Verrucomicrobiales > Akkermansiaceae > Akkermansia. Next base: position 4,753 of record JAFWYD010000042.1, read on the forward strand.
AAAAAAAGCGAAACGTTCAGTTATTCGGTCGGCCTTTCCTATGCTCCGTATGCTGCAGCGTGGAATGTGATGCCTGTGTTTGCCTTTGATTGGCAGATGAATGATGATTGGAAGATGTCATTGAGCGGTTTTTGCCTGAGCGTGATGCGCGATATGGGGCAGGGGCTGAGCGCTGGCCTTTTTGTGCAAGGTGAGGGTGGCTCCTGGGCGGTTTCTACCCCGGAGGGTACCCGTTTGCTCCGTGTGCGCTCTCTGGTGGCTGGGTTTACTGTCGAATACGATTTCTCAAAGGAAGGCGAGACGAAACGGGTTGCCTCACTCTCGCTGGGGTCCTCTCTCTCTACTGCCGTGGATGTTTGCAAGTACAATTCTGACCGCGACCGGGAGGAAAGCCACCACTACCAGCCTGGTCTGTATGTGTCTGCCGGTGTTGATTTCCGTTTTTAGGTGATTCCCTCACACATGGCGTGTGACACGCAGCTGCTCGGTGTTAAAGCCGCGCAGCCGCGCTTGCCTGAGCAATTCTGTCAGCAACGATGGTTCGGGCTGCACCTCCCGGGTCAGCAGCCACAGATAATCGCTACCTATGCCCGATACGAGGGCTGAGCGGTATTCCGGGTCCACGTAGAGGATGTGGTAGGGAGCCCGGAACCAGAAGTATGGCGGGACAAAGGAGACGGCAAGGATACCTTCGCCTTTGACAACGGCGAGCCCCCGCGACTGTTTCTGCTTTCCCTTTGCGTTTATCCCACAATTCAGTACTTCTACCCTGCCATCATGCCGCAGTCGGTAATCGGTACAGACCGCTTCCATCCCGGCTTCAAACCAGTTTTCAAAGCGGGCTTGCTCGTACCAACGGCCCATGTAGCGTGCCAGGGAGATGTTCGTTGCCGGCGTGGTATGAACGAGGGTCTGTCCATGCTTGTTTGCGAAGTAGTGAAAGATACTCATGAGGCTCATGCAGGGTTTGAAGGTGGTTCCTGAGGCGGAATTTGATAATAGTTGGAAGAAATAAGACATACTGCCAGAGTTTTGAACTTGCGCCGTTCGAAGGGAAATGCTATGCTTGCATTGACATGAGAAAATTGCTACTGTTACGCCTTTGCGCGGCATCGGCTCTGCTGCTGCCTATGTGTGATTCGTTTGACGGACCGCCCCCGATTGGTCAGGTCAAGGCGGTAGACCCTGAGGCAGATGCCTTGATGAGCAAGGCAAAAGCTTTGCAGGCTGAGGGAAAGATTTCGAAAGCGCGCTCCCCGCTCAAGGAGATTGTGCGCTACCACAGTCTTGCGCCCAATGCGGCAGAAGCGCGTTACCTGCTGGGCCAGTCTTATGAGGCAACCGGTGATTACCGGGATGCTTTCAAGGAATACAGTAAGCTTATTACCCGTTACCCGCAGAGTCCCCTCTATGCGGATGCCTTGAATCACCAGCTCACCCTTGCGATGAATGCAGCAAGCGGAAAGATGATTATCCCGGTTTTCTGGGGGGCGTGGAATACGAAGATGGAGTCTGGCGTGGTCGTGTCGTGGTTGCGAGAGATTATTGAGAAAGCCCCGTACAATGATATGGCGGCTACGGCATCTTCCATCCTGGCCAAGTTCCTTGTTGACCAGAATCGCCCGGAAGAGGCTCGTGTTGAATACTCGAAGCTCGTGGAGCGTTACCCGGATAGCCGCTACGCGCCTGAAGCTCAGCTGATGGTGGCGCAGTTGTGGGCCAGCAATCATACCAGGGGTGATAACAATCTGGTGAATCTGAGCAATGCGCGTGAGGCGTATGAGGAGTTCACCTTGCGCTTCCCGAAGCATGCATCTGCAAAGAAGGCCCTTTCCGAAGCATCTAACATGGATGCACTCATGGTTCAGCAGCAGCTGGAGGTAGGTCGGTATTACCTGGAGCGTTCCAAGGAATACACCTCTGCTATTTTCTGCTTCGAGGATGTTATCCGCCAGAAATCCATTAACCCCGCTGCAGCCAAAGAGGCAGGCGAGCTTCTTGCTAAGGCAAAAGCAGCTCTGGCCTTAACCCAGAACCAGTCTCAAAAGCAATGAATACTCTGAAATTTATAACGACCGGTCTGAGCGCGCTCCTGCTGGCTTCCTGCGGCTATCATCTGGGTGGCGTGAAGCCTGAGCCGCTCAAGGATAAGGACACGTTCTGCGTGGAGGTGTTTGAGAATAGTTCGCTACACCCTAGTGCTGGTGTGCTTATGACTACTGCCTTGGCGAATGCCTTGCAGAGCGACGGTACATATCGCATGGCTCCACGTGGAAAGGCCGACTTTATTGTCAAGGGCGAAATTGAGCGGATAACACGAGAGTCATTGATTACAAATACTGAGGATACCTACGTCAGTACGCAGATTGCGGTCTGTGTCACGGTGGGGTACCAGGTAATCGATAACAAAACCGGCAAGGTGTTGTGTTCCGGGCAGGAGGTCGAGAATGCGAGCTTCTTCAATGAAGACGGTAGCAAGGAATCTGCCACGGAAAGCGCCTTGTCGTATGCTACACGACGCATCGCGGATGATATCACGCTTCATCTCGTGACTAAATGATAGAGTATCCTGTCAGTTTCGTGGGCTTACCTATAGGCAACCGCGAGGATATAACGCGGCGTGCTTTGGCGGTGCTGGAAACGGTGGATTGCGTGTGCTGCGAGGATACCCGCAACACGGGTATGCTTCTTTCTCACTACGGAATCAGAAAGCCGCTCATCAGCCTGCATGAGCATAATGAAACCCAGCGCTCCCCGGAGATTGCTGCGCGTGCTCTGGCGGGTGAGACCTTTGCCGTGGTGACCGATGCCGGGATGCCTGGTGTTAGTGATCCGGGCTATCGCCTGATTCAGGAACTGAAGGCTCGCGGTGTATCATTTACCGTTCTGCCGGGACCTTCTGCTGTGGTGACGGCCCTGGTCGGTTCCGGCTTGCCGAGCGATGCTTTCTTCTTTGGCGGGTTTCTGCCAGTTAAATCCGGACGCAAGGCATCGGTACTGCAGACTGCTGTGATGGCTGACCATACCAGCATTTTTTACGAATCCCCATTCCGCATTGTCAAGACGGTTGAGACCCTGGCTGGGATTGATGCAGGGGTTCCCATATGTGTGGCCCGCGAGTTGACAAAGGTGTTTGAAACCTATCACCGGGGTAGTGCCGCTGCGGTGCTTGCAGAGTTCAAGGCCAAACCCCCGAAGGGGGAGATGGTGCTGCTCATTGGCGGGCAGAATGCCCCGAGAGTCTGATATGCAAAAAAGCCGCACATTAACGTGCGGCTTTTCTGTGGGTTCGGAAGTGGTGAGAAGTACCCCGGTTTAGTGGGGCACGGGGATGGTCTGCTCGCGGTCGGGACCCACACCCACAGAACCCACGGGGCATCCGACGACTTCGCCGAAACGCTTGACATAGGCCTTGCAGTTTTCGGGCAGCTCGTCCCATGTGGTGCATTTGGAGATATCCTGCTGCCAGCCGGGCAGCGTTTCATAAATCGGCTCGCATTTTTCCCAGTCCTCGATGCGGGCAGGGGGGTATTCGAGAATTTCATCGCCCATCTTGTATGCGGTGCAGATTTTGATGGTGGCGCGCTCGTCCAGACCGTCCAGGTTGGTCATGGCCATTTCGTCAAAACCATTGAACATGGCAGAGAAGCGGAGCACCACCCCATCTGTCCAGCCACAGCGGCGCGGGCGGCCTGTAGTAGCACCGAACTCGCGGCCGAGGCCGTGCAGGTAGTCGGCAATCTCATCGTCCTCGGTCACGAAGGGACCAGCACCTACGCGGGTGGTGTAGGCTTTGCACACACCGATAATCTTGTCAATCTTGGTGGGAGCCACACCGGAGCCGGTGCAGCAACCGCCTGCGCTGGTGTTGGAGCTGGTCACGAAGGGATAGGTGCCGAAATCGATATCGAGCATCGCGCCCTGGGCTCCTTCGAAGAGTACGGTCTTGCCGGCCTTGATGGCTTTGTTCACCACCGGTATAGTATTGGTGATGTGCGGGCGCAGGATATCGGCCGCATCCATCACGGCCTTCAGCGTGACTTGCGGGTCAGCCTTGGGCCAGCCCAGGCGGGCAAGTTCATCGTTGGCGGTCTTGATGCGGGCTTCGAGCACACTCTGCAGTCGCCCTGCATCGGCAAGATCAATCATGCGGATACCGATACGACGTGCCTTATCGGCGTAGGTCGGGCCGATGCCCTGCTTGGTTGTGCCAATCTTCTGGTCTCCCAGGGCTTCTTCCTGCGCAGCGTCAATTTCCTTGTGGATGGGAAGTACCACGTGTGCACGGTCAGAGATAAGGAGCTTTTCCGGTGTGATTGTGACTCCCTTTTCAAGCAGGTAGTTGATTTCTTCTACCAGTGAGGTGGGGTTGATGACAACACCATTACCGATGATGTTCACCTTGTTATCCCAGAGAATGCCGGAGGGGACAAGGTGAAGTACATATTTCTTGCCGTTGGCAATCACAGTGTGGCCAGCGTTGCTACCACCCTGGCTGCGTACTACCAGATCTGCAGTTTCTGTAAGGAAATCGATGACCTTACCCTTGCCTTCATCTCCCCACTGGGAGCCAATGACTAATGTATTCATGTCGGAAAATGTTATTTGTTGGCGGTAATCATGCCCAGGAATGTGGCGAAGGTGCACCCATTCGTGGGGGCGGGGGTGAATTCAAGCCCGGCAGCAGATTTCGCAGTACAGGAGATACCAGCAACGCTGTCGTCATTCAGGTTGAGGTGAGTGACGGCGACTTCTGCGGGCAGGGTGCTGGCAGTCAGGGCATAATTCTGGTTCGGCGCGGTAATTTCAACCTTACCGGTGGCAAGATCCTTCGCCGGCTGGTTGGTGCCTCGGTGACCAAACTTCAGGCGTTCAACGCTGCCACCCAATGCCAGCCCGAGTACTTCCATGCCGAGCCCCAGACCAAAGATGGGGAGCTTGCCGAGCAGTTCCTGGACGGTTGCGATGGTCCCGGTGCAGTTGGCCGGGTTGCCGGGGCCGCTGGAAAGGAAAAGTCCGTCCGGTTGTGCAGCCAGAATGTCTGCGGCGGAGGTGTCTGCCGGCACGACTGTTACATCGCAGCCGTCCTGGCGCAGGGCGCGCAGCGTGCTGGTCTTGATGCCCAGGTCAATGGCCACTACCTTACAGCGGATGGGGACCAGCTCGCCGTAGTTGCTCATATCGCCTGCAGTCTTGTTCGGCAATTTCCATGGGCGGGAATCTCCAGCCCATTGGTAGGGAGTCCTGGTGCTTACCTCGTTCACGAGCTGGGCTGCTTCATAAATGGCAGATTCTTTGGCTCGGGCGATAGCGGCCTCGGCGTTCAATTCGGTGGTAAGGCAGGCTCGCATGCTGCCATTGGTGCGGAGATGGCGGGCCAGGCGGCGAGTGTCAACCCCTTCAATGGCGATGCAGTTGCAGGCCTTGAGCCAATCATTCATGGGGGAGTCTGCCCGCCAGTTGGAATGCAGGTTGGAAAGCTCGCCGATAACAAAACCTGCGGCCTGGACGGTGGCGCTTTCGTTATCTTCATTGACGATGCCGTAGTTGCCGATGAGGGAATAGGTCATGGCGAGAATCTGCCCGCGGTGTGCCGGGTCTGTCAGGATTTCCTGGTAGCCCATGACTGCCGTATTGAAGCATGCTTCGCCTGTCGTTGTCCCAGTAGCACCGATGGAGGTGCCTTCGAAAATGGTTCCGTCTTCTAATGCCAGAATTGCTTTCATGTGTTAAATTAAGCCGTGGCATTGTAGCAGCTTTGCATGCCTCATGCAAGGCTTTAATTGCATCTGACCCCTAAAATGTGCATGCGCGCGTGCGTACACGACATCGCTTTTCGGAAAATTCGTCATTTTGTTCAAGATAGCTTGCAATTCTGCAAAAGATGTGTTTATAATAACCTTATCAATAGAGAATCGCTTTTCGGAGATATCTCGAGTACCTGGAATTAACGAACGTAGTATTTTACAAGTTATGGAAAACGAAGAAATCAAGGATACCACGGTGGTTGCACCTGCTCCTACTGCTGATGCATGCGACCGTCTTACCGCTGCCCGCCAGTATGCTAGTGAGCAGTATGAGAAGATTCGCCGCGCTGCTTCTGAGCAGATGGTGCATGTGCGTGAATATGCGGACCAGGCACGTGTTCAGATTAATGAGAGCTGGGATAAGGCTCGTGAGCAGATGAATGAGGGCTGGGATAAGACCTGCTCTGCAGCCAAGGAATACCACAAGGCCGGAGAGGCATACGTGAAGGAGAACCCGACGGGTAGTGTGCTGGGCGCTCTTGGCGTAGGTGTTCTTATCGGCTTGCTTCTGGGTGGTCGCCGCTGATAGGCGATCGATTCTCGGAAGACTGAAATATAGTCATGTTTTCGCTTTTCAGGCAGAAGGAGCAGCATTCGTTGCTCAAGAGTGAGGCTGTGTCGGTAGTCCGGCAGGTTCGCTCTGTGGCTCAGCGCGCGGTGGAACACACCAGCGCGCTGGGGGCTCTTTTTTCTGCGGAGGTGAAGGAATATGCATCTGTTCAGGTGTGCCGCCTGGCAATGGTGGCAGCGGCCTGCGTGTTGCTGCTCGGGGCTTATCTGCTGCTGTGTGCGCTGCTGGTGGTGGTGCTTCTGGTGTGGATGCCGCTTGCCTGGGCGCTGGGATGCGTGTTTCTGCTGAACCTGGCAGTAGCTGTTTGTCTGCTACTGCTTGTGAAATACACGGCAGGCAAGAAACTCGCCCCCGCCACGGTGGAAGAACTTAAAAACGATTGGCAATGTCTCAAGCTTCTCTGCAAGGAAAACAAAGAGCACTGATGCGCGTGGCTGAGAGCCGTGTGTCGGTGTTGGATGCGGTCGGGGCGACACGCAGTCATGCGGTTGCCTGCGTGAGGGCTTTGCCCATTTCTCCATCGTTGCTGATGAAGCTGGGCGCAGCGGCAGGAGCAGCGGCTTCTGTGGCTGGCTTTGTGGCTTCCTTGCGCCGTAAAAAGAAACTCGCAGAGATGAAGGTATCCAGCTCTTCATCATATACATCATTGCTGCCTATGGTGCTTCAGTTGGCTGCACCTGTGCTCCTTCCCCTTCTTCAGGGGATGTTGAAGAAGATTTCCAATCCCCCCAAGGAGGGAAAGACAGTCAATTTCTGAGATAAGACGAGCTGTAAATGAAAAAGGTTTTTGTATCAGGAGCCTTCAATGTGCTTCATGCCGGGCATATCCGTTTTTTTGAGGATGCAAGAGCTCTGGGGAATTACCTGATTGTATCGTATCCCCCGGCAGATCTGCTCTGGAAGCTGTACGATAAGAAATCTGTGCTCGATGATGCGGATAAAAAGGCGGTGATTTCTGCGCTGAAGATGGTGGATGAAGTGATTGAATCCACCGATGAAGATGTGGCGTTGTCGTTCAAGAGCGCATTCCGGAAGGTGGCACCGCAGATTCTGGCCGTTACAGAAGATGATATGTTCATTGAGCAGAAACGGCGTTTCTGTGAAGAGAATCATGCGGAGTTGGTTGTGCTGAAGAAGACTCAGCCCGAGGGGGAGCAGCTCACCAGCACTCAGGTGCTTTCTCGTGTCAAGGCACCGCTGCATGCACCATTGCGGGTGGATTTTGCCGGCGGGTGGCTTGATGTGCCGGAAAACGCACTCCCTGGTGAATATATTGTCAACTGTTCGATATCTCCCACCGTTTCGCTGAAGGACTGGGCGTACCGCCAAGGTGCAGGTCTTGGCGGCAGCGGTGGCTGGAGTGTGTTGAATGGCTGGGATCCGGTTGCTTCCGAACTTGGACTTGGGGTTGGCTGGCAGGACCCGGCCGTCATCGCTGAGACGGGGGCCTGCGTGTGGAAATCCGGTCCGAAACCGGTGCTGGATTTCAAGAATACCGGAGAGTTTCTCAAGGGGCGCATGGCCGTGTATGATACCTGCGTGAAGCACTATACGCCAGGGTTCGCCGGGTATGAACGTCCGTTTGACCGCATTGCAAAAGCTGCCCGCATTGCACGCCTGGGGGTGCAGCAGCAGGATGTATCTGTCCTCGCCGTTGCAGTGCAGATGAGTTACCAGCTTCAGCAGGAGGAAGGGATGCTGCCCCTGCCGGATGTAGGTGGCCAGCTTGCGCATAAATACTGCGGTGGTGGCCATGGGGGCTACGCTCTCTATCTGTATGAAACGCAGGAGCAGCGCGATGCTGCAGTAGATGGCTGTGAGGACATGTACCCCGTGGAGCCCTATTGCCGTACTTTCGGCAAGGATGAGCAGGTGCATTGGGACCCCCGCTTCCTCGAGCGTCTCCGCAAGCGGGGGGTAATCAAGTGAAGTTGTAAGATATGGCAAAGGTTTTTGTATCTGGTTGTTTTGATGTGTTGCATAGCGGGCATATTGCCTTCCTGGAGGAGGCAGCCAGCTACGGTGACGTGTATGTTTCCATCGGGTCCGATGCTACTGTGATGGCTTTGAAGAACCGGAAGACGATGTACAATGAAGCTGAGCGCAAGTATATGCTGGAGGCTATCCGCTTTGTCAAGAAGGTCTATATCGGCCCGGATACGGGTAAGATTCTGGATTTTGCACCCTTGCTGGATGAGGTGAAACCGGATATCTTCTTTGTGAATTCCGATGGTACAAGCGATGAGAAGAAAGCATTTGTTGAAGGGAAGGGGATTCGTTACGTGACGAGTTCCCGTATACCGCACGCAAATCTGCCTGAACGTTCAACCACGAGTATCCGCCAATCTTTGAACAAATGAAAGAGTCCTGTATTACATACTATGTAGGCGAGAAGGGAACTCGCCCCTGGGGTGAGTGGCAGGTGCTGGACTTGCAGTCGCATGTGGTTGTCAAGAAGCTGCTTGTGTACCCGGGTGGGCGTATATCACTCCAGAAACACCAGCATCGCACAGAGCGTTGGATTGTGACAGAGGGGGTGGCCAAGGTGCGCTGTGACAACAATGTGATGCATCTGAGTGTGGGGGAATCAATCGTGATTCCCAGTGGTAGCCTGCATCGCCTCAGTAATCAGGGGACTGCTCCCCTGGCATTGATTGAGGTGCAGATTGGTAAGATTCTTTCCGAAGAGGACATCGAGCGCTTTGCCGATGATTACGACAGAGTGGATTAAACTTCAGCGCATTGTTGTATATGAGCGATACTAAACTACATCCGGCATGGGAGAGGGTAGATGGAATCCTGGTGGTCAATCTGGATACCAGCCCCGAACGTATGGAAAAATTCATGGCCGACAATGCCACGGCCTTGCCTATGCACAAAGTTCACCGCCTGAGTGCAGTAATGGGGCGCGCTCTTCCCAGTTACGGTAAGGCACCTTGGTTCACAGACCGCACCGGCGAACGAGCTTCGTATTGGGGTGGGGCAGGTGGGTGTGCTTTGTCGCACGCCAAAGCAATTGCCAGAGCCAAGGCAGAAGGCTGGCGCAATGTGCTCATCATGGAGGATGACGTGTTGACTGGGCAGCATCCGGATGCCCTGGCCATGCTGGATTATGCCTTGCAGAACCTGACGGGCGATTACATGCTGTATTTTGGCTACAGCCGTCCGACTCCGTATGGAAGCAGCGTGCAGAAATCGGGTGACCATGCTCTCTGGCAAGTGGAGGGAGTCTTGTCAACCTTTGCCTATCTGGTGCCGCAGAGTATGTACGACCGCCTGCTGGCCATCATGCCCACAGAGGAAAATATCTGGGAATGGATGTCGATACACCGTGCTATTGATACGTTCTACAAAGATACTGCTGCCAGTCTGCCCGGTGTGAAAATCTACGCCATTCAGCCCGACCTGGTGGTGCATATTGATGGGATGTCGGATGTGAGCGGTACTTCCATCACCTATACAGACAGGTACGATAATTCTTTGACCCCGCACAGTTATAGAACGCTCTCCGGGCTTATGCATGTGATAAGTGCACCGCTGAGACGCCTCAAAGTGAAGCTGAACTCGATTCGCACACACCGCCGGGCGTTGCGTGGTGGACTGCCGGGGTCGCGCAAACGTCGCAAAAAGCATTAAATGAAGATTTTTTGCTCTGTTGGCATTGATTATGCTTGAAAAAATCGTCTAAACAGGCGATATTAGGGGCTCACTTAGCAAGATATGTCTGAACCGAAAGAACGCAAGACCCTGGAAGAACGCAACCAGGCAAGCGACCTTGAGCGCCTGCGCCACTCTTGTGCGCATGTGCTGGCCGCTGCCATTTGCCGAATCTGGCCCCAGGCCCAGCTGGCCGCAGGTCCCGCCATTGAGAATGGCTTCTATTACGACATTGAACTTGATCACAATATCTCCACCGCTGAGTTTGAACAGATTGAGGCGGAAATGAAGAAAATTGTCAAGGAAAACCAGACTTTCGAACGAACTACCGTGACTCGTGATGAGGCTATGGCCCTTGCCCAGAGCGGTGAGCTTGGTGCCGGCGGTCCCCGCAACACTCCCTCCAAGTTCAAGGTGGATTTGCTCAACCGTATCCCTGAGGGGGAGGAGATTTCCATCTTCCGCAATGGAGAGTTCACAGACCTCTGTGCAGGCCCGCATGTGGGCCGCACCGGTAATTGCAAGGCTTTCAAGATTATGAGCGTGGCTTCTGCCTACTACATGGGCGATGCCAGTGGTCCGCGTCTGCAGCGCATATATGGCACCTGTTTCCCGAACCGCACCCAGCTCGATGAGCACCTGGCTCGCCTGGAGGAGGCCAAGAAGCGCGACCACCGCCGCCTGGGGCGTGAGATGGGGCTCTTCACCATCGATGAGATGGTCGGGCAGGGGCTCGTGCTCTGGAAGCCGAAAGGTTCTATCATCCGCCGCGAGCTCCAGGACTTCATCACCGAGGAACTCGACCGCATCGGATACTCCCAGGTGTATACCCCCAATATCGGTAAGCTGGACCTCTATATGACCTCCGGCCACTGGGAGCACTACAAGGAAAGCCAGTTCCCGCCGATTCCGGACCCGGATGACTTCAAGCGCCTGCGCGATGAGAATGCCTCCTGCGCCGACCTGTTCAACGCGCTGGATACCCGCACTATCAGCGGTTTCATGCTCAAACCCATGAACTGCCCGCACCACATCCGCATCTACGCGAATGACCCGCATTCCTACCGCGACCTGCCGGTGCGCCTTGCTGAGTTTGGCACTGTGTACCGTTGGGAGCAGAGCGGTGAGCTGGGCGGTATGACCCGCGTGCGCGGCTTTACCCAGGACGATGCGCATATTTTCTGCCGTCCCGACCAGATCAAGGCAGAGGTGCAGCAGTGCATCGGTATCGTGAAGCATATTCTCGGTACCTTGCAGATGAATGATTTCCGTGTGCGTCTTTCTCTGCGCGACAAGGATTACACCGACCCGAAGTACGTGGGCTCCATCGAAAACTGGAAGCTCTCCGAGCAGGCGCTGCGGGAGGTGCTCAGCGAGGAAGGCTTCGACTTTATCGAGGCTGAGAATGAAGCCGCCTTCTATGGACCGAAGATTGACTTCATCGTGCGCGATGTGATTGGCCGCGACTGGCAGCTGGGTACGGTGCAGGTTGACTACAACCTGCCGGAGCGCTTCGACCTCACATACACCGGGGCTGATAACAAGCCGCATCGCCCGGTGATGATTCACCGCGCCCCCTTCGGCTCCATGGAGCGCTTTACTGGTCTGCTTATCGAACACTTTGCCGGTAAGTTCCCGACCTGGCTTGCCCCTGAGCAGGTGCGTGTGCTTCCGATTTCTGACAAGGTGGCTGATTTTGCCGAACAGGTGCGTGCCAGACTTGCCGCTAAGTTTGTGCGAGTGAAGCTCGATGATGCTCCCGATAAGATTGGAGCCAAGATTCGCAATGCCCGTCTGGACCGCGTGCCGTACATGATTGTGGTCGGCCAGCGCGAGGCAGAGGAGGGCAAGGTCTCCATCCGCCACCGCGAGCTCGATGTGATCGGTACCATGGCGGTAGACGAGTTCATCACCGCTCTCGAGTCAGAAATCAGCCAGCGTCTTATCCGCCCGGCTCTCCAGCCCGAAGTAAAGGAACAAGCATAAACTTTCCGCAGCAGCATGGGGTGGACCGTGTGCCACCCCGCTGCTGCAGAACCCCAGGACTAACCAAGAACACACACAAGTGGCAGCCCCCCAGAAACCCAATAACTCCGCCAACAACCGCTCCCAGCGTGATAAGGGCGGCAATAAAGCACCGCAGATTCGTGTCAATGACCGTATCCGCGCTCCGAAGGTCCGAGTCGTCACCGCCAAGGGAGACCAGCTCGGTGTCATGGCAACCCGCGATGCTCTCGCCAAAGCCAAGGAAATCGGGCTTGACCTCGTGGAGGTCGCGCCCAATGCCGACCCGCCCGTATGCCGACTTATCGATTACGGTAAGTTCAAGTACATGCAGGCCAAACTGCAGAAGAACAACAAGTCCAAAGTGACCAAGATGAAGGAGGTGAAGCTCCGCGTCGGTACCGATGTGAATGACTACAACGTCAAGATGGCGCGTACCGAGCAGTTCCTCGACCATGGTCACAAGGTGCGCTTCCAGTTGCGCTTCCGCAACCGAGAGAATGCACACCGCGAACTGGGGCTGGAGGTCATGGCCAAGGTGGTGGAGGATATGAAGACGATGGGCCAGGTGGACCAGGCGGCCAAGCTCGCCGGGAATACCGTGACCATGGTGCTTGCTCCGCTGCCCGCAAACCAGCGTGTGAAGAAGTTCAAGAAGTACGAAGAATCTGATTTCGATGCCGAGTCTGAGGAGTTTGATGCTACCGATGACCTGGGCGAGGAATAATACAATTCCCGTACTTCACCAAGGATTTATCAGCACTCCGGCGGTAATTGGCCGCCGGAGTGTTTTATTGTTGACATTCAATCTGGTTATTTTAGAATCAGGAGAGGATTCGAATATGTCAGGTAAAAACTTTCTCACTCATGTGGCAGGGCTGCGCGCTATCGCCATCCTGCTCGTAGTCTGGTTTCACATATCCCTGTGCAACCCCAATCTCCCTGAATGGGCCACCTTGCCGTGCGGATATTTCGGGGTCGATATCTTTCTGGTTATCATGGGGTATTTCCTGATAGCCGGATTTGTGCGTCGCCCGGATTATCAGCTGAAGGACTTTGCGCGTGGGAAGGCGATGCGCCTGCTTCCCCCGCTGGCTATCATGATGATTCTGGCTTTTGCAGCCTGCATGTGGGTGATGGATTACAAGGAAATCCGCGCTATTGCCAAGACCGGGCTCGGAGCCTTGCTGGGGTATTCAAATTACCAGCTTATGGATAGTTCCGCCGGGTATTTTGCGGAAGATTCCACGCTCAATGCCTATCTGCATACCTGGTATCTGGCTGTAACCATTCAGGTGTTTGTTCTTTCGTATGGCCTGTATGCTGTGTTGCGCAAGCGGAGTCGCGGTACCGTGATTCTGGTTATCTGCGTGATAGCTGGGCTTTCTCTGCTGGGGAACCAGGCGGGTAACATCCGCATGGCTCTGGTAGCCATGGGGGCTCCGCAATTTGGCCCGGAGGAGTTTGTTTCGTATTATGATACGTTACCCCGCCTGTGGGAGATTGCGGCTGGCGGGCTGGTCCTGCTGCTCCCTGCATGCCAGCAACGCTGGAAGTCCTTTGCTGCCACATTGTTCGGGCTGGTGCTGATTATCTGGCCCACCCTTTCCGGGGTGACTACTGTGAACCTGACCCCGCTGGTGGTGCTGGGTACTATCCTGGTCATCCGCTATATGCCGGAATCCAGTCTGCATCACCTGCTGAGCAACCGGGCAGCGCAGTGGCTGGGTGGTATTTCCTTCTCGGTGTACCTGGTGCACATGCCCTTGCTGGTATTTTACCGCGCGTATACGATGAAGGCCCCGGATTTGGGTGTTTCGCTGGTGATACTGGCGCTTTCTATTGTGGCTGGCTATGTGTTCTGGTGGTGTGTAGAGAAGCGTCGTATCCCGGGCAGGCTGGCCATCGGGGTCTGGTTGGTGGGCGTGGCTCTCTGCGGTGTGGCTGATGCGACCCGTGGCTTGCAGAAAATCTGGAATGCCGAGGTGAATGCGATTGATATTCCCAAGTATACTGAGTGGATGCCGTGCTATGATAAAAATGTGCTGGCGGGGTTGAACACCCAGTGCCACCGCGATGAGGGGGGCTGGCACACGATGGCCGCGGGCAAGAACCGAGCATTGGATACCCCCTTGCTCTGGCTTGGTCCGCGGAAGCAACCCCCGACCTATGTGCTGCTGGGCGATAGCCACGCGCAGGCCTTCTTTGCCGGGTTCGACCAGTGCAGCCGCCGGCATAACGTTACCGGTGTCTATTTCTCCAGTATCATGATTCCCTTCTGGAACCGCGAGGTGCTGCCGATAACGCAGCAGTATTATTACAACCGCGAAAAGGGAGAATCTTTCATGAGCTGGTTGCGCCAGCAGGAGAGTATCAGGACGGTGGTTGTAGCGCAGTATTGGACCCGCATGCGCAGCCTGGCACTTGATTGGGACAAACGCCCGGTGCCTGCCACGCTGGAGCAGGGGGCTGCTGCCTTGAGGGAGTTCTGCCTGCAGGTGAAAGCTTGCGGTAAGCAACTGGTGCTCATGGGGCCATTGCCCGATTTCCAGGGGGCCAAGGTATTGAACTATGCCCGCTGGCTGGCGCGAAAAGGCCTGCCGCTTCATGCGGAAAACCCGGATTACATTTGCCAGGAAGCCAACTTCCGCGAGCGCTTTGCCAGGGAGACCGCGGTGCTGCAGAAGCTGGAGGCCGAGGGACTCTGCCGTGTGTTCTATCCGGCTGAAGGCATGTTTGCCGATGGTGTTTGCCGTGCGATTGACAATGGCGTTATTTTCTACAAGGATGGCAATCATATCACCGGGGTCGGTTCCAGCGGAGTGCTGGAGCGCCTGATGCCACAGATGCTGCCGCTCTTGCAGGGTAAGTAAGATACCCTTTACCTTACGAAACGACACCGCCTGAAATTCAGGCGGTGTCGTTTATCGTGTGTGCAGGCGGCTTCCAATCAGAAGCTTTCAGAAGCGGGGAGGTGCCCCTCCGGGGTTTCCTGAGCAGCAGGTGCAGCAGGAGTTGCCGGCGTGGCCTGTGGTGTCTCAGCCGGTGCAGACTCTGCAGCTGGGGCTTCCTGGGCTGCAGGCTGCGGCTGGGGGGCAGGCTCAGGCTGCGCCACAGGGGCAGGCGCCGGTTCTGCTGCAGGCTGAGGAGCTGCGGCCGGAGCCAACGGCTGGCGCGTCTCGGGGTCTACTTCTACACCATTAATCATCATACGTGTCTTGATCTGACCGGTTGCGGGGTCGTAGACCCGGCTGGTCTGCACCGTCTGCATCTGCCCGGAGGCATCTGTGGTCATGGAGAAGCTGCGGCTGCTCATCTGGAAACTGCTCTGGTTCACACCGCCAAGCTGCTGTATACTGCCGGGGATGGGCAGGGGGGTGGGTGCCTGGTTGGAATCGGCACCCGTGGCGGGTCCCTGTTGGAACTGCTCTGCGTGGCGGCGGGCAAGGCGGGCGCAGGCACGGATGGACTGGCCTTCCTGCTTGGCTCGCAGGTAGAGGTGGTCTACGCGCATGATGACTTCATCGCCCGGGGCAAGTGTGCTGATTAAATCCACATTGGCCGTGGGCTGGCCGGGCAGTTCCCTGTCCATCGAAATCGTAAACTGGGTGCCGGGGAGGAGCCTGCCATCACCAAAGTGGTTGAATCGGCGGTATCCCAGCGTATCAATGACCTGGAAAACAGCTACTTGCACCGTTGTGGGGGCATCCTGGTCAACCGTCTGCACCGTCAGGTCGCGCAGACCGAGGAAGCCAGCGCTTACCGTGTTGGAAGCCATCAGGTCACAATTGCCCTCCATCTGGGCTGCTCCCAGATGAGTCGGCAGGGCACGCAGGGCAGGTGCCGTGTTTGCCAGAAGCATGGGGGTACTCATGGCCAGGGCCATGACCGAGCTCAGGGTGATAATTCTGCTCATGATTATACTTGTTGACACAATAATTACGTACTTTGTTCAGATTTTCTATCACGATTATAGCGGAGGTCTGCTCCGGCCAGGGTAACCCTGTAGCTGGAGTCATCGGTAAAAAGTCTGCCTGTGCCGAGAGCCTGGGGGGTACCGGGAGCTGCGTATGAGCACCACTCGGCCAGAGCCTCGAGTCCCACGTGGCTTTCCAGCGCAGAATTGACCCACCAGCGGATGCCTAGCGACTCTGCTTTCTGCGCCCATGTCTGCGCGGCGAGCAAGCCTCCATGCAGTGAGGGTTTGATGACGATGGCCTGGGGGCGTACCTCTTCGAGGAGCTCTGGCGAGGTGCCGATGAGTTCTTCATCCAGAGCAATGGGGAGCGGGGTAGCGCTGCAAATGCCAGCCAGTTCTTTTCTCTGACCGGGGGGAATGGGCTGCTCGATGAGACTCACTCCGGCTGCGGCCAGGGCTTCGAGCCTGGGCAGGGCTTCCTGCGGGGCGAAAGCACCGTTGGCATCGACTCGCAGCTCAGCTTCCGGGAACGCGGTGTGTGCCTGCTTCAGTAATTCCAGCTCTGCGCGGAACGGGAGCGCTCCAATCTTCATTTTCAGGCAGGTGAACCCCTCTTTGATGCCTTGGTGCATGGCGACCAGCATCTGGTCGATGCTATCCATCCAGATAAGGTGGTGAATGCGGATACCCGACTCTCCCCGGGTGAAGGGAGTATCCCAGCGCGGCTGTCCGGGGTGCAGTGCCGCCAGCAGGGCGCACTCCAGCCCGAACATGATGGGTGAGGGTGCCGCCAGCCCTGCCAGCCCTTGTTGCTTCATGGCCTTGTGGCACCAGAAATCGAGCTCGCCATCTGCCGGCTCTGGCAGCAGCCCGGGTATGGTGCAGCATTCTCCGAGTCCGCATTCATTGGCCTCGATGATGCAGGTGTGGCGTTCAACCAGAGCACCGCGCGAAGTTGCGGCCGGCTTTTTGAAATGCAGCACACGCCGCTGCCACCTCAGTTTCAGCGGTTGTGGAAAATGCATCAGCGGGGCTGCATCGAAGCTCTGCATCAGGGCAGTTTCGGGTATTTCGAGTAATCCGGCTTGCGTTTCTCCAGAAAAGCGCGGGAGCCTTCGTGCGCTTCATCGCACATGTAGAACAGCATGGTGGCATCGCCCGCCAGTTCCTGGATGCCTGCCTGGCCATCCAGCTCGGCATTGAGCCCGGCCTTGATGAGCCTCAGTGCAATGGGGGAGTGCTGCATCATTTCCTCTGCCCATTGCACATATTCATCTTCCAGCTGCTCCAGCGGCACCACCTTGTTCACCAGCCCCATTTCCATGGCTTCCTTGGCGTTGTACTTGCGGCAGAGGAACCAGATTTCACGCGTCTTTTTCTGGCCGATACAGCGCGCCATGTAGGAAGAACCGAAGCCGGCATCGAAGCTGCCCACGCGCGGCCCGGTCTGCCCGAAAATAGCATTTTCGGAAGCAATCGACAGGTCGCAGACGACATGCAGTACATGCCCACCGCCGATGGCAAAGCCATTCACCGCCGCAATGACCGGCTTGGGTAGCGAACGGATCTGCTTCTGCACATCCAGCACGGAGAGACGCGGGATGCCCTCGGTATCCACATAGCCGCCGCGGCCTTTGACGTTCATATCGCCCCCGGCGCAGAAAGCGGTGTCTCCCGCGCCGGTGAGGACGACAACGGAGATTTCCTGCATTTCGCGGCAGAGACGCAGGGCATCGCTCATTTCTGCCGTGGTGAGCGGGGTGAAGGCGTTGCGGTAGCGTTCGCGGTTGATGGTGATGCGGGCAATGCCGTTGTACTTATCGAAGATGATGTCCTTGTATTCCTTGATGGTGGTCCACTCGCGTTTCATAATCAATTGTTCGTGTAAAAATCTTTCAGGATGGCAGCATCCTGCTCCGTTTCGGTGTATACCTCCACGATGGCAGCACCCGGGGTGGGGGAAAGCAGAAGCTCCAGAGCAGCCGGCAAGTCTGCCGTGTTGACAACCTGGGTGCTGCGCAGGTTGCACCCACCCCATGCCATGATGCTTTCACCATGAGGAGCGCGGATGTGCGGGCAATCCGGCATGCCGGGCAGGGTGCCGAAAATGCCGCCCTCCTGGTTGTTGAGCAGCAGGATGCGCAGGTTCGGGCATTGCTGCGCCTGAAGCAGGCCGTTCAAATCGTAGAATATGCTCAAATCACCGATGATGAGGAAGTGCAGGCGCTCCGGTTCGGCCATGGCATAGCCCGCAGCGGTGGAAACGCTGCCCTCGATGCCGTTTACTCCGCGGTTGCAGAGCACTTTGTGCACCCCGGCAGGCAGCGGGAAGAGTTGCGCATAGCGCACCGCCGAGCTGTTGCCCAGGTGCAGCACGCTGCCCTCTGGCAAGTTAGCCATCAACTCGCCCACCCAGCGCATGCCGCTCCGTTCGTCATCGTCCAGCGGCAGCGGCGTAGGTTCGCTCTGCCAGCGGGCGCGGTAATCCTCGTCACCCTCCTCGGCAAAGGCTTCGAGCAAATCCCAGAATTCGTCGGCATCGCCCTCCAGCACGCGGGTGAGCGCACCAAAGGAATCCACGACTTCGCCATCTGCCGAGATGTGCCAATGGGCCTTGGGCGGGTGGGACCGCAGGAGCTTTTTGAGGCGTTTGGAAATCACATCGCCCCCGCAGGTGATGAGCAAGTCCGGGCTCCAGTCTGCCTCGGGATTCGCCCCCAGCAAAGTATCCGGGCGGCAGCAGTCGGCAAAGGGTGCATTGGCAATATGCTCGCCCACCACAGCGAATTGTTTTTCTGCTGCCAGCTTCGCCAGCAGCGGACTCGGCATCTCCTGCTGACCCAGCAGAATCATGCGGCGGGGCAGGACGGCAATCTCATCCAGCAAGGCTTCCTCCTCATCGGCATTCATGCGGGTGGCTTCCGTACGCTGAATGACGCGCACCGGTGGCAGCTCTGCCTCCACCATGCCGAAGAAAGGCTCGGAGAGCGGCAGGTTCAGATGCACCGGGCCGCCGCTGCGGTGGTGCAGCTCCAGCAGCGCTTCGTTGATGAGGCGGTTGGCATGCCAGGCATCGTCTTCCGGCACCTGGGCAGAGAAACGAACCAGGGTATTGAATACCCCCGGCTGGGGAAGGGTCTGGCCATCATTCTGACCAATCCATGCCGCCGGGCGGTCTGCAGAAATGACGAGCAGGGGAGTCTTGCGGTAGAAGGCCTCTGCCACGGCGGGATGCAGGTTCAGCACCGCGCTGCCGGAGGTGACTACCACAGCCACAGGTGCCTGCGCCTGCTGCGCCCAGCCCAGCGCCACAAAACCCGCGCTGCGTTCATCGGTCACGCTGCGGCACTCCACATCCTGCTGCTCTGCCAGCGTAGCCACAATGGGGGAATTACGGCTACCTGGGCAAAGGACTGCTCGGGTGACTCCATGCTCCAGCATGAGAGCGACCAATTCTTGCACTACAGGTTTTGCGCTAATCATGCGCGTGATTCTACCATATCTGCGCGCTTGACACAAGGCTAGTTTCGCCGCTTTTCGCTTAGCAGCGCAGCCTTTCCGCATGGGGAGATTGAACACACGTTTTTTTGTTTACTCTGTGAAATAAACTGTTATAATTTCCCGTATCCATGATTACCATGAAAGCTAAATACATGTTGCCACTACTGGCCTTTAGCGTGGCTTCGGCCGGTGCCGGTGAGCGAGAAACGTTCGATTTCGGATGGAAGTTCAAGTATTTTGGCCCAGGCGACCCTGCAGAGGCAGGTGTGCCGGTGATGACTGATTCCCACCAGGGTACTCATGCTGCTGCGCATGCGGTGGATGGTGATTTGATGACTCGCTGGTGCGCCAAGGACCAACGGGATGGCCATTACCTGATGATTCAACCCGGTTTCTCCGAGCCGGTGAAAATGGCGGTCATTTACTGGGAGCGTCTCAACAACATGTCGGTGAAGGTGGTGATTGACCACGGTGCTGAAAAAACAGTATACAACTACAAAGTCGGTCACCAGGCGGCCACTTTCCTGGATTGCAAGAATAAACCGATTAAATCCCTCCTGATTACGGTTACGGATACAGATGCTGCCCACTGGGCCAGTATCCGGGAGGTGATGTTCACCGGTACTGATTCCCAGCCCCTGGCGGTGAAGCGCGGCAAAGCAGCCACCGATTACGCCGCGGTGGATGAGGATGAGAGTGATTACAAACCCGTGCAGCTGCCGCACGACTGGGCTATCGAAAGCCCCTTCCTGATGGAGGAACCGAATGAAACCGGCAAGCTTCCCTGGAATGGCTGGGGCTGGTACCGCAAGCACTTCGAAGTGCCTGCAGATTTTGATCCGGAACAGAATCGCTACTACCTGGATTTTGATGGTGTGATGGCGAATCCCAAGGTCTATGTGAATGGACAACTGGCAGGGGAGTGGGCCTATGGTTATAATTCCTTCCGCGTGGATATCACCCCCTATCTGAAAGCTGGACAGGATAACCTGGTGGCCGTGATGGCCAGCAACCTGCCGCTCTCTACCCGCTGGTATCCTGGTGCTGGTATCTACCGCCATGTGTGGCTGGAAAAGACTGGACCTGTGCACCTGGAGCAATGGCCTACTTTCATCACAACCCCGGAAATCACGAAGGACTATGCCGTGGTCCGCGTGCAGACCCGCGTGGCCAATACCAATGGCAAGCCCGCTGAAATTACCGTGCAGCAGAGTGTGGCCGGTGTGCAGGCTACCCCCGCTACCATTACCCTGGAGCCCGGTACCAGCGGCACCGTGGAGCAGGAGCTCCGTCTCTATAATCCTCAACTCTGGAGCTGTAAGTCCCCTCACCTCTACACCATGCAGACTAGTGTGCTGGTGAATGGCAGGGTGGTTGATACCACCGAAAGCAACTTTGGGGTGCGCACCGTGGAGTGGAAGAAGGATGGTTTCTATCTCAATGGCGAGCGTGTGAAGCTTAAAGGCGTGTGCGAACACCACGACCTCGGGGCTCTCGGCTCTGCTTTCCATGCCCGTGGATATGAACGCAAGATTGAAATTCTGAAGGAAATGGGGTGCAACTCTATTCGCATGACTCACAATCCGCCTGCCCCGGAGGTACTCGACCTCTGTGATAAGCACGGTATCCTGGTCATCGATGAACTCTTCGATATCTGGAAGAACCAGAAGTACGACAAGGTGAACGGGTACCACCTCTACTGGCCGGCCTGGTGGCAGAAGGATGTGCGCAACTTCATGCAGCGCGACCGCAATCACCCCTGCATCATCGCCTGGAGCGGTGGCAACGAAATCCCGGAGCAGGGCCACAATAAACCAGCCAAGCATGCTGCTAACCTCAAGGTTGCCACGGATTTGCGCGATGAAATCCGCAAGTACGACACCACACGTCCGTATACGGTCGGGTGTAACAATTTGAATGCATACAAGAACGGTTTTTCTCATACGATGGATGTGTACGGCTTCAACTACAAGCCACACCTGTATAGAGAATTCCGCCAGCTGCACCCTGAGCAGCCTTACTATGGCTCTGAGACCTGCTCCTGCGTCTCTACCCGCGATACTTATTTCTTCCCGATGGGATGGAAGGTGGGAGATGGTGCCCGTTACTTCCAGGTAAGCAGCTATGCGCTTTCCTCCACCGGCTGGGGTTCCAGTCCGGATATCGAGATGCACGCCCACACCCTTGCACCTGACCTGGCTGGTGAATATGTGTGGACTGGTTTCGACTACATCGGCGAACCCACTCCCTACAACCAGGATGCCTCCAACATCGGCAACTTCATCGGTGCCAGCGAGGCTGAGAAAAAAGCGGCCATGGAGCAACTCAAAGCCATGGGCAACAAGGCTCCCAGCCGCAGTTCCTACTTCGGTCTGGTAGACCTGGCCGGCTTCCCGAAGGATGTCTACTACCTCTACCAGAGCCAGTGGAATCCCGATAAGAAGATGGCTCACATCCTGCCGCATTGGAACTGGCCGGGGCGCGAAGGGCAGAAGACTCCGGTCATGGTCTTCACCAGCGGCGATGAGGCCGAGCTCTTTGTGAATGGCAAGAGCCAGGGCGTGCGTCGCCGCGGCGATGGCCCCACCTTCTCCCAGAAGCACAAGAGCCTCGTGGTCAGCAAGAACCAGTATCGCTTCGCCTGGGAAGATGTCGTGTATGAACCCGGCACCGTCGAGGTGGTGGTCAGGAAGAATGGCCAGCCCTGGGCTACGGCCAAGCGTGTGACTACAGGCGAGGCCGCTTCGGTGACCGCTCAGGCAGACCGCCCCGCCATCGTGGGCGATGCCCGCGACCTCTGCCACATCTCCCTCGCGCTGACCGATGCGCAGGGGAATGTGGTGCCTACTGACTCCCGCAAGGTGAATTTCAGCATCGAAGGCCCGGCTGTCCTTGCCGGCTTCTGCAATGGTAACCCCATCGACCACACCTGCATGCAGGACCTGAACCAGAAGTTCTTCAATGGCCGTATCCTGGCCATCGTGCGTGCGCAGCGTGGTGCCAGCGGTACTGCAACCGTCACCGTCAAGGCCGAGGGCCTGCCTGAAATCAAGGTGCCTGTGCAGATTAACCAGCCCACCCCGGAGCAGCTCAGGAAGTAATACTCCAGCAGTAAATGCTCCGCTTGCAGGCTGGCTTCTGTATGGAAGAAGGTTTCGCTGAAGTGCTCAGAATCGCTTTGTGAACCAGGCTTGATCCTGCGCGATAGTATAAAAAGAGCCGCCCTCGTCATGTGGGCGGCTCTTTTAGTGATGAGTTGAAATAGGGGTGGCAGATGCTTAGTTCTGCTCGGCGAGGGCCTGGTTGATGAGCTCCTGGATTTCCTCAGCCTTGGCTTTGAGGGCGCGGAGTTCCTTGAAGGCCTCAGGCAGTTTGCGCATGGCGGCAAACTGGCGGGCGGCATCGCCATAGGGCACGGCGGGGGCGCCCCAGTAGGTCTTGCCGGTTTCGAGGTTGTTCATGACGCCGGAGCGGGCGGCAACAACGACTTTGTCTTCCAGCTTGATGTGGCCGGTGATGCCGCACTGGGCTGCGATGGTGACGTAGTTGCCTACCTGGGTGCTGCCTGCGATGCCACTCTGGGCGCAGATGACGACGTGCTTGCCAAGGGTGACATTGTGGCCAATCTGGATCTGGTTGTCGAGTTTGCAGCCATCGCCGATGACGGTGCGGCCGAAGCGGGCACGGTCGACGGTGGTGTTGGCGCCGATGTCGACGTGGTCACCGATGACGACGATGCCGACCTGGTCGATGGTGTCGTAGGTGCCGGTTTCCTTGTTGAGAAGGAAGCCGAAGCCATCGCCGCCGATGACGCAGCCGGGCTGTAAGACGACGTGGCTGCCAAGGATGCAGCGTTCGCGGATGACTACCTTGGGGTAGAGTTTGCAGTTCTGCCCCATCTTGACGGCTTTGCAGATGACACAGCCGGGGCCGATGTCGGTGCCATCGCCGATTTCAACATCGGCTTCGATGACGGCATTCGGGCCGACCCGGACCTTGGTGGGGTCGAGCTTGGCGCTGGGGTCGACTACGGCGGTGGGGTGGATGCCGGGTTCAAAATCGGTACTGGCTTTCATGAAGTGGCCGACCAGGGCGTTGAAGGCCAGGGAGGGGTTCTCTACTTCGATGAATGCTACGCCTTCCGGATACTGCGGGAGTGCCGGCGGAACCAGCACGGCGCTGGCTTTGGTTGCCAGGAAGTCGTTGAAGTATTTTTCGTTGCCGAGGAAGGCAATCTCGCCGGGGCAGGCACCATCCAACGTAGCGACTCCGGAGATTTCAATCTCCGGAGTCGTGTCGTTGATGAGTTTACCACCGGTGAGCTTAAGAACGTCTGAGAGAGTGAGGTTCATGGTAAGCTCTGTATGGTTGGTGGTGGGTGAAATTACTTGGCCGGTGCGGGAGCGGGCTGGGCCGGCTCCGGGGTGCCATAGAGGCGCTTGAGCTCAGCATCGGGGTCGAAGCCCTGCGGGGCACCGGCATTGAGCTGCTTGAGCACTTCGGGGGTGAGGTCGATGTCCTTCTTCATGAAGGGGAATACGCGGGTACCGATGCCAATCTGGGGCTGGGGGGAGATAGCGCCGGCATCGAGCACGAGGCCTGCACCGCTCTGGTCGGCAACGGTGTTGATGGCGGTCTGCACTTCTTCCATGAGGAGTCGCATCTCGCTGTTGCGCAGTTCGCGGAAGGCTACTTCACGGCGCTGCACGAAGTCCTTCATCTCCTGGTCGGCGGCCTTCAGTTCGTTGAGCTTGGCCTGGTACTGCTCGCGAAGCTTGGCAACGGCAGAGTCGGAGAGGCTGGAGTCGTACTGCTCCTGAATCTTCTTGAGCTCAGCCTGGAGACCACGCAGCTTGTCCTCGCGGGTCTTGATATCGGCCTTGATTTCTGCCAGCTGCTTCTGCAGGGTGGTTTCGGTATCGAAGCGCTTGTAGAACTTGGTGTAGAGCTCCTGCACGTTGACGGAGACAATCTTGAGTTCTGCCTGGGCGGTCGCGGTGAGCGCGCACAGGGTCACAATAGCGGTGGAGATAATGGGGAACTTCATAATATGTGAGGTTTATGACGGTTCTATTCTAACGGCCGTTCAAATTAAGTCAAGAAAAGGTTGTGTCAGATTTTGTCTGTAGGGGTTAATTTGTTTGCAGCTGTTTGGTGATGTTATTCTAACTTCTTGAAAGAAAATGAGAAGCGGGGTAAGTTGAGTTTATGGATATGAGAGGAAATTTTCTTTGTCTGCGTGAGGTGGATCTGTTGTTCCGCCCCTTCGTGCACCGCAAGATATGCTTGCCTACGCGCATTACGATGGCTCCGTTGGCGCGGGGCCTGGCCCGGGGCGGTGTGCCAGGATTGGATATGCTGCGCTATTACCAGCAGCGGGCTGCTGCGGATGTGGGTCTGATTGTGACGGAGCCTGTGGCGGTGAATGACCCGTCTGCGGCAGATGATGCCGGGATGCCGCATTTTTACGGCGGAGCTGCATTGCGCGAATGGAAGCGTATCTGCCGCGCAGTGCAGGCGACCGGGTGCCGCATGGCTCCGCAGTTGAGCCATGCGGGCATGCTGCGGCAGGCAGATGGCTGTGGGCCTTCCGGGGTTGACCCGCTCACTTTGGAGAAGCGGGGGGAGCCGATGAGCCGCGAGCGCATGCGGGCAGTGGTGCTGGCTTTTGCCCAGGCTGCGGCAGATGCGCGGCTGCTTGGGTTCGATGCGGTTGAAATCAATGGTGCTCGTTCCGGCTTGCTGGAGCAGTTCTTGCGGGCATCTACGAATCTGCGCCATGATGAGTATGGGGGTGATCTGGTGCGGCGCACGCGTTTTGTGTGCGAGGTGCTGCATGCGGTGCGCAAGGCGGTCGGGCGGTCGTTTCCGTTGATGTTCCGGTTCTCTCTGTCCGGTCGGGGGGGAGATGAGTCTCAGCTGGTGGCATCTCCGGCTGAGCTGGAGACTCTGCTCCAGCCGCTGTGTGAGGCGGGGGTGGATATTTTTGCCTGCACGGTCCAGGACCTCCGCCGCCCGGCTTTTGCGGGTAGTGCGTTGAATCTGGCTGGCTGGGTGAAGATGCTGACCCGGCGACCGGTGGTGTGTGAAGGGGGTGTCGGTTTGCCCGGGGCTGAGCTTTCGCGCCTGGTGCAGCTGGTGCAGGCTCAGCAGCTTGATTTGCTGTCGGTGGGGCGTGCCTTGCATGCGGATGCCGGATGGGCTGCCAGCGTGCGCCTGGGCAGGAAAACACGGGATGCGTGAGCCTGGATTTGAAAAAAGCATTGCCACAGGTGGCTGTGGCAATGCTGGAAGCGTGTATCGGCTGGAGCTACAGGCTTTATTTACCCATTTTGTCGTAGTGGTCAATCATGCTGTAGATCTCCTTCACATCGCGGCGGGAGTTGCGGCCGATGATGAAGGCGGCGATGATGAGGCAGACTGCCCCGCCAACGGGAGCCCATTTGGCAAGTTCTTTCATGGTTTATTTCTGGGTTGTGGGTTTGCGACGCTTTTTTGATTTCGGGGAAAAGTCCTCCGGTGGGGTATCGGGTTCGAGCTTACCGTCCTCGGTGAGCTGGAATGGGAATTCGATAATCCCATCGCGGGTGATGTACGGGAAGGCTTCTTCCGGGTCGGCTCCGTTCCTGAGGGCCTCCATGGCATTCTTGCAACCGGCAATGAAGAAGTCTGCCAGCTGGATGCCGCGGTTGATGGCTTCCTTGAGTTTGTCCAGTTCATCGCGAGCACTCAGCATCATCTCCAGCCGCTTGGGCAGGGAGGCGGCTCCTTCGTTGGTGACATCCATGAAGGCTTTAATCTGCGGAAGAGTCATGCCGGCCTGCTTCATGCACAGAACGCCCAGCAGACAGCCCAGGCTTGCTTCTCCATAGACCCTGCGCCCGGATTCGGTGCGTTCCACATAGCGGAGCAGCCCTTCCTTTTCATAAAAGCGGAGGGTGTGGATAGACAGACCTGTTTTACGAGATAGAGCCGATATGCTGTATTTCATGGTGCATCAAGAGACAAGACGGCCCGGCCATTCTGACATATTTCACCAGGCGGGTCAAGTGTTAATAACACTAGTGAGACGGTGACAGGCAGATTTTGTTCAAAATTGTGGATTTTTGGGGTGATGCGTGGTAGATGATTGACTTTCGCCCCCAATCTGGCAAAATATGGTGCGGATACATACATATGAGTACGTACGGATATTACCGCCTGGCTGCCGCGACACCCCGCGTGCGTGTGGCAGATGTTGCCTTTAATACATCGGAACTGGTGGCCGCAACGCGGGAGGCTGCCCGGCAGGATGCTCATGTCGTGCTGTTCCCTGAGTTGTGCCTGACTGGTGCCAGCTGCGGCGATTTGTTCTACCACTCGCATTTGCAGCAGGGGGCGCTGCGGGCGCTGGCCCACTATGCCAGCGAGACGGCCCGGTTGAATATGCTGGCGGTGGTTTCGCTGCCCCTGGTGGTGGAAGAGGGTGTGTACAATGTGGCGGCTGTGGTGCAGGGGGGGCATGTGCTGGGGCTTGTGCCCAAGAGTGTGCTGCCGAATTGTCGCGATGCGTACGAACGCCGCCAGTTCCGCCCTGCGGCTGAGTTGCGGGTGAAGGAACTGGAACTGCCCGGTTTTGGTATGGTGCCTATCGGCACCGACCTGGTGTTCTGCGATGGCGCAGATTTTTCCTTTGCGGTCGAGGTGGCAGATGACCTCTGGGCTGTGGTGCCTCCGAGCAGCAGGCTTGCCCTGCAGGGTGCACGCGTGATTTTCAATGCTGCTGCGTCTACGGCTGTGGCGGGTGGAGCCGGGTATTGCCGGTCGCTGGTGTGCCAGCAGAGTGCCCGCTGCCTGGCGGCCTATGTGTATGCGGCTGCCGGGGTGGGCGAAAGTACCCAGGATGCCGTGTATGCCGGGCAGTCGCTCATCGCGGATAACGGTCAGGTGGTGGCCGAGGGCCGCTTGTTCAGCCGCGAGTCGGAAATTATCTATGCCGATGTGGATTTGCAGCGACTGGGTGCTGCGCGCTGCAGCGAGAGTTCGTTCAACGAATGCCGCGCGCTGGAGTCTCTTGCTCCGGTGCGCCGGGTGCAGGTGGGCAAGCTGGATAAGCGCTGTGACCTGGCCTATGCCAGCATCCCCGCGCATCCTTTCGTGCCGGCTGCCGGGGAGATGGCTTCCCGCTGTGAGGAAATCCTCAGTATCCAGACTGCGGCCCTCGTGAAACGCATGGAGCACACGCATGCCCGCACGCTGGTTATCGGTATTTCCGGCGGTTTGGACAGTACGCTGGCCCTGCTGGTCTGTGTGCGCGCTTGCCGGGTGCTCAATCTGCCCACTACTGCGATTCTGGCGGTGACGATGCCTGGTTTTGGAACGACCGGGCGCACGTACAACAATGCCGTGGCGATGATGAAGCTGCTGGGGGTGACCTTCAAGGAGATCAATATCAAAGAGTCCTGTCTGTTGCAGTTCGGGGATCTGGATTTCGACCCCTCGCTGCGCACGAGCACCTATGAGAACGTACAGGCCCGCCAGCGCACGGCCATCCTGATGAATCTGGCCAATAAGTCGGGTGGTATGGTGGTGGGTACTGGTGACCTCTCGGAGATTGCCCTGGGCTGGTCCACTTACAATGGCGACCACATGAGCATGTATGCGGTGAATTGCTCGGTGCCGAAAACGCTTATCCGCTGCCTGCTGACTCATGAGGCCCGGCATGCAGATGCGGAGTTGGCCGAGACGATTCAGGATGTGATTGATACCCCGGTGAGCCCGGAGTTGCTGCCCCCGGCAGATGATGGCACCATGGAGCAGAAGACGGAAGATATCCTCGGCCCGTATGATTTGCACGATTTCTTCCTTTACCATTTTGTGAAGTACGGTGCAGAACCCATGAAATTGCGCGTGCTGGCGCAGCTGGCTTTTGCGGGGGAATATTCGGAGCGTGAAATTGGCCGCACGCTCGAGATTTTCCTGCGCCGTTTCTTCCAGCAGCAGTTCAAACGCAGCTGCATGCCCGATGGACCCAAGGTGGGCACGATTTCACTTTCTCCCCGAGGGGATTGGCGTATGCCCACAGATGCCTGCGGCGAACTCTGGAAACCTTGACAATGCAACCCCGGTTGTGATATCATCCTGCTGTTATGAATCGTGTTGACCTGGCTCTGGCCCGTTTCCGCCAGAAACCGTATATGTACAACTGCGCGCAGACGGTGTGCGCGGCCTTCGGGCGTGAGGACCTGGTGGAGCCCATGGCCGGCTGCGGTGGTGGTCGGGCCCCGGAGGGTACCTGCGGGGCCTTGTATGGTGCCATGCAGGTGGCTCCGGAAAAAGCGGCGGCTATCCTGGCTGCTTTCTCAGCCTCCTGCGGCGCGTCTACCTGCCGCGAAATCAAAGGGGAAAACCGCGTCCCCTGCCAGGAGTGCGTGCGACGCGCTGCCACGATTCTGGTGGAGACCGGGTTATGATGCCCGGGTGAAACGCGTTACCGCCCCCCAGAGAATTCTTGCATATTCGGCCCCTGGTGTGGTACACCGTGGGACATATGCAGGAAATTCCCATAGTACAAGGTTTTACGGCAGGCGAACTTTCGCCTTGGCTTTCATCACGGTGCGATTTGCAGGCTTACCAGCGTGGGGCTGCGTTGATCAGTAATTTTCAGATTCAGCCTTACGGCGGGTTGCAGTTGAGGCCTGGCACGTTATCGTTGTTCTGGGGCGGCTATCCGAGAATTCGCATTGTGCCGTTTTATTATTCAGAGCGCGATGTGTTGATGCTGGCTTTCGATGAAGGGGGGATGTGGGCATACAAGGATGGAAAGGCTGTGGTTCGTTCGTTTTTGCATCAACGTCTTATCAGTCTTGATTGGAGCCAGGAGGATTTGGAACGAGCCCACTTTACCCAGGTGAATGATGAGCTGTACGTATGCTCTCCCTCATGTCCCCCTTTTGTGCTTCGTCGTTTTACTGATACGGAGTGGGCTCTGGAGGATATCTCGTTTGAGTCGATGCCACGCGAAACCTATGCCCGGCAGGAAGGCTCCATGGCTATCGAATTTGATGAATCCGGAACCAGCGCTACCCTGGAGATTTCTGGTGGTCACCATGCATTTTCTCAGGATATGGCCGGTAAGGAGTACTTGTTGGCAGATGCAACCATACCTGGTAAGAGCCTGTTTTGCAATGAAGTTCAGAAAACAGGGGCAAGTACGGCTCCGGATCTGAGCACATCCTCAGTCGCAAAAGGAACCGTTTTGCAGCAGAAAAATGCCAAATCCTTGTTATATTATTTCTACCATTGCATCCGTGATTACACTCCTGATGCATTTAATGGAAGCCTGGACCTGGATGATTATCCCTACTATTTCCAACCGGGTATCATGAGACTGGATGATTCGCAACTGCCGTATGAGGTGATAGGCGATTGGGAAATTCACACGGTCGATACGTGGAGCGCGTGCTGGGAATTGTGGCGGAGCTATGATACCCTGGAGGAGGAACCCGATTTCCGCCTGTGGGATTGGACATGCGTCAAATCTTTTTCCCAGACCGACTATGAGACGCGCCAGAATTGGGCTCTTTCGGGGTCGGAGTCACGCCCTTGCCGCATGGTGCTGGTCTGCCGCTGTTGCAAGGATGCTGCTACATTAGGTGCATTCTACCAATTTAAGGTGCTGGGTGGCCGGAGGGAATATAAATTCCGCATAACGGAAGTAGTGGACGAGACTCATGCCAAGGCAGAACTCCTGAAAAAGTACCTGGATAATCCGGTGAGCTTTTCGACTCGCAATTGGAGTTTCGGCGCCATTGGCGTGCGCAACGGTTATCCTGCTTTTTCTG
Source organism: Akkermansia sp. (assembly GCA_017517805.1). Lineage (GTDB taxonomy): Bacteria > Verrucomicrobiota > Verrucomicrobiia > Verrucomicrobiales > Akkermansiaceae > Akkermansia. The sequence continues at coordinate 35,035 of JAFWYD010000042.1, forward strand.
CCTTGTTCCAGGGGCGTCTCTGGATTGGTGGCATGCCAGGGTTGCCAACCACGCTTCTGGCCAGCGTGACTGATGATTATTTTAATTTTCACATGGGATCGAATGATGATGACGCTTTGCATCTGAGCATTATGGATTGTGACCAGAGCCGCATCTGCTGGATTACGGCAACCCGGCAGTTGCTGGTCGGTACATCAGATAGTGAGTGGAGCGTGAGCTCCAGCAGCGGGAATGCCATCACCCCATCATCAGTCATCCTGCGTCGTCAGTCTTCTGTCGGTAGTGAACCGATTCCAGCCCGCGCAGTCGAAAATACAGTGCTGTTCGTGCAGCGTGGAGCCCGTCGCATGCGGGAGATTGCCTACCGGCTGGAGTCTGATGGTTATGCTGCAACCGATATCAGCATGCTGGCAGAGCACCTGTTTGCTTCCGGCATCAAAGAGTGGTGTTTGCAACGAGGTGCCAATTTCAATATATGGGTACTCATGAATGATGGCTCTGTAGCGGTGTTGACTATTAATCTGGATCAACAGGTCACAGCGTGGCAACGTGTGAGGTTTATGCATCGTACGGTGTTGAGCCTGGGGGCCGTGCCTTCGATATCCGGTCAGGCAGATGAAATGTGGTTTCTGACGAGGACTATTGATTCAGGAGGTGTATCGCTCGAGCGCATGCTGGAGGATAATCCCCATATTGACGGAATGGTTGAGCTGCTCTCAGGGAAAAGTGGCTCTGTACCCAAATTAGGCATACCTGAAGAAGGGTATAAATGCCTTTGTGACCCTGAAACTGGAGCCTGTGTGACTTGCGGTGAACGGGGTTACGAAGCTCCCTGGATTATTGAGGGAAATAAATATGTGGTTGGCTATCCCATCGAGGCCGAGGTCCATACCATGCCGCTGGAAAGTAATATCAGCTTCAATTCTGTGCGGCAGTTTTCGCGTTTCAAACTGCGGTTGCTCCATAGCGATACGGGCTTTGATTTCCGCAGCTCTGCCAATGATGCCTGGGAGCATGTGGAATCATGCTCCATCCCCGGCACGACTCATGATTTTACAGGGGCGGTCAGACTTTCGCTGATGCCGGATGCTGCCGTAGGCCAGTCGCTGTGTATCCGCTATACGGGGGGGCGCGACTTCCGCATCCTGGCTATTTCGCAGGAAGTGGACCACCACGGGAAATAGTGAGGGGGCCTCAGCTCAGGCGCACCGGTTTGCCTGGCTCCGGTATCAGGATATCGGTGCCAGGTAGCCGCTCCTGGAGCGTCTGGCTCAGCGATTCAACGGCGGGCGGGTCGCCATGCACGAGCAGAATCTTTTTCGGGTTGAGCTTGCATGCATAATCAATCAGCGCACTCCGGGTGGCATGGCCGGAAAAGTCGAAGCATTCGATGCGGCAGTTGAGCGGGTAGGCCTGCCCGCCTTTTTCGCGGAGGCGGACGAGTTCGCCATGGTTGGCGGCCTTGATCTTACCCGCAGGGGTCTCTGGGTCGCTGTAGCCGACGAAGAGGATGGCATCGTTCGGGTGGGTGATAATCTGCTCTGCCAGGATGTGCGAGACGGTGTGCTCGCTCATCATGCCGCTGGAAACGAGGTAGATGTTGCCGGGGGATGCAGTAAGGGGCGCTTTCCCCTGGCGGGGAAGCCCGTGCGTCTCTACATGTTCCTTGATGCGGAACCCGGGGTCGAGGCGCGGTGTGCTGTCTGCCAGTTTATCGTAGACCGCTGTAATCTTGGAGCTGAGTCCACCGAAATATACCGGCACATCAGGGATGAGGCCCTGTTCCTTGAAGCGTCCGATTTCGGTGAGCAGGCACTGGCTTTTGCCCAGGGCAAAGACGGGGATGAGCACGGCTCCTCCGTTCTCGAGGACTTCGCGGATGGTGCGGGCAAAGCGTTGCAGTTCTTTGCTCCGGGTGTAGCTTTCATCGCGCTCGGTGCAGCCGTGCGTGCTTTCCATGATGAGGATATCGATACCGCTCTCCGGAAAATCAGCCCCGGCGATGAGGGTCTGATTGTCGAACTGGACATCGCCTGTATACAGGATGGTGGTGCCGCTTTCGCTTTCCAGCTCAACTCCGCAACTGCCCAGGATGTGGCCCGCATCGTGAAGTGTGGCCAGCACCCGGCCACTACGACCGATGCGGAACGGGCTGCCGTATGCGCGGGGCATCCAGCACCGGGCTGCGTGATCAAGTTCAGCGTGGGTGTAGAAGGGATATTCGATGATGCCGTCCTGAGTGCGTTTGGCCGTCATGACATTGACTGAGTTGTGCAGCATGGCAAGGCCGACTTCGCAGGTGGCTGCGGTCATGTTGACCTCTGCGGCCGGGTATTTATCCTGCAGGACGGGCAGGGTGCCGATGTGATCCAGGTGCGAGTGGGTGACGAAGATGGTATCAGGATCGGCAGCTCCGATGAGGTTGAACTCCGGGGTTGCCTCGGCTCCGTCCTTTTTGGGGTGCATGCCAGAATCAAGGATAATGCGCACGCCGTCGATATCGAGCAGGTAGCAGTTCGAGCCTATATCCGTATACCGGGAAAGATTCGTGAAACTTATCATCTGAAAATTGAGTTCGCCGCAGAGGGTACACTATTTTGGAAAGATTGTCAATGGTGGGCTCCGCTACATCGGCTTCAACACCGGCTGGAGCCCCGGCCCTGGCAGACTGCCGTGCAGAGCTCTGCCACACCGCGTATGGTATCGGCCAGGCGGTAGGGGTAGAGGAGTGCTTCTTCTGAGGGTGGAAGGTAGGCGTGCCACTGCTCCAGACAATCGGCTATCCCTGCAATATCACCGGGTGCAACACGACCGGAAGGCATGTAGGTATCCAGCATCTCTCCCACGATGCCGTGGTCATAGCCGACCACCGGCTTGCCAAGGGAGAGGGCCTCGAGGATAACCCGGTCGTGGCAGGCGGGCTGCCTGGCTAGCGAGAGCACTACCTGGCAGGCGCTCATCACATCGCGCAGGTCGGTCCGGAGTCCGAGCCAGGTGATATTGTCCATCGTGCCGCTTTCCTGGAAATGCTTGCGGAGCTGGTTGAGGAATTTCTGGTCTGCCCGCGCGGTATCACCCGAGATGTAGACATGCACGGGTACATTGATTCGGGCAAGTCTGGCAAGTATGGCCGGCAGGTCTTGCAGCCCGTGCAGCGGCGTGATGGCACCGGGAAGGCAGATGCTCAGCTTCCCTTCGTGCTTCTGACTGTAGCGTTTCCATTGCTCCATCCAGGTGTCGGAGGGGCGGTAGCCCGGGTAGCAGAGTTCCTCGTTCACACCGTAGGGGATGACCCAGATGCTGCGCTCCGCATCCAGTTTTGCCCTGCGGATGAGTTCTTCACGCAGATGCTGGGAGGTGGCAACCAGGGCATCGCAGCATTCCATGGTGAGCGCCCAGCCTCTGTGCCTGGGGTATGTGGTGTGGATACCGATGATACGCGGGCGGGTTTCTTCCGGCAGTTCTTTGCAGGCTACCCATGCGAGCTGGGCGGCCTGGGTGGTGTAAGCGAGCACGATATCGGCTCTGCTGCTGCCGATGACCCGCCTGGCCCGCTTGATTTCGGAAAACCAGGTGAAGAGGGAGAGTTTGCGCATGCTGTGGTGGTGCACGGAAGCGGCAGTCATGCGGCCAATCAGCTCATTGGGGGGGGCTAGTATGGTGTTCCTGAAGCCGGATTGCTGCAACCCGCACGCCAGGTCGGCCGCCAGCTGGTTGATGCCTCCCGGGCGCAGCCGCGGGCTGATGTGGAGCAGATTCATGAGCGGGCTGTCGCGCAGAGTTCGCGGTAAAGATCAATGTGCGCCTTTATCATATCCTCCCGGCGGTAGGGGGCCGGCACCGGGGTATGCGGCACCGGGCGCTTTGTGTACCATTGCTCCAGTAGTTCAGCCATGGCCTGCGGATTCCCGGTGGGTACCATGCCTGCCGGCAGGAATTGCTGCAGCTGCTCACCTACGCCTCCGTGCTCATATCCAGCTACTGGTCGCCCCAGCGAAAGGGCCTCCAGGGTGGTTTTGCCAAATGATTCCGGCTGCAGGGTAAGAGAGAGTGTGACATCGCAGGCGCAGAGCACATCGGCCAGGTCGCGTCGGTGCCCGGTCCAGGTGACGTGGCGGTCCACTCCCAGTTCCGCAAAGCCTGCTACCACTTCATCGCGGTAGGATTCTTTGCCTTTCTTGGTCTCACCCACGACCACGGCGTGTGCAGGGATGCCTTTGCCCTGCAGGTATTTGAGGATGGGACCGAGGTGGGGGGCACCCTTCAGCCTGGTGATGCGGCCAGGCAGGCAAAGCGTGTATTTTTCCTGCAATTCCGGGTAATCAGAATACCATTTTTCCAACCATTCGGCGCTGGGTTTGTAATCGGGATTAAACCGCTTACTGTCAACCGAGTTGGGGATGACGACTATATCAGACTCGGGGCACTTGGGGTAATTATCCAGGATGTGCTGGCGCATGCAGCGGGAAACGGCAATCACGCGGTCGCCCTTGGCCATGATGGCAGAGTAACCATTGACTGAGTGGAACCCGTGGAAGGTGGAGACGATGGCGGGCCTTTCGTCGGCCGGTATGCGGCGGCAGGCCAGCTGACCCACCCACGCTGGCACGCGCGAATGCAGGTGCAGCACATCGGGCTTTTCCTCGCGGATGAGGCTCGCTGTCTTACCAATCTGCAGCAGGGTCAGCAGGCTCTTTTTGCCGATGGGGCGGGTGATGTGTCGAGCTCCGGTGGCTTCAATTGCCGGCACCATGCTCCCTCCGGCCGAGACGACTACGTTGTCCACGCCTGCGGCGCAAAGTCCTTCACACAGCTCGAGGACAACTTGTTCTACGCCTCCGGAACTCAGGGAGGGAAGCAGGTGCATCACTTTCATGGCAGTAGTCTGGGGAAGTTATCCAGGATGTAGGTGGCGGCGCGTGCGGCTTCATTCATGACCATGCCGGTGGTCGGAATGGTGTTGGTCTTGGCCCATTCGGTGAAGCGGCAGACGCTGCCATCGGCGATGAGCATGTTGAGCCCGCGGGCTATGCGCGAGGCATCGGGCTTGTGCGGGCCTTCCTTGGCCGGCATTTCGATGATGCCCACGGGTGCTCCGCTGGAAAGGGCTTCGTACACCATGCTGACGCTGTCTTGCGTGACCCACACTTCCTTGGCTTTCGAGAGGTTCTCCTGCACCCAGTTCGGGCCGGTCTCCTCGACGGGGATGACGCGGATGTTCGGGCAGGCCATGGCCACATCGTGCACAAAGTCTGCCGGGGTGCGCCGAGAGGTGGTCAGCACAATCGGGGTCGTGGTCAGCCGCGCAATGGAGGAGAGCTGGTTGAGCACGATTTCTGCATCCCACTTGTAGCTCTTGCTGGGGCCGCCGATGAGGATGAGGGTCTGTGTCTTGGGAATATCCGGTGTGGGGCGTATGCCGTTGATGGCGCCGTTCGTCGGGAAAATCTGGCCGTTTGCCTGGAATCCGTCCGGCAGGTCGTGCCGGGGGGTGATGCACAGGTCAAACATGCTGGAGGGCAGGCTGGGGCGCATGCAGACCATGCAGAGGCTGCGCAGGTGGCGAGCCAGGCTGAGGGCTGCCAGGTGGGTGCCATGCCCGGCGCAGAGAATGAGGTCGGGCCTCGGGTAAGTGAGTTCCTTACCTTTGTAGAACAATTTGCCCAGCCAGCTCAGGCCGGTGATGTCGACTTCGTAGACGGCGTGTTCGCATGCGGGGGCCCGATCCCCGGCCTGCTCAATCAGAGCCTGGGCCAGACCCCGGGTCTGGGAAAGGTGGCCTTTTTTGCCATCGCTGATGATGTAGATAATCATGGCTTTATTGGAGAGGGAGAGTGACGCTGCCGCTGAGAATCTGCCCCAGCAGCGGGGTGTTGCAGGTGCCGCATGGCAAGCTTGCTTCGCTTACTTCGGTGGTGGCTTCCGGGTCAAACAGCAGCAGGGGCATGCCTTCCGGTTCTGCCGGGTCAATCACATCCGGCAGCGCTATGGTGCAGGGCGCGGTGCAGCAGGCGCGCACCAGCTCTGCCCAGCTCAGCTTCCCAGGTTTCACCAGTCGGGTATACAGGGTGGGCAGGAAGTGGTCCAGCACGCACATGCCCTGCGGGGCAGAGGGGAAATCCTGCTTCTTGGCAAAATCGGTGCAGGGGGTGTGGTCTGAGACGATGCAGTCGATGGTGCCGTCTTTCACACCTGCCAGCAGGGCCTCTGTGTCCGCCTTGTCGCGCAGGGGGGGGAGGGTCTTGTAATTGGTATCGTAGTCGCCCACGTCTTCGTGCGTGTAGAGCAGGTGGTGTAGTGCTACTTCGGCGGTGATCTGGCTTCCTGCGGCCTTGGCCCGGCGGATGATTTCCACGCCTTCTGCCGTACTTACTGTCTGGATATGCAGTTTGCAACCTGCATCCTGGGCGAGGCGGATGATGATTTCGATGCCGATTTCCTCTGCGCAGGCCGGGGTGCCGTGCAGCCCGAGCTTGTACGAGGTGGTGCCGGGGTGCAGGCAGGTGTTGGCCGTGATGCTGGGTACATCGCCGCGTATGGCCAGGGTCAGCCCCAGTTCAGCTACGTATTTCATGGCCCGGTGCAGCATGAGCAGGTTGCCGGGGCGCTCCCCGGCATCGCTGAGGATGCGGATGCCTCGAGCGGCAAGTGTGTTGTACGGAGCCTGCTGCTCGCCTTTCATGCCCAGCGAGATGCAGCCTGCGGGTACCATTTCGGCTGCAGAACGCTGCCCCACCGCTTCCCGGAAGCTATCCAGCGCGGCGCTGTTGTCGAACATGAAGCCGGCGGTGGGTTGCACCAGCATGCCCCACACGCCACCCTGCACGGCGGCCTGACCGGTGCGGGTGACTGATTCGCGCTTGCTGCGTCCTTCGATTTCCACCTTGGCGTGCAGGTCAAACAAGGCCGGGAGGATGAGTTTGCCCTCGGCATCGATGATACGCGCCCTGGCGGGGATGCTCATCTCTCCTGCAGGGCGGATTTCTGCATCGCAGATGGTGAGCCCGCCCAATTCGGGTACGACCTGACTGTGGCCGGGAGCGAGACGAAGGTCGAAACGTTCGCCGGTGGGTGCCCATGTGGCGTTGCGGATGTAGGTGTTAGTCATGGTTCTGGGTCAGGGGGCTGAGGTAGGAAAGGATGCTCATACGGGCGGCGACTCCGTTTTCGACCTGGTTGCAGATGAGGCTGTTGCGGTATTCCATGGCGTTGTCGCAGAGTTCGACTCCGCGGTTCACCGGTCCAGGGTGCATGATGCTCAGGTCCAGGTCATCGATGCGCTTGAGTCGTTCCTCGGTGACACCGAAGGCCTGGTGGTAGTCCCCAGAGGGGAAGAAGGGGGTATCCATGCGCTCATTCTGCACGCGGAGCAGGTAGATGACATCCGGTTTCCATTCAAAGACGGCATCCCAGTTTGTGAAACGCGGTATTCCGGTGTGCTTCTGCAAGGGAACCAGCGGCCCCGGCCCCATGTAGGCTACATCTGCTCCGAGGCGTTTCAGTATCGTGCTGGTGGAGCGGGCCACCCGGCTATGCAGAATATCGCCGATGATGACCACCCTCTTGCCCTCCAGGTCTCCGTATTTCTCCTGCAGGGTGAAGGCATCCAGAAATGCCTGGCTGGGGTGGGCATGCGCGCCGTCGCCGGCGTTGACCACGGCTGCCTTGGCGTGCCGGGCGATGACCGCAGGTATGCCGCTGTTCTTGTGGCGCACGATGATGTAGTCCATGTGCATGCTCATGAGCGTGTCGATGGTGTCGTGCACACTTTCGCCTTTTACTACGGAAGATGTTGCTACAGAGAATGTAGTCACATCTGCCTGCAGCCGGCGGGCTGCCAGTTCGAACGATGAGCGCGTGCGCGTGCTGGGTTCGTAGAACAGGGTCAGCACAGATTTGCCCGCCAGCGCCGGGTGGGTCTTGCCGCTGCAAAATACCTGTTTCATCTCCGCAGCACCTTTCAGGATGTTGCGGATGTCAGCGTCGCTCAGTGCTTCTATCGTGACGAGGTCTTTTGGCGTACTCATTACTTCTTTCTCTGAGAGTGGAAAACGGGAACATCGCCCGTGTCGGAATCGTTTTTATTCAGCCAGCTTGATGATGCGATGAGCTGCCATGGCTGCGTTGAGCGGGGTCTTCTTGTGCAGACCCACGGTTGTGGCCGGCACGCCGCCGGGCAACTGAGAGATAGCCAGCAGAGCATCCACGCCGTTGAGCGGGCCGCAGGGAACCGGTACCCCGATGACCGGCAGTTCAGTATTCATGACTACCACGCCGGGCAGGGCGGCAGAGAGACCAGCCACGCAGAGCAGCACGGCCTTTGTCTGGCTGGCTTCCAGCTCCTTGAGATAGTCGATGAGGGCGGGCAAATCCCGGTGGGCAGAGTAGATGACCTCCTCATGCTCAACATTATTTTCCTGAAAATACACGCGTGCCGGTTCCATGAACGGAAGGTCACTCTTGCTGCCGTATATCGTGATGACTTTCATGCTACCGCATATTCTACCACCCGCGCCCGCGCGCATCAAGCAAAAAGCACGACAACCCCGCCCGCCATCGCGAGTTTCTGATATCTCCTGCGCTGGCATCACAAAAGGAAGCGGCGCTGTGGCTTTTGGCTTGATTTCTGATGCAAAACGTGTCATTATCAGCGCACGGCGCGCGTGGGTGCCGCTTCTTTACGAATTGCAACCCCATTTTGGAGCATGATTCGCATATACACGCAGACGGAGAATGGGATTTCCCGAACGGTGGGCCTGGAGGACCAGGAGAGCCGCCGCGGGGATGTGTTCTGGATTGACCTCCTGACTCCTGATGCAGAGGAACTAAGGTATGCCGAATCGCTCTGCCGCATCGAGATGCCCACCAAGGATGAGATGCGCGAAATTGAGGCGACCTCGCGATTGTATTGCGAGGATGGCGGGCGTTTCATGACCACGACGGTGCTTTCCCGCGTGGAGACCGATGAACCGATCATTTCGGAAATCACCTTTATCCTGAAAGGGAAGCTGCTCATCACCATCCGCCACACGGATTCGTATTCCTTCCGCGTGTTTTCGCACCAGCTGCTGCGTATGAGCCAGACGAACCGCGACCTGGTATTCATCGGGCTGCTCGAAACGCTGGTGGACCGCCAGGCCGACGTGCTGGAACGATTCGGTACAGATCTGGATACGCTTTCCAAGAAAGTGTTCGGCACGCACCACACCCGCCGCAAGCAGAAGGTGGAAGACCCGGATACGGATGACTTGCGCGATGCTCTGGAGGAGCTGGGGCGCGTGGGTGACCTCATCACCCGCCAGCGCGATGCCCTGGTGAACCTGCTGCGCCTCATCACGTACGCCGGAAATGAGGAAAGCTGCCTGGGAGAGGATAACCTGTACATGCCGTTGCGCTCGGTTTCCCGAGATGTGAACTCGCTTTCCGAGTATGCGGCCTTCCTTTCCAACAAGATCAACTTCATGCTGGATGCCGTGCTGGGCTTGATCAACATCGAGCAGAACGATATCTTCAAGGTATTCACCATCATGAGTGTGGTGTTCCTGCCGCCTACCCTCATTGCCAGTATGTTCGGTATGAATTTCAAGTTTATACCGTTCCTGAACACCGACTGGGGCGTGTGGGTATCGGTGGTGCTTATGGTGCTTTCCGGCGCGCTCCCCCTCATCATCTTCAAAATCAAACGCTATATCTGAAATCATGATTCCCATTCGCAAGGTTGTTACCCCTGACCAGGAGATTTACAAGGCTGATATCCTCATCGAAGCTCTGCCGTATCTGCAGGCCTACCGCGACCAGACGGTCCTCATCAAGTTCGGCGGCTCTGCCATGGATAATCCCGACCTTGTGAAGTCGCTCATGCGCGATATCGTGGTGATGGAGACGATGGGGCTGAACCCTGTGGTGGTGCATGGTGGCGGTAAGGCCATTTCCAAGGCCATGGCCGATGCCGGGCTCGAAGCCCGCTTTGTGAATGGTCTGCGCGTGACCACCCCCGAGGCTATCGATATCGTGGAGCGTACCCTGAGCGGTACCATCAACCCCGGGTTGGTGGATATGATGCGCGCCCATGGTGGCAAAGCCGTGGGTATTCCCGGTACCAATGTGTTCGTAGGCGAGAAGATTTCGGAGAAGGATGCCGAGGGCAACCCGGTGGATATCGGCATGGTGGGCAATGTGATTGGCTGCCAGCTTTCCCGCGTGAAGGAGGCGCTTTCACTGCAGCTCACGCCGGTGATTTCTCCGCTTGCCCGCGAGCTGGGGACCAACCATTCGCTGAATGTGAATGCCGACCTGGCGGCTGCCGCTCTGGCCCGCGAACTCAAGCCGGTGAAGCTGGTGTATATCTCTGATGTGCCGGGGCTCATGAATGACCCGGCCGACCCGAGCACCATCATCCAGAGTATCAACCGCAAGGAGGCTTTCGAGCTGATTGAGAAGGGGGTGATTTCCGGCGGCATGATACCCAAGGTGAAGAGCGCCGTGGATGCGCTGAATGCCGGTGTGCGCAAGGTGCACTTTATCGATGGTCGCCTGCGCCATACCCTGCTGCTCGAGATTTTCACCCCCGAGGGTATCGGTACTGAAATTGTGCGTGAGCAACGCTGAATATCCCCGCCACCGTGAAGACGCCCGCATCCATAGGTATTCTTTCGCCCACGCGCTCGGCACCTTGTCTGATGGCTCTCCAGCAGCTCATGGATGCCTGCGCGGCATTCGGGCTGAATGCCTATGAGCTGGGGAAGAATACTGCGCATGACCCGGTGCTGGGTAAGCCGGAGCTTATTCTTTGCCTGGGGGGCGATGGTACCATGTTATCTGTGGCTCTGGGGGCCAGCAGTACTGGTGCTGTCATCGGTGGTATCAACATGGGGCATCTGGGCTTTCTGAGCGCCTGCAACCGCGATGAAATCGAGATGCTGGTGCAGGCTCTTGCAGCGGGGAATTTCGAGGTGGATGAACGCGCCATGCTTGAGGTTCGCAAGTTTGATGCCTCCGGGCAGGAGGCTGAGCGGCGCTTTTATGCGCTCAATGAGCTATCGCTCACCCGAGCCCAGACGGGGAAGATGATTGATGTGGATGTGGAGCTGGATGGCCGCTTGCTCAACCGCTACCATGCGGATGGTATCCTGGTGGCCACGCCCACGGGCTCCACGGCATATTCGATGTCGGCTGGCGGTCCGCTGCTGTGGCCTACTGCAGGGGTGACATGCCTGACTCCCATCTGCCCGCACAGTCTCACCAGCCGCCCGATTGTGCTGCCCGATTTGGTGGAAATCACCCTGCGTCCGCGAGAGCGACGTGGCCGCGCTGGTGAATCGCTCATCTTCTCGCTCGATGGCCGCAACACCTACCCCATTGTGCTGAATGAGACGCTGCGCATCCGCAAGGCCCCGAATCCGTTGCGCCTGCTGAACCTGCCCGGCAGCGATTATGCCGCCAGGCTTCGCGCCAAACTGCGCTGGTGAGCGTGCTCAGAGTCCCATTTTTCCGGGGTTGAGGATGCCGGCTGGATCCAGCGCGGTTTTGATGGCCCGGTGTGTATCCATGGCCACGCTGCCTATGGCCTGGGCAAACCAGGGTGCCTTGGCAAGGCCGATTCCGTGCTCTCCGGTGATGCTGCCGCCATGTGCCATCACCCAGTCAAACAAGCGGTTCACGAGCGCATCTGCCGGTTCGCGGATGTCGCGCCCCTGTGCATCCTTGAGCACCATGATGTTCGTGTGGATATTGCCATCGCCGCTGTGGCCGAAGCAGGCTACCGGAATGCCGGTTTCCTGCTGCATGCTTTCGCAGAAACTGACCAGTTCCACCAGCTGCGAACGGGGGATGACGATATCTTCGTTGAGTTTGGTGAGTCCGGTGGCTTTCAGGCTGTAGGAGAATTCGCGGCGCAGCTGCCAGATGCTTTCGACTTCTTCTTCTGTGCGGGCATAGACGACCTCGCTGGCTCCAGTATTGCGCAGGATGCCGGCGATGGTTTCAAGCTCAGTAGCTACGGCATCCCGCTGCCCATCGATTTCGATGATGATATGCCCCTGGGCTTCTGCCGGCAGGACGCTCGGCCCCAGGTAGTGGCGCGCGGCAGCCAGCGTGAAGGCATCGGTAATCTCTATGGCACAGGGCAGGTGGCCTCCCTGCAGGGTATTCTGCACGGCGGCGGCGGCCAGGGCAAATTGCGGGAAACTGGCATGCAGGGCCGCCCGGGCAGGCGGTGCCGGTATGATGCGGAGGATGGCTTCGGTCACGATTCCGAGCATGCCTTCACTGCCGCAGAACAGCCCCACCAGGTCAAAACCCTGTTTGTTCTTGTGCGTGCGACCGCCGCAGCGCAGGATGCGGCCGTCCGCCAGTACTACGGTCAGCCCCAGCACATAGGCCCGGGTCACCCCGTATTTCAAGCATCTCGGCCCCCCGGCGTTGGTTGCGATGTTGCCGCCTATGCTGGATTCCTTGCGTGAGGCCGGATCCGGTGGGTAAAACCACCCGACCCTGGCGCAGGCTGCCTGCAGATCGGCTGTGAGCACTCCGGCTTCTGCCACCGCGACTCCATCACCCGGGTTGATTTCCAGAATACGGGTCATCTGGGCCACAGAAATGACCATGCCGCCCTTGATTGGCACACAACCACCTACATAGCCCACACCGGCACCGCGCGGTGTGACCGGTATGCCGCGCTCATGCGCAAATTTCAGCGCTGCGGCCACCTGCTCGGTGCTGGTGGCCAGCACCACGGCCTGGGGCAGGGCGGTGGCATGCCACTTATCACCCGCGTGGGACTGCAGTGTCGCCTCATCGGTGCACACGCAGTCCCCCAATATCGACTTCAGCTCATCTATCCACTCCTCGTTCATGGCGCCAATCGTCAATTGTCGTGCGTTCGTCATTCCTTGTCTGTTCCCCAGCGGCGGTGCAGCCACGATTCGATCGGGGAGAAGAGAATCTTATCGGCCAGCAGCCCCACGGCGATGATGATGAACATGATGCCGATGACCTGGTACATGCGCTGCAGCTCGCGACCGTAGTGCAGGTACTGGCCGATGCCGAATCCCGAGACGACGGATACATATATCTCTGCCGCCATCAACGAGCGCCAGGCGAAGGCCCAGCCTTGCTTCATGCCGCTGACCACGAAGGGCGCAGAGGCCGGCAGTGTCACAAAGATGAGCGTGTGAAGCGGGCTGGAACCCATGGTGCGGGCCGCCCGGGCGTAGATGGGAGGCACGTTCTTCATGCCGTTCTGCGTGGAAAGCAGCACACTCCACAGCGTACCCATAATCACCACAAACAGCAGGGCGGCCTCCGTCTGCCCGAACCAGATGCATGCCAGCGGTACCCAGCATACGCTCGGCAGCGCCTGCAGCCCTAGTGCCAGCATGCCCAGCGTGTCGTTGATGCAGCGGAAGCGCGCTGCCAGCATACCCAGCGGTACCCCCAGCACCAGGCCGATGATGTAGCCAATGAGCAGTCGCCGGAGGGTGATGAGCATGGAGAGGGGAATCTTGCCATTCACCGTGTTGTCCCACAGGTAGTGACCCACCGTGCTGGGCGGTGGCAGTACATACGGCGACCACAGGCTTATATCCAGGCCGATTGCGGCAAGGTCTCCTGTAAGACCCGCCCAGATGATAATGAGCAGGACAAAGAAGAAAAGAGTGATGAGAACGCGTTTCATGGGTGTTTAGTCGGATTCGGAGGCGGTATAACCCTTGAGGGCGGAAGTAATGCTTTGCGAGAGGTCTGCGAGGTCGTGATTATTGATGTTGCGGGGGCGGGCGAGGTAAACCGGGAACTCCTCGCGCACGCGGCCGGGGTGCGGCGAGAAGAGCACGACGCGGCTGCCCAGGCACACGGCTTCGCGCACGTTGTGGGTCACAAAGACGATGGTTTTGCGGCGCTTTTCCCACACATCCTGAATATCGCCATACAGGCGTTCGCGGGTCATGGCATCCAGGGCGGAGAAGGGCTCATCCATGAGCAGGATTTTCGGGTTGGGCGCCAGGGAACGGGCCAGGGCTACGCGCTGGCGCATACCCCCACTCAGTTCGTGAATGTTGGCGTGGGCAAAGCGGTCCATTTTCACGAGGTAGAGGTAGTATTTAGCCACCTCGAGCCGTTCCTTATCGGTCAGGTTGGGTTTTTGTTTGAGCCCGAACATGACATTGCCGATGACATCCAGCCAGGGGAAGAGGGCGTGTTCCTGGAACATGACCATGCGGTCGCGCCCCGGGCCGGTGATGGGGGTACCATCGATGAGGGCCATGCCGCTGTCGGGTTTTTCCAGACCTGCAATGATATTGAGCAAGGTGGATTTGCCACAGCCGCTGGGTCCCACGAAGCAGACAAATTCGCCCTCGTTAATGGTAAGTGAAACATTGTCAAGCGCGCGGACGGTGCCTCGAGAGGTTACAAAATCCTTGCACACGTGCTCAATACTGAGCTTTGCGGTGGGGAAATTGTGAATTTCCTGGTGTAGTTTTTCCTGTGTCATTTCTCTTGTTTATAAATCATTCCTTCCAGCGGCGGTACCCGGTCGAGCAATCCTGCAGCCTGAGCATCCTTCACAAATTGTTCCAGCCCCGCCAGGTCTACTTTATTGGTTAATTTCAGCCGATTCCAAGCGCTACGCACCAGTTCCGGATCCATAGGAGCCTGGGTCAGTTGGGTGAGCTCATCGACAACGCGTGCCTGGGCTTCTTCCGGGTGGTCGGTAATCCATTGGGTCAGCTCGCAATGGGCGCGGATGATGGTGGCCGCTTCTTGCGGGTGAGCTTTCAGCCAGCCGACCCGGCCTGCGAGCACCGTGGTGACGACATCGGGCTCCTGCACCAGGATGATGGCTCCTGCCATCCGCTCCATGCGCGAAACCCAGGGCTCTACAGTCCAGCAGGCATCGATATCGCCTTGCTTCATGAGTTGCAGCTGCATCGAGTTCGGGGTGGGGGCGATGCGGCAATCACCTGCGCCTTCCAGCGTGCAGCGCAGCCCGTTGCGTGTCAGCCATGCGCGGCAGGAGACATCCTGCGTATTGCCCAGCTGGGGAGTGGCGATGCTTCGGCCTTTGAATTGCGCAGGTGTCCTGATACCGCTTTCCGGTGCTACCATGAGGGCCGCCCCCCCGTTCACAGCACCCGCCAGAATCCTTACTTCACGACCGGCTGAGACAGCGAAGGCATTCAGCGCCGGGCTGGGGCCGACATAGGTGAGATCTGCGGTCTTTCCGAAGATGGCTTCCATAGCGGTGGGGCCGGCATTGTAGGTGTACCACTCAATCGAGTATCCAGGCAGGTATCGTTCAAACCAGCCTTCACCGTGGCGAGTCATGTTGCGCGCAACAAGTGCCTGTACGTGGGTGACATTCGGGAATCCCCCCATGCGGATAACCTTGCTGGTTTCAACTTCCCTGTTGCATCCTGCCATGGTGAGCAGGGTGCACGTAAGAAACAGGCAGCTGAGAAGTCGTTTTAGCATTCATCACAAACTAGCAGAAATGAGACTTGCGGTCAAGCTTCAAGCGTGGCACACCTCAGCCTGCACTTACTCTTCGTCCCATTCTCCATGCATAATGCAGCGCGGGCGGGCGCTTTCCTCCAGGGTATTGCATTGCAGCTGCTTCTCCTGGATACCAGGCCAGGAGTCTGCGTTGCCCGCCGTCAGGATAAACATATGCTGGTTGAGCAACCAGCGGAAGTAATCGATATCGTCGCAGTCTGCCAGGCGGCTGCAATCAATTGCAGCAGGTGCCTTGCCCAGCAGTCTGTCTGCCTCCTGCAGGTCGTGCTCTTCGTAGGCTTTGTGCACGTCCTGCCACAACTGGTCATCGGGGTGGGTATCCATGCTGCCATCATGGCAGGGCTGCTCTTGTTAGTCAATGACTGTTAGCGCGCAGATAGATATATGGCAGTGGCTTCTTCTGCGGTGAGCGGGTGGATGCCGGGTAGCGTGGGTATGGCGGCCCCTCCACCGTATACCTTGCAGGCTGCTGCCGCCATGGCTGCAAAATCGGCATCGGCTGGAATGCCGAGTTCCTGCATCGTCTGCGGAAGTCCGAGCTCCCGGTACCAGCGGCGGAGCCGCGATATACCTTCGCGGATGATTGATTCAGTATCACGCTGCGGGGTGACTCCCATCACGTTGGTGGCCCATTGGGCATAGATGCCGGGGTTGTATGGCCAGATTGCCTCCATATATGCCGGGACGATAACGGCCAGCCCTGCGCCATGCGGCACATCGTAGACCGCGCTCAATTCGTGTTCGAGGGCATGGCACGCCCAGCTTTGTTCGCGCCCGATACCGAGCAGGTCGTTGTGGGCCACGGTGCCGCAGAGCGCCAGCTGCCCCCAGGTATCAACCTGCTGCAAATCCTGGTTGAGCGAGAGCGCCAGCTGCATAATGGTCCGCATCGTGGCTTCGCCCAGGACATCGCTCAGCTGTGTCTGCTGGGTGTTGGTGAAATAGCGTTCGAAGATGTGGCAGAGCATATCGCAGGCACCGTAGGCCATCTGCTCGCGCGGGAGCGTCAGGAACAGGGTGGGATCGACAATGCTGAGCACCGGTCTTAATTCCATGTGCCTGAAGCCGAGCTTTCGACCAGTTGATGCATCACTAAGTACTGTGTTCGGGCTGTTTTCGCTGCCCGCTGCCGGTAGTGTCAGAACGGTGGCTACCGGGAGAGGTCCGTGGGGTGGAATGCTGCCTTTATGCGAATAGAGTTCCCAGACATCGCAGGTGTTCGGGATGCCCACGGCTATACCTTTGGCTGAGTCAATGACGCTGCCACCACCCACCGCCAGTACAAGGCTGACCTTTTCCTGCTGCCCGAGGGTGATTCCCTCGCGCACGAGTGCTACATCCGGGTTGGGTTTGACCCCGCCCAGCTCCGTAAATTCGATACCTTCCTCCTGCAGGCTCCGGCGGATGCGCCCGAGCAGCCCGCTGCGGATGATGCTCCCGCCGCCGTAATGCAGCAGGACTTTACCGGATACCATGGGCTTGAGGTACTTGCCGAGCTGGAGGTGTTCCCCTGGCCCGTAGATGTAGCGGGTCTTATTGCAGTAATCGAAGTTGAGCATGCTGCCACTTTAACACAGGCACCCCGCGGTGTCGATGTAAAATGACGACAAAAGGGGTTGCCTTTTCTGCAATCGGCGGGTATAATCCGCGCCTCCTGCTATGCGCGTGAAATTTGTAAAGTATGTGACCATGTGTGCAGCTGCTCTGCTTGGGGCTATCTCTTGCCAGCAGCAGGATCAGCAGCAGACCGCAGTTGTTGTGACTCCCGTTCCAGCGGTCGTGAAGCCGGTGCCTGCACCTGCAACCGTGAAGCCTGCACCTGCAACCGTGAAGCCGGTACCTGCACCTGCAACCGTGAAGCCGATACCTGCCAAGCCCCGCCCCGAGGTGGTGAAGCCTCAGCCCAAGGAGGTGAAGCCGCAGGCTCCTGAAGTCGTCGCACCGGTGGTCAAACCTGCCGGGGCTCCCGCAGTTGCCGGGCTGTCCGAGGAGCTTGTCCAGCCTGTGCGTCTGAAGCCTTTGGGGAAGCGCGTGTGCCATGTGCCGATGAAGGGGATGTATGTAGCCCTGACCTTTGATGATGGCCCGCATGCTGTACTGACCCCGAAAGCCTTGGATATCTTGAAGAAGCATGGAGCAAAAGGTACCTTCTTCATGCTTGGCAGCAATGCTGCCCGCTATAAGTCCCTCGTGGCGCGAGCTGCTGCCGAAGGCCACGAGGTAGGGGTGCATACCTGGACGCACATCAAGATGAATTCTTCCTCCCGCGCCAAGGTGGATAACGAAGTTACCCGTACGCAGAATCTGCTGGCCAGGGCTACAGGAACTTATCCCCGGGTCATGCGCCCGCCTTATGGCGCGACCAATAAGACCTTGGTGGACCACATGTTCAACCACTATGGCATGGCTTCCATCCTCTGGGATGTGGATACGGAGGACTGGCGGAAACCCGGGGTGTCTAAAGTAATCAATACGGCGGTGACTAAGGCCAGGCCTGGTTCTATCATTCTGGTGCACGATATCCACGCGACCACCCTGGATGCGCTGGAGGGCATTGTGACCGGACTGCAGGCCCGCGGGTTCAAGCTGGTGACGGTTTCTGAGCTGCTTGCCCTCGGCAAGCAGGAGGCTGAGGCTGCTGCGGCGGCCGCTGCTGCGTCCGAACAGAGTGAAAAGGAAACCACGACAGAAGCACCAGCTCCCGTTGCCCCGCAGCCGGAGGGTGAAACGGAACCGGTTACTGCTCCCGAAGAAGCTACGCTCACGACCCAGCCTGCGATGGAGCCGTCTGGGAGTGGGGAACCCGAAACGAATCTGGAAACGATTATTGTCGAATAAGCCATGGCTCAGAATGGTTCTCAAGGAAAAGTTTATCTGATTGGTGCAGGACCGGGCGACCCCGGTCTGATGACGCTGAAGGGGCGTGATCTGATTGCCCAGGCCGATTGCCTGGTGTACGATGCCCTGGTTGCGCCTGCCATGCTGGGCTGGCTGAAGCCCGGGTGCGAGAAAATCTACGTGGGAAAGCGCGCCGGCAACCATGCCATGCCGCAGGAGCAGATGAATGAATTGCTGGTGAGTTGCGCCGGCAGATATGCCTGCACGGTGCGCCTGAAGGGGGGAGACCCGTACGTGTTCGGGCGCGGCGGCGAGGAGGCTCTTGCCCTGAGTGCGGCCGGAGTGCCGTTTGAAGTGGTGCCGGGAGTGAGTTCGGCTATTGCCGGTCCTGCTAGTGCGGGGATTCCCGTGACGCACCGCGATTGTTGCACGCAGTTCACGGTATTCACCGGGCATGAAGGGGCGCACAAGGCTGAATCCACCCTTGATATACCTGGCATTGCTGCGGCAAAGGGGACTAAGGTCATGCTGATGGGGATGAGCCGCCTGCGCGAGACTCTGACTGCCCTGATGGCAGCCGGGCAGGGGGGCGAGGTGCCCGCGGCGGCAATCCAATGGGCTGCTACCGGGCGGCAGCGCTCTGTATGTGCCACGGTTGCTACGCTGGCAGATGCAGTAGAGTCTGCCGCTCTGGGGGCTCCGGCTGTTGTGGTGATTGGTGAGGTCGTTTCTCTGGCTCCGCAGCTGGATTGGTGCTCCCGCCTCCCGCTCTGCGGACAGCGCATTGTGGTGACCCGCACTCGCGAGCAGGCCAGCGACCTGAGTCGTCAGCTGGAGGCTCTGGGGGCCGATGTGCTTGAACTGCCGACCATCCGCATCGCGGACCCGACTGATAAGCGCGATTTTGCCGAGGCCGTGGTGGATTCGCCTCATTACGACTGGCTGGTGTTTTCCAGCCCGAACGGGGTGCGCCGCTTCTTTCAGGCATTTTTTGCGGTGTATGAAGATATCCGCGAGATTGGAGGAGCCCGCATTGCCGCGGTAGGCCCCGGAACTGCCGCCGAGCTGAAGAAATATGGCCTGATGGTCGATGTGATGCCCCGCAAGGCGGTGGCCGAGGAGTTGATTGCCGAGTTTGACCGCAAGGGCGATGAATTCGGCGGTGTGGCCAATGTGACGATGCTCTGGGTGCATGGTGAGCAGGCTCGCCGTGTCATTTACGATGAGTTGATGAAGCGCCAGGCGATTGCGGATGAGTGCCTGGCGTATAGTACGGTGCCGGAGACGGAGGACGCGACCGGCGCCAGGGAGCGTCTGCTTCAGGAAGGTGCCGATGTCATCACCTTCACCAGCAGCAGCACCGTGCGGCATTTCATGGCTCTGAATCTTCCTCTGCCGGAGGGGTGCCGCATCGCCAGCATCGGCCCGGTGACGACTGCCACCCTGGCAGAATATGGCTTGAAGCCCGATGTGGAAGCGGCAGAGCATACCATCCCCAGCCTGGTGGAGGCGGTTGCCAGTCTTAAAAAATAACGGTAAGCAGTGCAATGATGCAGATGTATTGTCTCGGGGTGAACTACCGCAGCTGTCCGGTTGCGGTGCGTGAGCAGTTTGCCGTCGGGAAATCGCATCTGTCTGCGGCGAATGCCGCCCTGGCAGCGCTGGAGGGTGTCTCGGAATGCGTGCTGCTTTCCACCTGCAACCGGACAGAAATTTACTATTGGAGCGAGCAGGCCGATGCTGCCATGCACAGCATTCTGCGTTATTTCCTGGGGAAGACTCCCGATGCAGAGTCCCGCCGGCAGCATTTTTACCTGCACCAGGGCAGGGAGGCTCTGTTTCACCTGGCTGCGGTGGCTTCCGGGTTGGATTCCATGGTGGTGGGCGAGACGGAGATATTCGGCCAGCTGAAGGATGCTTACCGTGTGGCGCTCGAAACCGGGGTTACCTCATCATACTCCAATCGGACTTTCCAGCATGTGTTCTCCATCGGCAAGAAAGTCCGCAGTTCCTCCAATATCACCAGCGGTCCGACTTCGGTCGGAGCTGCCGCTGTGCAGATGGCGCAGGAAATCCTTGGCTCGCTGAGTGGGCGCAACGTCCTGGTGGTCGGCGCTGGAGAAGTGGCGCGCACTACCGCGCAGAGCCTGCGTTCCCGCGGTGCCGAAAGTATTTTTGTCGCGAACCGTTCGTATGACCGCGCGGTGGAGCTGGCCTCCCAGGTCGGGGGGCGGGTCATCCGTTTTGCTGAGTGGATTCCCTACCTGGAGAATATCGACATCGTCATCGTTTCGACGGCCTCACCGGCTTATGTGGTGTCTCCACCGGTACTGGAGCAGGTGCAGCAGACCCGCCAGAGCCCCCTGTTCCTGATTGATTTATCGGTGCCACGCAATGTGGACCCCACCTGTGCCCTGGTGGATGAGGTGTATGTATACGATATGGATGCCATGGAAGCTGCTACGGCGGCGACCCGCCGTATCCGGCGTGCTGAAATAGAGTCGTGCGAACGCCTGATTCGTGATTGGCTGGATACGGAAGGCTCAGTCCTGCTCCATCCTCCCGTCTTTTCCTCATGATAACTTTTTTGCGTGTTAGCGATTTTTTTCAAAATGTTTGAACATTACCTCTGATTGTTTGTCTATACTCTGACCTCATCCTTCAACCTGTTATTTTGCCACATATGGACAAGCCCCACCATTCTACAGCTCCTGAATCAGAGGAACAACTCGTTGCCTTGCTCGCAACGCTGAAGGTTGAGCAGGTTCCCGAGGCTGATTTTGAATCCAGGTTTCTGGCAGAATTTCACGAAAGGGTGGCTCGCGATACGGTGTGTTGCACAGCCCGCCGCCGTCTGCTGTCGCACGTACTCCAACTTGTGGATAATTTCGGACGCGGCAGATTAGCTTTCGGGGCATCTGCATTGGGATTGGGGATTCTGGCTATCTGTTTCTCTTTATTCCCGGCAGGCCATGGTGGTGTTGAAACTGCTGCCTCTGTTTCTCACGAGCGCAAAATCACTCCGCTGCAGCAGATGCCTGCTCTTTCGGACGATTTGGCAGAGTGCACGACAATCCAGGTAGTGCCGGCTCAGTCTGTTTTTGGTCATGGAGGCGTGACTATCACACGTGGTCAGCATTCTACTGTGATAGAGGTTTCGAACATGAGCCTTCCAGTGCGCGTGGTGGAACCCGCTGCTGGAGCATCTCGTTCTGCCAGCCCGGAACTACTCCCTTCTAGTGCTGTGCGTTATTCGTTCTGACGATTCCGCTTGCCGATTCCTTTTTTTAGTTCATGCGGCCATGGGTTTTGCGATTCTGGCTTGCATTGCTCCACCCTGTTTGGTATAACTATTGCGCAATGGAGATAGAGTGCAGTAAGTGTCAGCGAAAGTTTGTTCCCACTAAATCGGATTCCACCGTATGTCCAGATTGCCTGAGACAGGAATTTACAGCGATTGCACCGAGACTTGATGCGCAGGAACACGCCAAGTTGGTGGCCGAGTATTCCCAGTCGATGAAGCGCCAGTCGATTCGCGCTGCGTCCATGGGGGGCATGTATGCCTCAGGCCAGGCATTCAGTATGGCTGGCACATTGCGTCTTCTGCTTGGTTTAAGCTTTTTCCTGATATGCGGGTTCTTCTTCCTGATAAGTGATGATGAAGCGGGGGTTACTTTCCTTGCCAATGGGGATATGGCATCCCAGCGTATGTTTGCCATGATCTTCTGCGTGGTAAGCGCCGTTCTTGTTGCAACCTCGGCAATTCGCTTCAAGAAAATCATGTATTTCCTTGCTGTGCTGATACTGGCAACTGGCTGGTTCATGCCGGATATGCTCAAGGCCGCTCTTAATGAGAAGGCTAAGGCCCGGGCTGCTTCAGAGAAGCAAGAAGTGGTGGTTCAGAATACGGAACTCAGCCCGGGAGGCCCGGTGCTCACAGATGCGGACCTTCAGGTATTCTATACCCTCAAGGTTTCTTCGAACCGAGTTGCCCACTATGCCATCTTTATCGATAACCAGGACAGCAGAACCAGAAGCATCGTGCGCGATGCTCTCAACCGCTTGTTGCAGGCAGAATACACCCGGGCTCATACGCGTGCGAACGGTGCCCTGTATGTCTGCACAAATGTACCCGGAATGCGTCGGAATATATCGGAGCTGCTTCGCCGTTTTGGTACGGTTACTTATGCCGCTCCTTCCAAGGGGGTATACGAGGTTCGTTTCGATGCCGACCATGCCAACATGGTGAGCCAGTATTCTCCGGACGTTCTTGCTTCACCGATGAATGCATCGTATGTAGCGGCTAATCTGAGCGAATTGCGTTGCTTAGACCCTCTGCGGGTTCGCATGGCGGCCCGTTCCCTTGCTAATTCGAACGTCAAGGTACTCAGGGGAGAAATTCGTGATGCCCTGGTAGAGGTTCTGAATGACCCCTGGACGACAGAGCCTGATACCTACTCCGCTTTGATTGATGCGATGGTTGTGTACAGCAACAAAAAGGATGAGGCTGCAATGCAGCATTGCTACAAGTATTTTGAAGGACGCAGGTCTCTGAAACGGGAGGTATCTTCGAATGTGACGCGTTACCTGATTATGGAGATGCCCGATAAGATGGTGAGTCCTATCATTGAGTACTGGTGTGAAAATCCCATTGCCTGGAATGAGATGCTGAATCTCCTGGGGCTTCGAGTGCAGCGCCCCCTGGTTGATCGCCTGGGTCGCACGAATAACATTCGCCTCATTGGTTCCATCCTCAAGTTCCTCGAGGAAAAGGGAACCAGGGACGCGTTACCTGCTGTTGAACCCTTCCTTGAATATCCGGATTCCATTATCCGTCATAGTGCCCGAACGGCCTGTGATGCGCTGAAATCTCGCTAAACATTTCTTCATTTCCAAATTTGATCAATTATGTCCGCTAGGCTGATTCAGTTATTAACCGGTGCTTTCCTTTTCTTCTGCGTGGGTGTGGCAGTATTTCCGGTGTTGTTTCCCACGAAGGTGGAACGCAAGATAACCAAGGTGCAGAAAGATACCACCATTGTGCGCGATACCAAAGTGGATGATTGGAGCACGGATGATGAAATCGTGGACGATGATGATGCTGCATGGGAGGAGGAACCGGAGGATACGACTCCGGACCGCCGTATCGCCAGCCAGGATGATGAGCGTTTCGATGAGGAAGACGTGCCCATTGACCCCAAGCAGAACGTGGTGCCGGAGGCTCGTGTGCAGGCTGAGTTTACTTCTGCTCTGGGCGAAATGCGCCGCCTCAGCAATTTGCTTGAAAAACAGGAAGAAGAGAACTACATCAACGATGAGTTCAAGGCTGCAGACTGGGCTGACCCGGAAAAAATCTATTTCACCTTGGCAGATCGCGTTTTATCCAAGCTGGGCAAGCTCGATGAAGCTACCATCATGCGTTTTCTGCAGGACCCGGCAAACCGCCTGGACCTTGCCCGCATCACGTTGATCCGCAAGGCTGGTTCGCAGGGAATTCGCAGCGTGACAACCCGGCCCAAGGGTAAGGAATTCCTGGCTTCGCTGAGCAAGGATTTGAATTGGATGAGCAATCTGCTGTATTCCGGCCCGACCAAGGAAATGGAGAAGGCTCTGGGCTATATGGAGACTCTCTATGGATTGGTAGGTGATCAGGAGATGGCCGTGCCGGCAACGCGGCGTATTGCCACGACTGCTGCCTTGGAGTTTGCCCGCGAAGGCTGGTCTGAGCAAGACCTCGTAGGCCGCTTCAACTATTATAACAACAGCTGGAAGGAAGGTAAGCTGAATTCCTATTTTGATACTCTCCAGTATTGGGAAACCCGCTTTGTGACTGGTTGTAAGCAGCCGGGGGATGGCGCTGGCAGCTGGGGCGGCCCCCGCAACCTTGCATGGCATCGCGACAATGTGCGCCTCCCGATGGAACAGTATCACGGCGCAGAAGGCCAGCTGGCCTACCGCCTGCGCAATGTGGCTGGTGACTCTGTATTCTCTGCCGAGTATCTGGCTCCTATCTGGAAATACGTGAACTTTACGACGGGCTGGGCATACCGCGAGATTGGTGGTGTGTGCGGTGCGCTTTCGCACTATGCCACATTCAGTGCTCTTGCAGCTGGTCTGCCCGCCTCCACCATGGGTGAGCCTGGTCACTGTGCTTACGCAATCCGCATCGGCAATGAATGGCGCCGCGGTAATTCCATCTACTGGCAGCATGGCCTGCATAAGACATTCTGGGGCGAGCACGAATGGGGGTATCTCATCCTGACCCAGAAACTCTACGAGGAGCGCTTCAAGACCCTGGCTGCTGACCAGATGGTTGCCATGGCAGATTTCCTGACCGCCCGCCGCAAGATGAAGGCTGCGTTCAACAGCTACGAGATTGCTATCAAGGCACAGCCGAATAACTGGCCGGCCCTGAAGCGCTATGCTGCGTACCTCAAGTTCAAGGCTCCTGAAGACAAGGATAAGTGGATGACCCTGCATGATACCATTATGGACGGCATGGGCAAGGAGCACTATCACGCAGCCGCTACGCTGCTTTCGCGCTATGTGTATCCGAATCTTGCCCCGCTGGTGAAGGACCGGGCCAAACTCAACAAGATGTATTCAGGCTTGTTTGCCCATTTCAAGGACTGGGGTGCAAATCGCTGGGATATTACTCCGGTGCTGGACGCTCAGATCAGCACCTGCGCCACCGATGATGATAAGCGGGCCTATTTGCGCGAATCTCTGCGCGTGCTTATGCGCCGCCCCGATTATGCCGGTGCCGTGCTGACCTGGGGGCTTGGTTATATTTCCCAGCTGCCGGAGGGCGACGGCAAGATTCAGGAGGAGTTCACCAATATGCTGGTGCAGGCCATGAGCCGCGCGGGAACTTCCAAGAAGGATATTGATGCTACCTGGGGTACACTTGGTGAGGCTATTCATGCTGCGGCCAAGAATAAGGAACGGCGTACCTTCCAGGCTATCGGTCGTCTTGCATACAAGAAATGCAAGAAGAAGTTCAACAAGAAAGGCCCCCGCATCAAAGGTTTCTCTGGCCGGGTCGTTTCTGCTACGGGCTGGATAGATACCGCCACAACCATCGGCAATCTCTCCGAATGCTGCCTGCATTGGGGTGTGCTCCAGCGTTTCGGTGGTACCATGCCGGGCAAGTTCGAAGGAAAGGCTGGCCTCACGGTGGGGCTTGAGAAGAAGAGCGACCTCACGGGGGTTGTCTGTGTAAGCTCAGAGAAGAAACTGAAGAATGACCGTCCGTTCTACATCGAAACATCTGATGACGGCCAGAACTGGTATCGCGCTCGCCCGAACGGTGTCATCAGTGGCAACCAGATTCGTTTCGATTTCAAAAATAGTGGCATTTCCGGTAAATTTGTCCGCATGTTGCGAGAGGGTGATAAGTATGAACCGGGCATTGTCGGGTTCTACGTATACGGTAAACCCCAGAAGAACTGATAACTTTATACCAAGATGATGAAGAAACTCTTTTTAATGTTCACAGGCATGCTGCTGGCTTGTGCTTCGGTGGATGCTGCGATAGCCCGCACCTATCCGGACGCACTGGCCAAGACGGGCAAGAACCCCATCGTTATCTTTATATACGGGGCCAATTATGATAAGGTGAGTCAGCGCACCTACGAGGAATTTGTGAAGAAGAACAAGATTTCTCCCTTTGTGCGACAGGCTACTTTCCTGGAAATGCCGCTCTACCAGCTGCCCAACGATAGAGAAAAGAAGGATATGGAGAAACGCCTGGGAGGTAAGCGCCTGCCTGGTGGTATCCGCAATTATCCCTGCCTGGCTGTGGTGGATGCCAAGGGGAATCTGCGCGCAGCGGTGCAGTCGCCCGAGGAGATGAAGAGCCCTGAGGTTGCTTTGGAAATACTTAAAAAGCATATTGATAATTTCTACAAGCAGGAAAAACTGCTGGACCGTGCCCGTAAGGCCCACGGAGAGAAAAAGGCCGAGCTTCTGCTGGAGGCCTCTGATATTGATATTGACATGCCGAAGGATGCGCTCAGCAAGGAAGAGAAGCAGGGCATGGAGGATGAGGTCGGCCTTGGTAACCGCCTGAGCTACGACCCGACCACCCTGGTTGAAGCTTTGCAGATTAAATCGTACGACCAGGCAAACGCCCACGTGCGCAAGATGATGGCCCAGGGTGGTTATTCCAAGCTTCAGCGGCAGATGATGATGGCGGCCTATGCCGGCCACCTCCGCCGCGGTGGTGAGGGCCGGGCTCCTGCGTCCAAGGAACGCCTCCGCGCACTATATACCGAGATGCGCAATATCGACCCGACCTCCACATACGGAGCATACGCAGAAGGTGCCCTGGTTATCTGGGTGGAAGGCGGTAAGCTTACCGATGACCCGATTCCGACCGAAATCAACCGCGTGGGCAATACGCCTGATGATGGCAACAGTTCTGGTTCCGGGACCGGAGGCAAGACGGCTATGGGCAATACCTCCATTTCCGGCGATGATGTCGGGGCAGAAGATGCGGATGTCGAGGGCGCTGAGGATTCAGACGAGGGCGATGATTTCTGATGCATCAGCGATGACGCTTTGCCAGACTTGATTTAACTATCCGGTGGGTGTAAACTACCCACCAGATTTTTTTTCTACTACAGACCATGGGCCTTTTCGTATTTTTCATCTGTGTCGCATTACTGGTGCTCGGGTATGCTGTGTATGGCCGCCTGGCTGAGCGTATATACGGTGTTGAGCCCGATGCTCCGATGCCGTGTGTCAGGAATCCTGATGGCGTGGACTATGTGCCCTTGCCCGTGTGGAAGGTGTTTTTGATTCAGCTGCTGAACATAGCGGGGCTGGGACCGGTGGTGGGTGCTGTTTCCGGCTGCTTGTTCGGGCCTGTTGCGCTGCTGTGGATTGTGTTGGGCTGCATACTGGCAGGGGCAATGCACGATTTCCTGGCTGCGGTCATGTCTGCCGAGCGCAATGGTGCCAACCTGCCAGAGCTTGTCGGTGAGAATCTGGGAGAGACCGCGCGCTGCGTCATGCGCTTTGTGTGTATTTTCCTGCTGTTGATGGTGGGTGTGGTGTTTACTTTGCTGCCAGCCGGTATGCTTGGCGGCATGTTTGGCGGAGTTTCGGTCATGGTGTGGACCTGCATCATCCTGGGGTATTATTTCCTGGCAACCATTTTGCCGATTCAGACCATCATTGGTCGCATCTACCCCGTGTTCGGAGCCTTGTTCCTCTTCATGGCCGGGGGCCTGTTGGTGATGCTTCCGCTGAGCGGGCATGAGATTCTGCCAGACCTGAACCTGCTGGAGAATCTTCACCCGAAGGGGATACCTGTGTGGCCTATGTTGTTTGTGACCATCGCCTGCGGGGCAATCTCCGGTTTCCATGCCACGCAGAGCCCGCTGATGGTTCGCTGCCTGCCGCAGATGCGCGATTGCCGCCGTGTCTTTTATGGAGCTATGGTGGTGGAGGGACTGGTGGCCCTGGTGTGGGCAGCAGTCGGCCTTTCTCTGCGCGATGTCATTCTTGAGGGCGGACAGACCATGGCTCAGTTGACACTTGGCAACCCCTCTGCTGCAGTGTATGCCGCCTGTCGTGAGCTGCTCGGGCCTGTGGGCGGTATGATCGGGGTGCTGGGGGTGGTGGTGCTGGCTATTACGAGCGGCGATACCGCCATGCGCAGCTGCCGCCTCATGGTGGCAGATGTGGTGCGACTTCCCCAGGTGTCTGTTGTGCGCCGGCTGGCGCTGGCGGTTCCTTTATTCGTGGCCGTGCTGATTATTTCGCAGATTGATTTCAGCGTCATCTGGCGCTATTTCGGCTGGGGAAACCAGACGCTGAGCTGCTTTACTCTGTGGACGATTGCGGTGTGCCTGCGGAGCAGGGGGAGATGCGCCCTGATTGCGCTTTTCCCGGCGCTGTTCATGACCTGCATGTGCACCACCTTCCTCCTGCATGCGCCGGAGTGTGGTATCCAGCTTAATCTGACCCTTTCTACTGTGATAGGCTGTGTGGTGATGGCTGGTTGCCTGCTTGCTTTCATCTTCACCGGGAAACAACACTCGGCTAATGGGGCTGAATAAGCATTTGCCGCTTGCTAAATTGCCCGCTTTCTGCTAAAGTCACCATAGCACAGGCAATGGATAATCTCGACGACTACCAGAATGAGCGCAAAGCCGCAGCAGATCGCCGCCGCAGGCGCAAGGCTGCCAAGGAGCGCATGGTGTTGTACCGCAATATCGGCAGCTGGTGGAAACGCATGCTGCTGCGGGTGTGTATTGTGCTGGGTGTCTCGGTGCTTACCCTCGCTCTGCTGGGCTATGCTCTTTTCACCTCGGTCACGGCCAAGTACCAGAAATGGGCAGATGAGTTCAACCTGGAGGATATCAACAACCTGGACCACCCCTGCATCATTTTCGACCGCAATGGTGAGGAAATCGGCCGCATTTATGATGAAAACCGCAGCTATGTGACCTACGATAAGATTTCACGCGCCATGATAGATGCGCTCGTGGCGCAGGAGGATAAGAATTTCTGGAAGCACAATGGCTTTGACCCCATCGGCATCATTCGCGCGGCGAAAGAAGCCGCAGCTGCTGGTGGCCACGCCAACCAGGGTGCCTCTACCATCACCCAGCAGCTGGCCCGCAACGCATATGACCTGGAGCAGCGTACGCTCGCGCGTGGGGGCAGCCGCTACGAGCGCAAGGTGGTCGAAATCTTCCTTGCCATGCGCATTGAGAAGAAGTACGATAAGCAGCAGATTCTTGAATTCTACATCAACCGCGTCTATTTCGGTCGCGGTTTCTATGGTATCCGTGCCGCATCCCTGGGCTATTTCGGCAAGGAACCGGCAGATCTGACCGTGCGCGAAGCTGCCAGCATTGCGGCGCTCATCAAGAATCCCGAGAATTACAACCCCCTGCGGAATGCTGATTTGAACTGGCGCTGGCGAAACGATGTGATCGACCGCATGGAGCGCGCCGGCATGCTGACTGCGGGCGAGGCCGCCCGGCAGAAGGAGACTCCCCTCGGGCTGAATCCCAAGCCGTTGAAACGCAATACCTCATTCCTGCATGCCATGGTGCAGCAGCAGGCGATTGATATTTTCCAGAACCCCGAGCGAGGTGAGGAGATAGTGAAGAGCCGTGGTATCAAGATTCACACCACGATTGATAAGAAACTGCAGGAGGCAGCCGAAAAGAGCCTGCGCGAGCAGTTGGAGAAAATCGAGGCCCGCGAGGATTACAGCCATGTGAAATTCTCTGATACCAGCGACCCGCGCTGCGCCCAGCACCGCTATGTGGATGGTGCCGTCTTCGCGGTGGATAATAAGACGGGTGGGGTGCTGGCTTATGTGGGTGGCCGCAGTTTCGAGCGCGACAATTTCGATATCATCGAGAGCGGCCGCCGCTCTGTCGGCACCGCGATGCTGCCGTTCCTCTACATGTGCGCGTTCGACAACGGCTATTCTCCCTGTTCCCGCCTGCTGGACGATGCACTCGATAACCGCCTTGCCGGTATCGGTGGCACGGAGGGTATCCTCGGTGAATGGGGCATGGAGGTAGAGAAGGGGCGCTACCTGGATTCTGTCACCATGCGCCAGAGCCTCGAATGGTCCAAGATTGCAGCCTCGGCGCGCCTCGGTATTGCTCTGGGCTCGCATCCCACCAAGGGTGCCCGTTGTTTCCAGGATTCGCTCTCCGCAGTCGGTATCACCCCGCCCCCGCGCAACCCCGGCAGCACAGAGCTCAAGCCCCAGTACTACCCCCGCGTGTACCTGGGCACGGAGCCCGTCTCGCTCAAAGAGGTGACCATGGCCTATACCGTGTTTCCCAATGTGGGCAAGAGGCCCATTGCTCCCTACATCGTGAGCAAGATTACCGATAGTAATGGTAAGACTCTCTGGGAGAATCCTCTGGCGGTGACCCACCGCATGGTGCGCAGCACCTCTCCTTGCACCGCCTTCCGGCTGCATAGTATCATGCGTGAATCCATCGACAATGGTTCAGCCCAGCGTGTGCGCCCCCTGCTGCCAGAGAATTTCGGAGGTGCGGTGAAGAGCGGTACTAATTACGACTTCTCTGATAATGCGCTCTTCGGATACACCAGCTCCTTCACCTGCGGTATCTGGATGGGCTATCTCAATGACCACCAGCCCATCTATCCTCAGGCGTTCGGTTCTGATACCTGCGGGCCAATCTACTCAGCCGTGCTGGCTGCCGCCAAGGGGCGTTTTGAGGATGCTGCCATTCCGGTGCCGCCGGATACCGAGGAGGTGGAAATATGCCTCTCCTCCGGCCAGATTGCTACGAATTTCTGCTTTGAATCCGTGGTGAAGGATGGCAAGCCCGGATATGTGCGCCCCACTTACCGCGAGTATATACCCAAGGGAGATGTCGCGCTCGGCCAGTGTTCCATTCATGGCGATGGCAGCCCTTCGCTTATGGATTTCATGGAGACCCAGCCTGGCCACATGAACTCATCGCGTGTGCTGCAGATTGTGCCGGTGCTGCCGCGCAGCGCCGCCCTCATCGGCGATGATCCGTATGATTGCGACCTCACGCTGAACCCCCGCTACAAGGATGCCACGGAGCTTGCAGACCCCTCTGCCACTGCTGAGGAGGTTTCCTCCCCGGCAGATGATACGCCGGAGGCGGTTGATTCCCCGGCTGTTGATACCGATTTGCAGCTGAACGCCCCGCGTCCGCTTCGCCACCTCCCCCTGGTGCCTTTACACATTTAATATACCGTCGATACTATGGATTCTTTTACTCAGACTCTGGCAGCAACCCAGGATAAGGCCTTTGAAATCAACATGGATAAAGGTGTGTATGGCACCTTTGCCGAAATTGGCGCGGGCCAGGAGACTGCGAACTGGTTCTTCCGCTCCTCCGGTGCCGCCGGCACTGTGGCCAAGACTATCTCGGCCTATGATATGACGGTCAGCGATACGCTGTACGGCCAGGCGCGGCGCTATGTTTCCGAGGAACGCCTCAAGCAGATGATGGATTATGAATACTCCCAGCTGGTGAATCGCCTGGGGGAGAAACGCGGCAAGGAAACCTGCTTTTTCTCCTTCTGCAACACGGTGAAAGCCAAGGGATATCGGGACAACGGCCCCTGGTCGGCCTGGATCGGGGTGCGCTTCCAGCTCAAGCCGGAACTGCCGCCGAGCGATTTTGTGATGCATGTGCGGCTGCTGGTACCCGACCACGACATGCAGATGCGTGTGCTCGGCGTGCTGGGGGTGAACTTGCTCTACGCCCTCTTCTACAAGCTCGAGCGCATGGAGCACTTTGTGCAGAGTGTGGGCGATAACCTCGACCGCGGGTTCTTCGAGATCGACTTCATGCGCTTCAGCGGCCATGGCTTCGGCATGTTCGATAATCGCATCCTGGCTATGGAGCTGGTGCGCTGCGGTTTGTCCGAGTCTACCCTCATCAGCCCCGATGGCACCGTGGTGCAGCCTGCCGACTACCTGTACAAACGCCCGATTGTGCTGATGCGTGGCAGTTTCCGCCCGGTGTGCAATATCCACCTGGAGATGATGGATGCCGTGCGCTCCAAGTTCCTGGAAAGTCTGCCGGTGGAACAGCAGGCCCGCGTGGTGGATATCTGCGAAATCTCGCTCTCCAACCTCCTGCGTGGTGAGCAGGTTGATTTGCTTGAATTCCTGGACCGCATTGATGCTCTGGCTGCAGAGGGCAAGATGGTTATGGTGACCAGCATGGCGCGTTTCCACCGCATTTCCACCCTGCTGAGCCAGTACACGAAGGAACCCGTGGCCATTGCTCTCTCCATAGGCCTTCTCAATGAAATCTTCAAGGACAAGTGGGCTGAGGATACTCCCGGTGGTATCCTTGCCACGGCTGGTCATATCTTCGTGAACAAGACCAAGTTCTACGTCACCCCCTGGATCAACCGCAGCACCGGTGAGTTCGTGACCGCCGGCACCTACAAGGCTCCGGAGAAGTACCACTACCTCTACCGCCATCTGCGGGAAAACGATTGCATCATCGAAGTGCCTTACTTTAACCAGAAGCTCTTGTTCCAGACTCCGCGAGATATCGTGCGCATGATTACCAGCGGCGATGAACGCTGGCGCGAGTATGTGCCGGAATCTGCCTCGCGCATGGTTGAGCATATTAAGGAGGAACAGAAGTGATGAACCGCCGGGCCGATTTCCCCATTCTCAACACCATGCTCGGCAAGCGCCGCCTGGTGTATCTTGATAACGCTGCCACTACGCAGAAACCCACCTGCGTGCTCGATGCTGCGCGCACTTATTACGAGCAGCAGAACTCCAATATCCACCGGGGGGCTCACTATCTGAGCCGTCTGGCTACGGAGGAACACGAAAAAGCCCGCGAAACCGTGGCGCAGTTCCTGCATGCCTCCAACCCGCGCGAAGTGATTTTCACCAGCGGATGCACCGCCGGCATCAACCTCGTGGCGCAGACGCTCGCCTTGTCCGGCCTCATCGGGGCAGGGGATGAAATCATCGTCACGACCGATGCGCACCACTCCAACATCGTGCCCTGGCAGATGCTCTGCGGGCGTGTCGGCGCGAAGCTGCTTCCCGTGCCGCTTACAGAAGCACTCACCTTCGATATGGAGGCCTACCACCGCCTGCTTTCCTCCCGCACCCGCCTGGTAGCTGTGCCGTATATTTCCAACGCCCTGGGAGCCATCAACCCCGTGCAGCAGATTATTGCCGATGCCAAGCGCAACAACCCCGCCACCCTGGTGCTGGTGGACGGCGCGCAGAGCACCGCGCACCTGCCGGTGGATGTGCAGGCCCTTGGTTGTGATTTCTATGCTTTCTCCGGCCACAAGGTCTATGCCCCCACCGGTACTGGTGCCCTCTGGGGTCGCGAGGAGGTGCTGGAGATGCTTCCCCCCTGGCTCGGCGGCGGCGAGATGATCAGCGAAGTCACCTTTGAGAAAACCACCTACAACACGCTGCCTTTCAAATACGAAGCAGGTACCCCCAACATCGGTGGCAACATCGTGCTCGCCGCCGCGCTGCGCTATGTGCAGGAAATCGGCCTCGAGAGGATAGATGCCCACGAAATGGCACTCACCCGGCGCATGTACGATGGGTTGCTGGACCTCGGTGTCAACCTCCTCGGTACTCGTGAGAACCGCGGAGCCCTCATCTCCATTACCGTACCCGGCGTGCACCACTACGACCTCGGCACCCTGCTGGACCAGATGGGAATCGCCGTGCGTACTGGTCACCACTGCTGCCAGCCCTTCATGCAATCCCTCGGCATCACCGGCACCACCCGCTATTCCTTCGCCCTCTACAACACCATGGACGATGTTGAGGCTGCTCTCGCTTCTACCGAGCGCGCGCTTGGTATGCTTCGATAAAAATTCATCCGATAAATACAGTAGGCGTGGAAAAGTGTTTTCCCGTGTCTGGCGGGGTTCCTGCTGAAATAATCAGGTACTCAAACTTATGCCTTGCGCGGATGTAGGATACCATATATAGAACAGCTGGGGTGGTCGGGGCATCTGACCCTGTGACCATGAAAAACGACTCGAAAAGCCCGGGCAAGGGAGGCCAGCTTGCCAAGTTGGGTGTTTTTACGCTGGCTATGATTAATGTTTCGGCTATTGTGAGCCTGCGCGGCTTGCCGGCTGAGACAACGTATGGACTCAGTTCGGCATTTTATTACATCTTTGCCGCTGTGTTCTTCCTGATTCCGGTGTCGCTGGTGGCGGCAGAGCTGACGACGGGGTGGCCGCAGAAGGGCGGTGTCTTCCGCTGGGTGGGAGAGGCTTTCGGCCCCCGCCTGGGCTTTCTTGCCATCTGGCTGCAATGGATTCAGACGACCATCTGGTTCCCGACAGTGCTGACCTTTGCTGCTGTTTCGCTGGCCTTTATGGGGCCGGATCAGCGTTGGGACCACGCGCTGGCATCGAATAATGTCTATGTGCTGGTGATTGTGCTGCTGGTGTATTGGGCGGCCACGCTGCTGAATATGCGTGGCATGAAGACCAGCGGTGGTATCACGAAATGGGGGGCTTTGCTCGGTACTGTCATTCCGGCGGCGCTGCTGGTGCTCATGGGCATGGTATACTGGGGGCAGGGGAACACGATTGATATCAGCATGGAGGCGCGCGATTTTGTCCCCGACCTTTCCAATTTCAACAATATTGTGCTCGCGGCGAGTATCTTCCTTTTCTATGCCGGTATGGAGATGAGTGCCGTGCATGTGAAGGAGTGCGAAAACCCCAGCCGCGATTACCCGCTGGCTATTGCGATTGCCTCAATCGTGACGGTGTGCATCTTTGTGTTCGGTACGCTGGCTATCGGCTTCATTATCCCGCAGGATCAGATTACGCTCACGCAGAGTCTGCTGATTGCCTTTGACAGGCTCTTTGATTATTTCTCCGTGTCGTGGCTCGCTCCCATCATGGCGTTCTGCCTGGCCTTCGGTGTGCTGGCCCAGGTGGTTGCCTGGGTGGGTGGCCCGTCAAAAGGCTTGCTGCAGGTGGGCTGCGCCGGGTATCTTCCGCGTTTCATGCAGCGTACCAATAAAGCCGGGGTGCAGGTGGGTATTCTGATTGTGCAGGGATGCATTGTGACTCTCCTCTCAGTGCTCTTTGTGGTGCTGCCGAGTGTGCAGACGGCATACCAGATTATCTCGCAGCTCACGATTCTGCTCTACCTCATCATGTACATGCTCATGTTTGCTGCGGCTATCTACCTGCGCTACCGCGAGCCGGATACCCCGCGTGCCTTCCGCATCCCGGTGGGTAAGCATCTGGGGATGTGGGTGATTGGAGGCCTCGGCCTGCTGGGTAGCCTGGTGGCTTTCTGCTTCAGCTTTATTCCTCCGGGCCAGATTCCGGTCGGAAGCCCGGTGGTTTATGTGGGGATTCTGATTGCTGGGGTAGTGGTCTTTGCGGGTATTCCCTTCCTCATTTACGCCATGCGCCGACCCAACTGGGCGGATCCCAAGGCCGTGGCTGAGTTTGAGCCTTTCTCCTGGGAGCAGAAGAAGTGATTCTGTTCAGGCAGCACCCGGACTTCTTGTCCGGGTGTTGTTCTTTCTGGATGCGGACAGGAAAATATGCTTGACAAATTTCTGAAATTTCAGAAAATAGGCGCATGCAGCTCAGCGAGACACAAATGAAATTCATTCGTCGGTGGGGTGATATGGGTACCCGCTGGGGGATACCTCGCTCCACGGCCATGCTGCATGGTTTGTTGTATGTGGCGCAGTCCCCGCTGACGGCAGAGGAGATGTGCGAGTTGCTGCAGCTGGCGCGTTCGAATGTGAGCACCAGCCTGAAGGAGCTGGAATCCTACAATCTGGTGTATCGTGAATCCCGCCCGGGAGACCGCCGCAGTTTTTACCGCGCTGAGTGCGATGTATGGGAGATGGCCCGCCGCATTCTGGAGGAGCGCCGCCGCCGCGAAACGGCAGGAGCTGTGCTGGCGGTGGAGGAGTGCCTGGCGGCTGCAAAGGCCGAAGGCGATTCCCACACCGCAGCCCGGATGGAAGCGATGCAGGAGCTGCTGCAGACTGCAGAAAACGTGGCAACTGTGGCGCAGCGTTACAATACCTCCGTGTTCCGTCGTGCTGCGCTCATGGGGAGTAAGGTGCTGGCTCTTATTTCCAAACTATAAAAAAATTTGATTCAAAGTTTCTCAAATTACAGAAATATGAAAACAATAGCTATAACAGGAGTTCTGGGGTATAGCGGGCGGTACGTGGCAGAAGAGGCCGCGCGGCGCGGGTGGCATGTGGTGGGGCTCACGAATTCGGCAGGTCGTCTGGCGAATCCTGCGGGGCATGAGTTGAGACCGATGCCCTGGAGCAGTCGGGAGAATGTGCTCGAAGGAGTGGATGTGCTGGTGAATACCTATTGGGTGCGTTTCAGTTACGCTGGGGCAGGGCATAGCGCTTTCAGCCACGCCGAGGCGGTGGAGAACACGAAGCTGTTGTTTGAATCAGCCCGCCGAGCCGGGGTAGGCAGGGTGGTGCATACCAGCATCACCTGCCCGGATGCCGCCAGCCCGCTGCCTTATTTTCGCGGCAAGGCAGAGCTGGAGCGTGCGCTGGCCGCTACCGGTCTTCCACACAGCATCCTGCGCCCGGCCATCTTGTTTGGAGAAACGGCGGCAGAGAGCATTCTTATCAACAATATGGCGTGGACCTTGCGACACCTGCCCGCAGTGGCCACTTTCGGCTGGGGGCGCTATGGAGTGCAGCCCATTCACGTGCAGGACTTTGCCGAACTGGCCATGAACGAGGCTGAATCCATAATTCCCGCGCATATTGTCAATGCCGTGGGGCCGGAGACCTACAGCTTCCGTGAGCTGTGGCGGGAACTGGCCCGCAGTATGGGAATCTGCCGCCCTATTGTGCCGGTACCTGCATGGCTGGGGGCTATGGCCGCAGGGGTGCTGGGGCGTGTCGTGGGAGATGTGATGCTTACCCGTGACGAGATAGATGGGTTGAGCCAGGGGCGTCTGGCCGTGCCTGGTCCCACCGTGGGAACCCGCTGCCTGAGTCATTGGCTGCGCGAGAACGCATCCACCCTGGGGCGGGAGTACGCCAGCGAACTGGCCCGGAGGAAGTAAGCGCATCCAGCACAATAACCAATCCCCCGCTCCGGAGAGGAAGCGGGGGATTGGGTTGTTTCAGCTGGGTAAAACCTGGCTTAGCCTCGGTTTTTGAGCTGCGGGAAAAGGATGATGTCGCGGATGGAGCTGGCCCCGGTCATGAGCATGCAGAGGCGGTCAATACCGATGCCGATACCACCGGCGCTGGGCATGCCGCTCTCAAGCGTTTCGACGAAATCGTAGTCAATCTTCTGGGTGTCTTCGCCAGCCTGGTGCTGGAGGCGCTCCAGCTGCTCCACGGGGTCATTCTGCTCGGAGTAACCGGGGCAGAGCTCCTGGCCGTTCATGACCAGTTCGAATACATCCACAACGCTGGGATCTTCGGGGTTGGCCTTGGCCAGAGGCACCAGGTCGCGGGCCACGTGGCACACGAAGAGCGGGTTGGCCTGCTTCTCCTCCACCAGCTTCTCGTAAACCTGCTGGGTCACATCGGTGTCGTTCAGGTCATCGCCAATCTGCACGTGCAGCTCGTTTTCAGCGCGCTCGCGGCGCT
This sequence comes from Akkermansia sp., assembly GCA_017517805.1. GTDB lineage: Bacteria > Verrucomicrobiota > Verrucomicrobiia > Verrucomicrobiales > Akkermansiaceae > Akkermansia. The sequence continues at coordinate 72,510 of JAFWYD010000042.1, forward strand.
GCCCGGGGGTGAGGTCGAACCAGTCAGCACCGGCGACTTCCTTCACCAGGTCGTTGTAATCGGCCCGGCGCCAGGGGCGGGTCAGGTCGACCGTCCAGCGCAGGTTGCCGTTGTCATCGTACTGGTCGAACTTCAGCGTGCCGAACACCTTTTCGGCCACGGTGCAGATCATTTCCTCCATCATGGTGGCCATTGTCTCATAATCGCCACCTGCCTCGTATACCTCCAGCACAGTAAATTCCGGGTTGTGGCGGCGGTCCACACCTTCGTTGCGGAAGTTGCGGTTCAACTCGAACACCTTGGGGAAACCACCCACCAGCAGGCGCTTCAGGAAAAGCTCGGGCGCGATGCGAAGGGTCACGGCCTTCTTCAGCGCGTTGTAGTAGGATTCGAACGGCTTGGCAGAGGCTCCACCGGCAATATCCTGGAGCATGGGGGTCTCCACCTCCAGGAAACCGCGATTGATGAGGTACTGGCGGATTTCCTGCACGATGAGCGAGCGCTTCACGAAGCGGTCGGCGCTTTCGGCATTGCTCATCAGGTCGAGGTGGCGGCGGCGGTAGCGCAGGTCCATATCGGCCAGACCATGGAACTTATCGGGCATGGGACGCAGCGCCTTGGAAAGTACCTTGAAGCTGGCCACGCGCACGGAAGGCTCGCCGGTGCGGGTGATGAAGGTCTCGCCCTCGATACCGACCCAGTCGCCGCGCTCCAGGAGCTTCCAGAGAGCCCAGGCTTCCGGCTCCATGGATTTCTTGGTGAGCATGCACTGGATAGCACCGCGCACATCACCCACGGTGAAGAACTGGGTGTTGCCCATATCGCGCAGGGCTGTGATGCGGCCGAGGAATTTCACCTGTTTACCTTCCTCGAAGTTTGCCTTGATTTCGCCCGCATTGGTGGTGACATCGAAACGCCCACCGTAGGGATTGACCCCCAGGTCGCGAATCTTGCTCACCTTCTCGCGGCGCACGGCAATCAGTTCCTCCTCAGAGGAACCCGGAGCGGTATTAGCAGGTGTGTTTTCTGACATAGCGCGGGCATTATACGCGCTTTTTGCTGAATTACCAGCCTAAAAACTTAAAAAACACCGGTAATTTTACGGTTTATAATCGATGCGGACGGGGATTTCCGCGACTTCAACTCCGGCAGCGGTCAGCGTATCGAGCACCTCGATGAAGCGGGCCATGGAGGAAGCTCCCGCCGCTGAGAGCTGAATTCTGGCTTGTGGATTCTGCTGCAGGAGTTCGCGCACGGCGGGAGCGAGCTGCTCAGCCGGGATGCGTTTGCCGTTGAAGGCGAGTGAGCCGTCATCGCCCACTTCGAGTAGCACGCTGTTGCGGTCGCCCTGGGTGCCGGCCAGGTGGTGGGTCTGGGGCACATCGAGCTTCAGCACGCTCACTTGGCGTTTGAGCTCGGTATGCACGATGAAGAAGATGAGCAGGATGGTGAGGATGTCCAGCATGGGGACAATCGGGATTCCCTGCTGCGCGGTGGGGCGTTTGTAGAGGTTCATGCGCTGAGCTTGTTGCGGTTGGCAAGCAGGTCGGTGAAGCATTGGTCCAGCCGGGTAGCGCGGCGCTCGAGTGCGCGCTCAAAGCAGCTCAGCGCGATAGTCCCCGGCACGGCTATGGCCAGCCCGAAGATGGTGGTGTAGAGGGCTTTTGAGATGCCCATGGCGATACTATCCTGCGCATCGGGTGCGCCGAAAACACCGAAGATATCCACCAGTCCCCATGCGGTACCCAGGATGCCGAGCATCGGGGCAATGGTGGTCACGATGCTGATGAGGGTCATGCCGGCGCGCTGGCGGTCGATGATGCTGCGGAGCCGGGCTTCAACCTGCTGCTCCAGGCTGGGAGAACCGGGCTCGCTGGCGATGAGTCTGAGCACGGCAACCAGGGCATCGCGCGGGTAGAGGTGCTCCGCGGCCGCCGCCGGCGCAGCCCCGGTAGCAATGTCTTCGAGCAGGCTCAGGCATTTGTGCTGGCGAGTGAAGAGTAGGTGGTAGAGGATGGCGGCCAGCATCGCGACAGAGCAGGCCAGCAGGGGCAGGCCGAAGGGGTGACAGGCGGCAAAGAATTGGCGTATGGTTTCGTTCATGGTGATTCTGTGGGTTGTTTAATCAAAGTTGAATTCAAAGATGAGCTCCATGAGGGGGCCGATGACATCGGCCTGTACCTCTGGTGGCATGGGTGGCATGCTTGCCTTGCGGATGGCTTTGAAGGTGAATGATTGCTGGCTGATGCTGGCCCCGCTGCGCTTGATGAGGGCCATGCTGTCGATCTGCCCTCGTCTGGTGATACGGAGGCTGATGGTGATTTTGCCGGGGATGATATCGCCCCGGTGTTCATCGCAGGCGATATACCAGAAACGCGCCACGCGGCGGTAGACCAGCGCTTCGTATTCCCCGCGCGGTGTGGAGGCTACATTGAGCGCGGCTCCGCTGCCGAAGACGAAGCGACCACTACTGCGGCTGCGGCGTTCGTGGGTGCGGAAGCCGGGTTTCTGCGGTTGCGCCCATTCGGCGAGGCTCGGGTCGTAGAACATACGGGGGTGCCGGGGCCGTGCAGGCCGGGTTGCTTGCTGCCCGGTGCCTCCTGGTGTTCCTTTGCGTGCTGCCTGTTGTTCTTTCTCGGCAGGCTGGGGCGGGGGCTCCTGCTGCAGTTTGAGCTGCCCGCTCAGCTCCGGGGTGAGGGTGAGGGCTTGGGTGGCATCGATTCTGGCATCCTCTGCATCCTTGCCCTGAGCATCAGGAGACTCTCGGCCATCTGGTGCGCCTTCTGCCGGAGCAGGTGCGGGGGGCTCGGGCGGTAGCGGTGCCGGTTCCGGCTCTGCGGCCTGGGGCTGGGGGGCAGGGCGGCCTTTGGCCTCGTGTTCCATTTCGCCTTCCTGCCGTTCCTGGTCAAAGGTGACCACTTCATCCTTCTGCTCGCCGGTCATGGCCGGTGCCTGCGCCGAAGAGGCCAGGTGGCGCGCATCGGGGGCGCTGGCAGCCCGGGTATCTCGCTTGCCTTCGTATTCCGGTTGGTCCGGCAAAGCTCTGGGGGTATCGGTGCTGGTCTTGGCAAAAGGGAGCCGTTCTGCGGGCTTATCAGGCCGGGGGGCAGGGGCCGCAGGCTGCTTTGCGGTATCTGCCTTCTTGCGCGCTGCCGTGCGGCTGATTCTGACCGGGCGAGCTTTGCGGGGGGCCTTGTGATCCCGCTTGAGGCTTTCCTGCGGCGGCAGATGCAGGAGCAGCGCACCCAGCACGGCATGCAGCAGCAGAGAGAGTGCCACGCAGAGCAGCACACGCCCGTATCGATTCTGCAGCCGGAAATTCACGATTCCCTATTCTGCCACGCCGCCGCATCCTGCGCAAGGTTTCTGCCTGTCTTAATGCAGCTCAAGCGTCCCGGTGTTTTTGCGCTAAAGTATCATTTATCGGCATTGCAATGCCTGACAATCATACCTGAGCAAAGCGAAGGTATTTCATCCTTTGCGCCAGCAAAGGATTTCATGCACCGCCTGCGGTGCTTTCATGCCGCCGTCAGGCGGTATTTCATTGAGCCCCACGCAGTGGGGCGACTACTCCATGGAGCGTGGTATAATACAATAATAGCCTGGTTTTGAAAAGGGGTATATATATTCATCATCAAATTGTTATGAAATGCACTCTTCATATTTTCCAACGTGCTGTGGCGACAGTCGGTCGCTTTCGCTCCCTCAATGAAATACACGCTTACGCGTCGTATAATTTATGCAACATGTGGCAGACCAGCAATCGCACAATAAAAAACTGCCGCGCCCCGAGGAGCGCGGCAGAAATTGTTTTATAAGGATTGTTTATCCGCTTCCGCGTTATTTGCGGCGACGGCGTGCGCAGAGACCGGCCAGGGCCAGCAGGCTCAGCGTTGCCGTGGTCGGCTCGGGAACGGAAGAAGGCACGTCTACTACGACGTTTCCATTTTCATTATTCACGGAAACGGTGAACCCGTTCACGGTGATTTCTTCAACTGCCTCGCCTTTGCTGTTCTTAACGCTGCCAACGTTGCCGAACAGCGTAATAGATCCGCCTTCTGCGCTGATATCTTCGCACAGGAACGTTACATTATCTTCAATAATCAGGTCGTTGCCATTCATGTTGAAGGTAGTATCTGACAGCTTGAGCACGGAATTCTCCTTCATGTACAAATCGGCGTCAAGTGTCGTTTCTACCAGAGAATCAGTGCTGGCGTCCCCAAACAGGAACAAGACCTCACTTTCCACGCGGCTGGTGGCTGTGATTTCCAGCGTGGCACCAGCGGCAATGATGACTTTCGTTGCCTGGAGAATGGCGCCATCCTGCAGGCTCAGCGTGCCGGCATTCAGAGTAATAGTGCCGCTCACTACACTGGTGCGGGAATTATCAATTTCCGTCTTGCTGGCCTGGCGAGCTTCCTCGCCTTCGGCGGTGTTGGCTGCAATCAGGTTGTTCAGGTCGTTCTCCACCGTCTTGCCACTGAAGATGATGGTGCCGGTCTGTTCCTTCCCATCATAGTTTTCATTCAGAGACAAGCTCGTGCCGACATAGATACTGTCCTTAAACTCAATCTTGCCACCTTCATTGGCAGACAATTTTAATTCTTTCTCAGAATAAATGGAGCGAAGGCGGTAGGTATCGGCTTTGGTGTCGATTTCGTAATTACCCTGGAATAATACCTCATGGTTACCTCTGATGGACAGGTAATTAGAATCAGGAGCATATGTGGTGCTGGCTTTTTTGCTATAAATTGCCCCGCCTTTTGTATAATTAACTCCCTTGACTCCGTTACCGATGAATTCTACTTTGCCAGTGTTGCCGTTAATGTCAACACTGGTGTCTTCCGTTGAGTAAATGGCGCCACCTTGCGCCCAGGAACCGTCTGTGACTTCTGCCTTATTTCCAATAAAGCTTACATCGGTGTTGTTGGAAATCGTTAAATCTGAAGCCTTGCCGTTATAAGCATTTGTTGTGCCGGTTGTAACACGTATAGCGCCACCATGTGCATATTTTTTTGCGGTAACGGAGTTTCTTTCAAATGAAACCTTGGCGTTGTTCGTTATCGTTGCGGAGCTGTTCCCGCCTACGTATACGGCACCGCCGTGACCCTGATTCTGAGTCGTGGTGCCTGTATTATCATTGAACGAGACTGTACCGTTATTTGTTACCGTCCAACAGGTGTTGCCGAAATTCTTATTCGCGGTCCCTTCTAAGTGTATGGCTGTGCCCTGCAGTGCTGCCGCAGTCTCTACGCTGTTGCTGTCAAACGATACATCTTTGTACCCCGAAATTGTCAGATCGGGCATGATGCCGTTATTATAATTATCTTTATGCAGCGAAAGTACAGCGTGGCAATTGCCCGTGGTTGTATACTTTATGCTGTTGTTCGAATAATTGAGTATATCGGAACCAGAGCCAGACCATTCCTGAACTTCGGTGACTCTCTCCAGATATTTATTAACGGTGCCGGAGCCTGCTGTCTCCTGACCTGTCAGTACTTTGTTCTCTGCGTGCACAAGCCCAGCTGAAAGAATGAGCGCTGTCAGCAGTCCTTTGGTTATATGTAATTTCATGTCGTTTGGGGTTGGTTAGAAAATCCTGATAGAGATGGGGTTCCCTCGCCTGGTGCGCAGTGTTTCGACTTCTCCACACTACACCGTGCACTCAGTCTATCGCATTTCGAGTGCGAACATCGGTTTTCGAGTGCGATGGGGTGCAAGTGGTTGATTATAAAAAAATAAACACATTTTGCTTGTAAATGTGGTGATAAAATTAATTCCTATAAAAATAATATAATAACAAAATAA
>JAFWYD010000043.1 GCA_017517805.1 Akkermansia sp.
CAAGTCTTTAGCAAGAATGAGAAAACAAGCAGCGTGGAATACGGCGGTACTGGAGGAGATTCTCTTTACTGCGTTTGCCACAGAAGAAGCAAAAGCGGAAAGTCAACAATAAAAAGAGTCATCGAAATGCGTTTGCCCTGAATCTCGCACTTGAATCCCAGCAGGTGCTGTGGTAGAATCAACGCATGGAAATTACGCTGAATTCGCCGCTGGATATGCACCTGCACCTGCGCGATGGTGACATGCTCAAACTCACCGCCCCGCTCTCTGCCGATTTTGCGGGAGCAGTCATCATGCCCAACCTGGTACCTCCCGTGAGGACCCCTGCGGCCATGCAGGAATACGATGCCCGCATCGCCGCCGCAATGGGCGCTGCCGCCTTCACGCGCTACATGACCCTCTTCTTCACCCCGCAGGGTGAGCAGGAACTGCTGGCAGCCAAAAACACGCCCGGGTTCTTCGGTTTCAAACTCTACCCGGCCGGTATCACCACCAATAGTGAAGGCGGTATTTCCAATATCGCCCAGGCCGATACCACCCTCAGAATCATGGAGGAGCTGGAGATTCCCCTGCTGGTACACGGTGAAAGCCACGGCTTTGTGATGGACCGCGAGCAGGAATTCCTGGCCGTCTACCGCCACCTGGCCACCCGCTACCCGCGACTCAGACTCAGCATGGAACACATCACCACAGCTGCGGCCCTGCAATTGCTCGACGAGTTCCCCAACATCTGCGCCACTGTCACCCTGCAGCACCTCATCATCACGCTGGACGATGTAGCTGGTGGAGCCCTGCGCCCGCATCTCTTCTGCAAACCGATTGCCAAACGCCCGGAAGACCGCGATGCCCTGCTCCAGGCGGCGCTCAGCGGGCATCCCCGCCTCATGTTCGGTTCCGATTCTGCCCCACATCCACGCAGCCGGAAAGAAGCTTGCGGCTGCGCCGCCGGAGTCTTCACCGGACCGGTTGCCCTGCCCAAACTGGCTGAAATCTTTGCAGCCCACGGCGCGCTCAATCAATTACAGTCATTTGTGAGCGATAACGCCTGCCGCTGGTACGGTCTGCAGCCGGTGCAGAAAACTGTTACCCTGCAAGATACCCCCATGGCCGTGCCGACCAGCTACCGCAGCTATGGTGAGCAGGTCGTCCCCATGTACGCCGGTGAAAGCATAGGCTGGAGCGTTGTGCGCTGATGGAAGAAGCCTCCATACCCACGGCTGATGACTTGCGGCAGCTGCTGGCCGATATTGCGGCCATGCACATGCCCTATGGCATGTATGGGCCGAAAAACTACCCGCCGGAGGGTTGTCCGCTCATGGATTTACCCACCGAGTACCTTGACTGGTTCTGGCAGCGTGGCTGGCCGAAAGGCAAGCTGGGTCGCCTCATGGAGCAAACCCTGCTCATCAAGAACAGCGGTCTGGACAAACTGTTCGAGCCATTCCGCGCCGCAGCCGGCGGTCGCCGACACTTCCCCAGAAAATAACGTTGCATGAATAAACTACGCGCCATCATCCTGGCCGCAAGGCCCAAGACACTTCCCGCAGGATTCGTTGCCGTATGGGCAGGCTGCCTCATCGTCTGGAAATTCCAGCAGCATTTCCCTGAAACCGGCATACGGCTCGACTGGTGGCTGGCTGCCTATACTGCCCTCAGCTGCGCCTGTATCCAGATTGCCTGCAACTTCTTCAACGATGCCATCGATGCCACCAACCATGCCGATACCGAAAAACGCCAGGGGCCAAGGCGCATCACTGCCAGCGGAGACATGAGCCCGGCAGCCGTCAAGCTCTGGGGGTGTTTCTTTCTGCTGGCAGCAGCAGCATTCGGCATACCACTCATTCTTGCCCAGGGCTGGCCGGTGCTCCTGATCGGCATACCCAGCCTCTTCTTCGCATACGGTTACACCGGCGGCCCCTGGCCTCTGGCCTACCACGGGCTCGGAGAGCTCTTTGTGCTGCTCTTCTTCGGGCTGGTGGCGGTGGTCGGTACCGTCTTTGTGCAGATTGGCTGGCAACCGGGCTTTGGTGAGGTATACTGCACCGCCATCGTGCTGGGGGTGCAATGCGGCCTGCTTTCCTGCCTTCTCATCGAAGTCAACAACATCCGCGACCGCAAGGAAGATGCCACCACCGGCAAGCGCACCCTGGCCGTGCGCTGGGGCGAGCGCAAGGCCCGCGGGCTTGCCATGGCATTCCTGATAGCCCCCTACGTCACCCTCAAGCAGACCGCTTTCTTCCTGCCGGGCTTCAGCTGGAATCTCGTGTGGCTTGCCGCCATCATCCTGGGTGGATTCATCCTGCTGAAGCTCAATACCATGCCGGCAAACAGAAAAATGAACATGCTACTGGGGCTCTCTTCCCTGCACATGGGGCTTTTCCTGCTTGCCTTAACCCTCTGACCCCTTCTACATGAACAAACTCTCCTGCTTACTGTCTCTCCTCCTGTGCTGCTGCAGCACGCAGAACCAGCTTATTCTGGATCCCTTCGACAAAGGCGAAAGCCTGATGATTCGCGATGAAGAAGCTATCCAGGCCTTCGAGTCCATCATGGCTGGAGTCAAGGCTCCGGAAAATGAATACAAAGCAAACGAGCGCCCGTCGGATTTCTTTGACTCGCTGGATGTCCTGAGCACCACTCAATACACGCAGCCAGTCCTGGGTATCTGCCGCTACGGCGAAAAAGAATACTACTACCACATTGAAAAGGATACTCACGGCAACATGATTACCGACCTCGACCAGGGAGTCGCAGAATTCATCGTTACCCCGGAGACATACGCCCGTATCCGCGAATTCATCGTGCTTCATTCTCCGGCAAAACAAGCGGAACAGGAGATCGATGAGCTGTTGAACGAATCGGATATGGCCGCCGGTAAGGCAGAATGAGTGCTATCATAACGACAAGATGAAACATCCCCATCGTTTCCCCTCCATCTGCCTGTTCCTGCTCTTGCTGCTTTCCTGCTGGTCGGGTGTGCATCCGCATGATTACCAGGTGTGGCTCACCGAGATGAGCACCGCCTTCATCCTGATTCTCCCGCTTGCCGCAAGCTACAAGCACTTCCGCTTTTCAAACACCGCCTACTTCTTCATCTGGCTCTGGTGCAGTGTCCAGATTATCGGTGCCCACTACACCTTCGAACTCGTTCCCTTCGATGCCGTAACCAACTTCTTCGGATTCGAACGCAATCACTACGACCGCATGGCCCACTTCATCGTCGGGCTCATGGGCCTGGCTATTGCCGAATTGCTCTGGCGCTGCAACATCGTTAACGGCCAGAAAACTGCTGCCATCTTCAGCATCATCTTCATCCTGGCCATTGCCGGTTTCTGGGAACTTGTGGAGTGGATCTATGCAGAAATTGACGGCGGCGATGCAGGCCAGGCCTTCCTGGGTTCCCAGGGCGATGAGTGGGATGCCCACAAGGATATGCTCATGGATACGCTGGGTGCCATTCTGGCCGCCAGCATCTTCTACTGCCAGAACCGCAAAGCCTGAATCTGAGTTTTCTCATTGACATCTCCGAAAAAAAGTGTATTTTCCAAGTTGAATTCTATATTATTGACTATGAAGAGACTGCTCCTCCATTCACTTCTCGTCCTAGGGCTGTTATCTGCACCAAATACCGGAATCGCGGAAGCGGCTGATGATTCACCTGCTGCGTCTTCCGGTAAGAAGAAAAAGAAGAAAAAGGCAGCAAATAAAAAAGCGACCGGCAAAAAAAGCAAGGCTAAGGGCGTATCCAAAAAGGAGAGAGAGGCCTCCATCAAGAAATTGAAGATTGATGGCATCACGAGTGATTCATACGAGGAAACAGCCTTTTATGCCGCGAAAACGGGAAATGATGTACTGCTGATGCACCTGCTCAACGCCGGGGTTGACCCCAACCTGCAGAATTCAATGGGAAGAAGTCTTCTTTCATGGGCAGCGGGCGAGAAACATGTCAACTGCGTGAAATTGCTGCTGGCAAAACCAGGTATTGAAGTCAACACCAGATTTCACCCCCTGTGGTGGGCAGTATTCAGCGCAACGCGGAGATACGGCGAAAAGAAAAACGATTGTATTGAGCTGCTGCTTAAACATCCGGGGATTGACCTGAACTGCCGGGAAGCTTTCGGCATAGAGGATTTTGTTCCCCTGTCCGCAGCCATTGTTCAGCCCAGAATATTCAAACAACTTCTGGATGCCGGAGCTGATGTCAATGCTCATAATGGCCATGTGCTGGAAATTATGAGCGATGATGCTGAGGAGGCGAATGAACTCTATTTCAAGGAAACCCAGCAACTACTTTTCAACGCGCCTGGTTTTGATCCGAACATTGCAGACGAAAATGGCAACACCATCCTGCACCGGACATGCAGAGATGTCGATTGCAGTGAAGAAAGCATTGCGGTCATTCCATGGCTTCTGAGCATTCCCGGCATTGATATCAATAAGCGTAACAAACTGGGTGAAACACCTGCCCACATTTTATTTTCAAACACATCTGCTTCAACCTCTTCGCTTGAACACATGCTCTCAGCTCCAGGAATTGACCTGACCCTCAAGGATGGGCAGGGAAAGAGCATCCTGCAGAGAGCAATCGAGGGAGGTGACCCAGATAGCATCAAGGCTCTGCAAGATAAAGGGGTCAAGGAATAAAACCACTTCCTGCAACGAAAAAAGGAGGGATCCTTCCGGATTCCTCCTTTTGTTGTATAATTTACAGGAACGGCAGTTTTACTCACCTTCCTCCTTAGCCTTGGCTTCGGCCTCAACCTTAGCCTTGGCGGCATCGCCATAGCTGAGCTGCTCTGGCGCATCCGCCTGGTAAATGGAGTCAGAACCGCCGCGGTGTTCAGCGTGGTTTTCATTCTGGCCATCGCCGGCTTCTGGGAACTGGTGGAGTGGATTTACGCCGAAATTGACGGCGGCGATGCCGACCAGGCCTTCCTCGGCTCGCAGGGCGATGAATGGGACGCCAACAAAGACATGGTGCAGGATACCCTGGGCGGCATCCTCGCAGCCATCATTTTCTACTGGCAGAATCGCGGGCAGAAAGCCATGCCGTAAAATCCTCCCGCCCGGGCAGCAGAATACTTTTCAGAAAGGCAGCCTCAAACAAGGCCTGTGCAGACGCAGGATAAACAGCCAGCGTCCCCTGGTGATACAAAGCAAGGCCATGCGTTGCATGGCCGTCTACCCAGTAAAGGGCTTTCCAGTCGGATTCCTCCTCCTTGGTAATGCGGAGTTCTCCATGCTCCGGAGACGCCCAGGTCAGATACCCCGGTGCCACGAACACCCCCTCATGAGCAGCCGCCATGGTCAAGAATCGCGCCGCAAGCTCATGGTAAGGCATCTGCAGCTCCAGGCGCGCCGGCGTACCCAGCTTTGCCAATTCCCTGCGGGTGGAACGAAGTCGCACCCATGCACGGATAGCAAACGGTAAATTCAACAGAACCACCACAGCCCCCAGAAGCACCAGCCTCCGGGAATAATCACCAGCCACGCCCCACAAGCCAGCCAGCACGGCCAGTACACCGGCCAGTACACAAACCAGGTTATTGCGCCATTCCTTCATCGCATTTAGCCCTCGTCCAGGTAATCCTTCAGCCAGGCATCAAACTCATCGCGGGAGCGCAAAAAGATGTTATCCATGAACGCATCTTCAAATGCGCCCAGGTGCGGGGCGGGATACAGGGACAGCGTCCCTTTCTGATAAACAGCAAGCCCATGCGCCCTCATTTTCCGGAACGAGGGCGGAAGCTCCAGCTTTTCTTTCTTGCAGATGCGCGTCAGCTGCGCATCGGTATAGTGCCAGTCTGAACGCAGCCAGAACAGGGCCAGCCAGTCTGACTCATCCACTTTGCTGATACGGATATCGGCAAACGCCCCGGTATTCCACGAAAGGTAATCAGGCTCCACCACCGACTCACCACTCCCGGCCAGCTTCTGAAAACGCGTCTCCAGCTCCGCAAAAGGCAGCTCCAGCTCTACCTGCGCCGCCACATTCCATTGCTCACGCTCTTTTTTGCTGCGCAGAATCACCGTGGCCTTATCATACGCCTCCCAGGCAAAAAATGCCGCTGCACCGAACGAAATCACCCCCCACAGCCCCAGCTTGAAATCCCAGCCGCCGGAGAAGCCCAGATAAAGGAACACCGACATCACTGCAAGAGACCCCAGACAAAGCAGCACATTATTCCTCACTTCTTTCATGCCGCTTATCCTATCAGAAAAAACCAGCTTGTCAAAAAAATACTCTTGATTCACATGTGTCCCAAATATTTTTCCGAGAGACGCAAGTGCCGATAAATCCTAGGCTTTCCGAATAGAGGCTTTTTCGAAGCCCCCCTGTACTCAGATTTGAGCAAATTTCGGTGGAGAATGCGCTTTATCTACCTGCTGATTCATCCAGGTCCACAAATCAATGTAGCTCATCAGATGGATTCTGATGAATGTGACAAGATTGGACATATGCCAGTTGTACTTTGCCTTGTTTTTGAGGTATTGGAGCAGCAATATGGCTATCATGGCCGTCCAGATTTGACACATCACGGCATTCTTGTTTGTTCCGATAAAAGTCTTGATGCGCAAATGCTGTTTTATAGTCTTAAAAAAGCTTTCAATCTGCCAGCGGGACTTGTAGAGCGCACTAATAGTACCAGCCTCCCAGTAAGCATTATTCGTGATAAGCTCAATTGTATGTTCTGGCGCTTCTGTATCGTCTGCAGTCTACCCCGCTTTGCGGCGGGAAGAATCATACGGGCGGTAAACCACAACACGGGCAAAGGGTGAGGATAGTTTTTTGACATCTCATCACCTACTAATTCTACGGCTTCATCTACCAGAATATCCTGTTCCCGGTCGTCAGGCTGCGGAAAAGCCTCTTTGCGGATAAACTTGATATCCTTACGCAGTCGCACAACAAAGCTGATACCCCTGCTGTCCCAATCTCTCCAAAGCTGTGTATCATCATATCCACGGTCGGCTACAATGATGCTGCGCCCCGGTGGCATCAGGTGGTAGGCGCCTATGTTATATCAGACACTTACTTTCATTCTGACCCTACAAGCGAATGGTACATACGAACGGAGGGGAGTTCCAGCGAACTCCCCTCTGCGATTATCAGATCTTTCTGGCGCAGGCTTTACTCCTCGTCAGCAGGAGGAGCGGCATCAGCCTTGGCGGCGTTCACGAGGGCCTCTGTCTCAGCCAGCACCTGGTCGATGGTGGCAGGAGCCGGGGCGGCGCCCTTCAGCATCTGCTGCGTGGTGTGGTAGGAGGCGGAGCGCTTATCAGAATAGATGAGCGTGTACGCCTGTGACTGGCGCTTGTCGTAAGCCTGCCCCTTCTCATCGGCCAGCTGGGCAGCGGTCTTGCCCTCATTGTTAGTGGCTGAGGCATCGGCCCCAAGCTGCAGGAGCATCTTCACCACCGTATCATCTCCACGCATGGCTGCCAGCATAAGCGGAGTATAGCCGTTGGCCTCCTTTTCGTTGATATCCAGCCCCGCCTTGAGCAGCATAGCGGCGGAGTGGGGCATGCCGCTCCAGGCAGCCCAATGGAGGGCGGTGAAACCATCCTGGTCCTTGGCGTGGATGTTCACACCAGGTGCATTAAGCAGCTCCTGCACATAGTAGGCTCGGTCAGCATCCTTGGCCAGGGAAAGCTGCGGATTGTTGAAGTTCGTGTACACAGCCCACATGAGCGGGGTACGGCCGGTGCTGTCCGGTGTGTTCACGAAATCCTTATGCTTCTTGCAGCCTTCGGCAAATTCCTTCAGGAAGATGTCATCCTTGCCATCCTGCACACCACCCTTGCGGATGAGGGAGACGAGCGAGTCCGTGACCTGCACGGATTCAAAGGGCTTCATAGCCAGGTTGCAGGCGTAGCCCAGGGCACCCATGATGCACACCAGGATGCACATATCCTTGATGATGGGGAGCCATTCGGTCTTGTGTTGAGTATCAGACATGGTGTGTAGAAATCAGGCGTTAGCGGTTACGGTGTTTTCTTCCTCGTCCTTCTCCACGTCCGTTTCGTGGGCTGTGGTCTCTTCAGGATTATCGGAAACGAAGCTGTCCTTGGTCAGGATGATGGCCAGCGGGGAAATGAGGGCCATGATGAGGTAGATGGTCCACATGAACTCGGGGGAATCCCAGAAGCCGATGTGGCCGGTGTCCATCTTGGCGGCAATGCCATCGAAGCAGAGGTAGGAAACCAGCAGACCGCCCACCACGCCGTTAATCGGCTTGGCAATGAACATGGGCAGCGCGGAAAGCGACATGTAGGAAGCCACCTTGTCCTTGGGTGCCACGCGCGCCACGTACTCAGAGAATCGCGGGCTGAACAGCAGCTCACCGAAGGCGAAGATGAGAATCTGCAGGAAGATGGCCACGAAGTAGGCCTGACCGATGGTCTCGATACCGGGGATGATGAAGTAGGTCTGCGGCGGCACAGCCATGAGGATGAGCGAGCAGGCCGAGATGCTCATACCGGTAATCATGAGCTTCACCGTGGAGAACTTGTTGAGAATCGGGATAATGAGGATGAGGCCCGTGATAATCACAAAGGGATTCAGGGAGTTCATGAAGCCCAGCTTGAAGTCATCGCCGATGGTGCGCAGGTAGTACTGCGGCATCACCAGGAATTGCAGCGTGAACACCAGACGCACACCCAAGGTGAGTACCAGGAACACAATGAGCTTCTGGAAGGCGCGTTCGCGGGCCACCTGGCCGATGAGCTGCAGGGGACGCTGAGCGGATTTCTCAGTCTTCACGATGCGCTCCTCCGGCACAGCAAAGAAATCTTCATCGATGAAGCGGGTGAACACAAAGGCGATGCAGTTGCATGCCGTACCGAAGTTAATCACCCACAGCAGACCATCAATATCTCCCTGCCACTTGAGCAGAGGGTCCACAATGGCGAAACCAGCCAGCAGTGCGCCCACATTCATGAACAGGTAGTAGAAGTTGAACCCGGTCGGGCGGGCGCGCAGCGTGGTGAAGCGGCGGATGGAGGTCGTGATGCAGGGGCTCATGAAAGCCGTGCCGAAGGACATGATACCAATACCGGCCATCACAAAGTAGCGGGAGGTATCCTGGCTGAGCTGCAGTACCTCGGTGCCAAAGTCTGTGCCCATCCCCAGGATGAGACGCCCGCCAATCAGCAGCGTAAAGCCGATTAGGTAGGTGCGGCGCAGGCCGATGATATCGCAGATGGTACCCACGGCGAACACGAACAGCGAGATGAAGAGCGTGTACATGCCCACCCAGTAGGGAGCATCAGCATCGCGGAATCCGCAGTACTTGTTCAGGAACAGGGAGAATACGATGATGAGCGTGAAATACGACAGGCCATCAAAGAACTGGATGAAGTTAGTCAGCCAGAAATTCTTGCCGCACTCGCGCAGCACTCCGAATTCGGAGAAGTATTTGACGATGAAGTTTTGTTTGGTATCACTCATGGTTTATGTCGGGTGGTATCAATTCGGGTATCAGGCCAGAACGGCCCCCTTGCTGGCATTGGTGGCCAGCTTGCGGTAACGCTTCAGCCATTTGCTGGGAATTTCCTGCATGGTGGGCTGCCACACGGCGCGGCGGGCTGCGATTTCTTCATCGCTCAGCTCCACATTCATGCTGCGGGAGGGGATGTCGATGCTGATGATGTCGCCATCCTTCAGCAGACCGATGAGACCACCTTCGGCAGCTTCCGGGGAAACGTGGCCAATGCAGGCTCCATGCGTAGCACCGGAAAAACGGCCATCAGTAATAAGCGCCACGCAGTTGCCCAGTCCCTTGCCCATGATATAGCTGGTGGGGGCAAGCATCTCCTGCATGCCGGGGCCACCCTTGGGGCCTTCATTGCGGATGACCACCACATCGCCGGGTTTCACCTTATCAGCCAGAATACCCGCGCAGGCTTCCTCCTGGCTCTCGAAAATCACAGCCGGACCACGGTGAACCATCATCTCAGGCAGCACACCAGCCTTCTTCACGATAGCCCCCTGCTCTGCCAGATTGCCAAAGAGCACGGCCAGACCGCCATCCTTCGAATAGGCATTGTCCAGCGTGCGGATCACAGCCGGGTCCTGAGTGGAAAGCCCCTCCATCTGCTCGCCGAGCGTCTTGCCGCTCACGGTAGGCACATTGGTGTTCAACGCACCGGGAATCTTGTTAATTTCTGCCAGGATGGTCATGATGCCACCGGCGCGCATTACATCGTGCATGTGGTAACGGGAGCTGGGAGCCACCTTGCAGATATTCGGGGTGCGCTTGGAAATTTCATCAATGCGATGCAGGTCGTATTCAAAACCAGCCTCGGCCGCAAAGGCGAGAGTGTGCAGCACGGTGTTGGAGGAACCCCCCATGGCCATATCGCAAGTGAACACATTATCGATAGCAGCCTCGGTGATGAGGTCGCGGGGAAGCGGGCCGCCCTGCTTCGCCATCTCTACGGCGCGGCGGGCCGATGCTCGCCAGAACTCCTTGCGCTCTTCGGAAAGTGCCAGCAGCGTTCCATTGCCCGGCAGGGCCAGCCCCAGCACCTCGCAGAGGCAGTTCATGGAATTGGCGGTGAACATACCGCTGCAGGAACCCGCGCTCGGGCAGGCGTGGCACTCCACGTAGTGCAGTTCGTCTTCTGTAATCTTACCTGCGGTGCAAGCCGCCACGGCCTCAAACACGCTGTTGAGGTCCAGGTCTTCACCATTGCGGCCCTTGCCCACAGCCATGGGACCGCCGCTGCAGAAAATCGTGGGGATATTGCAACGCAGCGCACCCATCACCATGCCCGGCACAATCTTATCACAGTTGGGGATGCAGATACAGGCATCAAAGGCATGGGCAGAGAGCATCGTCTCCACGCTATCGGCAATCAGCTCACGGCTGGCCAGGGAGAACTTCATACCCTGGTGAGCCATGGCAATACCATCGCACACACCGATGAGGTTGAATTCAATCGGGGTACCGCCAGCCTTGCGCACCTCATCCTTGATAAGCTCGGCCACCTTGTTGAGGTGCACGTGACCGGGAATCACCTCGTTGAAAGAGTTGCAAATGGCAATGAACGGCTTTTTGATGTCCTCATCCGTCATGCCCGTAGCGCGCATCAGACTACGATGCGGCGCACGCTGAATACCTGCCTTGGTGCGATCTGATAACATAGCGCGGCTACCATACCACAAACAAAGCTACATTTCCAGCACAATTTTCCACACGTGACGCGATACAAGCTCACCCTCTGAAGCATGCTGTACATTCAAACAAAGAGCCATGGAATTCTCCAGCTGGTCGGTAGAAAAAAACATACTGCCGCCCTTCCTTGCGAAAAGACGGCAGTTGTTTTTGATATGCTTTTTCAGCAGAGGCTCGCTTTAGTTGAACTTAGCGAGCATAGCCTGGCGCTGGGCCTCAAGCTCGGCGGGCAGCTTATCGCCAACCGTGTTGAACAGCTCAGTCTGAGATTCGAGCTCGGCCTTCCACTCGGAAGCGGAGATGGTCATGTTCGTCTCGAATGCAGCCTTGTCGTAGCCCTTGAGACCATCGGTGTCAAGTTCCTCGAAAGCGGGCGAGATACCAAGCACGGTCTCCACACCGTCCACCTCACCGCGGCAGCGGCGAAGCACCCAGTCGAGCACGCGCATGTTATCACCGAAGCCGGGCCACACGAAGTTACCCTCGGCATCCTTGCGGAACCAGTTCACGTTGAAGATCTTGGGCAGCTTGCAAGCGCAGGTCTTGGTGCCCATATC
>JAFWYD010000044.1 GCA_017517805.1 Akkermansia sp.
GGCGGGTTTCGCCGTCCTCATGCCAGTAGATGTAGGCTGGGCCGCCGGTCGGAGAGTTGAAGGAGAGCACCACCAAAGCCTGGAAATTCTTATTCTCGAGCTTGATATAGGCCACTTCCTCGGCAGAAGCACTATAGCTCACCGTGATATCGGGATAGGGTGTTTCTGCAGAGCTGTCGGGGTGCGGCGCAATGTAGCTGTTGCCTCCGGTGGCAGAGAAGCGCAACAGCAGCGGCACATCGAACCGGAACTCGTACCAATACTTGTCATCTGGTTCACCGTATAGCTCAGAAGTTGCCATTTCCACATTGTTCATCAGAACCACCACTGTCTTGCCTGCGGCAGTGGCAGGCGGCTGCACCGCTGCACTCACGAGGGTGGCTGTACATGCCAGAAAAGCTGTGATTGCGAGTATCGTTTTCATCATGGTTTACCTGGAGTTTCGAGCTTTGCGAAGAATAGAGCGTATGGACCTGGCATTCGGGCCGCCGATGCAGTCCTCCACGCCGGCGCCTTTGGCGGTTCTGGCATTGAGGTCAGCGCCGTGCTCCACGAGCCACTGCACAATCTCCACATGGCTGA
This sequence comes from Akkermansia sp., assembly GCA_017517805.1. GTDB lineage: Bacteria > Verrucomicrobiota > Verrucomicrobiia > Verrucomicrobiales > Akkermansiaceae > Akkermansia. The sequence continues at coordinate 583 of JAFWYD010000044.1, forward strand.
GGCCACATGCATTGTGCAGCGCGGTCGTGCCATTGGCGTTGACCAGCACGGTATCAACAGGAGCCCCCTGCACTATCTGCGGCAGCAGGGTCAGCAGGCGCTTCTGGTATAGCCGCTCCACAGCGGTCTTGTATTCCGCTTTTTCCAGAGAAGCAATCAATTGCTGAAGGTGCTCGTCTTCATGGCGGATAAAGAAACGAGCCGAACAGACCACTCGGACCGCATCATCTTTTTCCCACTCGACTCGGGCCAGCCCGGAGTCGGCAGCAGCAAAATCAAGAGTTATCTGGCCGCTGAGGCCCTGACCTTTCAGCGACACCATGGCACCGCAGCCCATGGGTTCGTAGTCGGCCGTCACAATAGCCTTCTCGCCGGGCAGCTCAGCCACGCCTCCCTGCCCCGTCGGGAGGAACCGCACCACCCACGGAGCAGAGTTCCACTCACGGTAGTCAACCTCCTGCGTCGCAGGATTGAATCTGCCGCCGAAAGCCCCTCTGAAATCAAGCTCCAGTACCTTGCCAGCCAGCGTGGGGGGCATCACATCGCCCACCGGGTCGCCCATGCGACAGAGATAATCCCTGCGGTCTTCATCGTCCGAAAATCGGAAAGCAAGGTCATAGTAATCCACCCCATTCCACTTCATGTGGGCAATGCCACTCACTTCCGTGATAAAACACATGCAGATGGTGGCATTATCGCCCTTCCCGCTCACGCTCAGCCGGGCTTTACCCGGTGCAACACCGGGCGAGTAGCTTACGTCGCAGATGCGGTCTTCCCCCTGCACCGTGTATGTATCAGGCTTGCCAGGCTCTGCCTCGCCGAAATGAATGAGCAGCGGGGTGAACTTCCACGAAGTCGGGTAACTGAACTGAATCTTGCGACCGTTCAAATCCGACGGCACTGCCGGGGCGGCAAATACAGCACCGGAAAGTACCGGCAGGGCGAGTATAGAGAGCGTTTTGAGCATGAGTCTAATCGTGCATTTGCAGGGCTTCCTCGATTTCCTCTGCATTCGGTGTATCTTCCGGAAGGGGGACCTCATTACCCTCCGCATCCCGCAGGCTGCGTTCGGCACCATAGCCGATAAGCCAGCGAAGCAGCTCCACGTTGCCCTCACAAGCCGCGCGGTAAACAGCAGTGGCGCCATCGAATGGCATGCCCTCTTTCTCTCGGGTGAGAATCATGTGAGGCAGCAGAGCAAGCGACTTGCCTGCCACCTGATACTCCTGCAGTGCCATGACCCGGAGCTGGTAGAGCTGCTTCTGCAGTGCCTCGGTGAACATACCGCGGTGCACATTGGCATCGCGCAGCCAAGTGAGCAGATTGCCCAGCGGTTCCGTCACGTCCGCCTGCGGGGGAATCTCCCTGTTCTGGCGCACATACAGGAAAAGCAGCTCGGCGTACTCCTGGGCCTTGGCATCGGGGGACGGAATCTCGTAGAGCGCAGAATTCACATCCTCACAGCGGAATGCCTTTTCCAGCCAGTCCACGGCCCGGGCGGCTTCCGCCTCACTGGCCTGCGGCCCACGGAGGGGATAATCGCGCTCGCGGCGAGCCTGCTGCAGAATAGCCTTGATGGCCTCACCATTCTTGCCGCCGCCCACGCAGGCATCGATACTGGCCCCCTTCTCTGTGCGGATTTCCAGATTGGCACCGTGGTCAACCAGCCAGCGCACCAGCGCAACATGGCCCAGTGAGCAGGCATAGTGCAAAGCGGTGTTCCCCTTGTAATCCGGGTTCGTGTAGGAGGGATTTCCCAGCATCATCACCAACGGCAGCAAGGTGGAGAGGCGCTTCTGGTACAGGCGCTCCGAAGCACTGCGGTAGCGGGTGCCTTCAATCTCCCGCAAAATGGAGCTCAGGCCATCATCCAGCTGATACTCCGGGGAGGTAGAGATGATTTCCTCCGGAAACTCTACGGAGCCTTCGGCCTCAGCATCATCTGCCACAGTGAAGGTGATATGGCGGAGGTGGCGGGTGTTGCCGGCCTCGTGCCAGGCAATCGTGGCTGTTCCCTCCGTGTTGCTCGTGTAAGTCAGGGTGAGCAGCACACTGAGCTCCGCGCACTCCACCTTCACATAGGCCTGGTTCTCCTTCGTATCAGGATGATAGCTGACCGACACCTCATTGCTGAGCTCTGCGCTGTATTGCACATCGGCCTCGAATTCAGCAGAATCCGGGAAGGAAAGCACAAAATCAGAAACTTCCCCCAGCGTATACCAGGGTGCCGCCGGGATGCCGTACATGGGGCTGCGGGCAATCTGCGCCCCACTCATCTCCACGCGGATAGTCAGTCCGGAAATATCCGCCGGCCCTAGTGCCCACGAGGCGGGGGCAGAGACCAGGCAGAACAACGGAAGAAGAGAACGAAGCTGTTTCATACTTGCAGATTATTTTTCGATTTGAACCTCAATGCGGGAAACACCCTCGTAGTCCACCTCCTCTTTCTTTTCGAGGAAACGGATAAGGCATTCTGCACCGTCGCTATCGATGGCAATGCCCGGATTGGCGGGCGGAGCAGATGTGGTGGAGGCAATGTAGGAATTATACGCCACGGTGTAGCGGGCTTCGGGGTCGATGGGCGAGCCATCCGCCAGTTTAGCCTCGGTAATGCGCATGGGTTTGAGCTCCGCTGCGGGCTTGATAGCCTTGTAGGTCATGCCAGACACGCAGGGCGCCCCGTGGTGGTCGCTGCCGGGAATGCTCTCGAGCAGAGCAATGAGTTCCTTGCCGGTCATGGTGGTGCGGATGATGGCATTGCCGAAGGGATCCATGCGATACACATCCGCCACGGTGAGCGGCCCGGCAGGGAAGTCATCCAGACGCACGCCGCCGTAGTTCACGATGGCAATATCCGTAACGGCACGGACGCAGAGCGCATCGGCCATCATGCAGCCCAGGCCTTCGCGGCGGGTGATATTGCGCTTGACCGTGGTGAGCTGGCGCTTGAAGAAAGGCAGGCTCTTGGTCTTCTCCACAAGCTCAGCCGTGGCTTCATCGGGCTCCAGGCCAGTGAGAGGGAGCAACTCCGATTTCTTGCTGACCACCTTGCCGGCCTCCACATCGAAGGTGAGGCGGGTCAGGTACTTGAGCTTGTTTTCGGACTGGGTGATGAGCACGCCGTTCTCGATGTGGCCCTTTTCCACGCGGGTATGGCTGTGGCCGCCCACGATGGCATCGGCCTCGGGGAACATGCGGGCCAGCTTGATATCGTCCTCAAAGCCCAGGTGGGTGAGGATGATGAGCACATCGCAATGGGCGCGCAGGTGCTTGTAGCAGGCGGCAGTGTCAAAGGGAGAGGCAAACTGCAGGCCCTGGCACTTGTCCGGGTGGGCATCCGGCAGGCCTTTATCGCCTGTCTGGACCAGGCCCAGCACGCCGATGCGCACGCCGTTGCGCTCGAAAATCTTGTAGGGTTTCACGTTGATTCCCTGTGTATCGGTCGTGAAGATGTTGGCGCAGACGAACTCGAACTCAGCGGCATTCACATAGTCGCGGAGAGCGGCGGGACCGGAGTCGAACTCGTGATTACCGAAGGTGGAGAGGTCAAAACCGATGTGGTTCATGAGCGTGACCATCGGAATGCCCGGGCGGTTACCGTTATCGACGTATGGGTTGCCGGTGCGGTTATCGCCGGCAGCCAGCAGCAGCAGGCCGGGGTCGGCCAGGCGCTCCTGCTTCACGCAGGTGGCCAGCTGCGGCATGCCATCGATATTGGCATGCATATCATTGATACCCAGAATGGTCACCTGTTCGGCAAAGGCGGTACCGAGCAGTGCCAGAAGTGTGAGGAAATGTGACTTTTTCATTGTTGTATTCAGCAGGAAGGGGAAGTATAAATATGGCGGCCATCCGCCATGGGGCTATCAGGAGCAATGACATTACCCCAGGCATCGCAAAGCTCGACCCGGGGCACGGAAATTTTCTTGTCCGCGCAGTAGCGGCGCAGGGCATCCAGCGCGGTGGCACCAGCAAAGATACGCACAGAAGTATCGTTCACGTAGACAAGCATGGTTACAATTCAGGGCTGGGATTCTCTTTCAGGAACTCAACGGCAGACTCATGCCCCTGATTCGCAGCGGCCTGAATGAGCGCATACCCCTTTGCCGCGTTTTGCGGCACGTTTCGGCCGAATATCAGGCGCAGTCCCAGGTCATACTGAGCGGCGGGTTCTCCTTTGGCCGCAGCCTGCTCCACCCAGGCGAGTTTCTCCAGCTCATCTGCATCGGCCCCCTGCTCCGGTTTCGCCCACTTGCTGATGTAGGCAGAGTGAATGCCTGTGTCGTCATTATAATAACGGGAGAGTTTCCACATGGCAGCGGAATCGCCCCGGCAGGCTTTTTCCCAGGCTTCCAGGGCCTCATCGCTCTGCAGTTCCACCGGGTAACCACGGCGCAGCAACGCCCGCAACTGGGGATGGCGCGTCAGCTCTATCGGGCGGCGCCCCTTCTTGTCTTTGGCATCAGCCTTCGCGCCAAAAGCAAGCAGGCGCAGAGCCATGCGGTAGTCACCGGCCAGGGCAGCGCGGTGAAGCGGGGTCATGCCGGTGGTGGGCTCTGCCTGATTGGGGTCAAGCCCGGCCAGCAGGATTTTATGCACGAGCGCGGCATCGCAGTCCGGCAACGATATCAGGCAGAAGGCAAGCAGATTGTTTCCGCTGCGGTCAGTCCAGTTGGCGTTGCCGCTGCTCCGCATGTTTTTGATATAGGAAGAAAGTACGGGCCACTGAGAAGCCGTACCGTAGCGGGCGGAGAGGACGCCTTCAAGCTCATGGAGCCCGGCTTCCAATCCATCGGCTGCCTGGGCAGCGGGGCAGACTATGCAGCTTACCGCCACAACAGGAGCGCAGATAAATGGCAGAAATGAATGGTGATACATGGCAACGGGCAGTTTTCTTCAAGGGAAATGCGGGGGGCCGGAGCCCCCCCGCTTGTGAATATAATTCCGCAGATGAGATTACTCAGCCGGAGCCTCGGCAGGAGCCGCAGGGGCGAACTTCTTCTTCCTCTTGATGAGGAGCCACACCAGGCCACCGGCTGCAGCCAGCAGCACAATGCCCAGCAGAGGTCTGTAGAACAGCCAGGCAATGGAAATCACCACCAGTGCCACAATGGAGGACACGAAGAAGGAGATGATGGAGATACCGAATTCGAGGATGTTTCCGATGATA